>CAJQPN010000005.1 GCA_905480195.1 uncultured Acidimicrobiales bacterium
CGATCAGCAGCCAAGCGATCATGCCCGCAGCACCGGCGACGAAGGTGTTGAGGACAGCCTGGGCTGCTACACCATCGGCGGCGAAGGCCGAACCGCCGTTGAACCCGAACCACCCGAACCAAAGGATGCCTACCCCCAGCATCACGAACGGCAGGTTGTGGGGCGGCATCGCCGTACTCGGCCAACCCACCCGCTTGCCAAGCACCAAAACCAGCGCAAGCGACGCGACACCGGCATTGATATGGATGGCGGTGCCACCGGCGAAGTCGATGGCGGCCGGGTCGAGCTTGCTGTGATGCCAGCCGTAATAGACCCAGTAGAAGACCGGGGTGTAGACGAGGAGGCTCCAGACGGGGACGAAGACGACCCACGCCGAGAACTTCATCCGATCGGCGACGGCGCCGGCGATAAGCGCCGGTGTGATCGCGGCGAACGTCATCGAGAAGGCGACGGCGATCAGCGCATCGGTGCCCTTGACATCGGAGAGCCCAAGCGCATCGAGGTTGCCGATGAATGCCTCCAGGCCCTCACCATCGCCGCTGTTGCCCAACGAGAACGTGAGCAGCACCCAGAGCAGCGGCACGATACCGAGACAATACGTGTTCATGTTCAGCATGTTCAGAACATTCTTCGAACGGACCATGCCCCCGTAGAACAAGGCCAGACCCGGCACCATGAACAGCACGAGTGCAGTGCTGATCAACATCCAGGCGGTGTTGCCTTCCATTGACTTCCTCCAGTCCTTCGCCCCGCAGCTAGCCCAGGGACTGACCGAACGGTAAAGATCGAAGGTTTCTAGATTGTTTCTGGAGGCTGATCGGTCTGTTACCGAGCCGGGGCCGTCTCAGCCCAGCAGCTCCGCGGCGCGGCGAAAGACGATCGAGCGCGCAAGCGCATCGGCACAACCTGCTTCCCTGGCCGCCGAGAGCGCGTCGTCATCCACGTGCGCGCCATAGGCGATGACGGTGCGACCATCAGCCACGATCGCAGCCAGATCGAGACCGAGTGCAAGGTCGACCAGTACCAAGGTGGCATCGGTGAGCGCGTCGTCCGTGGCCGACCGCACGATGGTGACCCCAGGAGCAGCCGATCGAAAGCGGCTGCCATCCATCAGGTCTCGGGTGATGACGACCTTCTCAGCCATCGCCAACCTCGCGACGACGTCGGAGGTGAACGTGAGCCCTGGCTGCGCCCCACAACAGCCCCGGTTCGTGGAGGGAGGGGTCGATATCGCTGAAGGCTGCCGGGCCGAGTCCGAACGGGTCATTCGGGAACTGCCGCTCCTGGAACTCGTCCCTCGGCGGGCGGGGCGATCCCCATGCTTCCAGGCACCTGGTCATTGCGCCGACGCCGGCCCTGAGCGACGCCAGCGGAGAGCCCACAGTCGCGTCGACATCAGCGGCGAGGAGCACTCGAAGCGATGGCATGACCACGGCGGCGGTCTCGACCGCAACACCGGATGCGGTCACCGGGTCGAACGCTGCGCCACCCCTCGCTCGAAGCGAACGCTCAACCCAGTCCGGGATCGCAGCCTCAACGCGATCGGCAAGGTCGAACGCAAACGCAGCGAGGCGCGCCTCGTCGTCTGCGAGCGTCACTTCGGGCTGCGCGTCCACGCCGTCAGACTACGGTGACGCCGATGCCACTCACCCTCGACGACCGCGACCAAGCGCTTCTCAACGGCGATGGCGGTCCAGCCGCCGCCCTCGCAATGCGCATCGTCAGCCGGACCGCCGAAGTGATGCGAGCAGAGCGACTTGTCGACATCACCGGTGCCCACATCGACTCGTGCCTGTACAACGGCCAGGCGAGCGTCGACTTTCCCAAGCGCCTCGCCGACGGTGGCGCTCAGGTCGTCGTGCCCGCGACCCTCAACGTCAGTTCACTCGACCTGATCCACCCCGAACTCTTTCGAGGTGACGCCCACACCGCTTCGCAAGGGCGACTGTTGATGGAGCTCTACGAAGGCATGGGCTGCCAGCCGACGTTCACCTGCGCCCCGTACCAACAAGACAACCGACCCAACGTTGGTGAGCACGTTGCATGGGCCGAGTCCAACGCGATCGTGTTCGCCAACTCGGTCCTCGGCGCCCGCACACACCGCTATGGCGATTTCCTCGACATCTCGGCTGCGATCACCGGGCGCGCTCCGCTCGCCGGCCTGCATCTCGACGCCAATCGCCGAGCGACGGTCGTCTTCGATGTGAGCGCTGTGCCCGAGCGACTGATCGCACTCGATGCGTTCTACCCTTTGCTCGGCCACCACATCGGCAAGCGGGTCGGCAAGGCGGTGCCGGTGGTGGTCGGCGCTCCGAACCACGTCGCCGAACATCTCCTCAAGGCCCTCGGCGCTGCCAGCGCAGCTGCCGGCGCAGTCGGCATGTTCCACCTCGTTGGCTCGACCCCGGAGGCACCGACGCTCGATGCCGCGCTCGGCGGCGAGCGCGCCGCCGAGACCTCTGTCGTGACCGCAGCTGACCTCCGACTGGCTCGAGATCAGCTGACCACCTCGACGTCGTCGAAGCTCGGTGTCGTAAGTCTGGGCACGCCGCATTACTCGGTGGCCGAATTCGGACGGGTGGTCGAGGCCCTCGACGGCCGCCGAGTCCATCCGAGTGTTCGGCTCTACATCAATACCGGCCGCAGCGTCGCCAACGAGATCGCACTGCGCGGTTGGATCCCGCTCCTCGAGGCCAGCGGGGTACAGATCGTCACCGACACCTGCACCTACATCACACCGATCATGGAAGATATCGACGGCGTCGCCATGACCGACTCCGCGAAATGGGCCTACTACGCCCCCGGCAATCTGGGCGTCGATGTTGCGTTCGGCTCGGTAGAAGATTGCATCGAATCGGCCGTGCGAGGCGAAATCGTCCGCGACGAAGGCGTGTGGGCCGATGCCTGACGCCGAGCGCGTGTTGATGAGCGGTGAGGCCCGCGGCCCAGTTCTTCATCTCGAGGAGCCGATCAGCTTCTGGGGTGGCCTCGACCCGTGGAGTGGCACCATCATCGACCAGGCCCACCCCCAGGTCGGTGAGTCCATCGTCGGCCGCATCCTGTTGCTGCCGTCGGGGCGAGGCTCAAGCAGCGGTTCGTCGGTTCTGACCGAGGTTCTCCGAGCCGGGATCGGTCCGGCTGGGATCGTAATGCGGCACGCCGACGAGATTCTCGTGATCGGCGCACTCGCCGCCGAGGAGCTCTACGACATCACCGTGCCGATCTTCACGGTCGACGAAGCAACCTACGGCGCCCTCACCGCTGCCGACGCGATCGTGATGGCGCCGGATGGCACAATCACGACCGGCTGACGCAGATAACCATTCGGAGTTCACCGGGTCGACCGCTCCACCGACCGAACCTTGCGAGCTCTCCAGCCAGCCGGCGTCGTCGATCAGCCGAGGGCGAGGCGAGCAGCCGCCAGATCCTCGAGCGCCGTTCCCGCCGACTTGAACATCGTGATCTCGTCGTTGCGGGTGCGGCCCGGATGGGTTCCGGCGACGAGTTCGGCGAGGTCGGCGGCCAGATCGGCTCGGGTGAGGACACCGGACTCGAGAGGCTGCGCGATATCGCCAGCAATGACCGCATCGTCGTAGGTGTCGACGAAAACCGATGCCCGTCGTACGACGTCGTCATCGGCTTCACGCATGGCGCGGTTGAAGCCCCCGATCAGATCGACGTGCGTCCCTTCGCGCAGCAGTGCACCGCGCACGATCGGCTGTGTGGCCCCGGTGACACACGAGATGACGTCGGCGTCGGCCACTGCAGCATCGAGATCCGTGACCACGTCGGCCGACAGCCCTTCTGCAGCCAGCGCATCGACGACCGCTGCCGCCTTCGCTCGGTCGCGCCCCCAGACCCGGATTGAGTCGAAGTCTCGAACCGCAGCATGGGCCTGCGCAGCCATTGGTGCCAGCGCACCCGACCCAACCACCAGCAACGTTCGGGCATCAGGTCGGGCAAGGCGCTTCGCAGCGACCGCCGAGGCCGCTGCGGTGCGGCGAGTGGTCAGCACGTTTGCTTCGCAGGCCCCGACGAGCGATCCCGTCGTACCGTCGAACAGCAATACGCCTGCTTGCACCATCGGGAGCTCCTGCGCACCGTTGTCAGGGAAGACCGTCACCGCCTTCACCCCGATCAATTCCCCAGCGACCCACCCAGGCTTCAAGAGGAACGAAGCATCGTTGCCGTTGCCGTCGGGCACCGTGTGGAGCGTGCGAGCCGGCGAGGTGGCACCCGGCTCGACCATGATCTGCTCAATCGCCTCGATCAGGGCTGGCCACGGCAGCGCTGCTCCGATGTCGGCGTCGGTGAAGAATCTCACCCGTCGTCCCCCCAATGACCCATCGGTGGCTCCGGTGGGTACCAGTCTTCGATTTCGATCCCGAGGCCATCGGCGATCCGATTGGCATACGCGTAGTAGGCCGTCACGTCGCAGATGTCGAGGACATCGCGATCAGTGAAACCGGCAGCTCGCAGTGCGTCGACGTCGGCCTCGACCATTTCGCCCGGCGTCCGCGTGAGCTTGACTGCATAGGTGAGCATTGCCGTCCGCTTGAGGTCGAGCCCGGCGGTCTCCCAACCCTCGTCGATCCGGGCGAGCAGTGCATCGTCTTTGAGAAGTCGGCGCAGACCGCGACGGTGGTGCGTAAGTCAATAGTGACAGTCGTTGATGTCGGAGACGATGTAGGCAATCAACTCTCGTTCGACCTTGCGCAACGTCTTCGTTCCCGCCATCGCCGACCGATACAACGCATCGTGGGCGGCAACGCTCGCTGCGTTGAGCGAATGGACGCTCATGATGTTGTCGATCCGGTTCGCATCGCGGTCCACGACCCGTTCGCGGAGCGGTTCGAGATCGCCACTCCAGTTGTCGTCCGGAACCCGTTCGATCCACGCCATGACCGCTCCTCCTGAAGAACGAGGACGCTAGCGTACGTCGCATGACTCACCCGGACCTCGCAGGGAAGGTCGTCGTCGTCACCGGCGCCGGCAAGGGAATCGGCCAGGCAATCGCAGAACGCTTCGGCTCGGTCGGCTCATCGGTCGTCGTAAACGACGTCGACACGACCACAGCAGAGGGGGTGGCCGCCGGCATCAACGACGCCGGCGGCACCGCGATCGCCGCCCCCGCCGACGTATCCGACAGCGGTCAGGTCGGGGGCATGTTCGACCGCACCGTCGATACCTTCGGCACCGTTGATGTGCTGGTCAACAATGCCGGCCTCGTGAGCCCGATGTTGCACTTCTTTGACGCCGACGAAACGTGGTGGCGGCGGATCATCGACGTGAACCTCACCGGGCACTTCCTGTGCTGTCACGTCGCCGCCCGCATCATGGCCAAGAAGGGCGGGGGCTCAATCATCAATATGAGTTCCGGCGGGGCCACGCGGGCCCATCGAAGCTTCACCGCCTACGACGCAAGCAAGGGTGGTATCGAGGCGCTCACACGCGCGATGGCGCTCGACCTCGGCCCCTACAACGTTCGGGTCAATGCCTTGATGCCCGGCTCGATCGATACCGCCGGCATGGACGAGGAGGCTCGGGCCTACCGAGGCCTCAACATTCCCGCAGGGCGGATCGGCGATCCGTACGACATGACCGGGCCCGCACTGTTCCTCGCCAGTGACGACGCCGCCTACATCACCGGTGACGTCATCAAGGTCGACGGCGGCATGCTCGCCCAGCAGCGATCGGCAACCGTCGACATCGTGCACCCCGACACGTTTCCCGCAGTCGAAGACCTTTAGGCCGTGGGCGCGATCCGTACCGGTGGCCAAATCGTTGTCGACGCCCTCGTCTCCCACGGAGTCACTCACGCCTTCGGCGTACCCGGCGAGAGCTACCTCGCGGTGCTCGATGCCCTTCACGACACCGACATCGACTTCGTCATCTGCCGCCAGGAAGGCGGAGCTGCCTACATGGCCGAAGCCTGGGGCCGACTCACCGGCTCACCCGGTATCTGCATGGTCACCCGCGGGCCGGGAGCAACCAACGCGTCAGCCGGCATCCACGCCGCACGCGAGAACTCCCAACCGATGGTGGTGCTGATCGGGCAGGTCAGTACCCATGAGATTGGGCGTGAAGCCTTTCAAGAGCTCGACTACCAGCGCTTTCTCGGTTCACTCACCAAATGGGTGAACCAAGTCGACCACGTCGACGACCTCGCCGAAACAATGCAGCACGCGTTCAAGATCGCCGTGTCGGGTCGGCCCGGACCAGTAGCAATCGCGCTCCCCGAGGACATGCTTCGGGCATCGACCGCGGCGACTGACGTAACACCACTCGAGATCGAACGCGCAACGCCGACCGACGCCGAGATCGATGCGATCATCGCCGAACTGGAAACAGCCGAACGCCCCGTGATCATCGCCGGCGGTGGTCGCTGGACGCTCGATGCTCGCGTCGACCTCGCCGCGTTTGCCGAGGACAACGACATTCCAGTCGTCGCTGCGTGGCGGTTTCACGACCTCATGGACAACCACAGCGGCCACTTCGTGGGTGAAGCAGGCATCGCGATGGTGGCGGCTGTGCGAGACACGATCCTCGATGCCGATGTCATTGTCGGGCTCGGCATCCGGTTCGGTGAGATGACAACCGCCGCCTGGACCCTGATCGATCTCGACGAGCCCACCCAGCGAATCGTTCACGTACACCCCGAGAGGACCCAGATCGGCCGGATCTACCCGACCACCGTGGGCGTCTGTGGCGACCCATCGGTAACCATTGGCCTCCTCCGCAATCGCACCGTGGCAGGAGCCGAGCAGCGGGCCGAATGGCGGACCACGCGTCGGGCCGCCTTCCTCGACGGCTTCGGAGCGCCACCCCAGCCTGGAGATCTCGACATGGCCGAGGGGATGCGCTGGCTCGAGGCCAACCTCCCCGACGACGTGATCCTCACCAACGGCGCCGGCAACTTCTCGATCTGGAACGGCAAGCTCTTCCGTTACGGCGCCGAAGCGCGTCTCTTGGCCCCCCAGAACGGCACCATGGGCTATGGCCTGCCGGCCGCCATCGCGGCCAAGGCCGCGTACCCCGATCGCACGGTCATCTGTTTCGCCGGCGACGGTGACTTCCAGATGACAATGCAGGAACTGGGAACGGCTCGACAGGCCGGACTCGAACCCATCGTGCTCGTATTCGACAACGCGATGTACGGCACGATCCGAGCCCACCAGGAACGTAGCTATCCCGAGCGAATCAGCGGGACGCCGATCGTCAACCCTGACTTCGTCGCGATCGCCGAGGCCTACGGCATGCACGCCGAGCGGATCGAGCGGACCGAACAGTTCGGCCCGGCGATGAAGCGAGCGATGGCGTCGGGGACCGGCGCACTCCTGCACTTAGTGATGCCGGCTGACCGGCTCACCCCCTGGGCATCCGTCGCCGACGTTCGGCCCGACTGACGCAAGCTGCAGTCGAACTCAGCGTTTGCCGTCGCCGAGATAGCTGGCCCGGAGGTCCGGATTCGCAAGCAGCGCATCGGCGGAATCGTCGAGCACGACTCGGCCGGTCTGGAGCACCCAACCCCGGTCGGCGATTGACAACGCCATGTTGGCGTTCTGTTCCACCATGAAGATCGCGACACCTTCCTCGTGGATCTGCTGGATCAACTCGAAGTTGGTTTGCACCAGTGCGGGGGCCAACCCCATCGACGGCTCATCCATCAGCAACACCCGAGGTTTGGCCATCAGGGCTCGGCCCACGGCCACCATCTGTTGCTCGCCACCTGAGAGGGTGCCCGACTTCTGGTTGAGGCGCTCCTTCACCCGAGGGAACATCTCGTAGATCCGCTCGAGATCGCGTTCGATACCGTCCTTGTCGGTGCGCAGATACGCCCCCAACTGCAGGTTCTCCTTGACCGACAACCGCTTGAAGAGGCGTCGATTCTCGGGAACCATCGTGACGCCCCGCTCGACGCGGTAGGACGTGGGTTTGTCGTTGACCACCTCACCATCGAGCACGACTTCACCCGTCGTCGGAGTGACCATTCCGAGCAGGGTCTTGAGCGTGGTCGACTTCCCCGACGCATTCCCGCCGAGCAAGCACACCAGTTCACCGGGGTAGATCGCCAGGTCGACGTCCTTGAGGATGTGGACGGCACCGTAGTGGGTGTTGACACCCCGAAACTCGAGCAGGGGTGTGGCTGTGGTCTGGTCGGTCACGATGCTTCCTCCGCAGGTCGACCGAGATAGGCCTCGATCACGTCTGGGTTGGTCGAGACTTCGTCGTAGCTGCCCTGAGCGATGGTCTCACCATGATCGAGCACCACGACCCGGTCCGAGACATCACGGACGACGCCCATGTCGTGCTCGATCATCACCACCGTGAAGCCCCACTCGCTGCGCAGTTCCCCGATGAGCGCCGTCAGTTCCTCGGACTCCTTCGGGTTCATGCCTGCCACCGGTTCGTCGAGAAGAATCACCTCGGGCTTCGTGGCCATCGCCCGCGCGATCTCCAGGCGGCGTCGGTTGGCGTACGACAACACCGATGCGGGCTGCTCGAGGCGGTATCCAACGAGACGTGATCCGAAGAACCCGAGGACCTTCTCCCCATGGGCCCGGATCGCTGCCTCCTCCTCCTTGAACGATTTGGTGTTGAACAGGGCACCGAACAGTCCCTGCTTCGTGCGGCAATGCTGGGCGACCATCACGTTCTCGAGGATCGTCATGTTCGCAAAGAGGCGAACGTTCTGGAATGTCCGGGCGATGCCGCGGGCTGTGACCTGATTGGGATCGAGGCCGATCAGCGATTCGCCCTTGAAGAGGATGTCGCCTTCGGTGGGGGTGACCATGCCTGAGATCATGTTGAAGAACGTCGTTTTGCCGGCGCCATTCGGGCCGATCACCGACACGATCTCACCTTGATCGACGTGGAAGTCGAGATTGCGCAGGGCGTGTAGGCCACCGAACGTGACGCTCAGGTTGTCGATGGTGAGGAGTCGTTCACTCATGCCGGGGCCACCCCTCCCTCGGAAGGATCGGCATCGGTGTCGATCTCCCCCCGCAGCCATGCGTCCTGGAGGAACTCCTCTTGGTGCAACTCTCTGGTGCGGCGAACGTTCGGTATCAACCCCTCCGGCTTCTGCAGCATCATCCAGATGAGCAACGCGCCGTAGATGAGCAGCTTGAAGTTGGAGAACTCCTGCAGCAGACCGGGCTGCTTCGGGCCGCCGAGCACACCGATCAGCACCACCGCACCGGCGATCACACCTGCGATGTTGCCCATCCCGCCGACGATTACAACCACCAGGATCACGATCGAGACAAGAATGATGAACGAGGTCGGAAAGATCGACCCGACCTTGGCGGCGAAGATGGCACCCGAGAACGAGGCCAGCACAGCACCCACGACAAACGCCATCAGCTTCACGTTCACCGTGTTGATGCCCATCGCCTCAGCGACCGACTCGTCCTCCCGGACCGCCATCCAAGCCCGACCGAGGCGCGACTTCTCGAGACGCCACGACACATAGATGGCGACCGCGCAGAACGCCGCAACCAGGTAGAACACGGCCTGCGGATTCGTTCCCTTGACCGTCGTTAATCCGAAGACGTTCACACCGGGGATGTTGGTGATGCCCTGAGCGGCGCCGGTGTAGCCCCCGAGCCAGTCCGAAAGGAACAGCAGGCGAATGATCTCACCGAAGCCGAGGGTCACGATCGCGAGGTAGTCACCGCGCATCCGGATGACCGGTGCACCGATGAAAAGACCGGTGAGCGCAGCGAAGACCATGACCAACAACAAGGCGGCGAACCACGGGGTGTCGGGCATCCAGTCGGGCCACGACTCCCCACGGTTAGGGGAGGTGAGAATTGCGGTCGTGTACCCGCCGATCGCAAAGAACGCGACATAGCCGAGATCGAGGATGCCGGCGAGGCCCACCACAATATTGAGACCGAGGGCCAGCAGAACGAACAGACCGACATTGGCAAGCAACTCGTTGGTGATACCGCCGAGCACCATCGGCAGGACCACGGTGGCAACAGCGACGAGCCCGAAGGCGATGGCATTGCCTCTCGTGCGGTCTGCACCCTCGAGGCTCTGGAACCGTTCCTTGGCCTCCTGAGCCCGCACCCGACCCCACCACGAATAAGCACCGGAGAGGACAGCCACAAGCACCACACCGACGATCGTGAGACCGCCGCGCTTGGCGTACACGATGTCGGCGAGCCACTCGAGCGCGATGTCCTCGGAGATGTCGCTCAGAACGGTCTCGAGAATCGCAATGAGGAACACCGAGACCAACATCGTGACGAAAAGTCGACGTGGCCGTTCAGAAAGCACGTGGAGCGACCCCCCGACGCCACCGATCGCGGCGCCCGCGACCAGCCACAGCACCACACCGCTGCCGACGCTGCCGCCGAGCGACAACTTCTCGAGGGTCTGGGGGCTCCAGTTGATCAGCGGATCCCGGAGATCGAAGTTGTCGATCAACACGGCGAGGACCGAGAGGCCGGCTGCGGCGACCGCGCCGGTGCACGCACCGGCCACGATGTCGCGTGGCCCCCGGGCATGGGTGGTCATGCCCTCAAGCACGACTTCCTTGCCGACGGCGAAACCGGCCACCAACAGCAGCCACCACAGCGAGACATCGCCGAGGGTGACCTGGTCTGCGATGAGATCGAAGGTCTCCATCGAGACCGGCATGTTCGACAAGGCGACGAAAATGAGACTGAGGGCGATCAGCCCACCGAAGCGGCCGATACGACCCCAGTCCTGATCGAGGACCGCACGAGGCGGAGCGAGTTCGGGAGTCATGGTCTTGCTCATGCTCGATCGTCCGCCGAGAGACGCTCACCGAAGAGGCCGGTGGGCTTCACCAACAACACCAGGATCAGAGCGGAGAACGCCACCGCATCACGCAACTGCGAGACCCCCCGAACACCGAGCGGCTCGAGGATCAGCAGCGGTGCCACCGATTCGGCGGTGCCGAGAGTGAGACCACCCGCCATGGCGCCCCCGAGATTGCCGATACCGCCAACGACGGCAGCAGAGAAGGCCTTGATGCCGGGAAGAAAGCCGGTCGTGTGGACGACCGATCGGAACATGATCCCCCACAAGATCCCGGCCACACCCGCCATCGCGCCACCGACGGCAAACGTCGTGACGATGATCCGATTGACGTTGATACCCATGAGAGAAGCAATCTCCTTGTCCTCGGCCACCGCCCGCATGGCTTTGCCAGTCTTGGTGCGTTCGACGAGGTACCACAGGGCCCCCATCGCCACTGCGGCGACGACCACGACGAGCAGGCGCGTCCGTTGGACCTCGAGGAACCCGATCGTCTGGGTCTCGGTCCACCAGTCGGGAAGGTCGGGATAGGCCTTCGCTCCCGGGCCGAGTAGCACCACCGACACATTCTGAATGAAGAACGAGATACCGATCGAGGTGATCAACGGGATAAGACGGGGTGAGCCTCGAAGCGGCCGGTAGGCGACCCGCTCCATCACGACGGCGGTGAGGGTCGAGACGACGACCGCAACCATCACGATGAAAAGCAGCGAGGCGATGAAGTTGCTCTCCCAGGCACCCGCCTCCAACAACTTGTTGCTGGTGATCATGCCGGTCATGGCACCAACCATGAAAACCTCACCGTGGGCGAAGTTGATGAATCCGAGGACGCCGTAGACCATCGAGTAGCCCAAGGCGATCAGGCCATACATCGCACCTTGCGACACGCCAGAGATGATCAGGCCTTCGAACTGGTCAGCGGTGAGACCGGTGGCGTCGTCGTTGATCTGCTGAGCGAGCCAGTTGTTCGGATCGATCTGTTGCAGCACGAAGGCAAAAAGGCCGAATCCGATGACCGAGAACATTGCGACCTTGAGGACCAGGAGAAACCAGTCCACGCCGGTTCGCGGCGCGGCCTTGTGCCTCATTGCAGTAGTCAAGATTCCCCTCCAAGCGACCCCGGGACTGAGTCAGGGTAACGCGAACGGCCCCCCTCCACCACAGGTAAAGGGGGGCCGTTGCTTGCGGAAGTCAGAGCCGACCGAGATCAGCTCAGCACCGCTGAGTCGACGTAGTGTCGCTTAGGGGGCGTACTCGAAGACGACGTTGGACATGCCAGCGTCGACCATGCTCGAGTCGGTGTGGTACACGACCGTGATCTTCTGCGAACCACAGTCACCGAAGTCGTCACAGTTGATCGTGCCAATAAGGCCGCTGTAACCACGCAGCGCCGTGATGTAGGCACGGATACCGGCCTTGTCGATCACGAGTTGGCCAGCGTCATTGACGGTGGCGTTGTTCGCGATTGCCTCAAGGAGAATCGCGGCGGCGTCGTAGCTGTGACCCCAGAACGGAGCGGACGGCGCCTCACCGTGGTTGGCCTCGTAGTCGGCGAGGACCTCGGACGCAGACTTGCCGGTGCCCTGGTTGGTGTTGGTGCCGAAGCGCACGTCAGGACCCGAGAAGTACATACCCTCGGACTGGCTAAGCGCCAAGTAGTCGGTGTTCAGGAGGCCATCAGCTGCAAGGAGCTGCGTGTTCTCAAGACCCGAAACGCCCGGAGCCAGTTCAGCGATGAAGTCACCGGCGGGCTAGAAGATCGGGAAGAACAATGCTTCTGGAGAACCGGCGGCGATCTCGGTGAGGACCGGGACCATGTCGGTGTCTTCCTTCGCGACAGCGGTGAAGCCGGTCACCGTGCCACCGAGCAACTCGAAGGCGTTGGTGAAGGCCGAGGCGAGACCCTCGGTGTAGGGGTCACCGTCGTGGATCGCCGCAGCGGTGGTCATGCCCAGCTCGTTGTAGACGAACGCAGCCATGGCAGCACCCTGGTAGAGGTCGTTGTGCGCCGTGCGGTAGTAGCCCGGGTGGTAGTTGTCCCCGGCGGTGCCCTGCAGGTCAGAGGTCAGCGCAGGCGAGGTGTTCGAGCCCGAGATCATGACGATGCCGGCCTCGCTGATCAGGGGGGCGGCAGCGGTCGCCGCACCCGAGCACGAGGTGCCGATCACACCGACGATCTGGGCGTCAGCAACGATGGTCTGCGCGGCGGCCTGGCCACCGTCAGCGGAGCAGAGGTCGTCGAGACCCTGACCCATCGAGACGGAGAATCCCTCGATATCGCCATAGTCAGCGATGGCGGCCTCAACCGCGTTCTGGTTCGGAACGCCGAGGAAGGCGACGTCACCGGTGATCGCGTTCAGCGACCGGATCTGAATCTCTTCGCCTTCGTTGACGACGATAAAATCGTCGTCGGTGACCGCCTCTTCGGCGTCGTCACCGCACGCTGCAGCAAGCAGCGAGAGCGACAACAGCGCAGCGGTCACCATGGTGAGCTTGCGTGAAAGCTTCATGGATTAGTCCCCTCCATATGGGATGACGCGGTGATACGGCACCGCGAACCGTAACTACGGAGTCTAGCGCCTCGACGCGCCGGCCCAGCACAGACGGCTCAGGTGGTGCGCGCGACGATCTCCTCGACGGGCCCCGTCATGCCTGTATAGAACGGTCCGAAGTCCGCGTAGAGCGCCGATGCGGTGTCGTAACGCATCGTGTAGACGGTGTCTTTGAGGTCATCGAGCTTGACCCCGAAAAGCGTCACCCCCCACTCCCAGTCGTCGAGACCGGTCGAGGCCGTAATCAGCTGCACGATTCGCCCAGCGAACTGGCGGCCCGACGAACCGTGTTCGTACATCAGCTCCTTGCGCTCGTCATAGGAAAGGCGATACCAGTTCTGTTCGGCCTCACGGCGTTTGGTCATCGGGTAGAAGCACCACGCATTCTTTCCCTCTGGTGGCAGGTCCGGGTAGAGCCGCATGTTCTTCATCTCTTCGGGAATGCCCTGGGCATATTCAGAGAGCTCGGTGATCGACACGAAGCTGTCGACGACCTTCAGCCCGGCGTTGATGAGCCCGGTCTGGAGATCACGGAGTTTCCAGGAATCAGCGTGCAGAGCCATGAAACACAGCTCCGCCTTGTGGCCGAGGACCGCGACGGCGACCACCTGCACCTCAGCCGCCTGTGCATTCTCGACTGCGGCGATCACGGCTTGGTCGTCGGTGTCGGGCGTGCGGCAACAAAAGAGGTGGACGACGGCGACGCCCTCGGAGGTCAAGACGGGTTCGAGCATGCGACGAGTCTACGGGGGGTCGGTCTGGCCGTTCGAAGCGTGCATCCGAAACTGCGCCGGGGTCGTGCCGGTCAACCGCGCAAAGCGACGCGTGAAGTCCGGTTGGTCGTAGAAGCCGCAGTTCGCCGCAACCTGAGCAATCGGCTGATCGGTGTCGGCGAGCAGCCGGGTCGCAGCCTCGACCCGCACGCGAAGGACGTGCTGCGTGGCGGTCACGCCGAACACACGCTTCATCCGACGCTCGAGCTGTGCTTCTGAGCAGTCTGCGAGAACCGCGAGATCGGCAATCCGAATCGGTTCGGCAAAGCGCTCCTGGATGTGACGAACCACGCCTCGTAGTTGATCGAGCCCGATGCGGTCGTCGGGCGGCGCCACAAGATCGCGACTTACCGACACAAGCCCGACGATGTCGTCGCCAGGGCCCCGGACTGGGAGTTTGGTGGTGAGGTACCACCCAAGGTGGCCATCGGGTCGCCGGATCAACTCGAGTTCGTCGTAGAGCGGTTCGCCCGTTCCGAGGACAAGAGCATCTTGCTCTTCGTAACGCTCAGCCAACTCGGTGGCGAAGTGGTCCGATGCGCGGGTACCGATCACATCGGCCTTCGACGACTTCCCGGTCCGACGGACGAAGGCCGAGTTCACCTCGACGTAGACACCGTCTCGATCCTTCGCACAAAAGATCACATGGATCAACGTCTCGAACAGCGCGAGCAGTTCCGGCTGGCAGTCGAACAGACCGTCGTCAGCATTTGGCTTGATCAGCATTGTGCGAAACATCCACCCTCGATGAGCGGATCGTACAAGAGCGTTCGAGGAGGCTCCGTCAAAGTGGTGCCATGACCCTCACCGGCACCGACGACGCACTCGCAGCGATCGAACCCGCGATCGCGATGGTCGAACAATGGCTCGGCGAAGCCGCGGCATACGAGACCCGTCGATCCCGGCAGACGATGAAGCGACTCGAGGGCGTGGTGACCGATCCGGTCGGCCTCGGGTTCGTGATGAAGTTCATCGACCGGGTTGCCCGACCCGACGACACTCGGGTCGCGGCGATACAGCTGCGAGTCGTGGTCGAAGATGGGCCGCTCCCCCGCTTCCTCTCGTCCCTCGACCGCCTCCTGCTTCGAGGCGGTGCCCGACTCGGGCCAACCATGCCGTGGCTCGTCATTCCGCTTGCTCGCCGCCGTATGCGTGCCATCGTGGGGCACCTCATCGCACCCGCCGATGCAGACGAACTTGCTGATCACTTGGCCGAACAACACGACGGTGGCTGGGCGTCGAACGTAAACCTGCTCGGAGAGGCGGTCCTCGGTGACGAGGAAGCTGACCGGCGTTGCGCCGCGCTGATCGACCTGATTGCACAACCCGACGTCGACTATGTGTCGGTCAAGCTCTCGAGTGTCGTAGCTCAGCTGAATCCGTGGGCGTGGGAAGAAAGTCTCGACCGAGTCTGCGAGCGATTGACCGACCTCGTCGAACACGCGAGTAAGGCCGACCCTCCGACATTCATCAACGTCGACATGGAGGAGTACCGCGACCTCGAACTGACCCTGGAAGCCTTCGAGCGTGTGCTCGGCCATCCGGCTCGGCGCCACATCGAGGCCGGAATCGTCCTTCAGGCCTACCTCCCCGACGCACTCCCAGCCCTGCAACGGCTCAGCGCCTGGGCCGCGAACCGCGTCGATGCCGGTGGTGCACCGATCAAGGTGCGCTTGGTCAAGGGTGCAAACCTCGCGATGGAACAGGTCGACGCTGCGATCCATGGATGGGAGCAGGCGCCCTACTCGACGAAAGCCGACACTGACGCGAACTACGCTCGCTGCCTCGACTGGGTGCTCGATCCCCAACGGCTGCGGGGTCTCCGGATCGGTCTCGCAAGCCACAACCTCTTCCACCTCGCCTGGACCCTGATCCTCGCCCAAGAGCGAGGCGTTTACGCGCGAGTTCAGGTCGAGATGCTGCAAGGGATGGCGGAGGACCAAGCCGCAGCGGTGGCCGCAACACTCCCGAACAACACCCGTCCGCTCCTCTATACACCCGCAGTCGATCCGTCCGACTTCGATGTCGCAGTCGGCTACCTGTTCCGACGCCTCGACGAGAACGCAGCCGCTGACAACTTCCTGCGGGCCCTGTTCGACCTCCGGCCCGGGTCCGCCGTATTTGAAGCCGAAACAACCCGCTTCCGCTCGTCGATTGCGAATCGGGCGGAGCCTTCTCTGGGTCCTCGACGCAAGCAGCTTCGATCCGGCACCTCGCGCTCGGCGTTCGAACCCGCGCAGCCGTTTCGCAACGAGGCCGAGACGGACCCGACCTTGCCCTCGAACCGGGCATGGTTGCGGCACGTTCGCAGCCTCGAACCAGCCCGAACAAACGGTTCGCAGATCGACGACCCGGCTGCGGTCGACGCAGTCGCCGAACGCGCACGACAGGCGCAGCTTCTGTGGAGCGCGACCCCGGCAGCCGAACGCAGACAGGCACTGCACCGTGTCGCCGACGAACTGGACGCAAGACGGGGCCGACTGCTTCGGACGATGGCCGACGAAGCCGGAAAGACCGTCGCCGAAGCGGACGTCGAGATCTGCGAGGCCATCGACTTCGCCCGCTACTACGCGGAGCGGATCGGCGAGCTCAACCATCCTCGGGCACGATTCACCCCCCACGGGTTGATCGCCGTGATTCCACCGTGGAACTTCCCCGTGGCGATACCTGCCGGTGGCGTGCTCGCAGCGCTGGCGGCGGGCAACGCGGTGCTGCTCAAGCCGGCACCGGAGACAGTCCGCTGCGCCTCGGTCGTGCACGAAGCGATCGTCGCAGCCGGGATCTCGCCGGATCTGTGCGCTTTGGTCAGAACCGGTGATGACGAGTCGGGCCGCCGCGTCGTGGAGACGTCCGACACCGTGATCCTCACCGGCTCGACGGAAACTGCCGAGCTGTTCCGGAGCTGGAATCCGGCAATCCGACTCTTTGCCGAGACCTCCGGGAAGAACGCGCTCGTCATCACCCCCCACGCCGACATCGACCTCGCAGTCACCGACCTCGTTCGCTCCGCCTTCGGGCACGCCGGGCAGAAGTGCTCAGCCGCGAGCCTGGCGATCCTCGTGGGATCGGTCTACACGTCTCCTCGATTCCGCCGACAACTGATCGACGCAGTGCGGTCGCTCCGGCTCGGCGGCGCCAACGAGTCCGCAACGGTCATGGGACCGCTGATCGGACCGCCCAACGAACGCCTGCAACGGGCATTCGAGCGACTCGAACCGGGCGAAACCTGGTTGGTCGAACCGGAGTTGATCGATCGCAATACGAATCTCTGGTCTCCAGGCGTTCGGATCGGCGTGAAGCCGGGCTCGTGGTTTCACAGAACGGAATGCTTTGGTCCAGTCCTCGGACTCATGCACGCAACCGACCTCGAGCACGCCATCCGGCTCCAGAACGACACCGCCTTCGGCCTGACCGGTGGTCTGCACTCCCTCGACCCGAGCGAGATCGAGCGATGGACCGAAGCCGTCGACGTTGGGAACGCCTACGTGAACCGCCACATCACCGGTGCCGTCGTCCAGCGTCAGCCCTTTGGCGGATGGAAAGGATCGACGGTCGGACCGGGGGCGAAGGCCGGTGGACCGAACTATGTCGCCCAGCTCGGGACCTGGTCGCCGACCAGCCGTGACCCCGACGACTTCGAGCAGGTCTGGGCCGATCACTTCGTGCCCGAGCATGACCCCACCGGCCTGTTTTGCGAGCAAAACGTGTTCCGGTACCGCCGGCTCCAGCGGGTACTCCTCCGCCACGGACCGGGGGCCGATGCCCGCGATCTGGAGCTGGTCCGCCGCGCCGCACGCGTCGCCGGCGTGGTGCTCGTGGAGAGCGACACCACCTCCGAACCCGAGGACGCACTTGCTGGCCGACTCGGCACGCTCGGTGTACAGCGAACGCGTGTCGTCGGCGCACCGATCGGAGCAGATCTACGAGCCGCAGCGAACGAGGCGAACGTGCATCTCGCCGATGCGCCGGTCATCGCCGTCGGCCGGATCGAACTTCTGCACTACGTGCGGGAACAGGCGGTCAGCACAACACTCCACCGATTCGGCAACCTCCCCCCGGCTCACCGCGCCACCCCTGGACCGGCCTAACGTGACGCCTATGGCCCGCAGCACGCATCAGGCGCTCGCCGACGAGCGCAACGAGACGATCGAGATCTACATCAACGGGGAGTTCTTCCCTCGCCATGAAGCGAAGATCTCGGTCTTCGATTCTGGCTTTCTGGTCGGTGACGGCGTGTGGGAGGGCATCCGGCTGCACCACGGCCGGTTCGCCCACCTCGACCGCCATCTCGACCGTCTCTTCGCCGGCGCTGCCGCCATCGACCTCGACATCGGGATGGACCGGTCCGGGGTCGAAGCGGCATTGCGGGCAACGGTTGACCGCAATGCCATGGACGACATGGTGCACATACGCCTCATGGTGACCCGGGGTGACAAGAAGACACCCAGTCAGCACCCATCGAACAACATCGGTGGCCCGAACATCGTCATCATCGCCGAGCACAAGGCCGCCGATCCCGACGTGCGCGACCGCGGGATTTCACTTTTCACCGCCACCGTGCGCCGACCGCCGCCCGACACGCTCGATCAGAAGCTGAACTGTCACAGCAAGCTCCACGAGATCATCGCCTTGATCCAGGCCACCAACGCGGGTGCCGACGAAGCCCTCATGCTCGACCCGACCGGCGCGGTCGCCACGTGCAACGCCACCAACTTCTTCGTGATCCGAAAAGGAGAGGTCTGGACGGCGACGGGTCAGTACAACCTCAACGGCATCACCTCGGCGCTGGTGTGTGAGGTGGCCGAAGCTGCCGGCATCCGGGTGCATCGGGCGCCGTTCTCGTTGACCGACGTGTACTCCGCTGACGAGGCATTCGTGACCGGCACGTTCGGTGGGCTCACACCGGTACACACCGTCGACGGCCGCACGATCGGCACCGGTGAGCAGGGCCCCTTCACGATCCGGCTGCGAGAACTCTACGAAGCCGAGATTGAGGCCGACGTAAGCGACCGATCATGATCCCGCAGGCTGCCGCCGTCAGGGCATACAGCGACCGGCGATGATCATTCAGTGCTGGTCAGGGCCACGCAACATCTCCACCGCGCTGATGTACTCATGGCGAGAGCGGCCCGATTTCACGGTGCTCGACGAGCCGTTCTACGCGTTCAACATGACGCTCGACACTCGCGGGCATCCAGGAACCGACGAGGTCATTGCAAGCCAGTCGACCGATCCGATCGACGTGATCGAGAACGTGATCTTTGGTGAGCACCCAACACCGCACCTCTACGTCAAGCAGATGGCGCACCATCTCAAGGGCGTCGATCGAGCCCACCTGGCCCGGTGTGAGAACCTGCTCCTGACGCGCGACCCGGTGCAGATGTTGGCGTCGCTGTCAGTCCAGCTCCCGGGCTGCACGCTCGCCGACACCGGCTTGACCGAGTGCGTCGAGTTGCTCGACGCCGTCTTGGCCCAAGGGGGCACGCCGATCGTGATCGACTCTCAACGGCTCTTGGCCGATCCCGCTGGCGTACTCGGCACCGTGTGTGCATCGCTCGGCCTCGCCTTCGACCCGGCCGTGCTGTCATGGCCAGCCGGCCCCAAACCCGAGGATGGCGTGTGGGCCAAGCACTGGTACCACAGCGTTCACGAGACCACAGGCTTCGCGTCGCGTCCACCGTCCAACCACCCTGTCCCCGATCGGCTCGGTCCGATCCTTGAGGCCGCGCTGCCTCTCTATGAGCGGCTTCTCGAGTACGCCGTCTGAGCTACCAGCTACACCGAAGCGACATGCACGAGAGTCCGCCGTCGATGCGAGCGGCCTCGTCGGCGTCGGTCGTCACAACGTCATAGCCCGCTTCGGTCAGGAGCCTCTCGGTGGCGGGAAAGCCGGTGCGCATCACGACAACGTCGTTTACCCGAATGAGGTTGGCAGCCGCCTCCTCACCGGTAGGGCAGACGACGACGTCGTAGCCCTCGAAGCAACCACTCGCTGCAAGTCGAGCGGTCGAGAAGATCGTGCGCTCGTCGACGATCGCACAGTCGGTCTTGAAGTGAAGGACGTCGCTTGGAGTCTCGACGATCCGGATCGCCAGACCGGTCGACGCCAGGGCCGACATGAGCGCCCCGGCACCGGCTCGGTCGGTGCGGGCCGACAGCCCGATCAGCACCTCGTCCGCAGTGACGAGAATGTCGCCCCCGTCGACGAAGCCCTCCGTGACTCGGGTGACCTTGGAAAAGCGCGCCTCAAGGTCAGCAACGATTGCGTCAGCCTCTCCCGACCGGCTCGGCGCTCCGGGCCGGAGCACAACGGCAAGGGAGCCGACGCACAGCGCAGCGTCCTCGACAAACACGGCATCGGGGTGGTCGGGCAACTCAGCCATGACCTCCACCATCAGACCGGCGGCCTGCAACACTGCGACGTACGCAGCGTGCTCATCAGCAAAGCGCGCAAAATCGGGGTCGGGGCCGTCGATTGCGCGTAGCCCATCGACAACACTCGGGGTGGGGGGCCGGACGAGCGCCTGACGAAACCGGATCGGGCTCAGCATCGGTCAGGTCTCGAGAACCATGCGGAGGAACTGCTTCGTGCGGTCCTCTTTCGGGTTGCGGAGGACGTCGTCGGGGCTGCCCTCCTCGACCACGACACCATCATCCATGAAGACGACGCGGTCGGCGACTTCCTGGGCAAACCCGATCTCGTGGGTGACGACCATCATCGTCATGCCCTCGCCGGCGAGTGTTCGCATGACATCGAGCACCTCACCGACGAGTTCAGGATCGAGCGCGGACGTAGGCTCGTCGAACAGCATCATCTTCGGCTTCATGCTGAGCGCTCGGGCGATCGCGACCCGCTGCGCCTGACCGCCCGACAGATGAGCCGGGTACTCATGGATCTTGTCGGACAGGCCGACCCGCTCGAGCATCTGGCGGGCGATACCGATCGCTTCGTCCTTCGATCGCTTGAGGACACCGGTCTGCGCAACGGTCAGGTTCTTCAGCACGGTGAGGTGCGGGAAGAGATTGAACTGCTGGAAGACCATGCCGATGTTGCTCCGGAGCTGGTCGACGTCGGCATCGATGTCGGTGATGTCCTCACCATCGATCAGGATTGTCCCCGAATTCGACTCCTCGAGTCGGTTCAGACACCGAAGCAACGTCGACTTGCCCGAACCCGACGGACCGAGCACACAGACGACCTCGCCGGAATCGACCGTGAAGTCGATTCCCTTCAGGACTTCGAGATCACCGAAGGACTTGTGAAGTTGTCGGACGTCGATGGCGTGTGTCATCGGGCTTTGGCTGCCGATCGTTCGAGCCGCCGCACGAGGAACGTGAGTGGCAGGGTGATGAGGAGGTAGAGCGCCGCTACGACCGTGAGCGGCGTGGCGTTGCGCTCGGCGTTCATGAAGTCGCGGGCGAACTTCGTGAGTTCCTTCGTGCCAGGGGTCGAACCGAGGATGAAGAACAGCGACGTGTCCTTGATCAACAGCACCAGTTCGTTGGTGAGGGGCGGAATGATGATGCGAAACGCCTGCGGCAAGATGATCGTGAACATCGTGCGCGTCTGCGACATGCCGAGCGACCGCGCCGCCTCGGTCTGCCCCTTGGGAACGGCCTCGATCCCAGCCCGGATCGTCTCGGCCATGTACGCACCTGCAACAAGGGCCAAGCCAACAGAACCGCGCCCGAGCACCCCACCCGGAATCCGGAAACCGCTGAACGCAATCGGCAGGCCAAAGCCGACGAACAGCAACGTGATGAGCGCCGGGAGCCCCCGGAAGAGTTCGATGTATCCAATCGCAAACGCTCGGAACGCCTTGAGGCTCGACAGGCGCATCAGCGCCAACCCGAGGGCGAGGATCATGCCGAGCACGAACGACACAAGCGTGTACAACGCCGTGTTCTTGACCGCCGAGGTGATGACCTCGGGGAACATTTCGGCTGCGATCTCGGAGTTGAAGAAGTTCTTCTGGATCTTCGACCAATCCGCTGCGAACACGACCACCAACGTGACCACGGCCGCGACCGCGTACATGGTGATCTGGTAGTAGCGGGCGCGCTGGCGGTGAGTGAACTTCGTCATGATGCGAAAACGTGTGAGGGGCCGGACCATACGGCCCGACCCCTTCTCAGATCAGCCGTCGCGGTTCAGGCTCAGGCGCCCGGGAACCATTCGCCGTAGATGTCATCGTAGGTGCCGTTGTCCTGCAGCTTGGCCAAGGACTCGTTGACGGCGGCGAGGAGATCCTCGGCGCCCTCTTCCTGGACGGCGAAGCCGTAGAACTCACCGGTCTCATATGACTCGATGACCATGGCGCCGCCGGTGTCGTCGGCGTAGCCCTGGTTGCCGACAAGGTCGGTGACGACACCGTCGACGTCTCCGGCCTCGAGGGCAAGGTAGAGCGCACCGATGTCATCGAACGCAACGACCTCGACGCCAGCCGGGGTGTTGTCTTGCAGCCAGATCTCGCCGGTGGTGCCGGACTGAACGGCCACGGCGCTGAGATCAGCGAGGGTGCTGGCCGAACTGCCGTCAGAGACGAGCAACGACTGCTTTCCTTCGAAGTACGGCTCGGAGAAGTCGATGTTCTCCTCGCGCTCTTCGGTGATCGTGATCGATGCAGCCGAGATATCGCAGTCGCCGGCCTCGGTGGCAAGACCACTGGTGATGGCATCCCAGCCCGGAGTCGCAACCGCGAGGCCGAGACCGAGATCGTCGGCAATCGCACGCATCAACTCGATGTCGAAGCCGGTGAAGCCACCTTCGGCATTGGGATCCTCGAACTCCATCGGCGGGTAGGGAACATCGGTGCACACGGTGAGCGTGCCCGAGGTGACGAGACCGAGCTCGCCACCATCGTCGTCATCACCACATGCGGCGGCGAACAGACCGAGAGTGAGCAGCAGCGCAAGAAGCTGCAGCAGTCGCTTGGACATGAATCCTCCAGAAGGTTTCGCTCTCGACATACCGAGAACCTCAAAATGCTATCCAGTTCGCGTCAAGAGCGTCGCCAAGAAAGCATTCAGAGCATCAAGCCCAGCAGTTCGCGGAAGATCTTCGCACCCACCATCGCCGTGAGTCCGTGAACGTCGAGTTCGGGATTGATCTCCACCAGGTCGGCACCAACGACCTCGGTCTCCTGCGCCGCAATCTGGCCGAGCGCGCCGAGCAATTGACGCGTCGACCAGCCGCCGGGCTCGAAGTGCGATACGCCGGGAGCGAACGCAGGGTCGAGCACGTCGATGTCGATCGAGACATAGACCGGGCCCTCGAGAGCCGGCACGACAACACCGGTGTCCCGCGCCTCGTACACCTCGACGCCGAACCGATCAGCTTGCTCGCGCTGATGCGGCGTCATGGTGCGAATGCCCATCTGCACGAGGCGGGCGACCTTTCCTTCTTCCATGATTCGGGCGAACGGACAAGCGTGCGAATAGCGGTCGCCGTCGAGGTCGTCATAGAGATCAGGGTGAGCGTCGAAGTGAACGATCGTGACGTCGTCGTAGCGGTCGGCCACCGCCTGAACCAGAGGCCAAGCCACGAGATGGTCACCACCGAGCGAAAGCAACTTCGAGCCATCGGCGATCGCTTCAGTCGCGGCGCGGCGGATCAGCGCCGTCGCCTGGTGCACATCGTCGGAAAGGTCCAGATCACCCAGATCGGTCCAGTCGGCACCCCTGTCAGGATCGAGATCACGCCCGTCCTCCGTGCACCAGTTGGCCGAACCGTTGTTCAATGCGGCGCGAACCGCCGGGGGGGCCGACGCCGGACCTCGCAGATACGAAGAGTGGGCGTCGTAGGGAACACCGAGGACCTTGACCGTCACTGTGTCCTCCTCAGCTATCGACGTAGATCTCGAGCGCACCGTCCCGAGCAAACCCGCCGAGCTGAAGACCGGCTCGTTCCGCAGTCACTACCGCAAGCGCCGTCGGCGCGCTGACGGCCACCAGGGCTCGGAAGCCGGCTGCCCACGCCTTGTGGACGAGCTCGAAGCTGGCCCGTCCGCTCACCACGACCGCTTTGCCCGTCGCCGGCAGCTGACCGTCGAGGAGCATCCGGCCTGCGAGCTTGTCGACTGCGTTGTGGCGGCCGACGTCTTCTCGGGCCAGCACAACTCCACCCTCGGCATCGACCACACCCGCCGCATGTACGGCACCGGTGGCATCAAACAGGTCCTGCGTCGGTCGCAGCGTGGAGGGCGCCTCGGCCAGCACGCTCCAATCGACCGCGTCCCCCGTGACGGGAGCCAGTTTTGCGGCAAGCTCATCGATCTCGTCCGTGCCGCAGAACCCGCACGACGAGGTAGTGGTGGCGAGGCGAGGCCTCGGTTCAGGGGCCTTGCCGCCGGTCGAGACCGTGACAATGTTGAACGCGGTCGCCGCAGCCGAGCCATCGGCGCAGTACTTCACCTCGAGCACCTTGTGGCCGTCGAGAAGACCCTCGTTGTGGCAGAAGCCGACCGCGAGTTCGAAGTCGTTCCCCGGTGTGCGCATCGTGGTTGCGACTCGATAGCCGTCAAGCTCAATGGCCATCGGCTCCTCGACCGCAAGGGTCACTGGCCGCCGGCCGCGACTCGGCTCATCGAACGACCAAGGCCGGACCAGTCGCTGCTCGCTGCGCTTGCGCGGGCTCATGGATCCCAGGCTATGCCTGCGCCACATCAACTACCGTCTCTTCTTGACCGACATCGGTGCCATGCTCATGCGGGAGATCCCGCCGGAAGACCTCGTATCGACAGCCACAGAGATCGCGCCACCCGTCGACGAGCTCTGGGTCATCGAAGACCTCAACTGGGCGGGCGGGGTCAGCCAACTCGGCACCATCCTCCAAGCGACCGACAACGACGCGTGCGGCCGACCCGTGCTGGGGCACGGCATTGCACCGGTGCCATTCCGTAACCCTGCGGCTCTGGCCATGGAGTGGGCCACGCTCGCTCGCATGTTTCCGGGTCGGCTCCACTGCGGCATCGGCAATGGCCTGCCCCACTGGATGGCGTGGATCGGTGAGAAGGTCGAGTCCCCGCTCACGCTGCTTCGCGAGACCGTCGAGTCCACCCGACAGATCCTGCGCGGCAACGCGATCGACTACGTCGGCCGATACGTGAACATCAGCGGGGTCAAGATCGGATCGGCCATGGGAGCCGCTCCCCCGCCGCCCGAGGACACCCCCGACAACTGGGTTGCCGTCACCGACGACGCCGATTAGATGGAGCGCTTTCAGACCGAGGTACGGCCCCCGCCTGGCGACCTAGCTACCCCTGGCGGGTCAGTCTGCTCGTCAAGTGATGCGTGAGCGGTTCACCCATCGCCGCCATCCAGAAATCGAAGGTGAGCGTGTCGCCCTCGACCACGTAACGCCGGCGGGTCTCTCTCACGAGCTTGGCCGAGGGGGCGGTGTGCACGCCGACCGACGACACATCGACTTCGACGCCGGCCTCTGTCTCGGTGATCGACCCGGTGAGGATCTCGACGATCCCCGACGGCTGGCTCAGCACCAACTCGGTCGAGCCATCGCCCTGCGGGCGGAAGTACCCGGCCTCCGCATGTAACGGCACACCCGACTTGCGCTCTTTGGTGCGCTGATTCATCGCCACGAATGGCTTGCCGGCGTGCCCGAACACCAATGTCTCCCCGTACGAGAACGACTCGATCGTGGGGTACGCGCCCTCGCCTGGACCCTGCCACTCACCGAGCAGCGGAATCAGCGGCGCGTTCAACGGATGCAGCACGAGACCCGACATGGACGAACCCTAACCCACCAACAAAACGGGCTCGACCCCCGCACGCAGCGAGGGCCGAGCTTCCGATGTTCGAGTTGCGAGACCTCGCAGGTCTCGACTGGCTCTCAGGAATGCGCTTGCTACGTCAGAAATCCATGTCGGGCATGCCGGGAGCGCCACCCTCGTCGGGAGCGTCGGCGATGACGGCCTCGGTCGTGAGGAACAGCGCAGCGATCGACGCCGCGTTCTGCAACGCCGAACGGGTCACCTTCGCAGCGTCGATGATGCCTGCTTCTACCAGGTCGATGTACTCGCCGGTCGCAGCATTGAGACCGTGATTACCGTCGAGGCTGCGCACGGCGTTCACCACAACGCCACCTTCCATGCCGGCGTTGACGGCGATCTGAGTGAGCGGGCCCTCGAGGGCTCGGGCCACCATGCGGGCGCCGACCTGCGCATCGGCATCGTCGAGCGAACCGACCATGGCGTTTACCGCAGCCTGCGCACGGATCAGCGTGGTGCCGCCGCCAGCGACGACGCCCTCTTCGATTGCAGCCTTGGTTGTGCTGACTGCATCTTCGATCCGGTGCTTCTTTTCCTTGAGTTCCACCTCGGTGGCAGCGCCGACCTTGAGAACGGCAACACCACCCGACAGCTTGGCGAGGCGCTCCTGAAGCTTCTCGCGGTCGTAGTCGGAGTCGGTGTTCTCGATCTCGGCCTTGATCTGGGCGATGCGTCCATTGACGTCGGCGCTGTCGCCAGCGCCTTCAACGATGGTGGTCTCATCTTTGGTGACAACGATCTTGCGAGCCGAACCAAGCATGTCGAGTCCGACGCCGTCAAGCTTCAAGCCGACCTCTTCACTGACGACCTGGCCGCCGGTGAGGATCGCCATGTCCTGCAACATCGCCTTGCGGCGCTCGCCGAAACCAGGAGCTTTGACCGACACGGAGGTGAAGGTGCCGCGGATCTTGTTGACGACGAGTGTGGCGAGTGCTTCACCCTCGACATCCTCAGCCACGATCAGGAGGGGGCGGCTCGACTGCATGACCTTCTCGAGGACCGGAACGAGCTCGCGCACATTGCTGATCTTGGAGGCCACGAACAAGATGTACGGGTCATCGAGCACGGCTTCCATACGCTCAGCGTCGGTCACCGAGTACGGCGAGATGTAGCCCTTGTCGAAGCGCATGCCCTCAACGAAGTCGAGTTCGAGGCCGAACGTCTGACCCTCTTCGACCGTGATCACGCCGTCCTTACCGACCTTGTCGATCGCATCGGCGATCGTCGAGCCGATCTCGGCGTCGGCTGCGGAGATCGCAGCGACATTCGCGATCTGCTCTTTGTTCTCCGAGACGTCTTGGGCGTTGTCGCGAATAGATTCCACGGCGGCCTCGACGGCGGCTTCGATGCCCTTTTTCAGGCCCATCGGGTTGGCGCCGGCGGCCACGTTACGAAGGCCCTCGCGGACCATCGACCAGGCGAGAACGGTGGCGGTGGTTGTTCCGTCACCGGCAACGTCGTCGGTCTTCTTGGCGACTTCCTTGACCAGTTCGGCGCCAATACGTTCGAACGGATCTTCGAGCTCGATCTCCTTGGCGATCGAGACACCGTCGTTTGTGATCGTGGGTGCGCCCCACTTCTTCTCGAGCACGACGTTACGACCCTTGGGGCCGAGCGTCACACGCACAGCGTCGGCGAGCTGGTTCATGCCCGCTTCCAGACCGCGGCGGGCCTTTTCATCGAACAAAATGGACTTGGCCATCATTCCTCCGGAGGACGGTTGAGGTACGTTGGCACTCTCGTGCCTCGACTGCTAAGTGAACCGCAGTACGTCCCAAATCGCAACCCGGGTTTCGTCGATCAACCGCCGGCAACCGCAGGAACGATGACGATGACAGAATCAGGGTCGATCGGCGTCGTCAACCCGTCGAGCGTGCGGCACTCGACCTCGCCGACGAAGACGTTGACGAAGCCGAACAGGCGGCCCTTCTCGTCGAGGACCCGCTCCGAAAGACCCGGGTAATCGGCCCCGAGCAACCGAATCACCGAACCGAGATCGCCTGCATCGACCTCGACCTCAGCCGCACCGCCGACAAGAGGACGCAGGCTGTTCGAGATCCGGACAACGGCCATAGGTGACGATGGTACCGACCCAACCCGAGGTG
Organism: uncultured Acidimicrobiales bacterium; assembly: GCA_905480195.1. GTDB lineage: Bacteria > Actinomycetota > Acidimicrobiia > Acidimicrobiales > Aldehydirespiratoraceae > UBA11606. Next base: position 28,011 of record CAJQPN010000005.1, read on the forward strand.
GATGGGTGTAGCTGATCAAGCCGTTGGGTCGATTCTGGCGAAAAAGATTCAGCCGACGGGTGTTGGGGACGACAACTCCTTCGAAAGGTACCCACCAACAGCTGGAGTGTTCCATGTCCGCTGAAACCGCCCTCCTCCACGACAGGTTGAGCGAATTTGTCGCCTACCTCAGCGGCACACCCGAAAAAGCCGTCCGTGATCTGGTCGAACAGTCAATGCAGACGCACAGCGAGGCCGATGCGCTTCGCCACGTGGCCACTGCGTTGGTATGGCTGCGCCAGCGCGACCCACACCGACCGGCCGGCTTTGCCGCCTGACTTGGCCGACGGCCCGTGCAGTGCGGACAGCCGTAGAGTCAGGGCATGACGACGGAGCAGCCCCCATCCACCGACCGATCGCTTCCGGCCCGAGTCTTCATCGGTGCCGTGATGGCGCTGATCGCCGTCGTGTTGCTCCGGTGGGTCGCCATCACGGTCCTCGGAACACTCCGATTCGTCTTGATCCTGATCGCGATTGCGGCTGCTGTCCTCTGGGCGATCACCGCGAAAGCCAACCGCTGACCGACTCAGCGACACAGAGCGCCGTCTCTGCCATCGCGCGATCGGCGCCGAACGACTCGCTGAGATCGACCCAGCCCACACCTGCGTCATCGAGGCGTACCCGAGCCACATCGTCGACCACACCACCGACCACGAGCAGCGCCCGCTCCGCAGCTTGACCGAGGTCGACGACCGTGCCCACGACCTTGCCATCGAAACTGGTGGCATCGACGCGACCCTCACCCGTGATGACGAGCTCGCACGCCTCGATCTGGTCATAGAGCTGCACTGCCTCTGCGATAAGCATCGCCCCTGACTCGATCCGCGCCCCAGCGGCCACCAGGCCCCCAGCGAGACCTCCAGCCGCCCCAGCACCACGGAGTTCCGATACGTCAGTTCCATGCTCGTTCTTGTAAACCTCCACCAACCGCTCAAGACGAGCTGTCAAGAGCCCGATCTGAGCCCTCGATGCTCCCTTCTGCGGCCCAAAGACGCGCGCTGCGTCGGTGAATCGCGTCTCGACATCGCACGCAAGAACGAGATCGATGCCCTTGAGCCGCGAAGGAGACGGCAGCGCACGCAGCGCCCCGAGCCCGCCGTCGGTAGTTGCCGACCCCCCAAGGCCGACGATGACCTCATCGGCACCTGCCTCGACCGCTCTGCCGATTAGCTCACCCGTGCCGGCGGTGGTGGCACCCATCGGATCGTTGCCCTCGACCCCCCCAGCGAGCACCAAGCCCGACGCTTGCGCCATCTCGATCACAGCGCGTCCCCGCGAAAGACGCCAGCCAGCATCAACCATCGTGCCGAGGGGACCGGTCACGGCAGTGGAGCGGTTCGCTCCACCGAAGGCGAGAAGTGTGCCTTCACCACCATCAGCCATCGGCTGGGCGGTCACCTCATGACCAGGTGCGCCGGCCGCCACCGCCGCCGCAAACCCGACGGCATCGAGCGTTCCGCGAAACTTGTCGGCGCAGGCGAGCAGGTGCATCTTCCCATCCTGCCCGAACTGCGATTGCGAGGTGACGGCTCGGGCCGTTCTCGTCTTCGCTGCGATGGGGTGGGCGCCTCGACCACCTAGCCGGACGCCGTTACCACTCGCTTGCGCGCACGGTGGTCAGCCAAGGACCCGATCGGAGCCGAGGATGACGAAAATGTGGAAGCCTTCGATCTGGTTGGGGTCGGCTACCAGTTCTTCGGGACTCGTCGCCGGCCGCAGCACCGCACCGGTGGCGCCAAGCTCCAGTGCGACAGCTTCAGCCTCGAGGGCGTACCCGTCCACGTAGTACACAGCCGAAAGCTCGGTGTTGTTCTTTGCGTTGACCGCAATGGTCACGAACCCGGCTGTCTTGAGCAGCTCGGACTGCTGGCCGGCGAGTCCTGACACGCCTACACCGTTGGCGATCGCAACCTTGACCTCACCCAGCGGGCGAGTGGTAGGTGTGACCGGCGTGGTATCGGTGGTTGCGCCTGAGTCCTCGTCGAGAGCAGCGTCGTCACCGTCGCCCGAGCCGTCATCGGCAGGGGCATCGTCGGTTCCTCCGGACGATGCGTCTTCGTTGCCCGCATCGATCGATGCGTCGTCGGCAGCGGCGACTTCCGGTGAGCTATCTCCTCCGACGCCTCCCTGCCACAGCAAAAGAAAGCCGATCACAACCGCAACCGCTATCAGTACGAGTCCTTTGGTAGCAGCGTTACCGGTGGATTGTGCGAACGACGAATCCGAAGCGGTATAGCGTCCGTGGGTGGTCATCGGCTCTGAAACTCCCTCGTCGAGACGCCGCCCTGCGGCGTTCTTCTCCGACAGCATGGCAGATTCGGCGGCGGGGGCGGCGCCGCGACCTCTAGCCTGATCCAGGTCGCTCCGTTTTCGGCGCTTCGCCCGTGTAGCTCAGTTGGTAGAGCAGCTGTCTTGTAAACAGCAGGTCGCAGGTTCGATCCCTGTCGCGGGCTCGGTTCACTCGCCGGACGCTTCGAGCCGGCGACGGGTGATCTCATAGACCGCAACCGCTGCCGCATTGCTGACGTTGAGGCTGTCGAGCACCCCTGCCATCGGAATGCTCGCAACGGTGTCACAGCGTTCTCGCACGAGTCGGGAAAGACCCGGACCTTCGGCGCCGAGTGCCAAGGCAACCGGCTCATCGGCCACCGGCAGATCGAAGAGGCTGCGATCGCCGCCAGCATCGAGGCCGACCGTCCAGATCCCGCTCTGGGCCAAGGTCTTCATTGCGGCCGGTAGGCCACCGACGACCGCGATGCGCAAATGTTCGATCGCCCCCGCCGCCGTCTTGGTGACCGTCGGTGTGATGTGCGCAGCACGGTGCCGGGGAAGAACCACCCCCGTCACCCCCGCACACTCGGCAGTGCGAAGAATCGCCCCAAGGTTGCCCGGGTCTGTAATCCCGTCGAGCAAGAGCAGGAACGGCAGGGTCCCGTCACGCTCAGGATCGAGTAGATCTTCCAGCGGCGTGGGGCGCAGCGGCTGCGCCATCGCCAAAACACCCTGAGCACCGTCGGTCCGGGTCATCGACTCGAACTTGCTGCGCGAGAGCTCACGGATCGTCACCTTCTGCTCATCGGCCAGATCGATGATGTCGTCGAGGATCGGCGCGTGATCAAGATCTCCGGCAAAGATCACTTCTCGCGTCCGTCGGGTTCCCGCCATGAGGAGCTCCCGAACGGCATGACGCCCCTCGACCTGATCACCACCAAGGTGCGATCCTCCACGTCCCTCGTCGGCGGCACGGATCGGCGTGGTGCCTCGCTGGCCGTCACCGCGCCGCTGACCACGATCGCTGCGTCGGCTACCGCTTGTGCCCTTTCCGCCGCGCCGGGCGACCTTCTTTGCCGGTGGGCGGCTCCGGCCCCCCTTCGGACCCTTGCTTCCCGGGCCTCTGCTCGAGCCGCGGCCGCTCATCGCACGACCAGGGCAACGGCCCACGCGGCGATTCCCTCGCCTCGGCCAAGGGCACCCAAGCCTTCGGTGCGGCGGCCGGTGATCGTGACCGGCGCGCCAACGGCTACAGACAGGTTGGTTTGCATCTGATCTTTCACGGGAGCGAGCTTTGGCGAATCGAGAACGACCGAACAGTCGATGTTGCCAGGTCGCCAGCCTGCCGAACGTACAGAAGAAACGGCGCGACGCAAGAGGTCGACACTGTCTGCCCCGGTGAGTGCCGGATCGGTGTCAGGGAACATCTGGCCGATGTCACCGAGCCCGGCGGCTCCCAGAAGTGCATCGGCGCATACGTGGGCGACCACGTCGGCATCACTGTGGCCGGCAAGCCCACGCTCACCTTCGAACACAACGCCGCCAAGGACCAGCGCGCGAGCACGGTCATCGGAATAGGCGTGAATGTCGAATGCCTGGCCAACCCGGAACGGGATGTCGGCATCGGTCATGACGGAGCCTCCTCGGTGAGGACAAGACGGGCGACCTCGAGATCGAACGGGGTGGTGAGCTTCACGTTGCGAGTGTCTCCCTCGACGATGACGACCGCATGGCCGGAAGCCTCCACCAACGTGGCGTCATCAAACGCATCGGCGCCCGACTGGTGAGCGGCTCGGAGCGTCCGGGCATCGAACCCCTGTGGGGTCTGGACGGCAAGCAGCGCGCTGCGGTCGACCGCACCGGTTTCGCGGTGTCGAACGGAGTCTGCGATCGGTACGGCCGGCACCACACCGACGGCCCCATCGCGAACCGCAGCGATCACTCGCTCATAGACAGCTGCCGACGCCAAGGGACGAGCACCGTCGTGCACCAAGACCACACCACAGTCCACCGGCACGGCAGCAAGGCCGTTACGAACCGATTCCGAACGAGACTCGCCGCCCGCCACCACCACCAACGCAGTGCCTGTCGCAACAACCGGCTCATCGAGTGCATCAGCTGGCAACACGAGGACGACACCGTCGCTGTGGGTAGCAGCAGTGGCGACCGTGTGATCGATCACCCGAATCCCGCCCAGATCGAGGAACTGTTTGCGCGCGCCGAAGCGAGTGCCCGAACCGGCCGCGACCACGACCGTCCATACCGAAGCATCCTCGACACTGCTCATGTCACCTAGTCTGGGCCGCGCTGATGTCTGACACCACCATGCTCGCCTCCCTGCTCCGATCGACCTTGCTCTTCGCCGATATCGGCGACGATTTCCTCAAACAAATCACGAGCGCAGCGATCCAGCGGAGTCTCCGTCGCGGGGATGTCTTGTTCACTGAGGGCGACGAACCGGCCTCGTTGTTCGTCGTGACGTCCGGTCGGATCGCGATCGCCAACCGTTCCATCGACGGCCGCGAGAGTGTCGTCGCCCTCATGGAGCCCGGAGACCTCTTCGGTGAGATGGGCTTGTTTGACGGGTTGGGGCGTTCGGCCGAGGCCCGAGCTCTCGAACCTTCCGGTGCCATCGAGATCCCGTATGCACCGGTGCAGGCGCTCTACGAGGACCGGCCGGGTGAACTCTGGAACGTCGTGAAGCTGCTTGCCACTCGCCTACGGTCCATGGACGAGGCGCTCGCCGACTCGGTGTTCCTCGACGTCACCGGTCGCACGGCGAAGCGACTCCTGGAGCTCGCTGGCGAGAGCGACGAGTTCACCCTTCCCGTCACCCAGGAAGAACTTGCCGGGATGGTCGGCGCAAGTCGAGAGCGGGTCAACAAGGCGATTGCGTCCTTCGTCCGACTCGGTTGGCTCGCCCAGAACGACCGGCGCTACATCATCACCAACCGCGAGCAGCTCTCGATTCGGAGCCGCTGACCGGCTCGGTCAGCCCTCACCACCAACATCGGCCAGGGCTACCGCGGCCCGCAAGGTGGGGGCCTGCAGCGTCTGTAGCCCATCGACCTGTACTGCGGTGCCCTGAGGCACGATCGCACGACGGAATCCCATACGAGCGGCTTCCCTCAGCCGTCGATCGAGATGACTGACCTGACGCAGTTCGCCACCGAGGCCGACCTCACCGACGGCCACCACATCGTCACCCAACGGCTGGCCAGACAGCGACGACGCAATAGCCAACGCCAGTGCGGTATCAGCACCGGGGTCGAACACCCGCGCTCCACCGACCGCAAGGGTGTAAACGTCATTGGTGCCGACCTGGAGACCGCAACGGCGTTCGAGTACGGCAAGCAGCATGGCGAGCCGGCCCGAGTCGACCCCCTGGGCGGAACGGCGCGGATTGCTGAGACTCGACTGGGCGACCAACGCCTGAACCTCGACGAGGAGTGGGCGGTTGCCATCGACGGTGGGCACGACAGCCGAGCCGCTGATGCCGGTCACTCGGTCGGCCAGAAAAAGCCCACTCGGGTCTGCGACCGTTGCGAGGCCATCCGTATCCATCTGCAGTAAGCCGACCTCGGTGGTGGCACCGAAACGATGCTTTGACGCTCGAAGGAGCCGCAGACCGTGATGCCGGTCCCCGTCGAACTCGAGGACGGTGTCTACGACGTGCTCGAGAACGCGAGGGCCTGCGAGCGTGCCTTCTTTCGTGACGTGCCCGACGAGCAGAACGACCGTGCCGTGTCGCTTCGCATGCGCCACCAGTCGGCTCGCACATTCTCGGACCTGGGCAACCGATCCAGGCGCCGATGCCAGCGCCGGATCGTGCAGCGTCTGCACGGAGTCGATCACCACTACATCGGGCTTGATCGATTCGAGAGCCGTGAGGATATGCGGCAACGACGTCTCGGCGAGCAGCCAGAGGTCGTCGTGAATCGCACCCAGTCGATCGGCGCGCGCCCTCACCTGACCGGCCGACTCCTCACCAGAGACGTACAAGCTCACCGACCCCAACCTTGCGGTGGAGCCAACCACTTGGAGCAGCAGGGTCGACTTGCCGATTCCAGGCTCGCCGCCGACCAGCGTGACCGAGCCGTCGACCAGCCCACCACTGAGCACCCGATCGACCTCCCCAACGCCGGTTGGGCGCGTTGTGGCGCCGGCGTCGGTCACATCGCGGATGCGGATCGGATCGGACGTGGGAGGACCGACCGCAACAGAAGCGGTAGTGCGAACGTCGAGCTCTTCCACGAGAGAATTCCATTCACCACAGCCATCGCAACGACCCGCCCACTTGGCGGACTCCCACCCGCAGGCGGCACAGCGATGAACGGATCTCGTCTTGGCCATGGAAGCAAACCCTACGCGCCGGGTGAGACGCGCTCAGGAGCCGCGACTACGGAGGAGATCATCGAAACCGCGCACGATTGTGTGATCGGTCTCTGGCGCCATCTCGGCACTGGTCACGAACAAGCCGGTGGCAATCCCGAGTTCGCGCGCCGCATCGAGATGCCCAACGTTGTTCGACAGATAGAAGCAGTCGTAGAGATCTACCGACATGGTGCGTCGAGTGGCCTCAAACAGGGCCGGTTCAGGCAAAGCCGAGCCGACATCGCCACTTACCATCCAATTCGTGATGGAAGCCTCGAGTGAGGCCATGCGACGCAGGCGCTCACCCCAGACCCGGGGCTGGTTGCCGATCGCGGCGACGGGAAGACGCGCAGTCGCCATCCGGTCGAGGAACGGGTGCAGGCCCGGCACGAGTCGGAATGAGGACAAGTAGCGGGTCTCGATCTCATCAGCCATGGGGCCGAGCCCGACCTCGCTCCAGAACTCCTCGGGCGACGATCGGCCCAGGGTGAGCTGGCGATGATGGTGACGGATCCGCTCGGGGTCAGCGCCGGGACGTTCGGCGGTGATGAGAGGAATCAACAGACCTTCGACCGGGTCGGAGGGGCGCACGATGACACCGTGTACATCGACGATCAGGAGCCGAAGCAGGCGACGTCGAGGCCGGTTGGCTTCAGCTTCGCGAGTGGCAGCTCGCTGAGCACGCTGACGTTGATCTCGCCGACGCCGTCCCTTCGGCGTCCGCAGCTTCGCCACAACGAAGGTGGCGATCTGACTAACGACGACCAAGACGAACAGGATCGAGGCGATGATCGCGATAAGCGCCCAGACCCTCGGCAAGATGTCGTCGACCGATGCCGTGGCATCGACCTGGGTGGCCGGATCGCCATAGGCGAATGTCCACGTCACCGTGTCGTCGATGACCTCGCCGGAGCCGGAAGCGGCACCCGAAGGCATCGTGACGTTCAGCGTGAGGCGGAGAGCCGTGCTGAACGACGAGACACCGGCGTCAGTCTCGATTCGCAACAGCGGCCGGCCGAGCGGCTGCTGGTCGAGAACTGCAGCCAACCCGTCGTCGCCGAGCAGTTCGAGGTCGGGGGCCGGGTCGACCGTTGCGATGAAGTCATACGAGGTGGTTGCCGGCCGAAGGCCGATGGCCGAGAATTCGTGCTCCTGCTCGAGCGACACATCGGTGAACAACAGACCGTCGCCCAAGATCTCACCCAACACGCGGCTGAGTTCGGCCGACGAGAGAAACGCCTTGGATGCCGTGAGCGTGATTCCACCATCGTCGACCAGTGGGCCAGTCACTTCCCAACCGGCATCGGTCAGGTCGTCGAAGATCAGGCTCGTCGGGTCATCCGTGAGCAGCGAGACAGCTGCCGAGTCGGCGGCAATCGTGACGCCAACGCGACCAGAGCCGTCTTCATCGATCGTGACATCGACCGTGGTGTCAACCTGGCATGCAGAGGCGAAGAGCACGATCAGCACTGCAGCAATGACGAGCCTCGCCCGGGTCATGGTCCTTGACGCTAGACGGTCGATACCGCTGTGCGGGTCCACGCCACCGATCGGCCGCAGTGCTCGACCAGAGTTCGCGACCGCTCGGGATCCCAGAGCGTCATCACAGAACTGTTCGCCTCCAGCAACCACCTCGACGCGGGACGACTTGAAAAAAGACAGGATCATCGTCACAGAACTCAGAAGAACGGTGACCTACGACGATCAGCTGCCGCTGGTCTAGAACGAGTCGAGAGCGTCTTCGAGTTCGGGCGCCGGAGGCTCGAAGCCCTCGATCGCCCGGAACACGATCTGCAGTTCACCCGGCGCGTCGTTGTCTGGTTCGACATCGACGATGATGATCTCGCCGGCTCGGAACTCCTTGTCGAGGAGCCTTTCCGACAGCGGATCTTCGACCAGGTGCTGGATCGCACGACGAAGCGGACGGGCACCGAGTGTGGGGTCATACCCCTTCTTGGCAAGGTGGTCCTTGGCGGCGTCGCTCAGCTCGAGACCCATACCTTGGGCGGCCAGTTGGCTGGCTGTGCGAGCGATCATCAGATCGACGATCTGGCGAACTTCGGGCTGGCTCAACTCGTGGAAGACAATGGTGTCGTCAATGCGATTGAGGAACTCGGGCCGGAAGTGGGCCTTGAGCGCATCGTTGACCTTCTCCTTCATCTTCTCGTAGTTCACCGCCTCGTCACCCTTACTGAAGCCGAGGTTCGCCTTACGGAGATCCTGGGTTCCGAGGTTTGAGGTCATGATCAACACAGTGTTTCGGAAGTCGACGGATCGACCCTGCGCGTCGGTGAGGCGCCCCTCCTCGAGAATCTGCAACAACGTGTTGAAGACATCGGGGTGGGCCTTTTCTACTTCGTCGAACAGCACGACGGAGAAAGGCTTGCGACGCACTTTTTCGGTGAGCTGTCCACCCTCGTCATACCCGATGTAGCCGGGGGGAGAGCCGACAAGCCGGCTGACCGTGTGCTTTTCTTGATACTCCGACATGTCAAGGCTGATGAGCGCCGACTCATCACCGAAGAGGAACTCGGCGAGCGTTTTGGCGAGCTCGGTCTTCCCGACGCCTGACGGACCAAGGAAGATGAATGAACCGGACGGTCGCTTCGGGTCTTTCAGGCCGGCACGGGTGCGGCGGATCGCCTTGGAGACCGCCTTGATGGAGTCTTCCTGACCGATGACCCGCTTGTGCAATTCTTCTTCCATTCGCAGGAGCTTGGCCGTCTCCTCCTCGGTCAGCTTGTAGACCGGGATCCCGGTCCACAGCGAGAGGACGTCGGCGATCGCTTCTTCGTCGACTTCGTCGAAAAGGTCGAGACCGGTGGCCTTGGCCTCCGACTCCATCGCCTCCCGGCGAGCAAGGAGCTCTTTTTCTTTGTCGCGCAGACGACCAGCCTCTTCGAACTGCTGGCCTTCGACCGCTTCCTTCTTTTGGCGGACAACGTCGACGATCTCCGCCTCGAGTTCTTTGAACTCCGGAGGGGTCTCCATGCGCTTGATCCGAAGACGAGAGCCGGACTCGTCGATCAGGTCGATCGCTTTGTCGGGGAGCTGTCGATCAGAGATATAACGATCGGCGAGGTTGGCTGCAGCCACGAGCGCCTGATCGGTGATCGTGACGCGATGGAAGGTTTCGTAGCGATCACGAAGACCCTTGAGAATCTCGATCGTGTGGGCGACTGACGGCTCCTCGACCACAACTTTTTGGAAGCGGCGCTCCAGTGCAGCGTCCTTCTCGAGGTGCTTACGGAACTCGTCGAGCGTGGTGGCACCGATGGTCTGAAGTTCGCCACGGGCCAGCATCGGCTTGAGGATCGACGCTGCGTCGATGGCCCCCTCAGCCGCACCGGCACCGACAAGCGTGTGGATCTCATCGATGAACAAGATGATGTCGCCGCGAGTCTTGATCTCTTTCAAGACTTTCTTGAGCCGCTCCTCGAAATCGCCGCGATAACGCGACCCGGCAACGAGCGCGCCGAGGTCGAGGGTGTAGACCTGCTTGTTGCGCAGCGTTTCGGGAACGGTGTCGTCGGCGATCGCCTGCGCAAGGCCTTCGATGATGGCGGTCTTACCGACGCCCGGCTCACCGACCAACACCGGGTTGTTCTTGGTGCGGCGGCTGAGGATCTGCATGACCCGCTCGGTCTCGCGGCTTCGGCCGATGACCGGGTCGAGTGCCTTCTCGCGCGCCGCTTGGGTGAGGTTGCGGCCGAACTGGTCAAGCACAGCCGAGCCCGACGCGTCGCTGCCACCGGACCCTCCACTGGTGGCACCAGCTTTGTCGCCGGAACCTGACGCCGAGCCTGCGTCTCCACCCGAACCCGACCCGGAGTAGCCGGACAGGAGTTGGATGACCTGTTGGCGCACGCGGCTGAGATCGGCGCCAAGTTTGACGAGTACCTGGGCAGCGACACCCTCACCTTCACGGATGAGGCCGAGCAGGATGTGCTCGGTACCGATGTAGTTGTGGCCGAGTTGCAGGGCCTCGCGGAGGCTCAACTCGAGAACCTTCTTCGCCCGCGGCGTGAAGGGGATATGACCGCTGGGCGAGGATCCTCCTTGGCCGATGATCTCCTCGACCTGACTACGAACGGCTTCAAGGCTGATCCCCAACGACTCGAGAGCCTTGGCGGCAACACCTTCACCCTCGTGGATGAGACCCAACAAGATGTGCTCGGTGCCGATGTAGTTGTGGTTGAGCAGACGCGCTTCTTCTTGCGCCAGCACCACCACTCGTCGAGCCCTGTCGGTGAACCGCTCGAACATCGGGTTGTCCTCCCTGGAGTTGGGTTCGGAATGAAAGGCCGGGTGGCCACTTCTCTGAGTCTACCGGTGCGTCGACGGCTGCCGCCGTCGACTACCACACATGCTCGCCTGAGCACGGCCTGCACTCACTATCGATCACACTGCATGCAAGTGACTCGGGTTTACGTTCGTACGTGGGTGTGCGGATGCGTGGCATCAGGCACAGCACGAGGGATGGCCGATCTTCCGACGATCGGCGTACCCTTTATTCTCGATGGGGCACCCGCTCGCGATCCTGCCTCCCATGATGGAGGATCTCGCTCGAACCGAGCAGGAACTCCTGCGCGTCGTTGGCACCGACGGCGATTTCCTCACCGATATCGCGAGCCATCTGATCAAGGCCGGCGGCAAGCGCGTGCGCCCAGGGTTCACCATGGCTGCAGCCGCCGCCCTTGATCCCGCCGGAACCCCAGCCACGCTCGACGTCATCCGCGGAGGTTGCGCGGTCGAACTCGTGCATATCGGATCGCTCTACCACGACGACGTCATGGATGACGCAACCATTCGCCGCGGGGTGGCCAGCGTCAATGCCCAGTGGGGAAACCACCGAGCCATTCTTGCCGGTGACTACTTGCTCGGGCGCGCATCGGAACTGGCCGCAGCCCTGGGCACCGAGGTCGCCGGACTACTCGCAACCACGATCACGCAGCTCTGCGACGGTCAGATCCAAGAACTTCAAGCACAGTTCGACGCCAACCGATCGATCGAGGCCTACGAGCGCTCAATCACCGGCAAGACGGCCTCTCTACTCGGTACCGCGTGTCGGATCGGTTCGATTGTCGGTGGTCTGCCACGGCCGGTCATCGAGTCACTCACCGAGTTCGGGCTTGCGTACGGCATGGCCTTCCAAATCGTCGACGACATTCTCGACGTCATCGCCTCCGACGAGACGGCCGGCAAGCCCACGGGCAACGACCTCCTCGAGGGCATCTACACTCTTCCTGTGCTTCATGCGCTCGACGATCCTGTGGTCGGTTCCGAACTTCGCTCGCTCCTCACCGCGCAGATCACAATGCAAGAGCGTGACTGCGCCCTCAACCTCATCCGCGAAACCAGCGGCGTCACGATCGCCCTCGATATCGCTCAGAGCTTCGCCGACAAGGCTGCAGGCGCACTGTCGGATCTTCCCGATACACCGGGTGCGGCGGCCTTACGCGCCGCGAGCGATGACCTCATCGCGCGGGCCCATGCCCCCCTCAGCTGACCCTACGCTCGGAGAAGAGCCGTACCCAAGGGTCTCCTTCGACAGTCGAGGGTCGGGCCGATGAGTCGCGTGCTTGTCGCCTTCGCCGTTGCCGCCTCAATCGCTGCGGGATGTGCCGGCAACGGCACCGATGACATGACCGCTCCGGCGATGTCGTCCTCCACCACCACAACGACGTCATCGACCACAGCACCCCCACCGCAAGACCAGTGCGAGGGCGAACCTGTGCTCGGCGAACTGGGGGAGGTCACCATCACCCAAACCGACCATCCTCTCCTTGCCGAGCTTCGAGGCGAAGTTCCAGCCCGATACGAAGCGATCGTCGTCGTGTCGGAGCCCGGTGGCCACCAACCAGCATCTCCGCCGATTGAACGCAACGGCGATGTGATCGAAGCGCTGCTCGCCGGGTTGCGCGCAGAGACGACCTACACCGTCGAAGTGCGCCTGCTCGATGGCAAATGCACCGTCGGCCGGACCCAACCGGTCACGATCACGACGGGGAACCTGCCCGACGGCTTGCCTCCCCTGGTCACCAACACAGCACAACCAGAGGCGACGCAGGATGGCGTCACCTTGTTCAACCTCCTCGACATCCGGGAAGGGTTCGGGATTGAGGTCGACCGGGGAGGTCAGCCGCCACGAACTGGCTGGCTCGTTATGGTCGACCATGAGGGTGAGGTCGTGTGGTTCCACCACGCCGATCACAACATGGGCGACGCCGAGATGCTCGACGACGGCACAATCCTCGTTGAATACAACGACACGCTCGCCCGTCGGATCAACCTCAGGGGCGAGGTCCTCGACGAGTGGGCCGGCTCGATCATCACCGGTCGATATCTGATCGACGAATACGGACGGCAGGTGCCGAGCGACGACCCTGTCGTCGTCGATACCGACTCGATGCATCACGAGCACTCGCTGCTCCCCGATGGCACCCATGCCACCCTCTCGACTGAGGTGCGGATCCTCGACGGCTTCGACACCCCGGTGTGCGGCGAAGACCCGACCGAGTTCGACGGGGCCTACCACCTGATCGCCGACATCGTCGTGCTGTTCGACCCGACGTCGGGCGAAAAACTGAACGAGTTCTCGCTGTTCGACTACTTCGACCCGCGCGCGAACCCGACCGCGTTCAACCTTTGTGGCCTGCCCCTGCCCTGGGTCTTCCCGAACTGGTTGTACGCGCCGCTCGACCCGTTAGTGCGCGACTGGACACATGCGAACGCAATTGAGGCCGATACGGAGACCAACACACTGCTCGTCTCGATCCGGCACCTCGATGCCGTCATCGCCGTGCGCTGGAAGGACGACACCAACGGCGCAGCCGGCGAACTCCTCTGGCACTCCGGTCCTTTCGGCGACCTCCAACTTCTTACCGGCGACTGGCACCGGTACCAGCACGCCCCAGAGTTCGGGCCTGGGTCGTCCCTGCTCGTCTACGACAACGGCAACCGGCGCGTCGGAGCCGACGGCGCACCAAACCTCTACTCTCGAGCCGTCGAGTACGTGCTCGACACCGACGCGAAGACGATTTCGCAGGTGTGGGAGTACCGGGCCGAGAAGAACGGTACCCCATTGTTCGCCGCCTTCGTCGGTGACGTCGACCGGCTCGCCAACGGAAACATTCTCATTGTCGACGGCGGCCTCAATGGCACCGAACCTTTCCCCGAGTTGTCAGCTCGTATCGTCGAGGTGGTGCCGGCCGACGGCTCAGGAGGCGATCTCGTATGGGGCCTCGAGATTCAAGGCGGTCCGGGCTGGGTTGTCTACCGCGCGGAACGGCTGTCGTCGGTGTACCAACCCTGAGTCAGCCGACGCGTCCCAGCCAGTCAGCGATCAACTGGCCTGCTATCGACATCGTCGGCGGCGTCATCGGCAGTTCGTCCGGCGCGAACCACTGGGCGTCGATGACCTCCTCGCCGTCGACGTGGATCTCACCGCTGTCATAGGTGGCGACGAAGCCCAGCATCAGCGAATTGGGGAAAGGCCAGGGTTGCGAACCGAAATAGCGGATTTCCTTGACACGAACCCCGACCTCCTCAAAAACCTCGCGGTGAACCGTGTCCTCGAGGGTCTCCCCTGGCTCTACGAAGCCGGCCAGCGTGCTGTACATCGGGATATCCCACAGACCGTTGCGGCCGAGCAGACAGCGGCCGTCGTCCTCCCGCTCGATCAGCACGATCACGGCGGGGGACAGACGCGGAAACGACGTAAGCCCACACTGCGGGCATTGCATCGCGCGCATACTCGACGCCGGCTCAGTCCGGGAGCCACAGCGACCGCAGAACCGATGGTCGCGCTGCCAGTCGAGGAGCTGTGTTGCGCGCCCGGCGATGTTCCACTCGTCGTCGCTGAGGCGGCCGTGAAGCGATCGGAGATCGGAGAGGACATGATCGTCGGGTAACTCTGGGTCGAGGTCGACGTCGAGATGCGACGCCCAGTAGTGCACATCTCCGAGCCGCCCGAGGAGGAGATCACCAGGGGTGCGACCCAAAAGTTCGGCAGCCTCATCTCGGTACAGCGACCGCGAAGCTGCATCGCCGTGGGCGCGCACGATGACCCGCGACCGGGCCACGATCATGTGACGGTGCTCACCGACATCGGGGTCGGCACCGGTGTGCAACGGCTCGAACATCGTCGCCAGCCTGTCAGCACTCGGTGAGCTGGTCCAACGACGGCAACGAACCTGACCAGTCGTTCACACACAGCTCACCCATCGCTCCCAGACCGTTCCCGATGAGCCCTTGATCCACCACCACCATCTCGAGCTGTAGGAAGGGGGCCTATGCCCGCAAGCTCAAGGCGGTCGACGCAGTCGTCTTGCCGTTCGACCCCGACCGCTAGTGCGGATGGTCGACCGTCTCGCCGCTCTCGGCGGTGCCGCGACCCTGTTCGGGCTTGAGCGTCGGGAACAACACGACGTCACGGATGGTGGTCGTTCCGGTGAGCAGCATCACCAAGCGATCAACCCCGACGCCAAGCCCAGCCGTGCCGGGCAAGCCGTACTCGAGTGCCCGCAGGTAGTCCTCGTCAACAACCATCGCTTCGTCGTCACCAGCATCGCGATCGGCTTCCTGAGCTTCGAAACGTTGGCGCTGGATCAGTGGATCGGTCAACTCCGAGAAGCCGTTGCAGAGCTCCCGTCCCGCCACGATGGCCTCGAACCGC
The DNA here is from genome assembly GCA_905480195.1 of uncultured Acidimicrobiales bacterium. Classification (GTDB taxonomy): domain Bacteria; phylum Actinomycetota; class Acidimicrobiia; order Acidimicrobiales; family Aldehydirespiratoraceae; genus UBA11606. Next base: position 43,372 of record CAJQPN010000005.1, read on the forward strand.
TCCGTGTACCCCGGGCGCTCACGATGCTCCCGAGACAACGGTGACACTTCGACGGGATAGTCGGTGACGAACACCGGACCCCACAGTTCGGCTTCACAGGTCTTTTCGTACAACTCGAGGATGAGCTTGCCCGGGCCGTAATGAGCCTTGGTCTCGACACCAAACCGCTCACAAATGGCCCGCAATTCGTCGATTGGCGTATCGAGGTTCACATCGACCCCGGCGTACTCGGCGATCAACTCCTCCATCGTGGCGCGACGCCACGGTGTCGAGAGGTCGACCTCGCGGCCGTCGTACTCGATCGTCGTCGTGCCGAGGACCTCGGAAGCGATGCCGGCGACGAGCTCTTCGGTGAGCTGCATCATGTCGGCATGGTCGGCGTACGCCCAGTAGAGCTCCAACATCGTGAACTCAGGATTGTGGCGCGTCGACATTCCTTCGTTTCGGAACACGCGGCCAATCTCAAAGACTTTCTCCACCCCGCCGACAACGAGCCGCTTCAGGTAGAGCTCGGGAGCGATACGCAGGTAGAGATCTTCGCCGAGCGCATTGTGATGGGTGACGAACGGCCGAGCGAGTGCACCACCGGGAATCGGATGCAGCATTGGTGTCTCGACCTCGATGAACTCCTGGGCATGCAGGATTCGACGCATCGACGCCACGATCTGGCTTCGCCGGATGAAGGTCTGCCGTGCTTCCTCGGTGACCCACAGGTCGACGTACCGTTGCCGGTAGCGAGTGTCGGGATCGGAGATGCCGTGCCACTTGTCGGGAAACGGGCGTCCGGCATGCGCAAGCAAAGCCCACTCATCGACGCGGACGCTGAGCTCACCGCGACGGGTCATCATCACGATGCCGGTGACAGCGATCCAGTCGCCGATCGACAGTCCCGTGAACCCCTCGTACTCGGGCGTGGACTTCGCCATCGCAAAGAGTTGAACGCGGCCGCTCGAATCCTGCAGCGAACCGAAGGCGAGCTTGCCCTGGTCACGCCGCAACATCAGACGACCAGCAACCGTCACCACAGTGTCGGTCTCGGCACCGGGTTCGAGGTTGGCGTGCGCGTCGACGACCTCGCACACACGGTGTGTCACATCGAAGCGGTAGGGGGCGTTGCTCATCAGGGATTCCGGTTGTGCACGATCCGCAGACCGTGAAGAGTGAGGAAGGGTTCGACGTGTTCGATGGTGGAGGAAACCGGCGAGATGAGGTGGGCCAAGCCGCCGGTCGCCACGACGTTGATTTCGCCGAGAACGGCGGCGAAACGGTTCACCATGCCATCGATCATCGCGGCGAAGCCGTAGACACTGCCGCTCTGGATCGACTCGACCGTCGACTTGCCGATCACGCTGCGCGGTTCGACCAAGTCGACGGCGCGAAGCGCAGCTGCTCGTCCGAAGAGCGCGTCGAGGCTGATCTCGATACCAGGAGCGATCGCGCCACCGAGGAATTCACCGTTCTCACTGATGACATCAAAGTTGTTGCCGGTGCCAAAGTCGACGACGACCGTCGGTCCGCCGTAGAGGTCGTAGGCAGCTACCGCATTCGCGATCCGGTCTGCGCCAACCTCCTTGGGGTTGTCGTAGAGGATCGGCATTCCGGTCTTGATGCCGGGTTCGATCACGATCGGCTCGAATGACTGGTAGCGCATCACCATCTGCCGAAGGCTCGCAAGGACGCGTGGCACACCAGAGCAGATGGCCGCGCCACTGAGGTCTTCGTCAAAGTCCACGCCTGCGGTTTCGAGCAGCGACCGAACCAGGACCGAGTACTCATCCGCCGTTCGTTCATGGTCAGTGGAGAGGCGCCAGTGGTCGACGAGGCCGACTCCTGCCCCCTCGCCGTGGTCGGCTCCGGGGTCGTAGAGGCCCAAGACCGTCTGGGTGTTGCCGACGTCGATCGTGAGGAGCACGCAGAAAACCTACCGGGCTGAACGTACGGCTGAGTCTGGTGCGTTTGTTGATCGCCAGATTCAGTGCTTCGGGGAGGCAATGAAGACGGGAATTGTTCGCCCCGCTTCGGCCGCACTGACTGCGTAGTCGGTGTATGGCGGGTAGACGGCCTCACCTCGGGCGTACCACTCGGCTCGTTCATCACCGTCGACCTCGCGAATCGAATACACGCCCGGCGCAGGACCATCCTGGAGCTCGATTTCATCGACTTCGAGCAGGTTGTAGTACCACCCTGGGTGGGAGGGAGCACCACCCTTCGACGCGACCAGCGCATACTCGCCGTCGTGCTCGACCCGCATCAGCGGCACCTTGCGGACCTTTCCACTCTTGTGCCCCATCATGGTGGTGACGATGATCGGGATCCCGGTATCCATCAGCGTGTTCGCCTCGGTGCCACCTGATGCCTCGTACTTCGCAACCTGGTCGCTAACCCAGCCCCAGGTGCTCGGCTCGTAGTCGCCTTCGATGCCCATGTCAGATCCGTTCAATGATGATGGCCGGAGCCATGCCGCCGGCGGCGCACATGGTGATCAGGCCAAGCTGCTTGTCTTGGCGCTCGAGTTCGTCAAGGGCGGTGTTGATGAGAACGGCACCCGTGGCGCCGATCGGATGACCGAGAGCCATGGCCCCACCGTTGATGTTGACCTTCTCGCGGTCGACATTGAGATCGCGCTGGAACTTCTCGGACACGACGGCGAACGCTTCGTTGATCTCGATCACATCGATGTCGTCGAGCGTCATACCGGCCTTCTCGAGCACCTTTCGAGCGGCCGGCACTGGAGCGTTGAGCATGAGCGTCGGATCATCACCCATGTTGGCCATCGCCACGATCCGGGCTCGCGGCTTGAGACCGTGGGCCCGGACATAGTCCTCGCTGGCCCAGAGGATCGCAGCCGAACCGTCGACGACGCCGGAGCTGTTCCCCGCATGGTGGAAGTGCTTGATCTCGACGTCTGGGTACCTTCGGTTGATTTGCTCGCGGAACGTCTTGGCGTCCTCGCTGTGGCGATAGTCGGCCACGGCTTCGAACGATGGCTGCAGCTTCGCCAGCCCCTCGAGCGTGGTCCCGGGACGTGGGAACTCTTCTCGGTCGAGCGCAACCGACCCATCGGGGTTGAGCACCGGAATCAGGCTCTTGTCGAAGCGGCCCTCTCTGATCGCGGTTTCGGCGCGGTTCTGGGTGAGCACTGCGAGCGAGTCGAGCGCCTCGCGAGAGATGCCTTCCATCGTGGCGATCGCGTCTGCACACACCCCCTGGTGGGCCTGCGGATGAAGCTCGTCGAGTGCCGGGTTGCCACCGCCCATGGGGAGGAGGCCCTTCTTCGGAAGTGACATCATCTCGGTACCACCCGAGATCACCAGATCTTCCAGCCCTGACTTGACCGACGCAGCGGCGATGTTGGCTGAGGTGATGCCCGAACCACAGAACCGATCGAGCGTCACGCCACTGGCCTTGATGTCGTAACCAGCCGCAAGGGCCGACATGCGGCCGATGTCGCCAGACTGCTCGACGACCTGAGAACTGGTGCCCCAAACGACATCATCGACCTCCGCCGTGTCGAACCCATTGCGCTCCTGGAGCGCCTTCAACACCGTGGCACCGAGGTGCTGTGGGTGGAGATGGGCCAGGGAACCCTTGCCTTGCTTGCCGATCCCGCGGGGGGTGCGGCATGCGTCGATGATGTACGCCTCACTCATACCCTCAGCGTGGCACAGCGCCGACGCATGGGCACCATCACATGGTCTCCGCCGGCCCTGCCGGAGGTAGTCAGCCCACGTCGCCGAGCGATCCGAGCCGTCGGACGCCCTCGGTATCGGCGGCGACGACGACGTCGTAACCATCGGGTAACACGTCGGGGGCCACATCGGCGACCGGGACCAAGACGAACGCCCGCTCGAACATACGCTCATGAGGGACAATCAACTCTGGCGGGTCGTCAATCGTCTCGTCGTCGACCCACAAGACGTCGACATCGAGGGTGCGCGGACCCCACCTGACCTCACGTTCCCGCGCGGCAGCCATCTCGCAGGCGCGGCACACCTCGAGAAGCTCATACGGCGTCAGATCGGTGTCGAGCATCACGACGAGGTTGAGGAACGGCTGCTGATCCGGCCCACCGACCGGGTCGGTCTCGTAAGTGAACGACACGTCGACAACGTCGGGAATCGCTGCGACAGCGTCACGCAAGAACGCCGCTCGATCACCCAGGTTGGACCCGAGGGCCAGGAGCGCTCGCCGACGAGGGCGCTCGCTCATGCCTCGACGGTGAGCCGGATGCCGCTCGACGCGATGTCCTGCGGGACCGGTGGGCGAAGCTTGCGGACCTCGACGGTGACCGCGTCGATGCGCCGGTCTTCGAGGATTGCTTCCGCAACCCTCGTCGCCATCCGCTCGAACAGTTGGAACGACTCGGTGGCTGTGACAGCCTCGATGCGGGCGAGCACGGCGCCGTAGTCAATCGTGTCGTCGAGGTTGTCGGTGGTGACAGCAGCAACGTCGGCAACGATGTCGATGTCGAACTCGTAGGGCTGACGCCGGTCTTGCTCTTCGGGCAGGGCGCCACAGACGCAGGTGAGCCGCAGACCTCTGAGCTGGATCACAGGCGGGCCCGCCATCTCAGTCATCGAGGTCTTCCTCACCACCGTCGTCGATCTCCTCGGGTGGTGTGTGGGCGAACGCATCGACGGGCACATCGGCCGACACATCGCACTTTGCGACGAGTGCAACGGTTTCGCGAGCGATCTGACCGAGTTCCCGCTCGAACAGTCGCTCGGAGATGGCGATGGCCTGTGGGCCGTTCGGGACGAGTTCCATCCAAAGTAGGTAAGCGGCGACGAGACCAAAGACCCGTTCGCCGAGCTGATCGCGATGCAGCACGATCTTGTCGCCAGCGTTCACATGATCACGGATCGACGACATCGCCCGGGTGAGGCTCAACTGCCCAGCCGCGGGTCCACTGAACGGCACGTGATGAAACGGAACGCCCATCTCCTCGTAATTGTGCAGGTTGGCGTTGGAGCCGCACAGAGACAGCACAAAATCGAAGCCGTTCTGACGGATCCAGATGATCTCCTCCTGTCGTCGAACCTTCCGATGGTTCGAACCGAACCCGCCGGGCCGTTCGCAAACCGCCACGCGGTCCTTGAGCACCCACGTGAAATTGCGCGGCTGAATCCCCTGCGCCCACTTGCCCCTCATCGAGCGATCACTCCCACGGCGTGGACGGTAGCCCGCACATCGTGCACTCGGACGAGGTCGGCCCCCAAAAGACCTCCCCATGTCGCGATCGCAAGCGCTGCCTCGAGGCGATCATCGACCGAAGTCGGCTCGTCGAGTCCGTCACTACGGGCGTGAAGCACCCCAAGACTTCGTTTCCGACTCACGGCCACGACCGTCGGAGCGATCGCAACGAAGTCGTCGAGGTTGGCGAGAAGGTCGAGATTTTGGTCGAACGTCTTGCCGAAGCCGAAACCCGGATCGATCCAGATGTCGCGCACACCGGCCGCACGTCCCCGCTCGACGGCATACGCCAAGAAGTCGGCAACCTCACCAATGACATCACGAGAGCCGGGGTCGTGAGACAGGACTTGCCCCGAACCGCCGGCGTGCATTGCGATCCAGCCCAGACCGTTGCGGGCGGCCGCGTGCTCGAGTGACGCCGTGACGTCGTTGAGGATGCTGGCCCCGGCAGCAGCGGCTGCATCGGCCACGGCCGCCTTGCTGGTGTCAATCGAGATCACCGTGCCCGGACGTTCGGCCAGGATCCCTTCGACCACCGGCACGGCACGCGTGATCTCGGTCGCCTCGTCGACCGGGATCGCTCCCGGTCGAGTCGATTCACCACCGATGTCAATGATGTCGGCACCGTCGTCGAGCAATGCGAGCCCGTGAGCAATCGCCGCGTCGACGGCGTCGTGGAGACCGCCGTCGCTAAAGGAATCGGGCGTGACATTGAGGACGCCCATCACCCGCATGCCGGTCAGCGCCCTCCAAGGAAGCGCATAGCCTCGGCTCGCGTCGCAACGTTTTCGCGGAAGATGCCGGTTACCGAGGAGGTAACCGTAGAGCTTCCTGCCTTTCGGACACCGCGCATGGACATGCACAGGTGCTCGGCCTCGATCACCACGAGCACGCCACGAGGATGGAGAGTCGCCTCGACCGCCGCGGCGATCTGGCTCGTGAGTCGTTCTTGGACCTGCGGACGCTTGGCGAATCCGTCAACGACCCGGGCGATCTTCGACAAGCCGGTGACGAAGCCGTCAGCGCCAGGGATGTACGCAACGTGGACCGTCCCCAGGAACGGGATCAGGTGGTGCTCGCACAGCGAGTAGAGAGGAATGTCGCGAACCATGACCATCTCGTCGTGGTCGGCCTCAAACTGGGTGAGTAGATGTTCAGACGGCTCCTCATGCAGCCCGGCACAGATCTCTGCATACATGCGGGCGACCCTCGATGGCGTCTTGAGCAGACCGTCTCGGTCTGGATCTTCGCCGATGGCGAACAGGATCTCGCGCACAGCGGCAGCAATTCGTTCCTGATCGACCTCAGGTGCGTGGACGCCTGCGATGAGGGGCTTCGGGCTAACCGGCTCGGACATTACGTGGAGGTTAGTGGGCCAGCCCCCTTAGGCGGGCTCGAATACGTGGATCGCGTCGAGCTCGCGATAGTGCTCTGCGACGTCGAGCCCGTAGCCCACGACGAAGTCGGGAGGGATCGGAAAGCCGAAATACTTGGCGCCACCATCCTCTGCCCCCTCGCGCACCAGCAGGGCGCAGATCTCGAGGCTCGCTGGCCTGCGATCACCGAGGACCTGGGTGAGATATTTGAGGGTCAGACCCGAATCAACGATGTCCTCGACCAAGATGACATCACGACCTTCGATGTCAGTCTCGAGGTCCTTCACGATCCGGACCACGCCGCTCGATGAGGTGCCCGAACCGTACGACGACACTGCCATGAAGTCGATTTCGACCGGCAAATCGATCGACCGAGCGAGATCACTCATGAAGACGAACGCCCCCTTCAGCACACCGACGAGCAGTGGTTGACGGCCACGATAGTCCTCGGTTACCTGTGCCCCGATCTCGGCCACTCTTGCGGCCAGGTCATCGGCAGCGATCACGACACGGCCGATCGAGCCGGCAGGAATCGACATGATGCCGACCGTAGTCGGCTGAAGCCCAGTCCGCGAGCTGACGCTCGCGAACCTCGTGCCCCGCGTCGCCGTCAGCCCCTGTAGACCCCCATGAGTGTGATGATTTCTTCGTCGTAGTCGACGAACACGGGGCCGCCGACGGTGTCGGAGAACGGCGACGGCCCCGGGATCGAGCCCGGGGCCGTCGGTCGAATCAGCTCGGCTGAGCGTCGGGTCACTCTCCGTCAAGAGGAGGTGACGCCGAAGGCATCACATCATGCCCATGCCACCCATACCGCCCATAGGATCACCGCCCATCGGCATGGCCGGGGCTTCCTCGGGCTTGTCGGCGATGAGTGCCTCGGTGGTAAGCAGCAGGCCGGCAATCGAAGCGGCGTTCTGCAACGCAGCACGAGTGACCTTGACCGGGTCAATGACGCCAGCGTCGATCAGATCGACCATCTCACCCGTGGCGGCATTAAAGCCGTTGGAGCCAGAGGCGGCCTCGACAGTCTGCACGATCACCGCACCTTCGTGACCGGCGTTGGCAGCGATGAGCTTCACCGGAGCTTCGAGTGCGGCGGCGATGATACGAGCACCGGTGGCCTCGTCACCCTCGAGCGAGCCGATCATCTCGTTGACCGCAACACGGCTGCGAAGCAGCGCAGTGCCGCCACCGGCGACGATGCCTTCCTCGATGGCCGCACGAGTCGCCGACAGGGCGTCTTCGATGCGGTGCTTCTTCTCCTTGAGTTCCACCTCGGTCGCAGCGCCAACCTGGACGACGGCAACGCCACCGGCGAGTTTGGCGAGACGCTCTTGAAGCTTCTCACGGTCCCAGTCGGAGTCGGTGTTCTCGATCTCGGCCTTGATCTGGCCCACACGCCCGTCGACATCAGCGCTGGAACCGGCACCCTCGATAATGGTCGTGTCGTCCTTGGTGACGACGACCTTGCGGGCCGAGCCGAGCAGACTCATGTCGGCCGAATCGAGCTTGAGACCGACTTCTTCGGCGATGACCTGACCACCGGTGAGGATGGCCATGTCTTGCAGCATCGCCTTGCGACGCTCACCAAAGCCTGGGGCCTTGACCGCAACGGAGTTGAAGGTGCCACGGATCTTGTTCACCACAAGGGTGGCGAGCGCCTCACCCTCGATGTCTTCGGCGACGATCAGCAACGGCTTACCCGACTGCATGACCTTCTCGAGCACCGGGAGGAGATCCTGCACGTTGCTGATCTTGCCTTGGTTGAAGAGGATGTACGGCTCGTCGAGAACCGCTTCCTGCCTTTCGGCATCGGTGACGAAGTACGGCGACAGGTAGCCCTTGTCGAACTGCATGCCCTCGACGAAGTCAAGGTCCATACCGAACGTATTCGACTCTTCGACGGTGACAACACCGTCTTTGCCGACCTTGTCGATGGCGTTTGCGATGACCTCACCGATCGAAGAATCAGCTGCGGAAATGGACGCAACCTGGGCAATCTTGTCCTTGCTGTCGTCGACCTGCACCGCTTGGCTCGCGAGGTTCTCGACGGCGACGACGACAGCCTTTTCCATGCCCTTCTTCAAACCCATGGGGTTGGCGCCAGCAGCGACGTTGCGCAGACCCTCGCGCACAAGCGCCTGAGCGAGCACAGTGGCAGTGGTGGTGCCATCACCTGCGATGTCGTTGGTCTTGGTCGCAACTTCCTTGACCAGCTGGGCACCCATGTTTTCGTAGGGATCTTCCAGCTCGACCTCGCGGGCGATGGAGACACCGTCGTTGGTGATCGTGGGCGCACCGAACTTCTTGTCGAGCACCACGTTGCGACCCTTTGGGCCGAGGGTCACCTTCACGGCGTCGGCGAGTTTGTTCACGCCCGCCTCGAGGCCACGGCGGGCCTCTTCGTTGAACTTCAGGATCTTGGCCATGGGATGCCTCCTCAGCCGATCTTCGCGAGCACGTCGCGAGCGTTGAGAATCAGCAGGTCTTCACCTTCGTTGCTGATCTCCGTTCCGCCGTACTTGCTGTAGACGACGACATCGCCGACAGCGATGTCCATGGGAACGAGGTCACCGTTGTCACTGCGACGGCCGGGGCCAACAGCGAGGACTTCACCCTGCTGGGGCTTCTCTTGAGCGGTGTCGGGAATAACGAGACCGCTCGCAGTGGTGGATTCGGCTTCGCTTGAACGCACAACAATGCGGTCTTCAAGGGGTTGCAGGCTCATTCGATCCTCCGAGATCGGGTTGTCTTATACCTAGGATGAGCCGACTCTGAAGCGGTTAGCACTCGGAACCGGCGAGTGCTAAGGCTAGAACGAGCCGCCCGAGATCACAACGCGAACTTTCTCCTCCGACGTCAACGATGACAAGTCAGCCGACAATGGGTAGGCGTAGTGACGGGTCTGCCCCGATGTCGAGGGGAGATGGACCATCGACCTGCAGCCGCCACCAGGCAGCAGCGGCAACCATCGCCGCGTTGTCGGTGCACATCGCCCGGCTCGGCAGGAACGCCCGATAGCCGTCAGCGGCACACACGTCGAGCGTCTTTTCACGGAGTCGGGAGTTGGCCGCCACACCGCCCGCAAGACAGAGTCCCTTGGCTCCTACCTCGCGAGCGGCGTCGCGGGCCTTGTCAACCAACACGTCGATCACGGCTTCCTGGAACGAGGCGGCAACGTCGCCCACATCGGCATCGGGGTGCTTGCGGACGTGGTTGACCACTGCGGTCTTGACTCCGGAGAACGAGAAGTCCCAACCCTCATTGGCCATGGCCCGAGGGAACCGAATCGCAGCAGGGTCGCCTTGCGTGGCGAGCTCGTCGATGACCGGCCCTCCCGGGTAGCCAAGGTTCATGTAACGCGCCACCTTGTCGAACGCCTCACCCGCAGCGTCATCAACGGTGCCACCGAGCACCCGGTATCGAAGATGACCCTCCATGACGATGAGCATCGTGTGGCCCCCCGAGACGAGCAGGATCACGAGTGGCATCTCGAGGTCGGGCTCTTCGAGAAACGCTGCATAGAGGTGCGCCTCCAGATGGTTGATGGCCACGAACGGAACATCCCACACCATCGACATCGCCTTGGCGGCCGACACACCGACGAGCAGCGCGCCGACCAGGCCCGGCCCATGGGTCGCTGCGACCGCTTCGATCTCACGATCTTCAACCCCGGCCTCGACGATCGCCTGCGCGACAACGGGCATCAGGAGTTCGACGTGGGCGCGACTGGCGACCTCGGGGACGACACCGCCGTAGCGACGGTGGAGTTCGATCTGGCTCGAAACGACCGATGACATCACATCGCTCCCTCGCGCGACGATCGCTGCTGCGGTCTCATCACAGCTCGTCTCGATTCCGAGGATGAGATCAGCGGTCATGCGATGGCCTCCCCGGTCTCGACGACGGCGGCCACCGCTTCGATCCGGTCCTGTGCCTCCAACGACGACAGATCGTGCAGCCACATGATCACGGCGTCGTCGGTTGGCGCCGAGTAGTACGCACGTCGGACGCCGGCCGGGCTGAAGCCGAGACGGCCGTAGACACGATGCGTTCCTCGATCGGCGGCGCGGACCTCGAGGGTCGCTGCCTCGGCCCCGCGCTTGTTGCCAGACCGCAGGAGTTCGACGAGGAGTCGGGTGGCGTGACCGCTACCTCGGTGTTCGGGGTGGGTCGCGACATTGGTGATGTGCAATTCGTCGAGCATTTGCAGGCTGCCGGCATGGGCGACCACGACATCATCATGAATGACGACGAGGTGACACCGGTCGGCAGCTGCAAGCTCCCTGCGCCACATCGCTGCACTCCATTGACGGCTGTGACTGACAGCGTCGATCGCCATAACGGCATCGATGTGGCGCCCGGCCATCGATTCGATCCGAAGCCCGGTCATGTGCCCGCCTTTGCTTCCCACTTGGCCTCGGCGTCGGGGCGTCTCAGATACAACGGCTCGATCTCGTCTGGCGGAACAAACTCTTCTCGCTGCGCTCGTGCGGAGGCGAGCGCCACCAGCGAGCCTGCTGACGGGTGAGCGAAGCTCTCGTCGGCCACCTCAACGTGAGCACCACGGAACACCTCGACGTGTGCAGCCGCCCCGTCGCCCACGACCAAGACCGGCTCGCCGTCGGCCTCGATCGCAGCGACGAGGTCACCCGGACGCGCAACGGCTGGTTCGGAGATCCGCTGCACGCCGCCGGGTCCTGGCTGGTACGAGGCGTGGAACACCTCCGCTCGGCGGGCATCGACCACCGCCACGATCTTGCGGTCGGTCAGCGCAGCAGGGAATGCCAACAGATCCAGCGACGTGACACCGATCATTGGAACCCGCAGCGTCGTGGCGATCGAGAGCGCCGTCGTGACCCCGACCCGAAGACCCGTGTAGAGCCCTGGCCCGACGTCAACCGCGACTGCGTCGAGTTCGCGCAACGACACACCGGCCTGCTCCGCGATGAACTTGATCTGAGGTGCCAGCGCCTCGGCGTGACGCCGGCCACGCGACGAGTGCGCCGAGGCGAGAACTCCCTCGAGGCTGCCGATCGCACAGCCCACTCGGGCGGTCGCAGACTCGATTCCGAGAATCAGCATCAGGCCACCCGCCAGTCGGCGACTGCTGTTTCGAGATCGGCCCAGCGCGCCGCCCATGCCGGCCCAACACCGGTGAGCTCGAGACGGCGATCGTCGTCGCCTTGCCCCAGCACGATACGGATCTCAAGGCGGCCCATCGGAAGAACCGGCGCGAGATTGTCGCCCCACTCGATCAGCGTCACGCCGTCCTCCAACAGTTCTGGGAGCGCGAGATCCTCGGCCTCGCTGAGCTGCTCAACCCGGTACGCGTCGAGGTGGTTGATGATGATGTCGCCCACGTAGCGATTGGCGAGGGTGAAGGTGGGGCTGGTCACCCGGTCGGTGACGCCGAGCGCACGTGCGAAGCCCTGCGTGAAGTGGGTCTTGCCCGCCCCGAGGTCACCCACCAGCAGGATCAGATCGCCGTCCTGGGCGAGCCCAGCGACCGCAGCCGCCAGTGCGCAAGTGTGATCGACGTGGTGAGTTGCACAGACGAGCATGGTGCCTCGTGTCGGCGGACAGCTACCCCGGAAGGATAGCTACCGCCCCGCGGATGGCTGTTTCCGTCGCAACGACCGCCGCAAGTCGCACCTCGTCGACTGTTGCGTCGACATCGCCGGTTGCAGCGGCAACGAACCCATCGCCGTCAGTGCGCATGTGAGGTGGGAACACAGCACGGGCGAGGCCGTCGTGGGCGCCTTGGGCCACGAGGAAACACCCAACCTTGTCGAGTGCAGCGTTGGTCACGACGACCCCGATGACCGTGTTGGGATCGCCCAGCCCGTCGGTCTCGTCGAGCTCAGGCCAGACACGATCCCCACCGAGCACACGGGCAGCGGTCGAGCCATCGTCGATGTCGCCGACCGCATTCACGGCGACGATTGCGGTGACGACCAGAGCGCCCTGCTCGACTCGGTGGATACCGAGCCCGCCTCGACGGACCGCTTCGCGGCCACGCCACTTGCCGACGGTCGCACCGGTGCCGGCACCAACCGGCCCGGTGGCCGGGTCAGATGACGCTGCGATCAACGCATCGAGACCCCAGGCGGCATCGGGTCGAACGGTGGAGTCACCGATCGCCAGATCGAAGAGCGACAAGCCGACAACAATCGGGACAATCGCGTCTTTGAGCTCGAAGCCGACCCCCTCCGCCTCCAAGGCCTGCATCACGCCGTCTCCGGCCGCGAGCCCATACGCAGAGCCACCCGAGAGCACAACTGCATCGAGGCGCTGCACCGAGCGCGTCGGGTCAAGGAGCGCAAACTCACGAGAGGCCGGCGCCCCACCCCGGATTTCGCCGGAGCCCACCGTTCCCTCAGGAAGGCGCACCACCGTGCAGCCCGTCTTCGCCTGCTCGTCGGTGCGGTGTCCAACGAGTACGCCGTCGATACCGATCTGCATACGACCGACGTTAGACGGCAGTGCGCCGTCGGAGCAGCCGCTCAACCCGCTCGTCAAGTGCTTTCGCCACCACCGACCAGTCGAACCGGGCCATCGACGCGGCCAATCCGACAGGCGAAGGTTCCCCCGCCGTAACCCGACCGAGCACCTCACGAAGCCGAGTCCCGAGACCACCCCGCTCGTAGAGACAGGAGCCATGGAACTCGGTCGGGATCACCTCCGGGTAGGCGAGCGCATCGGGGACGACCGGCCACGCACCAGCCGCTATCGCTTCGACGACCGCGATTCCGAAGTTCTCGTTGCGCGCGGCCGACACGACCACGTCAGCTCGTCGTAGGACGTCGAGATACTCGTTTCGCGGAAGGTGACCTCGGACCACGACCGCCTTGCCCAACTCGTCGATGAGGGGCGCAAGGGCATCGGCCTCACCACCAGTCGGTTCGCCGAGCAGCGCAACGTCACAGTCGAAACCCCGGTCGAGTGCGGTTCGAATAGCTCGAAGCACACTGCCGAGATCCTTGTCGTGATGCCAGCGTTGATTCGAAACCACCAGCGGCCGGCGCGGTCCCGAAGCGGGGAAGACACGGCGGCATGCATCGAGATCGATCCCGAGATGACCGACCCACATCTTCGAGGCAATCGACGACGTGTCGACTGCTGACTCCGCTCCATCGTCGAGCATCATGAGGCTCTCCAAAAGCGCAGTGCGGTGGTACTCGCTGTTGCACCAGACCTCGTCGGCCGCCACAAGACCACGCCACTGCATCCACGCCAGACCCGAATCGAGTGGTTCGCCGACCTGACGGGGGTAGCTCAGTTGGTTCTCATGCATGAACTGCACGGTCGGTACGAAACCGAGTACTTCGCGGCTCAGGCCCAAGAACGACGCGAGATCCAGCATGTTGGTCCCGACAACGAGGTCTGGCGAACCGTGGCTGGCCACCCACTCGGCCGCCCAATCGGCAAACATCGCCGACCCTGACCGCATGCTGCGACGCCATCGACCGCCGGAGCCACCCAGGACATGCACGTCGTGACGCGACGTCTGCCTCCAGCCTTCGGCCCAGGCCAGGTGCGATCCGGCCAAGAAGGGCTCGATGAGAAGGACCGTGCGTTCAGCCACGAAGCCACTCGAGTACAGCGGGAACCGCTGCGGGGAGATCGGAAGCGACCATGCCAGTTCGGCCCGACGCTGCGGCAGCATGGATCCACGCGCCGGCTGCAGCTGCATCAAAGGCGTCAGCACCACTCGCCATCAGCCCGGCGACCAAACCGGCCAACACGTCGCCGGTTCCGGCTGACGCGAGCTCGGGGCCGCCGTTCGTGACCATGCGAACCGCACCCTGGGGCGACGCGATCGTGGTCGTCGGTCCCTTGCGGAGCACGACCACTCCTAGGTCGGCAGCAAGGTCGCAGGTGGCGCTGATGCGGTCGGCGGTCGCGCTACCACCCAGTCGGGCGAACTCGCCATCGTGCGGAGTGATGATCGTCGGATGCGAGCGGGCTCTGATCGCCTCAGCCAGTTCGGGAACGAGCGCCGACGCATCGAGCAGCAACGGCCGAGCACAGCCAAGAAGGGGCACCAGCTCGCCCGGATCGCGGAGTCCCGGGCCGGCGAGCACAGCTCCGAACCGGTCGAGATCGGCCGCAGCGGTGCTCCCCCACGCTGCCGCCGGGAGCCACCTTCCGACCGCTTCCATCGGACGAGCGACCCCCTCACGGCCGGGCACGGCAACCTCGACATAGCCAGCGATGCGGCTCGCAGCGCTCGCTGCAAGCTCGACCGCCCCGGTCATGGCGGCGGAGCCACCGACGATCCGGAGGGCTGTCTTCCACTTGTGATGATCGGCCCCTCGACCCGGTACCCACGCGGCGGCGTCGGACCGCTCAACGACGTGCGTCGACACCTCCTCGACCTCGAGGCCAGCGATCGACACAACTCGAACGCGACCGCAAAGTGATCGGCCCGGCTCGTGCAACAATCCCGGTTTGAGGGCTACGAACGTGACGGTCTCGTCAGCACGACGAGGACGACCAAGTGACTCGCCGGTCAAGCCGTCGACACCGGACGGGATGTCGACTGCGAGCACCGGTACACCGGGTGCGACCTCGGGAAACTCGTACGGACGCGACAACCCAGTGCCGTACGCAGCATCGATCACGAGGTCGATGCCGACCAGCACATCGAGCTCGTCGGGCGAAACGACCTGCACCCGAACGCCACGGCGCTCCAGCACCGTCGCCGCCACCCGCCCGTCGGCGCCGTTGTTCCCCGGCCCGGCGACGACGACTACTCGCCGGCCGTAGACACCGCCAAGCATCCGCACCGCAGCACGCGCAACTGCGCGGCCCGCCCGATCGACCAGGACATCGACGGGTTCGAGGGCGGCTGCGTCGACCGCCCGCATCTCGTCTGGCGTGACGACCGGAATCATCAGCGCGCTCTAGGCGAGGGCCACCACGACCGCCTGGGCAAGGGTGTCGGTGTGGGTGAGTGAAACAAGAAAACGTCGTGCTCCCCTGCCAGCGGCGAAGTCGACTGCGTCGCCGTGCAGGACGAGCTCCGGGTGGCCGTCGTCATGACGGACGATCTCGATGTCGGTGAACCGCATCGAACCGAGACCGCTCGCCAACGACTTGAGCGCAGCCTCTTTCGCTGCGAACCGGGCCGCCAGCGGACGGGCCGGATCACTCGACGTATCGGCGTAGGCCAACTCCGCTTCACAGAACAGACGGGTGCGCATGCCCGGGGTGCGCGCCAGGGTGGCACGGAAGCGGTCGATGTCGACCAGGTCGGTTCCGATTCCGATCACAGGCCGGACCCTACTGGCCAGACGAGGCGTGATCGCCTGCTCAACTGGTGCGCCAGCGGTCGGCGAGATCCTGAATCGGCATCGTAAGGAGATCAATCACCGGCTGTCGGGCCAGCAGATCTTCACGGAAGGTGGGCTCGGTCTCGGTCACTGCGTCGCGCAGCGCTGTGTAGCGATGACGGTAACCCTGCAGCACACCGCGAGCCGCAGCCGCACTCAACGTGTCGGCCAGCCTCACCTGTAAGAGGGTCATGCCGGTCGTGACGTTGTCCTTGAGTTCTGGAACGATCACCACCGTGCGATCGTCGCTTCGACCCCGGGCGACGAACACCCGCCGCTCGACCGCGACCTGGTGCTTCGTGCCCTTGAGGGTCGGGTTTCGATCGGTTCGTGACGGGATGTTTCGGCTGATGCCGCCCCGGTCGACGACCACCGCAGTGGCCTCGCCGTTGTTGTCGCCTTCCATACCCTCGATGCGGTACCTGGTGTGGCCGAGCACTTCGTCGATCGCTGGGTCGAGATCAGCCAACGTTCGCAACGAGGCATAGCTGAGCCGGTCGCGGGGCGCGCCCGCCTCGAGAACGGCTGCACTGAGCGCAACCTCGAGGAGTGTCTCATCGGAACGCGAAATGCCGACCGTGACGGTCTTGGCCTGATGCTTGATCGCATCGATGGGCCGTGTGAGCTCCTCGATCCCCAGCGTGAGTGCGGCAGCGAGGTCGTCAAGGACGACGGCAGGCGTGCCGACCTTGCCGTACTCGACCTGGTAGGCGTCGAGCGGCGAACTGCCGAGCGCGAAGCGCAAAAGTGACGCAATCTTGCTCGCAGTCGAGGCTTCGAGGTGGCCATTGAGCTCGCCCGTCCGCAAGAGATCAAAGTACGCAGACGCGGCCTGGGTGAGCGTCGGTTCGACAGACTCCAGTGCCTGCTCGCCGTTCATGTCCGGGTACGTCGCAGCCTGCTCGATCGCGCTTCGTGCTTCGCGCAACGGAAGCGCCTGAGCATCGATGGCCAGTGCCGCCTCGTAGCCGAAGAGGTGACCGACCATCGTCGACAAGATGAAGCCAAGTCGCGGGTCGACAACTGGCACCGGCAGCACCGCAAGGGCACTGGTGAAGCGACGCTGATCCTCGTCCGCTACCACGATCGGCGCCGCTTTATGGGCGCGGAAGATCGCAACCTCTTTGGCAACATCGTCTGCGGTGGAACCGGTCAATCCGGCCGCGCACACGAAGATCAGCGGCTCCGACGAAAGGTCAATGTGTTTCTTGTCTTCGGTGCTGTCGGCAGCGATCGACTTGTAGCAGAGTTCGCTCAGCTTGACCCGTACTTCTTGCGCTGCGATGCGGTTGGGGCCGTTGCCAACCATCGCCCAATACCGCCGACTCGGACAGAACTGCCGGGCCGCCTCTCCGATGACGTCACGACGACTCAGCACCGTCTCCATGGCCGCAGGAAGCTCACTGATTCCTGCGAGGAGCGCAGCGCGGTCGGCAATCATTTCATCGCCGAGCAACTCGTCGGTGAGAGCGACCGAGAGCAGCAAGCCTGCGGCAATCTGGGAGTAAAACGCCTTGGTCGAGGCGACCGACATCTCAACATCTCGGCCGTCGGACGTGTAGAGCACGCCGTCGGCTCGATCGGTGAGATCGCTACCTCGGCGGTTGACGATGGCGATGACCTTTGCGCCACGGTTGCGAACGATGTCGACGGTGCGGTTTGTGTCGGTCGTCGTGCCCGACTGGCTGATCGCGATGACCAGCGTGTCACTCATGTCGGGGCGGAGCCGGAAGCCCGAGAGTTCGGTGGCAAGCACCGCTTCGACCTCGATCTCGCCATTCGGTGTGATGGCATCGAGTCCGGCGGCAAGCGCTTGACCGGCGACCGCAGCGGTCCCCTGCCCGATCGCAAGGACCCGCTTGATCTTGCGGTCACGAATGTCAGCACGAAGATCGTCGGGGATCACCGAGGGACCCAGAGAAACACGCATGCCGTCGTCGGTCTCGATGATCTTGCCGCGAAGGGTCTTGCGGAACGAACTCGGCGACTCGCCGATCTCCTTCATCAAGTAGTGCGGATGATCGCCTCGATCGATGTCTCGGGTGGTGATCTGGGCCGATGCCACATCGTTGTCGGTGACGGGGAGGTCGGTGCCGTCGTACGCCCTGCGCAGCATCCCCCGGATGGTGCCAGCGAGGGTGCCATCGAGTTCGATGATCTGACCGCGGCTCGCGTTCGGATTGGCGGGGTTACCCGGCGTCTCACCATCCATGCGGACGTAGTCGGCGGTCTCCTCCACCACGCCGTACGGCTCGCTGGCGACGATATACGCGTCCTCGGCCAAGCCGATGTAGAGGGCCTGGCCCGAACCTCGCAGCGCAAGCTGCAGCTTGTCGGGAGCGGCTGCGGTGCAGGCGCCGATCGCAACCGAACCCTCAAAGGTCGACACGGTGCGACGGAAGGCTTCCGCCGAATCGAGTCCCTCGTCGAGCCGCTGGCTCGTGATCGACGGGATGACCTTGGCGTCGGTGGTGATCGCCGGGGTGACGGTGACACCCTCCTCTGCAATGAGGTCGGCAAAGTTGTCGACGTCGCCGTTCAACACGCCGACCACGTACGGGCCTGTCACGTCGAGCAGTTCGCTGTTCAGCGGGTGCGCATTCGGTTCGGAGATGATGCCGATCGATGCCCAACGAGTGTGGCCGAGCACCAGCGTGCGGGCGGTGTCGTTGGCGAGCGCAGCGCGCAAGAGTGCGTCGTTGGCAAAGCCCTCGCGAATGACAGCCGCATTGTCGCCGAGTTCACCGATCTCGGCTGCGGTCTTGTGCACGATGCTGAGCACGCCGTCGACAAGGCGAACCGAACCACTACCGAAGTTAGGGTCCGAGGAACGACGTTCGATCTCGGCACCGATGAACGGATCGTTCATGTCGAGTGCGTGGGCGTCTACCAGCACGTGAAGTCCGGCGCTGTCGCGACCGCGGACCTCGAGCCGATCGATTGCAGAAAGTGCCTGGTGGACCGACAGGAATGCTTCGAGCGCCCCTGCCGTTCGGAGGCCACCCGACAGTTCAGCGACGACCTCTGCAGCCCGAAGCCGGTCGCGGGTGATCGCCCACACACCATCGCGAACCGTGATGAGCGCGTGGTTCCGCCGTTCGAGTTCGGCGGTCGCGAGACCGCCGAACCGCTCGAGGCGTTCTTCTTCGGCGACAACTGCAGCAAGGATCTCGTCGCAGTGATGGACGAGCCTCGGCCCGAGACCGTCATCGGCGAGCATGAGCCGAAGGCCCGGAACACCCCGCAAGAGCCTGTCAGCCTCGGCGAGGCGGCGGCCGATATCGGTCAGCGCATCGTCTAGGTCGGTGGCCCCGGACACGAGCCGAACGGCCTGATCGGCCACGAGCGCGATGACAGCCTCTGCCGTTGGTGTCTCACGAGTCGATGGACGCCGGACAACGGCGATGATCCCGCACACAGGACGGTGCCTCCCAAGGCGAAGCGGTTGCGTCCGAGTCCCGCAACCGTGCTGATCAGTGTAGGACCGACATCCGGACGCACCCAGTCAGCCAAAGACTGAATCGACCGCCGCCGCAAGGCCGTCAGCTTCCATCTGAGCCTCCGCGTCGGTTTCTGCCTCGACCATCACGCGGATGAGAGGCTCTGTGCCGGAGGATCGGATCAAGACGCGGCCTCGGCCAGCCATCCGTGCGAGCGATGCATCGACGAATGGAGCCATCGGACCATCGACGTCGGCGGGCTGCGTCGCAACCCTGACGTTCTTCAGGACCTGGGGAAGACGGGTCATCGCAGCGGTTGCCAGCTCAGCAAGTGAACGACCGGAGCGAGCGACCACGTCAAGCAACTGCACGGCGGTGAGCAAACCATCACCGGTTGCAGCGAGCTCGCGAAAGATCACATGCCCGGACTGCTCGCCGCCGAGGGACAATTGCCTGGCATCGAGGGCCTCGAGCACATAGCGGTCGCCGACCTTGGTGTCGATGACCTCGATCCCGGCCGCCTCCATCGAACGACGAAAGCCGAGATTGGTCATCACCGTGACGACGACGGCATCTTGGACGAGCGTTCCCCGCGCCTTTGCATCGAGCGCACACATCGCGATGATCTGATCGCCATCGACCAGCCCACCGGTGCCATCAATTGCGAGCACCCGGTCGGCATCGCCATCGAAGGCCACGCCGAGATGGGCGCCGTGCTCAACAACTGCCTCCTGCAGCGACTCGACATGCGTCGAGCCACATCCGGCGTTGATGTTGGTTCCGGTGGGCGTGGCGTGGATGAGCGTGACATCAGCTCCCAGCCGACGGAGTGCCTCGGGCGCAACCTCGAAGGCAGCACCATTGGCTGCATCGACCACGACCCGTAGACCGCCGAGGCGTCGTCCCTGCAAGCTGGTGACCACGGCCGCAACGTGAGCCTCTACCGCAGCCGCGTGGGCATCGGTGATCTTGGGGCTCACGAGAGCTTGTGGGCCGTCGAGGAATTCTTCGAAGCGGGCCTGAATCCGGTCTTGGACCGCGTCGCCGAGCTTGGTGCCGCCCGGAGCGAAGAATTTGACCCCGTTGTCGTGCCACGGGTTGTGCGATGCAGAGATCATCGCGCCTGCCACCTGACGTTCGGCACACCACCGCGCGACCGCAGGCGTCGGGACCACGCCGAGATCGGTCGACGTTCCGCCGGCGTCGGCCACTCCCGCGTGCACGGCGGCAGCGAGATCAGCGCCGGACTGACGAGGATCCCGACCGACCGCAAAGGCGTTCATCCCGAGTTCCTCTGCGCCGGCCTGGGCGAGAGCGCGTACGGACGCGGCAGTAAGGTCGGTGCGGGCATCGCCGCGTATGCCGTCGGTACCGAAGCGGAGCCTCACGACACCATCATCGGTCGCAACGCACCGAGCCGTACAGACTGCGACCGCAAATGCGGAACTCGTTCTGTCATCGCAGCCCGGAGGCCGGAACTAGCGCTTGCTGTACTGCGGGGCCTTGCGGGCCTTCTTGAGGCCGTACTTCTTGCTTTCCTTCTTCCGCGGATCACGGGTGAGAAAGCCGGCCTTTTTGAGCGAGTCGCGGCGTTCGCTGTCGAGTTCGACGAGCCCGCGAGCGATTCCAAGACGAAGGGCACCAGCTTGGCCTGTCGAACCGCCACCATGGATCGTCGCATCAATGTCGTAGCTCTCGACTGTCTCCGTGATGGCGAGCGGCTCGAGCAGCGCTTCACGCTGGACTTTCGAAGGGAAGTACTCGTCGACGGGTCGACCGTTAACGGTGACGGCACCAGAGCCGGGCACGAAACGAACTCGAGCGACGGAGCGCTTACGGCGGCCGGTGGTCTGGCAAAGCGGTGCAGGCATCGAACTATTCCTCGTCAGGCGCGGGGCCGGTGGGCGGCGTGCGCGAACTCGAGCGGCTGGGGGTTTTGCGCCGCATGCGGGTGGGTCGGGCCGGCATAGACCTTCAATTTGGAGATCTGGGCACGGCCGAGCCGGGTCTTGGGGATCATTCCACGAATGGTGTCCATCACTGCCTGGGCCGGCTTGCGAGCCATCTTCTCGGCGTAGGTCTCAGACTTGAGACCACCCGGGTAGCCGCTGTGCCGGTGGACGAGCTTTCGCTCAGCCTTGCCGGAGGTGAGCACCACCTTGTCGGCATTGACGATGATGACGTGATCGCCCATGTCGATGTTGGGCGTGTAGGTGGCCTTGTGTTTGCCACGCAGGACGTTGGCGACCTCGGTGGCGAGGCGACCGAGCACCATGCCTTCGGCGTCGACAACGTGCCAGGAGCGCTGGATCTCGCTGGCCTTCGGGGTGTAGGTGGTCACGCTTCCTCCGCGGAAACTTCGAAAGATCTGACGGGCCTCGTGCCTCGCAAGCGCACGCAGGACCGACGGGCAAGCCTACGGGTACCGTCGGGGAACAACAATCGTCTACGACGGGAAATGCGCACGCCCGCCGATCATGGGCGATAGATCGCCCGCATCAGTACGAGTCCGTGCGAGGGCGCAGGCGTCGGAACGACGGCTCGATCCATGGCACCGAGGGCGACGCTCATATCGGCGGCTTGCCGACGACCCCGACCAATCTCGACGAACATCCCAACGAGACTCCGGACCATCTGATGGGTGAAGGAATTTGCGGTGATGTCGAGATGCACGGCATCACCGTGCCGGGACCACTCCGCCCACTCCACCCGTCTCACGAAGAACTCGTTCACCCTCGACTTGTTGCGTTTGGAGAAGCTGGTGAAATCGTGTTCGCCGAGGACTCGGTCGGCCGCCAGTTGCATCGGCGAGATCTCGAGCGGCTCCCGGACATGCCAGGCCCGATTGTGCAGCAACGGATCGGGTGTCGGCGTGTTGATGATGTGGTAGCGGTAGTCGCGAGCGATACAGGAGAAACGGGCGTCGAAGTCCGGCGCCGCCTCGGCGACGTCGCGAACTGCGATGTGGGGGCTGAGGAGACGGTTGAGCGCCCGCGTGAGGGCTTGCGCGTCGAAATGCGCTGCGTCGACGTCGAAACTCATGACCTGACCGCGGGCATGGACCCCGCGATCGGTGCGCCCTGCACACGTCGTTGGGGTTGGCTGGCGCAGAACGGTCGCGAGTGCGCGCTCGATGTCATCTTGGACCGTGCGAACGTCGGGATTGGTGGCAAAACCATGGAAGGGGGTCCCGTCGTAGGCAACCGTCATTCGAGCGCGGACGTGCCCGGCAGGAGGTGGAGCGGCGACTCGAAGGGTCATGCCGTCAGGCTAGAGGTGTGGTGCCTACGCCGGCAGAGGGCCGGAGCCGCCTGCTCTGCGTACCGAATGCAACCCCCGCTCGGCGTTCATGGGGCGAATACCCTCCAAAACGGCGAGACGCCCCTCCGAAGAGGGGCGTCTCGATCAGCGTTCTGGGCGTGGCGTCGATCAGACCAATTCGATCCGGGCCATCGGGGCGTTGTCGCCGGACCGCGGGTCGAGCTTGATGATGCGGGTGTAGCCACCGGCGCGGTCCTCGTAGCGAGGGCCGATCTCGTCGAACAGCTTGGTGGCCATCTCGCGATCGCGAAGAAACTTCACGACCTCGCGGTGGTTGTGAACCCCACCCTTCTTGGCCTTGGTGATCATCTTCTCGGCTATCGGGCGCAGGGCCTTCGCCTTGGCTTCCGTGGTGTTGATGCCCTCAGCGGCAATGAGCGACGCAACCATGTTGGCCATCATGGCCTTCTGGTGAGCTGCGCTGCCGCCGAAGCGTTTACCTTTGCGGGGACGTGCAGGCATGATCAGTCTCGATTCCGCAGCGAGAGTCCTCGCTCGTCAAGCTTCTCGATGACCTCGTCGAGGCTCTTCTGACCGAAGTTGGTGATCGCCAAAAGGTCGTCCTCGCTCTTTTGCAGCAACTCACCGACGGTGTTGACCTGCGCACGCTTGAGGCAGTTGCGGGGTCGCTCCGACAGTTCGAGGTCTTCGATGGGAAGTTCCATGTCGGGACCACCCGACGAGGCCTGAACAGCTTCGCCGAGCTCGAGACCCTGCGGTTCGTCGCTGATCTCCTCGACGAGCTGCACCAGCGCCCGGAGGGTTCCACCGGCAGAGGCGAGCGCTTCGCGGGGACTGATCGAGCCGTCGGTTTCGATCTCGAGCACGAGACGATCAAAGTCGTTTGACTGCTCAACACGTGTCGCCTCGACTTGGAAGCTCACCCGGCGGACGGGCGAGTAAATCGAGTCGATCGGGATGACACCGATCGTCGAGCTGGTGTTGTTCTTGTCAGCTGAGACATAACCACGGCCAACCTGAACGGTGAGATCGATGGCGAGACGCCCCTTGCCGTTGAGTGTGGCGATCGGAAGGTCAGCGTTGAGGATGTCTACGTCGGGGTGCGGCTGGATGTCGGCGGCGGTGACATCAGCCGGACCTCGCGCATCGAGACGCAGCGTGACGGGCTCATCGCTGTGAACCACGAGGACCAAGTCCTTGAGGTTCAGGATCACGTCGGTGACGTCTTGAGCAACACCCGTGATGGTGTCGAACTCGTGAAGAACATCATCGAAGCGAACCTGGGTGACGGCAGCACCCGGGATCGATGAAAGGAGCGTGCGACGAAGCGAATTGCCGATCGTGTGCCCGAAACCGGGTTCGAGCGGGCCGATCGCGAAACGCTGGAGGTTGCCCTCAGCTTCGTCAATCGCTTCGACGGTGGGACGCTGGATAACAAGCATCGGTACCTCTGCTACTTCGAGTAGAGCTCGACGATGAGCTGTTCGCGGACGGGGATGTCGATCTGCTCACGAATGGGCAGCTCGAGTACGGTGATCTCGAACTGCTCATTGCGGGACAGCCACGCCGGGGGCTGGCGGTCGAGCACGTCAAGATTCCATTGGACCACAGTGAAGTCGCGGGCGGCGGGGCGAAGTTCGATGACGTCGCCTTTTCGCACGCGGTAACTCGGGATGTCGACCCGACGACCGTTGACGTTGAGGTGGCCGTGGCCCACGAACTGACGCGCCTGCGGGCGGGTAGCGGCCCAGCCAGCGCGGTACACGACGTTGTCGAGACGAAGCTCAAGGAAACGAAGCATGTTCTCGCCGGTGACACCCTGACGCCTCGAGGCCTCGGCGAAGATGTTGCGGAACTGGCGTTCGGTAAGGCCGTAGCTAAAACGAGCTTTCTGCTTTTCCTGAAGCTGCACGAGGTACTCGCTGACCGAGCCGCGGCGACGGGAACGACCGTGCTCACCCGGCGGGTAGGGACGCTTGTCGAGCGCGATGGTCTCGCCCTTCGTGCCCCAGATGTTGGTGCCTAGCCGACGCGAAACGCGCGCCCGGGGTCCGGTGTAGCGGGACATGTCAGGCCCTCCGACGCTTGTTGAGACGGCAGCCATTGTGCGGGATCGGCGTGCAGTCTTTGATACCTGTCACCTCGATGCCGGCCTGCTGAATCGAACGGATCGCAGTCTCTCGGCCCGAACCGGGGCCCTTGACCTGTACGTCGACCTTGCGAACGCCGTGCTCCATCGCCCGGCGAGCAGCCTGCTCGGCTGCCATCTGGGCTGCGTACGGGGTCGACTTGCGCGACCCCTTGAAGCCGACGTTGCCTGCCGACGCCCAGGCGATCACGTCGCCGCGCTGGTCAGTGATCGAGATGATCGTGTTGTTGAACGAACTCTTGATGTGCGCCACGCCGTGCGGGACATTTTTGCTGCCGCGCCGACGGCGCGGGCTGGAAGGAGTAGCCATGATCCTTACTTCTTCTTACCGGCAACGGTCTTCTTCGGACCTTTGCGCGTTCGTGCGTTGGTATGGGTGCGCTGGCCACGAACCGGAAGGCCGCGGCGGTGGCGGAGACCCTGATAGCAGCCGATCTCCATCTTGCGCTTGATGTCCTGGGACACTTCGCGGCGCAAATCACCTTCGACCCGGACCTCAGCGTCGATGAACGAGCGCAGCTTGGCAACCTCGTCTTCGGTGAGGTCCCGAACTCGCGTCGTGGCCGCGATGCCGGTGGCTTCGCAGATATCGATCGCAGTCTTGCGACCGACGCCGTAGATGTAGGTGAGGCTGATGCCCACCTGCTTTTCGCGCGGGATGTCCACGCCACTGATACGTGCCATTTCAGCCTTGCCTCTGCTTGTGACGGGGGTTTTCGCAGATGACCATGACGCGGCCATGGCGACGAATCACCTTGCACTTGTCACAGATCTTCTTGACGCTGGGTCGAACCTTCATGATGGGAGAACTACTTGTAGCGGTAGGTGATACGACCTCGCTGGAGGTCGTAGGGGGTGAGCTCAACCTGGACGCGATCGCCGGGCAGGATACGGATGTAATGCATGCGCATCTTTCCGCTGATGTGGGCGAGCACCTCATGACCGTTCTCAAGTTCAACCCGAAACATTGCGTTCGGGAGTGACTCGGTAACGGCCCCTTCGAGGACGATTGCGTCTTCCTTGGGCTTTGGCAGGGCGTTTCCTCCTGGAAACATGCGATTCCTCGATGGAACCGCTGGTGGTTTTCGTCTTAGGCCAAACGACAACGCTACCGGAGATTGCGATGTCGACCAACCCTTCCCGGCTATGCCAGACGAGACGAGATGACTTCCTCGAGGCGAGCAAAGACATCGTCTTCCTCACCAAGGCCGTCGACCGAGACCAACAGGCCCCGTTCGTCGAACCAGTCGAGTAGAGGTGCCGTCTCTTGGTCATAGAGACCGAGACGGCGAACGATGGCTTCTTCAGTGTCGTCTTCACGACCTCTGGCCATCATTCGATGGGTGACTTCCTCGACGGGGACGTCGAGGTTGATTGCGATAGTCAGCGCCTGGCCGAGGCCGGCCAGCATGGCTTCGAGCCCGTTGGCCTGCTCGGCGGTGCGAGGGAAGCCGTCGAGCAGCACCCCGCCAGCGACGACGTCGTCCTTGCCGATGCGCTCCTGAACGAGCGGGATCATGATGTCGTCGCCGACGAGACCCCCTGCGTTCATGATGCCAGCAGCTTGCTGGCCCAGTTCGGTCCCTTCCGCGACCGCAGCGCGAAGGACGTCACCGGTCGAAAGGTGAACACAGCCATACCGCTCGGCGATCCGCCCCGACTGCGTACCCTTACCCGATCCCTGACGGCCCAGAATGACCATGCGGAGCGCAGTCACTTCAGGAAGCCTTCGTAGTTCCGCATCATCAGCTGGCTGTCGATCTGCTTCATGGTCTCGAGCGCCACACCCGAGGCGATCAGCAGCGAAATACCGCCGAAGGCGAAGCCGCCAGCGCCAGCGCCAGCGCCAGATTGCGAATCAGTGCCGATTGTGACTGCGATGAGAATCGACGGCACGAGAGCTACGGCTGCGATGAACATCGCGCCCGGGAACGTGATACGCGACAGAATGCGGGCGAGATAGGCCTCGGTCTGTTGACCGGGGCGGATACCCGGAATGAAGCCGCCCTGCTTGCGGATCGTGTCAGCCTGCTTCGCCGGGTCGAACTGGATCGCGGTGTAGAAGTACGCGAATCCGACGATCATCAAGCCAAAGACCGTCAGGTAGACCGGCGACGTCGGGTTCGCTAGGTGGTTGTCGACCCATCGCTGGATCGATCCACCGATGCCGCCGTCCGGCAGGGCTACCGCAATCAAGTTCGGAAGGTACAGAACCGAACTGGCGAAGATGATCGGGATCACACCGCTCTGGTTGACCTTCAGCGGGATGTAGGTCGACTGGCCGCCGTACATGCGACGCCCGACGACTCGCTTGGCGAACTGCACGGGAATTCGACGCTGACCTTGCTCGATGAACACGATGCCGACGAGCAGAAGGACTGCCACAGCGATCAGGATGGCGAGCGCGAGCGTGCCGTTCTCGGCCTGCACGAGCGATCCCTGAGCGGGCAGTGTCGAGACGACCGAGGTGAAGATCAGCAGCGACATGCCGTTGCCGATGCCGCGCTGGGTGATGAGTTCGCCCATCCACATGAGCAACGCTGTTCCGGTGGTTAGGGTGAGAACCACCACGAAGACGCTCCAGGCGCCAAAGTTCTGAATAAGCCGGAGTTCACCGCCGACGAGACCACCGCCGTTGAACAAGAAGGCGAACGACGTCGACTGCACGACCGCAATCGTGATCGTGAGATAGCGGGTCCACTGGGTGATCTTGCGCTGACCGACTGCCCCCTGCTGCTGCCACTCCTCGATCTTGGGGATTACGACACCGAGGATCTGCATGATGATCGACGCAGTGATGTACGGCATGATGCCGAGCGCGAAGATTGACAGCTGGGTAAGCGCACCGCCCGAGAACAGCTGAACGAATCCAAGGATTCCACCTTCGTTCGCTTGGTCGCGAAGAAGCTGCACCGCTTCGATATCAACACCCGGTGCCGGCACGAACGCGCCCAACCGATAGACGCCGATGATCATGAGGGTGAACAGGATCTTGCCCCGCAGGTCGGCGACCTTGAAGATGTTCAGAACTCGTTGAAGCACGTGACGCTCCCGGAGCGCTCAGACGATCGATATGGGCGCCCGCAGACGCCGACAATCGATCATCGGTTGGTGTGTTGGCTGTAGCTGCCATGGGCCGGACGAACACCGAACGGCTTGGGCAGGACCTCGACAGTACCCCCGGCCGCAGTGATGGCGGCCTCTGCGGTCTTCGAGAAGGCGTGGGCCTTCACGTTCACCGCCGTGGTGAGCTCGCCTCGGCCAAGGATCTTGACCAGCGAGCCCTTGCTTACGAGCCCTCGGCCCAGCAACGACTCAGGCGAGACCTCCGACAGCCCGGACTCGGCGATCGTGTCCAGGTTATGCCCTGGTACTCGACACGGAACGGGTTGGTGAATCCGCGCAGTTTGGGAACACGCTGGAGCAGCGGCATCTGGCCACCCTCGAAGCCCACCGGCACGGTGTTACGGGCCCGCTGACCCTTGGTGCCGCGGCCAGCAGTCTTGCCGCCCTTGCCACCGATACCGCGCGCCTTGCGCTTGCCACGCTTGTTCGAACCGTCGGCCGGCTCGAGATCATGAAGCTTGATTGCCATCAGTCTTCGACCTCCTCGACGCTGACCAGATGCGGGACCCGGGCGAGCATGCCGCGGATCTCGGGCCGGTCAGGCAGGGTGTTGGTACGGCCGATGCCACGCAGCCCGAGGGCCCGAAGGGTACCTCGCTGCTTGGGCTTACAGCCGATATTGCTCTTGAGTTGGGTGACTTTGAGCGCCATCAGCCCTCCTTGTCGAGCTTCGGCTTGTGCTCGCCGCGCTCGCTCTCTTGGTAGGCCTTCCAAAGCGCGCCGGGAAGGAACTCATCGGGCTCGAGGCCGCGCAATCGCGCGATCTCGTCGGGACGACGCTGCGACTGAAGGCCGTTGATCGTCGCGCGGGCAACATTGATGTGGTTTGCCGATCCGAGCGACTTGCAGAGCACGTCGGCCACACCAGCTTCTTCAAGGATCGCGCGAGCGGCGCCTCCCGCAATCACACCGGTACCGGGAGCGGCGGGTTTGAGCATGACGCGGCCGGCGCCCAGCTGCCCGATCGTCTCGTGCACGATCGTGGTTCCGGCCATCGGCACGGTGAACAGGTTGCGGCGTGCTTCTTCGGTGCCCTTCTGGATCGCCAGGGGCACCTCCTTGGCCTTGCCGTAGCCGAGGCCGACCTGGCCGGCACCATCGCCGATCACCACGAGTGCGGTGAAGGAGAAGCGACGGCCACCCTTGACGACTTTTGCCACACGATTGATATTGATGACGCGGGACTCCCGGAGCCCTTCACCGCCATCGCGCGGGTTGTTGCGTTCGTCGTTGCGTTCGTAAGCCATCAGAACTTCAGTCCTCCCTCGCGGGCCGCGTCGGCAAGCGCAGCGACCCGACCGTGGTAGCGGAAGCCACCTCGGTCGAACACGACCTCTTTTACGCCGGCTGCCGTGGCCCGTTCGGCCAGGAGCGCGCCAGCCTTGGAGGCCGCCTCGATGTTGCTATTGATCGGGCTGCGAAGTGCCGACTCGGTGGTCGACACAGCAGCGATCGTCACACCGGCGATGTCGTCGATGACCTGCGCCGAGATGTGTTTGTTGGAACGGAACACGGCGACGCGCGGACGAGCCGCAGTGCCCCGCATGGCCTTGCGGACCCGGTTGTGGCGCCGGATTCGAGAATCGCGACGCTTCTTTGCCATATCGGGCATTACTTCGCCGCCTTTCCGGCCTTGCGAATGACGCGCTCGCCGGCGTACCGGATGCCTTTGCCCTTGTAAGGCTCGGGCTTGCGCCACTTGCGAATATCGGCTGCGACCTGGCCGACCAGCTGCTTGTCGACCCCTTTGACGAGGATCTGGGTCTGCTGGGGCACCTCGAACTCGATTCCCTCCGGCGCAGTGATGTTGACCGGGTGGCTAAAGCCGAGGGCCAGCTCGAGGGCGTTGCTGCCTTTCGCGGTGGCTCGATAGCCGACACCTTGGATCTGGAGTTCCTTGGTGAATCCTTCGCTGACTCCGACGATCATGTTGAAGATCAGCGACCGCGACAGGCCATGGAACGCCTTCGATTCGCTGGACTCGTCGGGACGCTCTACGAAGAGCGTGCCTTCCTCTTCGCGGACGGTGATACCGCCTGGGAGCTCGCGTTCGAGCGTGCCCTTGGAACCCTTGACCGAGATCGAGGATCCCGAAATCGAGACTTCGACGCTATTCGGGATGGGGATGGGTGCGCTTCCTACTCGCGACATGGTTCGCTCCTCACCAGACGAAGCACAGGATTTCCCCGCCCATGCGGTTCTTCCGTGCTTCGCGGTCGGACATGAGGCCCTTGTTGGTCGACACGACCGCCACGCCGAGACCACCCTGCACGCGAGGGATCTCATTGCGCTGACGGTAAATGCGAAGACCGGGCTTGGACACGCGTTTCAGACCGGAGATGACACGGGCCCGCTCGGGGCTGTACTTCATCTCAATCGTCAGCGTCTTTCCGGGCTTTTCACCGTTCTCAGCCTCGGAGAACGAGGTGATATAGCCCTCGGACTTGAGGACCTTGGCGAGTGCCACCTTCTGCCTCGACGAGGGCATGGAGACCTCGTCGTGCATCGCAACGTTGGCGTTGCGGATGCGGGTGAGCATGTCGGAAATCGGATCAGTCATCGTCATCGTTCAGCTCCTTCCCTCACCAACTGGCCTTCTTGACGCCCGGCAACTCGCCGGCATGCGCCATCTTTCGCAGGCAGATCCGGCACAGGCCGAACTTGCGATACACCGACTTCGGCCGGCCACACCGGCGACACCGGGTGTACCCGCGCACCTTGAACTTCGGCGTGCGCTGCTGCTTTTCCTTGAGTGCTTTCTTCGCCATGGATCACTGCCCCTCGCGTCGGAACGGGAAGTTGAACGCTTCAAGCAAGGCTTTGCCCTGCTCGTTCGTCTTCGCCGTGGTGACGATCGTGATGTCCATTCCCCTGGTGGTATCGACCTGGTCGTAGTCGATCTCGGGGAACATGAGCTGCTCGGTCACACCGAACGTGTAGTTGCCGTTGCCGTCGAAGGCCTTCGGCGGGAGGCCGCGGAAGTCGCGGATTCGAGGAATCGCCAAGGAGATGAGGCGGTCCAAGAACTCGTACATCCGGTCGCCCCGAAGGGTGACCTTGCAGCCGATGGCCTGACCCTCACGCAGCTTGAAGCTGGCGAGGCTCTTCTTGGCCCTGGTGACGACCGGCTTTTGGCCGGCGATCGTCTCCATGTCGGAAAGAGCGCCTTCGAGAAGCTTGGCTTGGCCGACCGCATCACCGACGCCCATGTTCAGAACGATCTTCTCGATCTTGGGAACGAGCATGATGTTGTCGAGTTCGAGCGTCTCTTGCAGTTGCGCTCGGATCTCTTCCTTGTACTTCGTGCGAAGGCGAGGGGTGAGGGTTGCGGTGCTCACTTGATCTCCTCTCCGGTGCGGCGGCAGATGCGAACCTTCGAGCCGTCGTCGTTGATCTTGTAGCCGACCTTGGTCGCCTTACCGTCCTTCGGGCTGATCACGGCGACGTTCGACACGTCGATCGGCATCGCCTTCTCGATGATGCCCCCCTGCTGATCGGCGCGGGTCGGAGCCTGGTGTTTCTTGGCGATATTGACGCCCTCGACGATCACCTTGCCCTTTTCGGGAATGGCATGAGCGACCACACCTTCAGCGCCCTTGTCCTTGCCGGCAAGTACGACCACGCGGTCACCCTTCTTGATCTTCATGGTCTTCTTGGACATCACAGGACCTCCGGAGCCAGCGACACGATCCGCATGAACTGCTTCTCACGCAGTTCACGACCGACCGGGCCGAAGATGCGGGTGCCACGCGGCTGCTTCTGTTCGTTGATGAGCACAGCTGCGTTCTCGTCGAAGCGGATGTAGCTGCCGTCAGCACGACGCTTTTCCTTCTTCACGCGCACGACGACACACTTGACAACGTCGCCCTTCTTCACCTGAGCGCCTGGGATCGCGTCCTTGACCGTGGCGACGAAAACATCACCGATCGAGGCGTAGCGACGCTTCGAACCGCCGAGGACCTTGATGCACAGGACCTCCTTGGCGCCCGAGTTGTCGGCGACCCGCAGACGAGATTCCTGCTGGATCACTTCGCACGCTCCAGGATCTCGACGAGACGCCAGCGCTTGTTCTTCGACAGGGGGCGGGTCTCTTGGACACGCACCCGGTCGCCGATGTTGAGCGTGTTCTCCTCGTCGTGGACGTGGAGCTTCTTGTTGCGCTGCACCGTCTTGGCGTAGCGGCGGTGACGCACCCGGTCGATGGTCTCGACCACTGCGGTCTTGTCCATCTTGTCGGACACGACGATGCCCTCACGGACCTTGCGTGCGTTCTCGCGGGTTTCGGTATCAGCCATCGGAAGCCTCCAACACTGCCTCTTCCAACGATTCGGCATCGGTAATTTCGCGGGCCCGAAGCTCGGTCAGCAGTCGGGCGATTTCCTTCTTGATCTGCTTCATGCGGGCCGAATTCTCGAGCTGGCCGGTGGCGAACTGGAATCGCAGGTTGAACAGCTCTTCCTTTGCGTCCGACAACTTCTCGAGGAGATCGATTTCGCCGAGTTCGGCGAGGGCCTTGGCCTTGGCCATTAGAACCCCTCCTCACGTTTCACGAAGCGGGCCTTGATCGGCAGCTTCTGGATGGCACGATTGATCGCTGCTCGAGCGATGTCCTCGTCGTGAAACGAGAGCTCGAACAAGACTCGGCCAGGCTTCACGACAGCAACCCACTTCTCGGGGTTGCCCTTGCCCGAACCCATGCGGGTCTCGGCAGGCTTCTGTGTGACGGGCTTGTCGGGGAAGACGTTGATCCACACCTTGCCGCCACGCTTGATGTGGCGGGTCATGGCGATACGGGCTGCCTCGATCTGGCGGGCGGTAACCCAACCGGGTTCGAGAGCCTGGATACCGAAGTCGCCGTAGGTGACTTCGGTGGCGCCTTTTGCAGCGCCGGCCATCCGGCCCCGGTGGTGCTTGCGGTGCTTGACCTTCTTGGGCATCAGCATGGTCGATTACCTCAGTCGTTCGCCCGGAAGTTCGGGGTCTCGCTCTGCTCACGAGTCGACGCTTCGATAGCGTCTTCCTCGTCGAGGAGGCGCTCGAACTCGGGGTCGGCTTCCTTGATCAGCGGTGCTGGCTCTTCGTCGACCTCGTTGTCGGGAGCATCCGTTTCGGGGGTCGACACACGCTTGCGTGCGGCGCTGGACACGACCTTGCGGGGCTTGCTCTGCCCGGACGTCTCACCCGCTGCCATCGCAGCCTCAAGGGTG
This sequence comes from uncultured Acidimicrobiales bacterium, assembly GCA_905480195.1. Taxonomy (GTDB): domain Bacteria; phylum Actinomycetota; class Acidimicrobiia; order Acidimicrobiales; family Aldehydirespiratoraceae; genus UBA11606. The sequence continues at coordinate 76,486 of CAJQPN010000005.1, forward strand.
GCCTTGTCTTCGGCCTGGGTCTTGTAGGGGAGAATGTCGCCCTTGTAGAGCCATACCTTGACGCCGATTCGGCCATACGTGGTCTTGGCCTCTCGGAAGCCGTAGTCGACATCGGCACGAAGTGTGTGCAGCGGTACTCGGCCCTCGCGGTACCACTCGGTCCGGGCCATCTCCGAGCCACCGAGGCGGCCTGAGCACTGGACGCGGATCCCGAGTGCACCGGCTTTCTGGGCGTTCTGGACTGCGCGCTTCATGGCACGCCGGAACGCCACACGACCAGCGAGCTGGTCAGCGATTCCTTGAGCGATCAACGCAGCGTCAAGCTCAGGCTGCTTGATCTCCTGGATGTTGAGTTGGACCTTGGCGTTGCCAGAGATCGTGGTGAGACCGGTCCGAAGGCGGTCGGCTTCGGAGCCACGACGGCCAATCACGATGCCCGGGCGAGCAGTGTGAACGTCAACACGCAGCCGTTCGCGGGTCCGTTCAACCTCAACGCGGCTGATCGCAGCGTGCGGCAGTTCGTTGAGCAAGTAGTCGCGAATCTTCCAATCCTCGACGACGTTGTCGGCGTACTCGTCACGATCGGCGAACCAGCGGCTCTTCCAATCGGTGGTAATCCCGAGGCGGAAGCCGTACGGGTTGACTTTCTGACCCATCAGTCGGTCTCCTCTTCCTCGGGTTCCTCGGCTGGATCACCATCGTCGGCCAACTCACCGGCCACGACATCGATAGCCTTCTCGGCGTCGACGTCGTCGGCCTCGGCATCGTCGTTGACCTCAGCCAACGCAGCTGCAGTCGCCTCGACAATCTCAGAGGCCTGGTCTTCGACACTCGGTTCATCGTGGTCGTGGTCGTGGTCATGATCGTGATCATGCTCCTCGTCACGAGCCCGGCTCTGGGCAACACGGGCACGACGAGCCTCCGCAGCCTGAGTCGAACCCGAACGGCCGGAGGCAGCCTCACGCTCACGAATCGCCTCGAGGGCTTCGTCGGAATAGCGGCTCACAATCACAGTGATGTGGCAGGTGCGCTTGCGGATGCGGGTGGCACGACCACGAGCACGGGGACGCCAGCGCTTGAGCGTGGGGCCCTCGTCCGCGTAGCACGCCGAGACATACAGTTCTTCGGCGAGCTGGCTGTCGTTGTGCTCAGCGTTCGCAACAGCCGAGTCGAGCACCTTGAGGATGTCTTCGGAGATGCCCCGCTCGGAGAACTGCAGGATCTCGGCAGCCTCGGCGTAGGACTTGCCGCGGATCAGGTCGAGGACCTCACGGGCCTTGTAGGCCGAGCTGCGGACGTGCGAGGCCTTGGCGCGCGTGCCTGGACGCTCGTTGGTTTTGGTGCCAGCCATCAGCGCCGAGCCCCCTTCTCCTGGCCCGCATGGAACCTGAAGGTACGGGTTGGGGCGAACTCACCGAGCTTGTGGCCGATCATCGCCTCGGTGATGTACACCGGGACGTGCTTACGGCCGTCGTGAACAGCCAACGTATGGCCGATCATGTCGGGGATGATGGTGGATCGGCGGCTCCAGGTCTTGACGACCTTCTTCTCGCCGGTCTCGTTCAGAGCATCGATCTTCTTCAACAGATGATCATCGACGAACGGACCCTTTTTCAGGCTGCGCGGCATTGCAGTTACCTCCGCGAACCGCGCGTCCGGCGACGGCGCACGATCAACTTGTCGGACTCTTGATTGGCACGGCGGGTGCGGCCCTCGGGCTTGCCCCACGGCGAAACCGGGTGGCGGCCACCAGAGGTCTTGCCTTCGCCACCGCCGTGCGGGTGGTCGACCGGGTTCATAACCACGCCGCGGGACTGGGGCTTGACGCCCTTCCAACGGTTGCGGCCGGCCTTACCGATCTTGATGAGTTCGTGTTGGGCGTTGCCGACCTCGCCGACGGTCGCCCGACAGTCGATCGGCACGCGTCGCATCTCGGTACTCGGGAGGCGCAGGGTGGCGAAATCGCCCTCCTTCGCAACCAGCTGGACTGCCGTGCCGGCCGAGCGGCCGAGCTTGGCGCCAGCACCAGCCTTGAGCTCGACGTTGTGGATCGTGGTACCGACCGGGATGAAGCGCAGTGGCAACGAGTTACCAGGGCGGATCTCGGCGCCCTGGCCGGACTCGAGTTTGTCGCCGACCTGCAGATCTCGCGGCGCCAAGATGTAGCGCTTCTCGCCGTCGTGGTAGTGCAACAAGGCGATGTTGCAGGTGCGGTTCGGGTCGTACTCGATGGTCGCGACCGTCGCCGGCACACCGTCTTTGGTGCGCTTGAAGTCAATGATGCGGTATTGCTGCTTGTGACCACCGCCGCGATGGCGGCTGGTCTTGCGGCCGTAGTTGTTTCGACCGCCGGTCTTGCCCTTGGGGGCGAGCAGGGTCTTTTCAGGCGTCGATGTCGTAATCTCGGAGAAGTCCGAACTCGTCTGGAACCGACGGCCGGGGCTGGTGGGCTTGCGCTTACGGATCGCCATGATCAGACCTCGAACAGATCGATCGAGTCACCCTCGGCGAGGGTGATGAGGGCACGCTTCTGGGAGGGCCTCTGGCCCCAACCGCCCGTGCGCCGGTTGCGCTTACGCTTCCCGGCCCGGTTGAGCGTGTTGACCTTGACCACGGCGACGTCAAACAGGGCTTCGACAGCGTCGCGGATCTCAGGCTTCGAGGCGCTCTTGGCGACCTCAAAGGTGTAAACGTTCTCTTCGAGGAGCCCGTACGACTTCTCGGAGACGACGGGGCGGATCAGGACGTCGCGGTGGTCCTTCACTCTTCTTCCTCCGTGGAGTCGGCGGCAGAGCTGTTGCTCTCACCGGTGGGAAGTGTCGCCTCGGTGAACACAACGACATCAGCATTAAGGACGTCGTACGTGTTGAGCTCACCGACGTGCATGCAGTGCACAGTGGTGAGGTTCCGGAAGCTCTTCCACGCATTGGTGTCGTCCTTGCCAAGCACGACGAGGACCTTGCCTTCGGCCCCGATGGCGGCGAGGGCGGCGATGCCTGCCCGGGTACTCGGAGACTCAAACTCCCACTTGTCGACGACCAGGACGTTGCCGTCTGCAGCCCGGTCGGACAGAGCCGAGGCGAGCGCCAGCTTGATCATCTTCTTGGGGGTCTTCTGGCTGTAATCACGGGGCTTGGGGCCGTGGGCGATACCACCGCCGACCCATCCCGGCGCCCGGGTAGTGCCGGCGCGCGACCGACCCGTACCCTTCTGCCGCCACGGCTTGGCGCCGCCGCCACGCACCTCACGACGGGTGAGGGTGCTGTGGGTACCGGCACGCTTGGCGGCGAGTTGGGCAGTGACGACTTGGTGCATCACCGGCATGTTCGGCTCGATACCGAAGACGGCATCGGCCAGATCGGTGCTTCCGGCGGACTTGCCGGCCTGGGTGAGGATCGTGACGCTCGCCATGATCAGGCTCCCTTCACCGCGTTGCGGACGATGACGGTGGCGCCGCGCGCACCGGGCACGGAGCCCTTGATAAGCAGCACCTGCGCCTCGGGGTCGCTCTTGACGACCTCAAGGTTGAGCGTGGTGACCTTGTCGTTGCCCATGCGGCCCGGGAGCTTCTTGCCTTTGAAGACGCGGCTCGGCGTGGCGCACTGGCCAACAGCACCGGGCTTACGATGATTCTTGTGAGCGCCGTGGCTGGCAGGGGCGCCACCGAAGCCGTGACGCTTCATCGCGCCCGAGAACCCCTTGCCGCGGCTGACTGCGGTGACATCGACGAGTTCACCCTGCTCGAGGATCTCGGTGGAGATCTCCTGGCCGACAGTGAATTCGCTGACGTCATCGAGTCGTAGCTCGACGAGCCTGGTACCGGGCTCGACGCCCGCCTTGTCGAAATGCCCGGCCTCGGGCATGGTGAGCTTGCCGGCATCCTTCACGCCCTGCGTGACCTGAATAGCGCTGTAGCCGTCGGTATCAGGTGTCTTGACCTGAACGACGCGACACGGTGACACGCGCAGAACGGTCACCGGGACGATGCGGTTCTCGTCGTCCCAGACCTGCGTCATGCCGACCTTCTCGCCGACGATCGCCTTGGTGGCCATGGTTGCTTCCTGTGGGTCATGCGAGGTCAAAAACCCCGCTACATCTCATCCGCGCATGCACTCGTGGAGTTCAGGCGAACGCTCCGCACGGGCAGGCCCGGCGGAGCGTTGGATCGGTTTTGCCGCACGGTTCCCGAAGGCCTGCGCAGACGTCGATTACTGGTTCCCGGTACAACCCGGGCACGCAAGTAGTAGAGGCTATCCGGGTCACGGTGGGGAACCAACAGCCCGCACAAGAGAAAACGCAGACTAGGTTCGGCGCTCATGGACCCGGAACACCTGCCAGAAACTCAAGACAGCACACCTGGGTCCGGCGAGGGCACCGGGCACGGCGAGGGCAAGGTGCCGAAATGGGTGATCAAGGCGATTGCCCTGTTCTGGGTTGGCTGGGCAGTCACCTACGTCGGCACCGGCATGGTCCGGAACCTGCGATCGCTGCTGGTCGTGATGCTGATTTCGCTGTTCTTGTCATTCGCCATCGAACCCGCGGTCAACCGGCTCGAATCGTGGGGTCTTCGGCGGGGGTTGGGTGTCTGGCTCGTCTATCTCTTCTTGTTGGTCGCAACGGTTGGTTTCTCCGCTGCGATCGGCACGGCGCTCGCAACTCAGATCAACAGCCTGATCGAGGAGGCACCGCGCTACGTCGACGACATGGAGGCCTGGCTGCAGCGAAACATCGACGAGGACATCGATCTGCAGCGGATCAGCGACGAGTTCGTCGAAGGTGGTGGTGCATCGGATCTGGCGACCCGCTTCGCCGATGACGTCGTCTCGCTCGGCACCACGGTGCTCAACTTCGTGTTCCAGACCTTTACGGTGCTGTTGTTCACCTTCTATCTGGTGGCTGAGGGACCCCAGATACGACGAAACGTCTGCTCGTTCCTCCAACCGAATCGCCAGCGTGCAGTGCTTGCGGTGTGGGATCTCGCCATCGAAAAAACCGGCGGCTACATCTACTCGCGGAGCATTCTCGCCGTGTTGTCAGCGGCGGCGCACTACGTCGCATTCACGATTCTCAGTGTTCCTTTTCCCGTGCCGTTGGCGATCTGGGTGGGGGTGATGAGCCAGTTCATCCCTGTCATCGGAACGTACTTCGCCGGTGCACTTCCGCTGCTCATCACCGTGGTCGACAATCCTCGTACTGCGCTGGGCGTACTGATCGTCGTGACCGCTTACCAGCAGCTCGAGAACTACCTCTTCGCGCCGCGGGTCACCGCCCAGACTATGGAGATCCACGTGGCCGTCGCATACGGTTCAGTGATTGCCGGTGGTGCGCTCCTCGGCGTGGTCGGTGCGCTCTTGGCGTTACCGTTCGCTGCGACGACCCAGGCGTTCGTGTCGGGCTATCGCCAACATTTCGAGGTCGAAGAGGACACACTGGCCGAGAGCGCCCAACGCCGGGACCGTCGCCGACAGCCCGGCTGATCCCCCCTATCGCTGCTCGGGAGGTGCCACTGCCTTGCGCTCGGACACAACCCCGATCAAGTCAGGTGCGCCTTGTCGTGATACGGCGCGAAGAACTCGCGATTCGGTGCCAGCAGATCGAAGACGGACTTGTCGGTTGGGGGCAGATCTGCCTCGGAGGTAGCGATCGGTTCGACGCGGTCTCCCCACTTCATGATGTTGGTACCCCAGGTGAGCCCGCCACCAAACGCGGTCTGCACAATGGTGCTACCAGGCTCGATGCGGCCCTGCGCCAACGCGTCGTGTAGTGCCATCGGGATCGAGGCCGCCGACGTGTTGCCGTGGGTCTCGATGTTGAGCATGACCTTGTCATCGGAGATTCCGAGTCGATTGATCGTGGCTTCGATGATGCGCTGGTTGGCCTGGTGGGGAATCACCAGATCGATGTCGGCGGAGGTCAGCTCGGCCCTCTCGAGTGCACGTTCCACCGAAGCCGCCATCCCGCGTACTGCGTGCTTGAACACGTTCTGACCCTCGAAATGCAGTCGGTCGATGGCGGGGTCCCGCTGGCGATCGAGTTCTCCCCGGCTTCCAAATGTTGGGAACACCATCGTCCGGCCAGCGACACCATCGGCTCCGATGTCATGTGCGATGACACCCGAACCGTCGGTGGTGGCCTCGAACACTGCTGCGCCGGCACCGTCGCCGAACAGGATGCATTGGTTGCGATCCCAGTAGTCCATGACAAAGTGAAGTTTCTCAGCGCCGATCACGAGCACCCGCTCGGCCACACCCGACTCGATCATCGAAGCGACGGTCGCGGTGCTGTAGACGAATCCGCTGCACGCCGCGTTCAGGTCGAACGCGGCGGCGTTGACGAGCCCGAGGCGCTCCTGCAGGAAGCAGGCGTTGCTTGGGCAGGTGATTTCAGGGGTGACCGTCGCCATGACCAACAGATCGATATCGGTCACCTCGAGCCCTGCCGCTGCGAGCGAATGTTTGGCTGCAACCTCGGCAAGGTCGGTCACCTCAACATGGCTTATGCCGCGCTCTTTCATGCCGGTGCGTTCGACAATCCACTGATCGCTCGTGTCAACCAGTTGCTCGAGGGCGGCGTTGGTCAGCTTCACGGGTGGGACACACTTGCCCCAACCGGTGATCTGTGCTCGTCGCTGCGTCATCAGACACCCCCAGGCTGATTTCGAGTGCCACACAGCATAGGGAGGAATCAGCAACGGGACGGCTCCCAGCACCTGTCGAGTCGTGTGCCGCCAGCCCAGCGTGCGGCCGCCGGCCCCAACAACCCCTGGAACTGCAAGAGCCCTGGGCCGAAGCCCAGGGCTCTTGTAATTCTCAGCAGATCAGCGTCGGGCGCTAGCCCGAACGTTTCTCGGCGCTAGGCCTGCTGGATCTTGATCTCGATGTCGACACCCGCAGGCAGATCGAGCCGCTGCAACGAGTCAACCGTCTTCGGCGACGGATCCAGGATGTCGAGTAGACGCTTGTGGATACGCATCTCGAAATGCTCCCGGGAGTCCTTGTCCTTGAACGGCGACTTGATGACCGTGAAGCGGTGCTTCTCGGTCGGCAGCGGGATCGGGCCCGACAGTTCTGCCTGCGTCCGCTTCACCGTCTCGACGATCTTCTTCGTCGACTGATCGATGATCTCGTGGTCGTAGGCCTTGAGTCGGATCCGGATCTTCTGTCCTGCAGCCATCAGACGCTCACTTGAGGATCTTCGTGACCGAGCCGGCACCGACGGTGCGACCGCCCTCGCGAATTGCGAAGCGAAGGCCCTCGTCCATAGCGATCGGGTTGATCAAATCAACGTGCATGGTGGTGTTGTCACCAGGCATGCACATCTCGGTTCCCTCGGGGAGAGTGATCGTGCCGGTGATGTCGGTGGTCCGGAAGTAGAACTGCGGACGGTAATTGGAGAAGAACGGCTTGTGACGGCCACCTTCTTCCTTCGACAGCACGTACACCTGGGCCTCGAACTCGGTGTGCGGGGTGATGCTGCCGGGGGCGGCAAGCACCTGTCCACGCTGAACATCGTCTTTATCGATGCCGCGGAGAAGGGCGCCGATGTTGTCGCCAGCCTGTCCCTCGTCGAGCAGCTTGCGGAACATCTCGACGCCGGTGCAGGTGGTCTTCGAGGTGTCCTTGATACCGATGATCTCGAGTTCGTCGCCGGTGTGTACGGCGCCCTGCTCGATCTTGCCGGTGACGACGGTGCCACGACCGGTGATCGAGAAGACGTCCTCGATGGGCATCAGGAACGGCTTGTCGAGGTCACGCTCAGGGGTCGGGATGTACTCGTCGACCTCGCCCATAAGCTCCAAGATCTTGGCGGCGAAATCATCGTCGCCTTCGAGCGCTTTGAGCGCCGAGACGTGCACGACCGGGGTGTCGTCACCCGGGAAGTCGTACTCGCTGAGGAGCTCGCGCACCTCCATCTCGACGAGCTCGAGAAGCTCCTCGTCGTCGACCATGTCGACCTTGTTGAGCGCAACGACGATCTTCGGCACGCCTACCTGACGGGCAAGCAACACGTGCTCACGGGTCTGAGGCATCGGGCCGTCGGCGGCGGACACCACGAGGATGGCGCCGTCGACCTGAGCCGCACCGGTGATCATGTTCTTGATGTAGTCGGCGTGACCCGGCATGTCGACGTGGGCGTAGTGACGGCTCTCCGTCTCGTACTCCACGTGCGACACGTTGATCGTGATGCCTCGCTCGCGCTCTTCGGGCGCGTTGTCAATGTTCTCGAACTCGGTGAACGACGAACCCTCAACGTTGTCGGCGAGCACCTTCGTGATCGCAGCGGTGAGCGTGGTCTTGCCGTGGTCGATGTGGCCCATGGTCCCCACGTTCACGTGGGGCTTGGTCCGCTCGAACGTCTCCTTAGCCATGACGTTTTTCCTTGCTTTCTTCTGTGAGGTTGGGGTGAGGAGACGATCACTCGCCGCGGACGCGGGCGACGATCTCTTCCTGGACGTTTGCAGGCGTGGGCTGGTACGAATCGAATTGCATCGTGTACGTCGCCCGCCCCTGCGTGCGTGAACGCAGGTCCGTACTGTATCCGAACATCTCGGAGAGCGGCACGAGTGCATTCACGACTTGGTTCTGGCCGCGCTGCTCAGTGCCTTGCACCTGCCCGCGACGAGAGTTCATATCACCAACAACATCGCCGAGATAGTCGTCGGGGGTGACGACCTCGACGCCCATCATCGGCTCCAGCAGCGTGGGCTTGCAGCGAGGAGCGACCTCGCGGAACCACGCGTTACCAGCGATCTTGAAGGCCATCTCCGACGAGTCGACGTCATGCGTCTTGCCGTCGGTAAGGGTGACCTTGATGTTGACGGTCGGGAAGCCGGCCAGCACACCGTTGCTCATGGCTTCCCTGATGCCGTCGTCAACCGGCTTGATGTACTCCTTGGGGATGGACCCACCGGTGATCTTCGACTCAAAGGCGTACTCGTCCTCGCCGTCGGTATAGGGCTCGATCGTCGCCTGGATGACAGCAAACTGACCCGTACCACCCGTCTGCTTCTTGTGGGTGTAGGTGTGCTCGACGACCGACTGTGTGATCGTCTCGCGGTACGCAACCTGCGGCTTGCCCACAGTGGCGTCGACCTTGAACTCGCGCATCATGCGGTCGACCAGCACCTCGAGGTGCAACTCGCCCATGCCGGCGATGATCGTCTGCGCGGTCTCTTCGTCGGTGCGGACCTGGAAGGTCGGGTCCTCCTCGGCGAGCGCTTGGAGGGCCCTGCCCATCTTCTCCTGGTCGGCCTTCGACTTCGGCTCAACGGCCACGTGGATCACAGGGTCGGGGAAGTCGAGGTTCTCGAGCGTGATCGGGTTCGATGGGTCGCACAGTGTGTCGCCGGTTCGGGTGTTCTTGATACCGATGCCAGCGGCGATGTCGCCAGTGAAAACGGCGTCTTTGTCAACACGGTCATTGGCGTGCATTTCGAGGATCCGGCCCACACGCTCCTTGTTGGAGGTGCGGGTATTGAGGACCTGATCACCCTTGTCGAGCTTGCCGGAATACACGCGGAAGTAGGTGAGACGACCCACGTGCGGGTCGGTCATGATCTTGAACGCAAGCGCAGCGAACGGCTCAGAGTCGTCGGCCCGGCGCTGCACTTCTTCGCCGTTCCGAGGGTTCTCACCGGTGACCGGCGGGACGTCGAGCGGCGACGGGAGATAATCGATGACGGCGTCGAGCAAGGGTTGTACACCCTTGTTCTTGAAGGCGGTGCCGTTGAGGATTGGAACCATGCCGTGGTTCAGCGTGGCATTGCGAATAGCGGCCTTGATCTCTTCTTCGGTGATCTCTTCCTCTTCAAGGACCTTCATCATGAGGTCTTCGTCGAGGTCGGCGAGCGAGTCGAGCAGCTCAGCGCGGTACAGCTCGGCATCGTCGACGAGGTCGGCCGGGATGTCCTGCTCTTCGTAGGTGGCGCCGAGGTCTTTCTCATCGGTGGCGGCCGGCCACACGAGGGCCTTCATCTTCACGAGGTCGACGGTGCCGACATAGTCGCCTTCGGCGCCGATCGGAAGCTGCACAACAAGCACGTTCTCGGTGAGGCGGTCCTTGATCGTGTTGAGGCAGAAGTAGAAATCGGCTCCGGTGCGATCCATCTTGTTGATGAAACACATCCGCGGCACCTTGTAACGGTCGGCCTGACGCCACACCGTCTCGGTCTGGGGCTCGACACCAGCTACACCATCGAAGACAGCGACGGCGCCGTCGAGCACGCGCAGCGAGCGCTCCACCTCGACGGTGAAGTCCACGTGACCCGGGGTATCGATGATGTTGATTCGATGGTCGTTCCAGATGCAGTGCGTCGCCGCCGACGTAATCGTGATACCGCGCTCCTGTTCCTGCTCCATCCAGTCCATCGTGGCAGCACCGTCATGGACCTCACCGATCTTGTACGAGCGGCCGGTGTAGTAGAGGACGCGCTCGGTCGTGGTCGTCTTGCCGGCATCGATGTGGGCCATGATCCCGATGTTGCGGGTCTTGGCGAGGGGGATTCGCTTCTCAGCCATGGGTATTCCTCAGGTGGGTGGGGGGCGGTGCGGTAACGCACCACGACCGGGCTGCTTCAGCTGAAGCGTTATGCCCGGTCGTCGGAAAAGGGTAGTGCTCGGAGGTTCGGATACCGAGGTATCCGCTACCAGCGGTAGTGGGCGAAGGCCTTGTTGGCCTCGGCCATCTTCTGCAGATCTTCGCGCCGCTTACAGCTTGCGCCGATGCCGTTGCTTGCGTCGAGAATCTCGTTGGCCATGCGCTCAGCCATCGTCCGTTCACGACGGTCGCGGGCGAATCCGACCATCCAACGGATGGACAGCGTGGTGGCACGACGGGGTCGAACCTCGACGGGGACTTGGTAGGTCGCACCGCCGACGCGGCGGCTGCGGACTTCGAGCTGTGGACGGACGTTGTCGACCGCACGTTTCAGCACGGCGACGGGATCGTCACCAGTCTTTTCCTGTACGACTTCGAGCGCGTCGTACATGATTCGCTCAGCAGTGCTGCGCTTGCCACGCTGCAAGATCTTGTTCACGAACTGGGTGACCAGAACCGACTTGTAAATCGGGTCCGGAACGATCTCGCGGCGCTGTGCGGGGCCCTTACGCGGCATCGTCAGCCTTCCTTCTTGACGCCGTAGCGGCTTCGGGCCTGCTTACGGTCGCGCACACCCGAGGTGTCGAGGGTGCCGCGGACGATCTTGTAGCGCACACCCGGAAGGTCCTTCACGCGACCTCCACGCACGAGCACGATCGAGTGCTCTTGGAGGTTGTGGCCTTCGCCCGGGATGTATGCGGTGACTTCGGTGCCGGAGGTGAGACGGACACGGGCAACCTTGCGAAGGGCAGAGTTCGGTTTCTTCGGGGTGGCGGTGTACACACGGGTGCAGACACCGCGACGCTGCGGCGCACCCTTGAGCGCCGGCGTGGCTTCCTTGCGGCGCTTGGTCTGCCGGCCCTTGCGGACTAATTGCTGAATGGTGGGCACGAAAATGCTTCCTCGTTGAACGAAAGGTGTGAGAACTTCGGCTGGCCGACACAGCGGTGTCCGCGGCACGCGCGTCGAGGCCAGCAGAAAAGCATACGAGGCACAGAGGGGAACCTCAACCCGTCAACCCAGACTTCCGCCAACGCTCGTCGAGCTTGCCGCCTGCCCACCAGGTTATCGCCGACGCCAAGAGCGCCAGCAGGGTGAGCGAGAGGGTGAGCCCAAGGAAAGACGGGCGGAAACCGAACTCAACCCGAGAGTGCCCTTCGGGCACGAGAACCCCCTGGAAGGAGTCGTCGACCCGCACCACCTCGGCCTTCCGGCCGTCCACCGTTACCGACCATCCCGGGTAGTCGGGGTTCGGTACGACGATCAATGCCGGATGGGTCGTCTTGACGGCAATCACGGTCGCATCCTGGTCAGCAACGAGCACGGTCGCCGATGCGGTCACCCCATCGGGGACCTCGGAGGGGAGCCCGAGCGTTGCGGCGATTCCCGGCTCGACAAGCGCGACCGAGCGGGAGGCGAGGTGGTCCTCAACCGTTGCCCTCTCGACGTCTCGGGCGGCATGAGAAAGACGCACCCCGACATCCTCAATTCGGTCGTACAACACGACGTCACCAGCGTGGACGACGATCCACCCGTCACCACCAGCAACGGTTCCAAAGGAAACGCGGCCCGCGTCGGCGCGCAACACCGGCTCATGACCCGACATCGGGTCAGCCCGGAAGGAAAACCGTGTCGTGAACGTTCGCCCCGGTTCGAACGGCTCGCCGACGAGAACAAGATCGACGGGCCCGGTGAGATCATCAACACGGGCCGAACCGAACGAGACCACACCTCCGGCACGGATTTCTACATCGATCGAACCTCTTGCAGGCTCGATGATGTCAACGGTCACCGCACGAAGCCCTGCTTCGGGCACGACGCCGGCCTTTGCCCCATCACGGTCGATGTCGAGAGCAATGCTGTCGCGTCCTTCTGCAACAACAACGCGAACGCCTTTCGCAGGCGTGTGCGGGTCGGCGGCCCACACGCCAACTCCCAGTCTTGCGAGTGCTTCGCTTCGGATGTCGACCTCGGCGAAATACGGGTTGGACACCGTTCCTGGCGGCAAGAAGTGGTCGTCATCGATCGCCCGAAAAACCTCCCGCCACCCGGGTGGCAGGAAACCATTGGTGCGCACGTCGTCCAGGCTGACGGTCTGGCCGGAATTCGCAAGAAAGACACGGCCCTCGGCGTTCATCCGCTCACCAGGTTGGAGCGCATCGATAGCGACCTGATGAGAAGGGGTGCGAAGGTCAACCGACTCGGTTCTCACGACCGTAGCAACCGATCCGAGACCCACAAGGAGTTCGGCTGCGACGAGGAGCGTTACGAGTGAAACTGCAACGGCGCTGGGTAGCCGGCGTCGAAAAAAGAACCACAACGTCGCCGCAGTCGCACAACCGAAGGCCAGGGGAACGAGCATGCCTTCTGCCGTCTCTTTGACAAAGCCTGCTTCACGGGTGATCTGCAACCAAGACCACAAAAATGGGGCGCAGGCGATACCGCCGGCGAGCGAAGCGAGCGCAGCCCGACGAATCCCCTGCGGGAAAGCCACTCCAGGATGCGTCTCCCGCCCCCGAAGCCAAGCTTCGAACCCGAGACCGGCCAAAACAGCAAGACCGAGATTCGCGATGACCCGCGCCCGGCCGACGGTGCTGTAGCGGACGACCGGAAGCGAATTGACAAACTCGGTAAGTGGCCCACCAACGTATGAAATCCAAAGGGTTGCGATGACGATGACCCACCAAGCACGAACGATGCCTCCCATCGCAGTGGTTTGGCTCGCGCGATCGGGCCTGCGGTGTGCGAGCGCCAAGAGCGCCAGCACGATGACAGCGACGCCGGCATAGGACTGTGTCTCCACCCAGTTCTGACCCGGCCCCCAAAAGACGCCGCCATCATGGGTTGAGCCGTACGGATTCGGAAGCGCGACGCTAGGCAGGAACTCAGCACCAATGGAGGTGTCGGCAGGGAGTCGCTCACGAGGCCCCGTATCGGCCCACCGCAGGTTTTGCGCGAAATGCGCAACGTGGTAGCTCACCAGACCACACCCGAGCACCACCCCCCATCCGGCGACGATCACGGCCCGCCGCCATTTCCGTCCCGGCCGATCGGTCGGACGATTTGCCCAGAGCCGGTAGAGGGCATAACCGGCACCGAACACGAGGCCATAGACCGTGACCACTGGGAAGTTCGCCCACACCATCGCTGCGAGCAAGAGGCCAAAACCGACCGCCTGCCGAGGCCGAGGACGGTGGGCAACCGATTCAGCGAACCAGAAAACCCCGGGCAACAATGCAGCAACGTTTGCCTGGGGCCATCCCGACCAACCAACGAGATAGCCGGAAAAGGCAAAGGCGACGCCGCTGATCGTCGCTGCCGAGCGGCTGAGACCGATTCGACGAGTGAGGCCAAACGTCAACCCGGCCGCTGTCATCGTTCGAAACGCAGCCGCAAGGCCGGGGGCATACCAGGCGGGCACGACGAGGTAGACCCAATGGAAGACCGGCAGACCCGCCTTCATCGTCGGGATCCCTCCCCCGACGGAACGATCCCAGAACGCCCACATCCCATTCCGGAGGTCACTGGCCATCGATGAAAAGTGACTGTGAACATCGAGTGTGTCGGAAAGCAACGGGTTCGACAGCTTGCTGTGCCCCGACTGCGGGTCAAAACGCCAGGGCGCATACAACTCGGCGATATCGATCGGCAAGAGGGCGCCGAAACCGAACAGTGGGCGCAACAGCAGAACCAGCGTGCAAACGCCGAAGACCGCCCAAGGCCACCAGACCCGATCAGCCGATGCTCTGCGGTTTTCCGCCATCTTGCGCGATGGTAGCGCCGGAGTTTCTTCGCCGGACTCTGGCTTCACGGCACCTACACTCCGACCGTGGCAGTCGCGCGATCGCTTTCCTCGCTGACGCTGCGGATAGTTGGATTCGTTACCGGGTTCTGCCTGCTCATCGGCGTCGCTCGCTTCGGTTTCCGTTCCGCCGAACTCGACAGCGGTAGCTTCGTTCCCAGTTGGCTGATCCTGCTCACGACGCTCGCCCTTTTCACACTCTTCACGATCGCTGCGGAGTTTCGGATTCTCGCCCGCATCGCTGGAGTCGCGATTTCGAAACGAACTGCCTTCGGTGTTTCCGTGATCGGAACTGCAGCAAACCTTCTTCCGGTCCCAGGCTCGGCCATCACAAGATTCATCGTCCTGCAGCGCGCTGGTGCAGCGAAGGCAGCTATCACGGCCGCGTTACTCGGTGCCGCACTCGCATGGCTTGGTGTCGCCGGTCTCATCGCGGGAGCGGGGTTAGCCGGATCATCGCCGCTCGTCGCAGCGGCGTTCGTGGCAGGGGCAAGCGCTTCGCTGGGTGGCGGTCTGGCCATCCTTCGCCAACTCGACTGCTTCACACGCGATCTCCTCCTTCTTGTTGCGACAGAGCTGACGTTGACCTTGATAGGCATCGCCCGTTTCCTCACTGTCGCAGCGATGCTGGCACTTCCGGGCACGCTTCAAGAGACCGCTGCACTTGCAGCGGCGGGACCAGCGTCAGCTGCCGTCGGCTTCGTCCCGGCTGGACTCGGTGTTCGAGAGTCACTTGCTGCCGCCCTCGGCGCGCTGTCGGGCCTCGGCGCCGCAGAAGCAGCCGTGATCGCTGTCGTCGATCGAGCAATCGGGCTCGGAATCCTTGTTCCTGCCGCTGCGGTGACCGTCGGCATCGGCTTTCGCCTCGACCCCAAAAACAAATGAGTCGGCCGCGCATCGCCGTGCTCGGCTGGATCGGTTCGTCGAATCTCGGCGACGAACTCATTGCCGAACAGGTTGCGCGAATGATTGATGAGGCTGGCGGCGAGCCGAGTCTGGTCACGATCAGCGAGGCAAGTCGTACCGATGCGTTGCATCAGATCCGGCACGCAGGCGCACTCGACACGTTCGGACTCCTGCGTGAGCTTCGCCGACACGACGGGGTCCTGTTCGGCGGCGGGGGCCTGATCCAAGACGAGACCGGGCCACTCAACCTTCCCTTTCATCTCACCCGTCTCGGCGTTGCGCGCCTGCTACGTCGACCCTGGGCTGCGATCGGGCTCGGTGTCGGCGACGTCCGGCGACGGTCCGGCCGCCTGTTGGTGCGCACAATCGCTCGAAATCCAGTGGCGGGGTCGGTCCGAGACGAGGATTCAGCCAATCGTCTGCTCGCATTGACTGGTACCCGGCCTGAACTTGGAATCGATCCGGTGCTCGCTCAGCCCCCTCGCAACGTAGTCGCAACCGACCATCTCGTCGTTTCGCTTCGACCGATGAACTCGCCTTCTCAACGAAGACTGGCCGGTCAACCCGGACCAGCACCGTCCCAGATCCAAACCTGGGCCAAAGCCATCGATGACATCGCCTCAACCGCGGGGCTCGGTGTCCGTTTCGTGACCTGGGATGACGAACACGATCACGCAATCCACGAGGCCGCCGCAGCTCAACTCCGCACGCCTGCCGAAATCGTGCGGCCAAAAGCCGCCGACGTCATCGATCTGATGGGGTCAGGCCAGCTGGTCATCTCGATGCGATACCACGGTGCGGTCGCCGCCGTTCTCACCCGTCGACCGGCGTTGCTGTTGGACTACTCCCCAAAGATGGCTGCTATCGCAGTCGATGTAGGAAACGGTGTGACCTGTCTCCACCCAACCGCACCAGCAGAGCAGCTGAGCGCAGCTGCTCGAGCACTATTGGACGGGCCACCCCCAAGTGGCGTTTCGAACGTTGAACAGCGAAACGAGGTGAACCGCAGAGTGATCAGGAAACTGGTGGATGCTGCGTCCGGCCGATGAGGTCGTCGGCCACGATCGCGGCCGGGGATGGTCGACCGGATGGGCGGGGATCGCGCCGGTAACGCGCCGGGTCGGCAAAGAAGTCCGACACCACGGCCTGGTCGTAACACGACATCACGACACAACCGTCGAGTCCGTCGGGCCGTTCTGTTCGAGCTCGCCAGAGCAACGTGGGAATCCCGAGAACAGCGCACTCTTCCTGAATTGAACCGCCGTCGGTCACAACCCACGGGGCCACAGCGCACGCGTCGAGAAATTCGTCATGGGGAAGGAGCGGTGCGACATCGGGCCCAGCTGCGAGGACCTCGTCCCAGCGATCTTGTGACTTCAGCGCGCGCTCGGTCGGAGGATGAACGAGAAAACGAGTTGGGCCGGATGTGCTCGCCTTGCCGAGGAGTTCGATGAAACCATCGACACGCGAACCTCTGTGCAGATTCTCGACGCGATGGATAGCGATGATGCCCGGACCCGCCACCTCACGCTCACCAGTCCCTACTGCATGGACCACTGCGTCTATCGCAGTGTTCCCGGGGGTCTGAACGACTTCACCCTTCACACGCATCGTTGCGATATTTGCCGAAGCCTCGTCGTTGGGAGGGTAGAGCACCGACGCAAGCCTCATGACCCCGATTCGGCTCAGTTCCTCGGGAAAAGGCTGCAGCAGATGAAAACTGCGCAGCCCCGACTCCAGATGGGCCACCGGAACACCGGCTCGCCGTGCGAGAAGGCTCGCCAGCAGTGTCGCCGGCGTGTCACCGTGCACAAGGCAGATCGGCTGATCGTCATCTCCGAACAGTCGGCGACGCAGCGTCTTGCGACGCTGGAAGAGCAGTTTGGCGATACCTCCTGCCCACCGAACCACTTCGGGGATCGTCTCGGCGTCGCGTCCGTTCCCCAATCGAAGTGCTGGCTCCTCGATTGCTAACGGAGCTCGAAATGACCGAGAAAGGCCACCGTGCTGGCCAACATCGATGATGCGATAGGCAACTCCACGAGCGCTGAGTTCGCGCAGAACAGGAGCCGTCTTGATGTATTCAGCTTTCGTGGCTATCGCAGCATGGATCATGTCCGCTGCGCAGGTAGTGAGAGGTAGAGCAGCCGGGTGACCTCGCGCCGCATCTGCGCAATCCGCTCAAGCACCATACCGATCGAGATCATTCCAAAGCCGAGGAGGTATGCCACTGCGACTGCGATCAAGGTCGGCTGCCGCTCGACCAGACCGGTCTCGATGAAGTCCACCACGATCGGAACGGCAAACGTTGTTGCGACTGCGACAAAGGCGAGACCAACCAGTGCGAAGGTGAGGAGCGGACGCCAGTCACGAAACAGGCGAAACATCCGCCGAAGAATGCGAAACCCGTCTCGCCAAGTCCCGAGTTTGGAGTGCGAGCCGGTCGGGCGGCTCGTGTAGGTCGAATCGATTTCGACATGGCGCAGATCGAGACTTGCTGCGTGTGCGTTGAGATCGGTCTCCACTTCGAAGCCCTGGGTGAGGACCGGGAAGGTTTTGACAAATCGTCGACTCAAGGCCCGGTAGCCACTCAACGTGTCCGTGAGACGAAGTCGAAAAAGTCGCTGAAAAACAAAGGTCAGCATCTGGTTGCCGAGCGTGTGGCCACCTGGAAATGCGCTGCCGTCCGAAACCCGTCTCGCAACGACCATGTCGACACCGTTTTCGAGAACCTCTGCCACCATTGCAGGTGCGGTCGTCGGGTCGTAGGTGGCATCACCGTCGACCATGACGTAACAATCGGCGTCGACATCGGCAAGAAGTCGACGAAGGGCACGACCCTTCCCGGGTCGCGGTTCTTCAATGATCCGGGCGCCCGCCGCACGGGCAATCGACGCCGTTTGATCTGTCGAAGCGTTATCGCAGACGATGATCGCTGCTCCCGGCATCGAACGTTGAAACCCTTCGACCACCTGACGAATCGTGACCGCCTCATCCCGGCATGGGATGACGATGGCGACACGGGGAACGGGGTCCACATCAGACATACCGTTGGCAACACTACTCGGCTCCTGCGACGGTCCGCCCCGGCCAGATCCACAGCCAAATGCAAAACGGCGGGGCCCAAAGGCCCCGCCGTTCACCAGATTGTCCGACCGACTCGGTCGGTCAGCTCAGGACTCGCTCCCGGGCAGCGTGATCACGTCAGCGCCAGCTGCGCTCTGACCAGCGAGCCACTCGGCCAAGTCCTCCTCGTCAGAGGAGTAGTAGGCCGCAGGCTCGTAGTCGGGCGCTTCGGTGCGGATGTTGCGGTACTCCGCCATACCGGTGCCGGCCGGAATCAACTTACCGATGATGATGTTCTCCTTGAGACCGTGCAACGAGTCGGACTTGGACTCGATGGCGGCTTCGGTAAGCACCCGTGTGGTTTCCTGGAACGAGGCTGCGGACAGCCACGAATCCGTTGCCAGCGACGCCTTGGTAATCCCCATCAGCATCGGACGACCCTCTGCAGGTTTGCCACCCTCCTCGACCACCTGACGGTTGGTGTCGGTGAAGAGCTTGCGGTCGACCTGGTAACCAGGCAGGAAATCGGTGTCGCCCGGTTCAGAGATCAGGATGCGCTTGGTCATCTGACGAACAATCAGCTCGATGTGCTTGTCGTGGATCGACACGCCCTGGTCGCGGTACACCTTCTGCACCTCGTTCACGAGGTACTCCTGGGTGGCACGCACGCCCTTGATCTCGAGCAATTCCTTCGGGTCACGAGCACCTTCGACGACCGCGTCGCCGGCCCGGACCTCCTGCCCATCGGTGACCTCAAGGCGAGTCCCCGAGGGGATCGTGTACTGGTCCTCATCGCCATCATCGGCGACGATCACGATCTCACGACCACGGCCGTCGTCCTCGCCTACCCGCACCACACCGGAGGTGCGAGCCAAGGTGGCCTTGCCCTTCGGAGTACGGGCCTCGAAGAGTTCAACCACACGAGGCAGACCACCAGCGATGTCCTGTGCACCGGCGACGCCACCGGTGTGGAAGGTACGCATCGTGAGCTGGGTGCCTGGCTCACCGATCGACTGCGCGGCAATGACACCAACCGCTTCGCCGAGCTCGATCGTGCCACCGGTAGCGAGCGACATGCCGTAGCTCGCCGACGAGATGCCGAAGGCGGAGTCATCGGTGAGCGGCGAAAGCACACGAACCCGATTGACACCTTCGTCGTCGCGGAGGGCCTCGAGGTCGTCATCGCCGATCATGGTGCCGCGCTCGATGGTCCGACCATCGCTGAGCTTGACGTCGTCGGCGAGAACCCGGCCGAACAGGCGCGACTCGAGATGGGTGCGCTTGTTGGTGGTGTCGGGCGTGACGTCCTCGATCCAGATGCCCGGAACAGGCCCGGTGCGATCGAAGGGGTCTTCCTCGTTGATGATGAGTTCCTGCGCAACGTCGACGAGTCGACGCGTGAGATAACCAGAGTCGGCGGTACGCAGCGCCGTGTCGACGAGACCCTTCCGAGCACCAGGCGTGGCGATGAAGTACTCGAGCATCTTCAGCCCTTCACGGAAGTTGCTCTTGATCGGGCGAGGGATCATGTCGCCACGGGGGTTGGCGACGAGACCACGCATGCCTGCGATCTGGCGCACTTGCATCATGTTTCCTCGAGCACCCGATTCGACCATCATGTTGACAGGGTTGAACTGCTGGCTCTCGAGGCCTTCCTTCATCCGGTTGGTGACCTCTTCGGTCGCCTCGGACCAGACCTCGACCTCCATCTGCCGACGTTCGCCGTCGGTGATGATGCCGCGGCGGAACTGCTGCTCGATCTTGTCGGCCTGCTTCTCATGACGGTCGAGGATCTCACCTTTCTCCGTCGGTGTTGCCACATCGTCGATCGAGACCGTGAGGCCCGACTTCATGGCGAAGTGGAAGCAGAGATCCTTGATTGCATCAAGGCTGATGGCGACCGCTTGCTTGTCGAAGCCACGAGCCAGCGTGTCGACGATTGTGCCCATCTCCTTCTTGCTGATTTTCTCGTTGACGTACGGGTAGTCGACCGGAAGTGTCTGGTTGAAGAAGACACGGCCCACGGTGGTCGGCTCGTACTGCGCAGCCTCGCCATTGGCGGGGCTGATCATCAGCTCGGGGATGCGGAACTGGATCGGTGCATGGATGGCAACGTCGCCACGCTCGTATGCGGCGGTCAGTTCGTTGACATCGCGGAATACACGTCCAGCGCCGGTGGCGTCCTCGACCACGTCAGTGAGGTAGAACGCACCGATGACCATGTCCTGGGTCGGCGTGACCAGTGGCCTACCGTTGGCGGGGCTGAGCACATTGTTGGCGCTCAGCATGAGCACTCGCGCCTCGGCCTGAGCTTCGGCCGACAGCGGCAGGTGAACCGCCATCTGGTCGCCGTCGAAGTCCGCGTTGAACGCCGTGCACACCAGTGGGTGAAGGTTGATCGCCTTGCCCTCGACAAGGACCGGCTCGAAGGCCTGGATGCCGAGGCGGTGCAGCGTGGGGGCGCGGTTGAGAAGCACCGGGTGCTCCTTGATGACGTCCTCGAGCACATCCCATACCTGCGGCCGACGACGCTCAACCATGCGCTTGGCCGACTTGATGTTCTGGGCGAGCTCAGCATCAACCAAACGCTTCATGACGAAGGGCTTGAAGAGTTCGAGCGCCATGATCTTGGGTAGACCGCACTGGTGGAACTTCAGGGTCGGGCCGACAACGATGACCGAACGCCCCGAATAGTCGACACGCTTCCCGAGCAGGTTCTGACGGAAGCGACCCTGCTTGCCCTTGAGCATGTCGGAAAGCGACTTCAGCGGCCGGTTTCCAGGACCGGTTACCGGACGGCCACGACGACCGTTATCGAACAGCGCGTCGACGGCTTCTTGGAGCATCCGCTTCTCGTTATTGACGATGATCTCGGGCGCACCGAGATCGAGTAGACGCTTCAGCCGGTTGTTCCGGTTGATGACGCGACGGTACAGATCGTTGAGATCAGAGGTCGCAAAGCGGCCACCGTCGAGCTGCACCATCGGACGGAGTTCCGGCGGGATCACCGGAACGACATCGAGGATCATTGCTCGAGGATCGTTGATTCGACGCCCGTACTCATCACGACGGTTAAACGCCGCAACAATCTTGAGGCGCTTGATGGCCTTCTGCTTGCGCTGCGCGCTCAGGCCCTTCTGGCCCTCCGGCGGATCGATCTGGGTGCGAAGCTTCTGCTCTTCGTCCTCGAAATCGAGGTGCTCGACGAGGCGGGCGATGGCATCAGCACCCATGCCGCCGTCGAAGTAATCGCCCCAACGATCCTGCAGCTCGCGCCACAGCATCTCGTCTTCGATGATCTGGCGACCGTGCATGGACTTGAACTCGGTCCAGGCGCGATCAAGGATCTCCTTCTCGAACTCGAACTGTTCGCGGATCTCGGCCAAGTCCTTGTCGAGCTGCCGGCGAGCGGCCTTCAGTTCGGTTTCTTTGGCGCCTTCCTTCTCGAGTTCGGCGAGTTCGGCCTCGAGCTCCTCACTGCGACGAGCGAGGTCGAGCTCCATGTCGTTGTCAATCGCCTCGCGCTCACCGATGACGTCGGCTTCGAGCGACGGCAGATCGGCATCGCGACGCTCGACGTCAACGGAGATCACGAGGTTGGCTGCGAAGTAGATGACCTTCTCGAGCTGCTTGGCCTTGAGTTCTTCCTTGGGCTCGGTGCCCATGAGTAGATACGCAAGCCACGAGCGGGTGCCACGCAGGTACCAGATGTGAACGGCAGGGGCGGCCAACTCGATGTGGCCCATACGTTCGCGCCGGACCTTCGAGCGGGTTACTTCTACACCGCAACGCTCACAGATGATGCCCTTGAAGCGGACCCGCTTGTACTTGCCGCATGAGCATTCCCAGTCCTTGGTCGGACCGAAGATCTTCTCGCAGAAGAGTCCGTCCTTTTCGGGCTTGAGTGTGCGGTAGTTGATGGTCTCGGGCTTCTTGACCTCACCGTTAGACCACATGCGGATGGAGTCGGCGGTGGCGAGACCGATCTTCAGGTTTGAGAAGTCGTTTACGTCGAGCATTGGTTACTCCCTCTTCTTCTCTCTGGCCTCAGCCGCGGGCTGCGCGGGCGGCGGCACGAGCAGCGTCTTCTTCGTCGGATCCGCGTTCGGGTCGCTGGAGATCGATCCCCAGCTCCTCGACCGTGCGGAACGTCTCTTCGTCAAGTTCTCGCATCTCGATCTCCTGACCGTCCTTCGACAGCACCTCGACGTTGAGGCACAGGGCCTGCATTTCCTTGATGAGCACCTTGAACGACTCGGGAATGCCTGGCTCGGGAATGTTCTCGCCCTTCACGATCGCCTCGTAGACCTTCACACGGCCGAGAACGTCGTCGGACTTGATGGTCAGCAGCTCCTGCAGCAGATAGGCGGCGCCGTAGGCCTCGAGGGCCCACACTTCCATCTCACCAAACCGCTGACCACCGAACTGCGCCTTCCCCCCGAGCGGTTGCTGGGTGATCATCGAGTACGGGCCGGTCGAACGGGCATGGATCTTGTCGTCGACCAAGTGGGCGAGTTTCAAGATGTAGACGTACCCGGTCATGATCGGGTTGTCGAAGGCCTCACCCGTGCGCCCGTTGTAGAGGGTTTGCTTGCCGTCGTCTTGGATCAGGCGGGTCTCGCCATCGGTTGACTCGGGATTGAGGTTCTTCAAGATGTCGACGATGACGGGCTTGTCGCCGGCGAGATCTTTCTCGTCCCATTTCGCTCCGTCGAACACCGGCGTTGCGATGAACATTGACGGTTTGGTGGTCGGCCGGGTCTTGGACTCGGTGCCGCGGATCGGCGCATCGCCAACTGCTTCGCCGTCGATGTCCCAGCCCCAGCGGGCTGCATAACCAAGGTGAGCTTCGAGCACCTGCCCGACATTCATCCGTGAGGGCACGCCGAGTGGGTTGAGAATGATGTCGACGGGCTGGCCGTCGGCGGTGTAGGGCATGTCCTCGATCGGCAGGATCCGCGAGATGACGCCCTTGTTGCCGTGACGACCGGCGAGCTTGTCGCCCACGCTGATCTTGCGCTTCTGAGCGACGTAGACCCGGACGAGCTGGTTCACACCGGGATTCAACTCGTGGGAGTCGTCGCGATTGAAAACCTTGACGTCGATGACCTTGCCAACCTCGCCGTGCGGGACCTTCATGGAGGTGTCGCGCACTTCGCGGGCCTTCTCCCCGAAGATGGCGCGCAGCAGGCGCTCTTCGGGGGTCAGCTCGGTCTCGCCCTTGGGGGTGACCTTGCCGACGAGCACATCACCTGGGCCGACCTCAGCGCCGATGCGGATGATGCCGCGCTCGTCGAGGTCGGCGAGGATTTCCTCGCTCAGGTTGGGGATGTCACGGGTGATCTCCTCGGGGCCGAGCTTTGTGTCGCGCGCATCGATCTCGTGCTCCTTGATGTGGATCGACGTGAGAACGTCATCCTTCACCAGGCGCTCGGAGAGGATGATCGCGTCCTCGAAGTTGTAGCCCTCCCACGGCATGAACGCGACCAGCAGGTTCTTGCCGAGGGCAAGTTCACCGAGGTCAGTCGACGGACCGTCGGCGAGGAGTTGGCCCTTCTTGATCTTGTCGCCGACGGCCACTCGGATCTTCTGGTTGATGCAGGAGTCCTGGTTGGATCGGGCGAACTTCTTGAGCAAGATCGTCTGCTGCCCAAGCTTCTTGTAGTCGACAACAATGTGGTCGCCATCGAGTTCGATGACGGTGCCGTCGTCTTGAGCCAACACCATGTCGGCGGCATCGGAGGCGCAACGGGCCTCCATGCCAGTTCCGATGTAGGGCGCTTCGGCCCGCAGAAGCGGGACCGCCTGGCGCTGCATGTTGGCGCCCATCAGGGCGCGGTTGGCGTCGTCATGCTCCAGGAAGGGAATCAGTGCAGTGGCGACCGAGACGATCTGCTTCGGCGAGACGTCCATCATCTGGACTTCCTCCGGCGGTACCGAAGAGATCTCGGTGGTGGCGCCGAAGAACACTTCTTGTTCCAACTGGAGGCGAAGATCGTGCAGGCTCGCAGCCTGGGGGGAACGTCGCACTAGCACGCGGTCGTTGACGAACTTGCCGTTGCTGTCAAGCGGCGCATTGGCCTGGGCAACGACGTACTCTTCTTCCTCGTCGGCGGTGAGATACACGATCTCATCGGTGACCTTGCCGTTCTTGACGACCCGGTAGGGCGACTCGATGAAGCCGAACGGGTTCACGCGAGCGAAGGAGGCCAGACCGCCGATCAGGCCGATGTTCGGACCCTCCGGCGTCTCGATCGGGCACATTCGGCCGTAATGCGAAAAGTGGACGTCGCGCACTTCGAAGCCGGCACGCTCACGAGACAAGCCACCGGGGCCGAGCGCCGAGAGACGCCGACGGTGAGTGAGCCCCGACAGCGGGTTGACCTGGTCCATGAACTGTGAGAGCTGGGAGGTGCCGAAGAACTCTTTGATCGCCGCCACGACCGGGCGGATGTTGATCAGGGTCTGCGGGGTGATCGCTTCGACGTCCTGGGTTGTCATGCGCTCGCGCACGACGCGCTCCATCCTGCTGAGACCGATCCGTACCTGGTTCTGGATCAGCTCACCCACACTCCGGATGCGACGGTTGGCGAAATGATCCTGATCGTCGAGGCGGTAGCCCGGCTCGCCCTTGGCGAGGTTGAGCAGATAGGTGGTCGCTGCGAGCATCTCAGCCTGGGCGAGAACCGACTGGCCCTGCTCGGGGCGTTCGAGATCGAGGCCGAATTGCTTTTGGAGGAAGTCGAGCTCGGGCCCGAGTTTGCGGTTGAGCTTGTAGCGACCAACCCTGCTGAGGTCGTAGCGACGGGGCTCGAAGAAGGCATTGCGGAAGTAGGCACGAGCCGACTCCACGGTCGGCGGCTCGCCAGGACGGGCCCGCTTGTAGATCTCGAGCAGCGACTCTTCCTGGGTGGGTGCGATGTCACGATCCTTCTCCCACTGACCTTCGAGAAAGTCGAAGTGCTGAACGAACCGGTCGAGGAAACCGGGCTCGTTCTCCTCGTCGTAGCCCAGGGCGCGGAGGAGGGTGAAGAGCGAGAGACGGCGCTTGCGAGCGACACGGGCACCGGCGGTAACGTCCTTGCCCGGCTTTTGCTCGACGTCCATTTCGATCCATTCCCCGCGGTAGGGGTGGATCGTGCCGGTGACGAGCTGATGCTTGCTGAGGTTCCGGAGGCGGAAACGCTCACCGGGCTGGAAGATGACGCCGGGAGAGCGCACGAGCTGCGATACGACAACCCGCTCGGTGCCGTTGATGATGAAGGTTCCCTTGTCGGTCATCATGGGGAAGTCGCCCATGAAGACCGTCTGCTCCTTGATCTCGCCGGTGTTGGCGTTCATGAAGCGAGCGCGCACGAAGATCGGCGCGCTGTAGGTCATGTCTTTTTCTTTGCACTCTTCGACCGAGTGCTTCGGCGGCGGGCGCAGATCCTCGTCGTCGGGATCGAATTCCAACTCGAGTTGAAGTGTCTCGGTGAAGTCCTTGATCGGTGAAATGTCGCGGAAGGTCTGAGCCAGACCTTCGTCGAGGAGCCACTTGAAGCTCTCCCGCTGGATGGCAATCAGATCGGGAAGTTCGAGGACTTCCTCCAAGTTGCCGAATGAGTACCGTTCGCGTTGCGCTGCGCGTGTGGTCACGAGGACTCCTGAGGAATCGTGGAAAGGGACGCCAAATGGTCGCCGAAGCGCGTCGAACCGCTCAAGAGTGAGTGGGGAGAAGCGCGACGACGACCACCTTACGGGCCAGACTAGCCTGCGCCTGCTGCATATAACAACTCACAGGCAAGCATGCAAGCACCCCCTGCATTTTGGCGGTGCTTCGATTGGGGCCCTCAGGACCGCAACACCCGCGCACAGTACGAAACCAGCTCTCACCGGTCAAGGGAATCTGGGATCGGCAACCTGACTGTCACATCCGTTCATGTCGGGTTTTCAGGGCTGAGCGAAACGAAGATGTTCTTGCGCCGAAGCCCGTACCGCAGCGTCGAGACCCAGGTGTTCGAAATAGCCAGGGTGGTCCTTCCATCGGTCACGCATGCCATCGAGGGTCATGCGCATCACCGGACGGGGCGAACCGAGCATCGCGTCGAGGTCGAACATGTCAGGATCGCGGCCTGCCTTGCTCAACTCGGTCGAGAAGTGCTCGATCCGCCCCTCTGGCTGATGTTGGGCCGACATTTCGTAATCATCGAGCACGTACGAGTCTGCGACGCCGGCGAGCGCCAACATCGTCATCGCGGTGATGCCCGTACGATCCTTCCCGGCTGCGCAGTGGAAGAGGATCTTCTCGCCATTGGCCACCGCCTGCACCATCGCCGACAGGTAGTCGGTGAACGACTCGAGCATCCGAAGGTAGCCATGGGCCATGTCGACCTTTGTGTAACTCGTGATATCGCCGTCGAGGATGCGTTCGAACAAGCCTTTCGGCATTGCGACCTGGCTCGACATCGGCATGTGGACGAGTTCGACGTGGTCGGGCAAACGGTTCGGGTTGTTGTCGACCTCGCTCTGGGTGCGTAGGTCGAACACCTTCGTGACCCCGAGCATGCGGATCCGCTCGAGATCAGCGTCGGAGGTCTCGTCGAGGCGAGCGCTGCGGAACACCTGACCCCACCGGGTGTGACCGCCGTCAGCGGTGGGATAGCCGCCGATGTCACGGAAATTCCGAACACCGTCCATGAACACGAGTCGCTCAGCGGCAACGGTGAAACCGCGCCCTGGGTCGAACAGGTGAACATACGGCCGTCCAACACGCGAGACGCTGACCTGCCCCGGCCGGTCGGGCTTGCGAACGTCGGTGCCTGCGTCGATTGGATCGTCGGAGACAAAGACCGACACATCCCCTCCCCCGCGCCAGGTCACCAACAACTCGTTGCCAAGAGGCCAGACGTTCACATGAGAGATGGGCGCAGGGTCGGTGTTCGTCACGGTGAGCACCCTAGGCGCGACGCAACCGGCCCCGTAGGGCCGGCTGCGTCAGTTCTGAATCACCCCGCTGCGAAGCGCAACAGGTCAGGACTACTGGAGTTCGACGGTGCCGCCAGCGGCCTCGAGAGCTTCCTTGGCCTTCTCGGCGTCGTCCTTCGAAGCGCCCTCAAGGATCGGCTTCGGCGCGTTGTCGACGAGCTCCTTGGCTTCCTTCAGGCCGAGGCTGGTGAGGCCACGGACTTCCTTGATCACCTGGATCTTCTTGTCGCCAGCAGCAGTCAGCACGACATCGAAGGAGGACTTCTCCTCAGCCTCGCCGCCACCGTCGCCACCGGCCGCAGGTGCAGCCATGACCGCAGCCGGGGCTGCAGCGGTGACATCGAAGCGCTCTTCGAATGCCTTCTTCAGTTCGCTCAGCTCGAGAACGGTCATCGAACCGATCGCGTCGAGAATCTCTTCAGTCGTAGCCATGGCTACTCCTCCTCTTCAGTGTCGGCGCCGACGGTTTCGCCGGCGTCGGCGGGTTCTTCGTCACCGGCGGGTTCGTCGGTGTCGGTTGCCTCAGCGGATGCTTCAGCGGGGGTTTCGTCGGCCGGGTGGGCCGAGTCGGATGAATCAGCGGCAGGCGCTTCACCGGCGCCTCCCTTTTCGATGAGCGCCTGCAGCGCGTACGAGAACTCTCGGGGCACGGCATCGAGCAGACTGAGGAACTCGGCAAGCGGGGCTTGCAAGAGACCGGCAATCTGGCTGAGCAGGACCTCGCGGGACGGAAGCTCGGCCAACGCCATGATGTCGTCGGCACTCAGAACCACCCCATCGAGCACGCCGCCCTTGAGCACGAGCTTGTCGTTGCCCTTGGCGAAGTCTTTCAGTGCCTTGGCCACAGCTGCAGCGTCGCCGGGGGCGCCATCGGCACCTCCGTTGACGAACGCGATTGCAGTCGGGCCGGTCAGCATTTCGTCGGCGATTTCGATGCCGGCATCGGCTGCCGCAATCCGGACGAGGGTGTTCTTGTAAACCTTGTACTCGCTGCCGGCGTCGCGCAGCGCCTTGCGCAGTTCTGCGAGCTGGGGCACGTTCAGCCCGCGATATTCGGTGAGGAGGGCACCGTCTGCTTCGTCGAGCTTCGTTCGAACCTCGTCAACAACGGCGACCTTGTCTGGTCTCGGGTCTTCCATCTCACCTCCTTTTTCTTCTGTCGGGTTCCTTTCCGACGGAAAAGAACGTTGGGCGCCCACCGAGTCGGTAAGCGCCCAGACAGCCACCAGAAGGTGGAGATCAGAAGGTGCTTTCCTCGTCCGGCGAGCCTGGGCTCATTGGTTCTGCAGAAGCAGAGCACCGGAGGTCTTCGGTGAAGCAGAGATCAATTGTGTTGGCAAGGATACGACGGTTGACCAAAAATCGAAACGGTCAGGCCTCCGAAACAGCGATCCCACCGGGGTCGATGCGAACGCCGGGACCCATGGTCGAAGACACGACGACCTTCTTCATGTACTTGCCTTTGGCCGATGCAGGCTTGGCTCGCTCGAGTTCGGAAACGAGCGCCCGAAGGTTCGCGAGGAGCGCAGATTCATCGAAGCTGACCTTGCCGATCGGCACGTGAACGTTGGCAAACCGGTCGGTTCGGTACTCAACCATGCCGCCCTTGAATTCGTTGATCGCCTTCACGACGTCAGGGGTCACGGTGCCGGTCTTGGGGTTCGGCATGAGACCGCGCGGACCGAGGACCCGACCGAGCTTGCCGACCGTGGGCATCATGTCGGGGGTCGCAATAGCGATGTCGAAATCGGTCATGCCGCCCTCGACTTCGGCTGCGAGATCGTCGGCGCCGACGTGCTCGGCTCCGGCCTCACGAGCTGCCGTGGCGGCCTCACCCTGGGCGAACACCGCAACACGAACGTCCTTACCAGTGCCGGCCGGGAGCGCGACCGTCCCCCGAATCATCTGATCGGCCTTGCGGGGGTCGACACTCAGGCACACCACGACGTCGATGGTCTCGTCAAACTTCTTCGTTCCGAGCGACTTCACGATGCCGATGGCTTCGCTGTCGGAGTGCAACCGGTCACGGTCGTACTTGCCAGAATTGTCGGTGTACTGCTTGCTCTTCGCCATGGTGTGGCTCCCTCTGTGTTCACGCCGCCCGGTGAGGTCGTCCGATACGAGCGCTGGGCCGACTTGGCCCGAAGTTCTTGTCCTGCCCGCAGCAGGGCCTCCGGAGGAGGCCCGGGCTTCAGATGACCTTGATCCCCATGGAGCGGGCGGTACCTGCGATCTGCTGCTTGGCGCCCTCGAGATCGATGGCGTTCAGATCGGGCATCTTGAGTTCTGCGATCTCGGTGATCTGCGCGTCGGTGATGGAACCGGCAACTTCGCGACCGGGCTCGCCAGAGGCCTTCTCGAGTCCGGCGGCCTGACGGATCAGGAACGGTGTGGGCGGAGTCTTGAGGACGAACGAGAAGGATCGGTCTTCGTAGATCGTGATGTCGACAGGAACGATCTGACCCCGCTTGTCTTCAGTCTTCGCGTTGTAGTCCTTGCAGAAGTCCATGATCGCAACACCGTGCGGACCGAGCGCGGTACCGACGGGCGGCGCAGGCGAAGCCTGCCCAGCGGGGATCTGGATCTTGACAACAGCAGCGACCTTCTTCTTGGCCATGAGTGGTTCCTAGCGAGAAATGTGGACCAGCTATTCTGGGCCGGATGAGCACGCGCGCCAACCTGCGCGCAGGGAGATTTGGCGGCATGGGCAACTGCCGCCGTGAATCAGAGTCGAGCGACCTGGGCGAACTCGAGTTCGACGGGGGTTTCGCGCCCGAAGATATTGACGAGCACCTTGACCTTGAGTTGGTCCTCGTTGATCTCGATGATCTCGCCCGAGAAGTCAGCGAACGGGCCTTCCTTGACCCGCACGGTCTCGCCCATGTCGTACTCGAACATCGGCTTGGACTTTTTGGAGGCTTCCTGCGTACGGTCAGCTTCGACACCAAGGAAGCTCTCGACGTCGCGGCGCCGCATCGGCGAAGGCTTGCCCCCCTGGTTTACGAAGCCTGTGACACCCGGGGTGTTGCGAATGACGTACCACGCGTCGTCGTCAAGAGTCGTGCGGCAGAGGAGATACCCCGGGAAGAGCTTCTTCTCGGTCATGACCTTCTTGCCGTTCTTGAACTCGGGAATTTCGCGGGTCGGGATGACGACCTCGTGGATGCGATCTTCCATGTTCATCGATGCGGTACGGGCTTCGAGATTCTGCTTGACCTTCTTTTCGTAGCCCGACTGGGTGTGGAGCACGAACCAGCGGCCCGGCCGGTCGTAGGGGCTGACGTAGCGTTCTTCTTCGGCTTCGGCGAGAAGTTCGTCTTCGTCGATGACGTCGATTTCGCCCTCGTCTGGGCCGGCAGCGTTGCCGCCGGTCCACTCGTTCGCAAGCCCTGCGCCAACGGGGGCAGCCGACCCGGCGGCTTCCGATTCGGGCGCTGATTGCTCGGCGAGGGGTTCGGCATGCTCGACGGTGTCGGCGGTTTCTTCTTCGGTGGTGGTGTCGTCAGTCATGATTTCTGTTCGAAGAGTTCGAGAATGAAGGTCGAGAAAAGCCAGTCGAGGCCGTAGATCAGGGCGCCCATAAAGACGATGGTCGCAAGGACGACGATCGAGTAATTGACCGTCTCGTCACGGGTGGGCCAGGCGACCTTGCGGAGTTCGGTACGCACTTCGCGCAGGAACTGGCCGGCGCTGGTGCGTTCGCGGGGAGCAGGAGGCTCTTTGCGAGCGCGCACGGGTTCGCCGTCGGCGTCGATCTCGCCTTGCTTTTGGAGCATGCGCTTTTGCTGCCGGTTCATCGACATGATGCAGATCCTTGGATGATTACGGGGCCTCGCCGGACGACGAAGCCTCCATGGCAGGGGCGGAGGGACTCGAACCCCCAACCGCCGGTTTTGGAGACCGGTGCTCTACCAATTGAGCCACGCCCCTGAGAACAGTCTCTGAGGCTACCACCGTGATCGGCGGGCGAAACCCGCAAGATTTGGGGAGCGGGGAGCGTTTAGCTGGCCAGCCGAAGAACGCGGCGGTGACGAGCTGCGAAGGCGATGACACCGGCTGCAGCGGCGAGGCCACCGATCGTGGCTGCTGCCGCCACGGGAACCCTCACCGAAGGGCGACCGTCGACGGTGTCGAGCACAGTGAGAATCTCGCCCTCGAGTCGAGGCGAGACGATTACGGGATGTTCGGCGAGACTGCGGAGCGTGCGACGCATCCGGCGGTAGCTGGCGACTTCAGCCTGACATCGCAAGCACGACTCGACATGGGCGCCGACGGTCGGACTGAGCACGTGCTGTTCGTCGACGGCTGCGAGGTCATCGGCAACTGCGTCACAGGCCGCCGGACGGGGTTCAGACAGCATGGAGGTTCTCTCCTGGGAGTGGGAAGACCTGCTCGCGCAGACGCCGGCGGGCCCGATGGAGCCGCACTTTGGCGGCACTAACCGAGATGCCGAGTTCTTCGGCGATTGCCTCGTGCGGCAAGTCGTAGACGTCTCGCAACACGATCACGGAACGGAGACGAGGCGGAAGACCTTGGATAGCGGCGTCGACCGCGTGGCGGAGATCGGCCGCCTCCGCAGCTTGCACGGGATCGTTATCAGGATTGGCCTCGACGACATCGTCATCCATGAGTACCTCAGTGCGCTGCCGGCCCCTGCGAGTGTTGAAGGTGGACGCACAGTTGGCGACGATCCGGTAGAGCCAGGTGCTGAAGCGAGCATCACCCCGAAATCGGCTGATGCTGCGATAAGCCCGGAGGTAGGCGTCTTGTACCACGTCGCATGCGTCCTCTTCGTTGCCGATGAGCCGGACAGCCAACCCGAACGCATCGCGATGGGTAAGCCTCACCAGTTCGTCGAACGCTTCGCGCTCGCCAGCAGCAGCCCGCTCGACCAAGACGGCCATGTCGGGATCAGAGGTATTGGACCCCTCAGAAGCGCCTGGGTTACGTGACAAATCTGTGACGATGTGGAGACGACG
The DNA here is from genome assembly GCA_905480195.1 of uncultured Acidimicrobiales bacterium. GTDB lineage: Bacteria > Actinomycetota > Acidimicrobiia > Acidimicrobiales > Aldehydirespiratoraceae > UBA11606. The sequence goes on from CAJQPN010000005.1 coordinate 108,802, forward strand.
GGGTGCTTGTGCCATCGGCACCGTCTCCTTTCGGGTCACGAGAGCGTTGTAGCGACGGACAGATTCGAACTGTCGACCTCTCGATTATGAGTCGAGCGCTCTCACCAACTGAGCTACGTCGCCATGGTTCGCACGGCGAGTCGAACCGACGAGCTCCCTGTCAGAATTGAACTGACGACCTTCTCCTTACCATGGAGACGCTCTGCCGACTGAGCTAAGGGAGCAGCCTCCGAACGAGTGCTCGGAGCGACGGCAATGATGCCACGCCGTGGTCGGGTTCCCAACCCGGCTTCCAGCGTTGGCGCTGTAGCGACGAACCAACGCAGTTGATGTTTCGTACTTCCCAGTATTCTTCGAGGTTGTTCGACTCAATTTTTGTCCTTCGGAGCCGAAAGAGGTTCTATGCGATTCGAGCGTCTCGTCATCGAAGCTGACGACTCCACGTTCGCGTTGGATTTTCACCCCAAGCTGACCGTCATCTCCAGTGTCGGGCAGGTGGAGCGCGAAGGGCTGATCAACGAGCTGGTCGGCAGTCTGAGTTCCAGCCGACCCGGCGTACATGCCGAGGTGGTCGCCGACAACGGCGGCCACTTCGCGATCTTTCGGCCGCGTGGCGCCCGCCCCCTCGTCGTCGACGTCGACGCCTCTGCCGACGTCAGCGCCCGCTTCACCGACGCCGAAGGCGAAATCGATCTGCTGTCCGTCGCTGGAATGACTGCACGCGACGCAAAGCGGACCCTGCGCGTCACCAGACGTGACCTGGATGCCAGCACCCATCACGAGAAGGTCGTGCGGCGCCTCGCCAAGCTGGATCCCGACGCGTTGTGGGCCATAGCCGATGAGACACTGGCGAGCGAGCACCGCCTCGAGCAAGCCGCCACTTCGAGCGGTTCGTCTCCCGAAGACGCCACCGTCGTCAGCCGTATCGAGGAACGCCACGAGCGTTTCGAGGAGGCCCAGCGCACCGCTGAGGAATCTCGCCGTGTCTCGTTCATCGCCGGCGTGATCACGGCCCTCGCGTTAGTTCCGACTGCGATGTTCCTCGGTCAAGAACTCACGATCCTGCTGGCAATCATCGCTGTCATGATGCTCACCGCCTCGCTCGTGCGGAAATATCTCATGCTTCGGGCCCGGAAGGCGGAGGAGGCTGTTCTCGCCGAGGCAGGTGCTCAGACGTACCTCGGGTTCCACATGCAGCGTGTCAACGGGCTCATCGAGAGCCAACAAGCGCGCCAAAACCTCATCGAGGCGAAGGTCGCCCACGACGGCGCACTCGAACGTTGGGCCGAGCTTGCCGGCGACATCAGCCTCGACTGGGCGTTCGAGCATCGCGACGAGATCGAGGCTGCTGCCACCCACGTTGCCGCAGTCACCGACTCGGGAGTGTCGGCACCCCCCGATGATGCTGACGACCTCGCTGCCTGCACCCGTGCGCTCATGCAGCGCGTCGACGACGTGCGCACGTTCGGACCCGCCGGCGAGAGCCTGCCGCTCATCATCGACGACGCCTTCTCCGGCCTGAAAGCAGACCTGAAAGCGAAGATCCTCGGGATACTCGTACAGGTTTCGGAAAGTCAACAGGTCGTGCTGTTGACCTCAGAAGACGACGTTGCCGACTGGGCTCGCAGCGAGGCGATCCACGGCACTATGTCCATCATCGAGCCGAGCACGGTGCAGACGTCGATCCGGTGATCATCGACATCACCGATCACACCATTTCGTAACGCCGCGCTCAACGGTCGAGCGCTGCAGCTTCGAATGGGTCCCTCTATGGTCTCTTCATGCCCGATTTCGAAACGCTGGAGTGCATCGTCGATGGCCGAGTCGGCCGACTGAAGCTCAACCAACCCGAGAAACTGAACCCACTGAGCACACGGTGCCTCGAGGAGTTGGTTGCGGCTGCGAGCTGGTTCGACAGTCTCGAGGAGGTGCGCGTCGTGATCGTGCACGGCGCCGGACGAGCCTTCACCGCAGGCGCCGACCTCGCCTCGTTCGGCGGGCCGACCGGCACACTCCCCCGCGATGCCGCCGATGCCGGGCGCCGCATGGCCGAAGCGATCGAGTCGATGCAGGCGGTGACGATCGCCGCAGTTCACGGTCATTGCATCGGCGGCGGCGTCGTCTTGGCCGCGGCCTGCGACCTGCGAGTTGCCGCCGAGTCCACGAACTTCGCGATTCCTGAAGTCGACCTGGGAATTCCGCTGGCGTGGGGGGGCATCCAACGACTAGTTCGCGAGATCGGCCCGGCAGCCACTCGCGAACTCGTCATGACATGCCGGTCCTTCAGTGCCCGAGAGGCGCACACGCGGGGCATGATCAACACGGTGTCGGCCGACGACGCCTACCTGGCCGATGCCGAAGCGTTGGCGCGAGCACTCGCCAAAAAGTCTCGTCTCACCTTGCGCGCCACGCTCATGGCTGTCGACGCAGCCGCAGAAGAACTCGTGTCGACCGGGACGGCGTGGTCCGATGCCGACTCACTCGTCAATGCGCTTCACGACGAGGAATCGCGGGCAGCCGGTGCGGCCTATCTCGCCGAACGCGGCCGCTAGAGCGGTTTCGCCTCGCTCACGTCGTACCGCACGACCTTGCGGCTGATCAGCGCACCCAACTCCTGCATCGCATCGCGATAGGTCGACATGTGCGGAGCCCGGGCATGCGCTGCCAGCGATGCCTCGTCATCCCAGATCTCGAACAGATGTTGCACCCCCGGCTCCTGCGTATCGTTTGAGAAGACGTAGGCCTGACAGCCGGCTTCGGCCCGCACCTCCTCCATGAGCGGGCCCTGGAGTGCAACGACGGCGTCGAGCCTGTCCGGGTCGAATCTGAAGGTTCCGGCGACGATGAGCATGGGCCCAGGTTCTAGTCGCCAGACTCACGGCGTGCTGAAGACGAATCTCGCCGCGACGCTTGCTCTGGCAGCGTTCGTCGTGCTTGGCGTGACCGATGGGGCACTCGGCCCCCTGTGGCCTTCGATGCGCGACGCGTTTGGCCGCTCTGACGGGCACTTCGGTCAAATCTTCGCCGCACTCGCCGGCGGCTACATGACGGCGTCGGTGGCGTCGGGCCATCTGACTGATCGGTTCGGCGCAACCGCCGTCATCCGAACCGGCGGCGTATCGGCAGCCGGCGCCCTCTGGTGGATCGGCATCGGCTCGAGTTGGGTCGGTGTACTGCTTGGCTTCCTCGTCCTCGGCCTCGGCAACGGTCTGCTCGACGCTTCTATCAACGCATGGGTAGCGGTCAGTCGCAGCAGCCGAGCGATGGGCCTGATTCACGGGTTCTACGGCGTCGGCGCAGTGATCGGGCCGATCTTGGCTGTTGCCTTCGTCTCCAACGGCGACCGGTGGGGGGTGCCCTTCCTCCTCCTCGGCTCGATTCAGTTGATCGTTGCGTTCGTGACGCTCGCCGCCCCTCGAGGCTTCGATCTCCCGATCGACCGGGACGACCAGACACTCTCGACCGGCACCGCCGATCCGGCTGACGCCGGCCGGCTCCTCGCCTTGCTGTTGTTCTGGTTCTTCCTTTACGTCGGGGTTGAGGTCGGAGCTGGGCATTGGAGCTTCACGTTGCTCACCGAATCCCGCGGGGTGTCCGAGACTGCTGGTGGCTGGCTCGTCGCGGCCTACTGGGGCGGGCTCACCGTTGGTCGATTCGCCATGGCGTGGCTCGGTGATCGCATCACGCCCGAGGTGCTGATGACCCAGGCGTCGGTACTCGGCGTCCTTGGTGCGCTCGTCTTGGCCCTCGATCCGGCCGGAGCGGGAGGCTTGGCTCTCCCCATTCTCGGGCTTGCCTTCTCGGTGATGTTCCCTGTGGTGGTCAACCGAACGCCGGTGTATCTCGGTACCCGCAATGCTGCGCGTTTCGTCGGCTACCAGTTCGCTGCCGCATCCCTTGGCGCCATCACCGTGCCCTCCCTCGTCGGCCTGCTCGCCGACCGCACGAGCGCCGAAGCCCTCGGACCGGTAGCACTCGTCACATGCATTGTGATGGCCTCGACATGGGCAACCGTTCGTGCACTCGTCAGTCGACGGGGGTCGTGAGCAGGCCGGCCTTGGTCGAGATCGCAATCGAACGACGGGCCTCGTGCAACCGGTGCCGTTCCAGGCCGTGGGTCATGAAACCGAACGACACGCCGGAGACTGGATCGGCCCAGGCCAACTGACCCCTTGCGCCGCCGTGGCCGAACGTCATCGGGCTGACGGTGTGGGCGTGGCCGCGCCCGCTGGCCCGCCCGTCGTCACCGGCAAGGATGAACGCATGGGTGCGGTTAGCCGATATGCCCATGTGATCCTCGTGGGTCTGGCGGACGATGGCGAGGGCATCTTGTTTGACCTCGGCGCGCAGGATCTCACCGTTGTCGTGAAGGATCGCCTGATACCACGAGGCGAAGCCGCTGGCAGTAGTGATTCCGCCGCCGCCAGGTTGGCCCAACGCCCGTATACCAGCATCGTTGAACGAGGTGAGCGCGTCGTCGGTGACCTCGGTGACCGGGAGCGCCACGCCGAACTGCGCCTCGTACTCGATCGGATCGACCGGTTCGCCAACGCAATACACGTCGGTGATGTCGCCCTGCTCCGCCTCCGGGATCGCGAGCCACCGGGTTTGCCCAGCCGGCTCCATCAGGCGCTCGGTGATGACGTCGGCATACGGTCGGCCCGAGACCTCCTCGATGAGATCGGCCAGGATCCAATGGGCCGACGATGGGTGATACTCGAAGCGGGTGCCTGGCTCCCAGTTCGTGTACCACGTGCCGTAGCGCTGGAGGCGAGCCGTTCGGTCGCTGGCGATCCGGGGCGCCATCGGTGCTGAAGGGAAGCCCCCTTTGTGGAGGAGGACTTGGGAGATGGTGATCCTCTCCTTGCCGTTGGTCCCGAACGTCTCAAGGATCGACGCAACGGGGTCATCGAGGTTGAAAAGGCCCTCGGCTGCGAGTTCGAGCACGGTGAGACTCACCGTCGGTTTGACTGCAGAGTACGTGTGGAACCGTTCATCCTCACGCGCCTCTCCGTACGCCTCGGCGTATACCACCTCACGTTCGAAACCGACTGCGAGCTGAAAACCTGGCAAGCGACCCTCGTCGACTTCGCGACGCGCGCGTTCGAGCAGGTCGTCAAGGCGAGACGAAACGATCCCAGCAGGGAGGTTCATAGCCCAGAGACGGTAGCCGTACTCGATGAGCGACCACGATTCCCCACGACCGGCACGAGCGCCTTCATCGACCGATGCCGCACCACTCCTTTCCAGACGCCGACGCCATATGCGAGGTGATCGACAAGCCGGAGCGCGACGCCTCGAACGGGATCGATGTGCCGTCCCGATCGTGCGTATTCGGCGGCACTCACACCCATCAGCACAACACCGACTCGACAGCGAACCCGGCGAGAAGCGCACGCAGCGAGAAGGGTGAACGGCCACCACGCCCGTACGAGTGCGATGATGGTCGTTCTGGCCGCATGCTCGACAGCACCGCGGGTGATCTCCGGCGGCGCCTCATCCCCGAACGCAGCAACGACCCGACGCTTCACGACGGCGATCGTGGCGGACACGACTCCAGGAACTGTCCGGACCGGCACAATCGCAGCAGCGCCGAGACCCAACAGGACCGGGGTTGGCGGCCGGGCCGGCGCAACAGCGTCCCCGTGCCGAGCGGCAAGCGGCGCCGCCGACGAGCCGTACGCAACGCGTTGGCGAACCCACGCGTGCCAGTCGGACCGAGGTCGGTGCCGAACGACGACATCGGGGTCGTAGCGAATGACCCGCCCATCGCCAGCAAGTCGCCAGATCAGATCGACGTCCTCGCCATAACGAAGCGTCGAATCGAACCCGCCTTCGGCTCGGATGACCTCGGCACGCAGCAGCAGCGTGGCACTCGGAACGAAGGCAACGACCCGCCCCGGGCCGACCGGCGAGGGAACGGGACCGAGATCGAGCGGCGAGAAGTCCTCCTCGTAGGCGGCGAGGAGACCACTCCCCGGCTCCGACGCCACGCGCGGCGCCACAGCGACCACTTCGGGGTCGACGAAGTGGCCGAGGAGCGAGGCGATGTCTTCGACCGTGAGATCAATATCGGCATCAACGAAGAGCACGTTCGCAGTGGTGACCCGATCGAGACCGGTCATCCGGGCTGCAGCCGGGCCCCGAGCACTGTCGTGACGCACGATGGTGACGTCGGGCGCCTCGAACCGAAACGGCACCGTCGAGCCGTCGTCGACGACGACGATCGACACGCCGGGAAGGCGCTCGATCAGACGACGGACACCCGACTCGTCGTCGAGCACCGGGATCACGACCGTGACATCGACATCGATGACCGGATCAACCTGCGGGTGCACGAGACCACCGGCAAGCAGTCGACGCGCAAGTCGTCGTTCGGCTTCGCCATCACCGACCGGCGCACCGCCGATCCAGCGATCGACCGCCACCGCACCCTCGTCACTGAGCCGCACCGAACGCACCGGTGCCCCACCGAATAAGAGGCGTCCCTGTTCGCGGCGATGGAGGTTGCCGTCGGCAACGAGCGTCAGGCCGCTGGGAACAAGGTCGGGTTCGGCCATGGGCGGTGACGGTAGCGTGGCACTCGCTGCCGGTCGAAGGCACCCAGGAAGTCGATGACGCTGTCGAGGTCGAACGACTTCGACCTCTACTCCTGGTCCGCCTCGCGCTGATCAGCCGACGAGGTCGCGGCGCTCGATGAGCACGGCAGCAACCACGGTCATCGCCACGGTGACCGCGAGCGCGACGATGACCTCGGGCCACGGTGCCCCGAAGACAGCCGGTTGGGCCGCAACGAGATGATGAAAGGGCGACAGCAGTTGTAGCGGTCGACCCCACGACGCGACTGAGCCGACAACCTCGGCGGCGTACGCGAACACAACCAAACCCGTGGCGGCACCGACGGCGGTGCCGCGTCGTCCGACCGCTCCGGCCACCAGCAGTGCCGCGGCGCCGAACAACAAACCGAACACCCACATGACGACCGACACCTCTACGAGAGGGCCCGCACTCAGGCCGAGGTCGACCATCGGCCCGCCCACGACGACGGTGAGCGCAGCAGCAACGACCGGGACTGCGGCGACCAGCGCCACCGCCGCTGCCGTCTCCAGAACGATCCGCGCTCGAGTCGTCGGGCCACTGACGACAAACGACAGCCAACCGCGCTCATCTTCCCCGCCGAGCAAGACTGCCGCTGCGTTTGCAGCGAGGATTGCAGAAAGGACCGGCAGCATGAGCGAGTACAGCTCGGCGCTCATGAATCCCGGTCCACTCGACAGCGAAACGTCACCTCCGATCAGGGCTTGAATCGGCTCCGGGTAGTCCGCGAGCAACTCATCGAAGCTGGAGTCATCGCGCACGACCGGGAAGATCGCGATCATCATCGAGACAAAGGCAACGGTGCCTGTCCCCCAACCGGCCAACGACCGAGCCCGAAGCCGGAGGGCGCGGGTAACGAACGGGAGGCGACTCACCGATCGACCTCCTCACTGAGCGTGACGAACCCACCCTCGAGGGTCGGCTGTGCTGTGGAGAACTCGACGACCTCGAACCCCGCGGCGGCCTTCACCAACCCATCGATCGATCCCATCACTTCGATGTCGAGGCGTGATCCGTGGACCATCACGTCGATGACTCCGGGAAGATCGGCGAATACCGCCCGCGGAGCGGCCTGACCGAACTCGATCGACACGATGCGGCGGCTCGAACAGGCGAGCTCGTCGACGGTGCCGTCGAACACAGCCCTGCCGTTGCGAAGCACGATGACCCGGTCGCAGACGTGTTCGATGTCGCCGAGCACGTGTGATGAGACGAAGACCGCAGCCCCGCGATCTGCGGCTGCTCGCAGTATCGCCCAGAGGTCTCGTCGCACCAGCGGGTCGAGTCCTGTCGCCGGTTCGTCCATCACGATCAGCTGCGGCTCTTGCATCAAGGTCAGTGTGATGGCGGCCTTTTGTCGGTTGCCTCGGGAGAGGTCCGAGATGCGCTTGCTCGATTCGACACGCAGCACTTCTTCGATCTCGGCTCGACGCCGAGCCGGACCCCGGACCAACTCCCACCAGTCGAGTTGCTCGCCGACCGTCCAGCGCTCTTCGAGCGGCGGGTCGTCGGGCAGATAGCCAACGCCTTCACGAACAACGGCTCGGGCGACTTCACCACCGGCGATCCTGGCCGAACCGGAGGTAGGACGAATGAGACCCAGCAGCATCCGCATCGTGGTGGTCTTCCCCGAGCCGTTGGCGCCGATCAGACCAACGACCTCACCAGCACCGACCGACAGCGACACGCGGTCTACCGCCGTCGTGTCGCCAAAACGTTTCGTCAGTTCGTCGAGTTGGAAAATCGGAGCGATTTGTCGAGCGTCACAGACAAAACAACGCAACAGCAGGGACCTAGGTCCCGGGGCTGAGATTCAGCGCTCGAGGACCCGAAGGAATGCAGCAGGAATGTCGCTCGGCTCCTCAACCATGGCGAGGGTGGCACCCACCTGCTTGGCAAACATGCTGGCATCATCGGTGTCATCGGCCGGGGCGATGATGCACAACTCATCGAGGCGCCGTGCGACTGGCAGCGCGTCGGCCCCGGTCGTGGGGCGACAGTCCGACATCAGGATCGTTACCCGACGTTTTGCTCGCGAACGGTCGAGTTGGCGGGCTGAGGCCGCGAGCGCTCCGGCAAGATCGGTCGTGCCCCGGCCCCGGAGTCGGAGCAAATCGTCGACCACCCCGAGTGATGAGCGTGAATCGTCCTGGCTTTTGACCGCGATCACCCGATCCGCGAAGGCGAGCACCGACCAGTCCGACGGCGCTCGGTGCGCGCACGCCGCCGCAGCAACTGCCGCAGTTGCGAGCCGCTTGCCGCTCATCGAGCCACTGCGGTCGATGACGAGGCACAGCGCCGTCGCCGGTTGGGTCCAGTGGCGGACGCGTAAGTCGGCAGCGTCGACGGCTTCGCCGGCCGCGCGCGCGTGCAAAAGAGCATCGATCGATGCGTCGATATCGATATCGCCCTCGACCCGATCAGCCGGCGAAGACACCATTGAGCCAACACCTCGGGCCCGCACCGGACCCGTCTTCGCAACATCGAGCACGAGTCGCCCGGCGAGTCGCGCCGCCAGCATCGCCAGCGTGCGATCGGTTGCGCTCCGCATCTGGGCGAGCAAAGAAAGCGCATGGTCGGGATCGTTCGCAGCGAGGTCGGCGAAGGCGTCGTCGTCGAGCTCACCGACGTCGGGGCTGATCTCCTCGAACTTCGGATCGCGCGCCAGTTGCGGCCGCGGGGTCATCCGGCGGTTCTCGTCGGCGAGTGCCTGCTGAGCGTCGTCGCCTTCCAGGGTCAGCGGGGCGCCGCTGTCGCCCCGTCCGGGGCGGTCGCTTTTCCCGAGTCGGTCTCGTCATCGGCCCGCGGCTGCTCAGCCGCAAGCACGGCCTCCCACAGTTCGGTGATGACACCTTCGGGGGTCTTGTCGCCGCCCTCGTGCAGGCGGATGCGGCCAGACAGTGACGTGAGTGCTGCATCGAGCCCCAGATCGGCGTCGTGGACCGGCAGTCCCCGCATCGACGCGAGCTGATGGGCTACTTCGACGAGGTCGATGGCACCGCGAACGGACGAACCGACCCGCACATCGCCATGGGTGCGGGTCGCACGCGTGATCGTGACCGCCCGCTTCCGGAGCTTGCGATCGTCGGCGGTGGTGTTACGAACGACGATGTCGGACTCGTCGTCGAGGGATTGGTAGCCCATCGAGATCCGACACATGCGGTCGTAGACGGCACCCGACACTCGGGCCGTGCCGATGTTGTCGAACGGGTTCATGGCTGCGACGAGACGGAACCCGTCGGCCGCCTCGATCCGGCCGAGCCGCGGCAAGGTGAGCTCGCCCTCACTCATCACCGTGATGAGGAGGTTGACGGTTTCTTCCGGTACCCGATTCAACTCTTCGACGTAGAGGAGTGAACCGTTGCGAAGCGCTTCGACGAGCGGGCCGTCGACGAACACGTCTTCGGAGTAGCCGTCCTCAAGTATCCGCGACGGATCGAACTGACCGGCCAAACGGGCCGGGGTGAGTTCGGCGTTCCCCTCGACGAAAACAAAACCGGTGCCGGCGGCGGCCGCGACCTCGCGGAGAATCGTCGACTTCCCCGTACCGGGTGGGCCTTCGAGCAACACATGACGATCGGCGGCGAGCGCCGCAATGAGCACTTCGAGCTCGCGGCGACGGCCGACCACACGCTCGCAGAGCCCGCCGACGACAGAGGGATCGGTGAGGGCGGTCACAGGATTCGATCAGTCGAAGGTGATGACGCCGCGAATGTTCTTGTTCGCCATCATGTCGGCATAGCCCTCGTTCACCTGGTCGAGGGTGTACGTGTTGGTAATCATCTCGTCGAGCTTGAGTTGGCCAGCCTGATACATCGACAGCAGATGCGGAATCTCCTTCCGCGGCGCAGTAGAGCCGAAAAGGCAGCCTTTCAGCTCCTGGTTCATCATCGAGAACATGAACAGGTTGAGCTGGACGTCCATTTGGGCAGCCGGTGCCACCGCAGTAGCAACGACGGTGCCGCCCTTGCGAGTGAGGAACTGGGCCGGGGCGATCAAGTCACCCGTGAGAACCGACGGGGTGAGGATCACCGAGTCGGCCTGCACGCCGTCGGTGAGACCGCCCACAAGTTCCATCGCCTCTTCCATCGACGGGGCTGAATGCGTGGCCCCGAACTCCATGGCGCTCTCACGCTTGAACTCGGAGGGGTCGATAGCGACGATGTTCTTGGCGCCAGCGATCTTGGCCCCTTGGATGGCGGCGGTGCCGAGCCCGCCGCAACCGACGACGACCACGGTGTCACCCGCCGTGACCTCCGCCCGATTGACCGCCGAGCCGTAGCCCGTGGTGACACCGCAGCTGACGAGGGCAGCCGGACCGGCTGGCACATCCCTTTGGATCTTGATGGCCGAATCGACACTCAACACCATGTGCTCGGCGAAGGTTCCCAGCTTGAGCAGCGGTGTCAGCGGATGGCCGTCGGCGTCGTGGTGCCGGTGCGTCCCGTCGATCATTCCCGGCTCCATCAGTTTGGCGCCGAGGTCACAAAGGTTCTGCTGGCCACGGGCGCACCAGGTGCATTTCCCGCACGACGGAATGAACGAGCAGGAGATCTGGTCGCCGATCTCGAACTCGGTGACCCCAGGGCCGAGCCCGATGACGGTGCCAGAACCTTCGTGACCGCCGACGATCGGCAGCGGGACGGGCATGGTGCCGTCGTGGGCGTGCTCGTCGGAGTGGCACATGCCGGCAGCGCCGGTCTTGACAAGGATCTCCCCTGCTCTCGGTTCGTCGAGTTCGATCTCTTCGACGCTCCAGTCGGCGCCGACCTCACGCAGGACTGCGGCACGGGTCTTCATCACGGTCTCCTCATCGCTGGCGGGGAAGAACCAGAAGGTACCAGTGGGTGGGAGTACAGGACAGTTCGCCGGAATCGACGAGCGTGACTACCGTTCGACCATGCCCGACGAACACCCACCTGAAACCGACGACATGGTGGTGGTCAAGACCTCGCGTTCGCCCGAGGAACTGGCCGACCGCTTGGGCGTGTGGCTCGCCGAAGTCACCGGGGACCCGGCCGCAACGGTCAAGAATGCGTCATCACCGGATGCCAATGGCATGTCGAGCGAGTCGGTCTTCTTCAACGCCTCATTCAACGGCGAGTCCGGCTTGTTCGTCGCCCGTCTCGCTCCAGCCGATGAAGACGTCCCCGTCTTCCCCGAGTACGACCTCGAAAAACAGGCTCGGGTCATCGAACTGATCGCTAACCGCAGCGACGTGCCCGTCCCAACCGTGCGCTGGAACGAACCCGACCCGCGTCATCTCGACGTGCCGTTCTTCGTGATGGAGAAGATCGACGGCCGAGTCCCACCCGACATCCTTCCGTATCCGATGGACGGTTGGGTCCGGGACCTCACCGATACCGAACGGCGAGCACTGCAGAACAAGAGCGTGGCGGTACTGGCCGGCATCCACTCGATCGACATCAGCGACGGTTCGGCTGATTTCCTCCAGCCCGACGCGACGCTCGGGGCCACGCCGCTCGAACGGCACTTCTCACAGGAGAAAGCCTTCTACGAATGGGTGGTCGATGGCGCCGGACGACGGTTCCCCACGATCGAACGGGCCCATGCCTGGATCGAGGCCAACTGGCCCGATGAGCAGCCGAGTGCGATCTCGTGGGGTGACTCTCGGATCGGCAACATCATGTACACGAACGACGGAACCGACCCGGTCGCCGTTCTCGACTGGGAGATGGCGACCATCGCGCCGCCCGGGCACGACGTCGCGTGGATGTGTTTCCTGCATCGCTTCTTCGAGTTCGTGCTCCGTAAGTACGGCGTCGACACGCTGCCCGAGATGCTCCGGCCCGAAGACGTGCGCGAAACCTATGGTGAACTGACCGGGACCGACGTCGGCGACCTTCGATTCGAACTCGTCTACACGGCCGCCCGCCACGCTGCGATCATGGCCCGGGTACATGCCCGCAGCGTGCACTTCGGAACCGAGGAATGGACCGACGACCCCGATGATGCGTTCCGCTTCAAAGATCTTTTGGCGGAGATGCTCGCAAACTGATCGGACGCCAATCCACCGGCTGGCCACCCGTTGTCGAACGCCTCAGGGAGTGGCGGTCATGCCACCGTCGACCGGGATCACCGCGCCGGTGATCGCGGCGGCAGCCGGCGAGCACAGGAACGCGACAGTGGCGGCCACCTCCGCCGGATCGATCAGTCGACCGAGAGGTTCTTGATGACGGATGAAGTCGTCGATCGAGTCAAGCCCATACAGCCGGGCTGACTCGTCGAGGCCGGGTGTGGCCGTGGAGCCCGGCGAGACCGCGTTGGCGGTGACACCCGTGCCGGCGAGATCGGCAGCGAGGGAACGGACGAGGCCGATCACCCCGTGCTTCGCTGCTGCGTAGGGCGCCATGTGGCGCAATCCAAGCGACCCGGCAGCGGAGGCGACGACGACGATGCGACCCGCCTCAGCCTCGAGAACAGCTGGCATCGCCGCGCGTACCGTGGTGAAGACCCCGGTGAGGTCGGTTGCGATCACGGCATTCCACTCGGAGTCGGGGACCTCCCAGACGGGGGCGCCGCCAGCGACGATCCCAGCGGCACACACGACGGCGTCGAGACGCCCGTGCTCGGCCAGTGCGCCGGCGACGACCTCGGCCATCCTTTCGCCGTCAGCGACATCGGCATGTACCGGTTCGGCAAACCCGGCTTTCGTGACCACCGCTGCGAGATCATCCGCCGTAGCCATCTCGTACGGCACTGCCGGGTCGGGACTGCAGCGATCGAGTGCGACGACATGCCAGCCGTGTGCCGCGAGGTCTCGAACGATGGCGGCGCCGATTCCTCGACCTGCTCCGGTGACGAGGGCGACGGGCCGGCTCATGGCCCCATGTTCTCAGAAAGTGCGACGACCTCCTCGACCCACCGAGCAAGAATCTGCTCACCTCGTGCCGACGTTGCCCGGGTCGGGTCGCCGAGCACTCCATTCGGGGTCACCGCAGCGAGCCCACCCGAACGAAGGTTGTCGATGATCTCGCCGGTGGGAGACATCACGCCCGGCTCGGCTCGGTCCATACGGACGCGGCTGGCGTCAATCGCCAGCATCACCGAGGTTTCGGTATCGCCAGCGTGGGCGTCGCCGCCCACGAGCCGAGCATGCCAGACCCCGAACGGGCGGCCCTCGTACTCGCAGGTCTTCGCCGCCGCCCGCACGGCGTCGAGGTTTCCACCATGGGCATTGACCACGACGATCCGGTCGAACTCCGAACCGGCGTTCCGCACGATCTCTACGATTGTGGCCGCCAGCACGTCGGTGCCGATCGAGAGCGTCCCGGCAAACCCGGCGTGCTCGCCGGCAGCTCCGACCGGCAAGGCGGGAGCAGCGATCCCAGCGGGCATGATCGTCGCCGCCCGCTCGGCTACGACCGTAGCGATCACGGTGTCGGTATCGAGGGGGAGGTGGGGCCCATGCTGCTCGGTTGAGCCGAGGGGCAACAACAACACCCGCGTTTCGCCGATCTCTTCGGTGGTGCAGTCGCCGAGTCGGACCATTTGACGATCGTAGGACCACAACAGTCGAGACGGGCCCGCTGCGGCGACACGCCGAGCGAACACATGCACCGGTCTGCACCGCCGATGGTTGACGGTGCTAGCAAGAAGGCCATGATGCGACTTCGTCAACTCGTCACGGTCGCCTCCGACCTTCGATCGGCCGAGCAGGCGATCACCGATGCTCTCGATCTCGAGGTCTGCTATCGCGATCCCGGCGTCGGCCACTTCGGGCTGCGACACGGCCTCTACACGATTGGCGATCGACTGCTCGAGGTCGTCGTTCCCAAACACGACGGCACCGCCGCGGGCCGGTTCCTTGCTCGCCGAGGGGGTGACGCCGGCTACATGGTGATCGTGCAGGTCGACGATCTCGCCTCCCACAGGGCTCGTCTCGCCGAGACTGACATCCGCATCGTGTTCGAAGCCAGTGCCCCGGGGATGCAGGGAATTCACCTCCACCCGGCCGATGTCGGTGGCGCAATCGTGTCGATCGACCAGGCCGAACCACCTCAAAGCTGGGCGTGGGCCGGACCCGACTTTGCGTATCACGCCAACTCTTCTGTCGCCGCCGACATCGTCGGGGCTGAAGTCCAGGGCAATGACCCTGACGCCCTCGCAATGAGCTGGTCGGTGGCGCTCGGTCTACCGGTCAGTACAGATCGCACGATCGAACTCGACGACGCAACGATTCGCTTCGAAACGGTCACCGATGGCTGCGGCGACGGACTCGCAGCCATCGATCTTCTCGCTGTCGACCGGCGCCGGGTTGGTGAGACGCTCGAGCTCAGCGGCGTCCGTTTCAACCTCGTCTGAGTGCCACCGAACGGAAATTGATCAGCTGATCGATTTCCACGCCATCACGACGATCGAGATCGTCATCAAGGTCGCACCACGGGAGCGGGACGTCAAAGCCGAGACCAGCAAGTAACGCGATGGCCGGATCCGAAGGTCGTGCGTTAGCTGATCGCCGGGGGGCTGAACGCTTCCGGCACGACGAGGTCGGACGGCGACAGATCGGCGATGTCCGCCACGCCGATACCGCGCATCGTCGCATCCATCCCCATACGGATCACGTCGAGCACGTTTTCTACGCCGGCTTGACCGTTTGCAGCCAGTCCCCACAGATACGCACGACCGATGAGCACGGCATCAGCACCGAGCGAAAGCGCCTTCACGACGTCGGAGCCGCGCCGGATACCGCCATCGAGCAAGACCTGCGCGTCGTCGCCGATGGCTCGAGCGATTTCGGGGAGGGTGCGAATAGAGGCGGGCATACCGTCGACGTTGTTGCCACCGTGATTCGACACCGAGATCGCTGTGACACCGGCATCGACGGCACGGCGGGCCTCGTCGGCGCGGGCAACGCCCTTCACCATGAACGGCCCGTTCCACTGCGCTCGGAGCCAGGCCACGTCTTCCCAGCTGGGGGGTGGCGTCATCATCCAGGTGCCATACGCCTCGAAGAATCCAGGAGGCTTGCCGCCGTCGGTGTTGAAGTTCGGTACTCCGAGCGTGGGAATCTTGCCTTTGCGAAGCCAGCGCAGGATGTATCCGGGCCGCATCAGCGTCTCACCCACGTGTGGCAAGAGTTCCTTGACGGAGAACCGCTGTGGGATGTGTGGGCTCCCCCAGTCGCGGCCATGGCTGAACGACCAGTCGAGCGTGAGGATCATGCCCTTCGCCCCCGCTGCCTTCGCCCGCTCCATACGAGCGACCATCGAGTCACGATCGCCGGCCCAGTAGATCTGGAAGAACGTCGAACCACAGACCTCGGCGACCTGCTCGATCGGGGTCGACGCGAACGATGAGAGACCCATCGGGATACCGCGAGCTGCAGCAGCCCGGGCGACGGCAACTTCACCTTCGGGATGGACGGCTTGGACACCTGTCGGCGAGATCATCACCGGCATGGACGCGTACTCGCCCATGATCGTGGTCTCCATCGTTCGTTCCGGCGGTTGACCGGCGGTGATGGGGCGAAAGCCGAGCTCGTCAAACGCTGCCGTGTTGTCCCGCATCGACAAACCGGCCTCGGCGCCTGCGATCAAGGCGCCATACACGCTCTTGGGTATCCGCTTCTTCGCTCGATCCTGAGCGATCGCGACCGTCTCGAACCAGTGGTTCGCCATGGAAGACCTCCGACGAAATCAGGTGCCGAGGGTACCGGGCCCGCTTCGACGCCCCGCAATCAGCCGACAACCACTTGCGCCGGCCCCGGAAGTCCGGCGTTCAGCGGTTCTGTTGGTGACAGTCAGTCGCCGTCGATGTCGTCGAGAACGTCCTTCGCCTTGTCGGCCACCGAGTCGACGGTGTCATCGTGTTCGTCGCCAAGCTTGTCCTTTGCGAGATCGGCAGCCTTGTCGATGCCGTCTTCGATCTTGTCTGCATGCTCGTCGGCAAGCTTCTTCGCCTTTTTGAACCAACCCATCGTCGCTCCATTCGTGAGGTTCGTTGATCACCGGTTGCCTACAGCGACTGTACCTGTCGAGTACCACTGCCGGAACCAACGGGTCTGCGTTCGGTAGACTCACCGAGAGGGCCCGGCAAGGGTCGCAACACGAAAGCGAGTGTTCATGTCGTACAGCGAGGTCGATCTCCGTCCTGCCATCCAATTCGACGAGACAACACGGGGTGACTTCGTTGTTCGCGTCTACCAGCACCTCCTTGGGGCAATCGCAGCATTTGCCGCCATCGAGGCCCTGTTCATCAACCTGGGTATCTCGGGACGCATCTATGACTTCGTCGCCGGTGGAGGTGGCCTCACCTGGCTCTTAGTGCTCGGCGGCTTCATGGCCGGGCAGTGGATCGTCACCAACGCGGCGATGGATCTGCTCAATCCGCAGCGCCAATACGCCGGGCTGCTCGGCTCGGCTGCGCTCTATGCCGTGTTGTTCTCACCGATGATGCACTACTTCTTCGAGATCGCCGACGGTGGCGAGACCTCGGTCATGGCTGCTGCGCTCATCACGGCGGTCGGCTTCAGCGGCCTCACACTCGTGGCCTTTGTCACCCGAAAGGACTTGTCGTTCCTTCGACCGATCGTCATGTACGGCTTTGTCGCTGCACTCGCACTGATCGTCGGAGCGGTCCTCTTCGGGCTCAGCCTTGGCATCTGGTTCTCGGTCGCAATGATCGCCTTGTCGGGGGCTGCGATCCTTTATCAGACCCAGACGATCATTCGCGAGTTCCCGGTGGTCGCCCACGTTGGTGCGGCGCTCGCCCTCTTCAGCTCCGTGATGACGCTCTTTTATTACGTGCTGAGTCTTTTCATCAGCCGCGACTGATCGGTCCTGGTTCCCGAACACTCCCGCAACACCACGTCAGCTTCCTCTGCCTTCTGCGCGAGAGGTGCAGACCTAGCGGAGCCGAGCGGTCTTCTCCGGAGGGCTCGGAAGGAACGGCAGCGTCGTGCGCTCGGCGTTGCGCACACCTTCCACTGTCTCGACGGTCAGCCATGCGTCGTTGGCATCGAAGGGCACATCGATGATCGCGAGTGCGATGTTGCGGCCGAGCCGGGGCGAATGAACCGAGTTGGTCACGAAGCCGACCCGTTGGCCGTCGCTGACGATCGGCCAGCGGTGCTCGTTGTTCTTCTCCAGCGCCGGTCCGTCGAGAAAGACGCCCGTCAATCGGCGACGGACCCCTTCGTTACGGATCTTCTCGAGCGCAGCCTTGCCCAAGAAGTCCTTGTCCCAGTCGATCAACCGTTCGAGACCGAGCTCGAGCGGGTTCTCGTCGGGCGTCATGTCGCTCGCATAGTCGAGGACGCCACCCTCGATTCGACGAATTCGGTTCGGCGACCCCGGAGCAATGCCGTGCGGCGCACCGGCAGCCATCAGGATCTCCCACAGATCGCCACCTCGATCTTGGCCGAGCAGGTAGATCTCATAGCCGAGTTCCGACGAGTAACCGGTCCGGGAGATGATGACCTCAATCCCGTCGGTCGTTCCGTGCGTCCAGTGGTAGTAGCGAAGGTCAAGTATGTCGTCACCGAAGACGTCGACCATGATCTCGACCGATCGAGGCCCCTGTAGCTGCACCGGATAGACCGGCGGTGTGTTGATCTCGACGTCGAGACCGGCGAACACCGAGACGCCTTTGGTCCACAGGTACATGTCGGCATCGGCGGTCGACAGCCAGAACCGATCGTCCGCCATGCGCAACATGACGGGATCGTTGAGCAGGCCGCCGTCCTGGTTGACGAGAAAGACGTAGGCGCAACGCCCAGCTTCGATACCGCTGATATTGCGAGGGGTCAACAGCTGCATGAACGCCTCGGCGTCGGGGCCGGCGATCTCGACACACTTCTCGACACCAACGTCCCAGAGACTCGCTCGCTCAAGCACGTTCCAGTACTCGTTGACGGGCGAGTCGTAGCCCACCGGCATCCACATGCCGTTGTACGGGTGAAACTCGCTGGCGCCGTATTCGACCGCCTTGTCGAAGAACGGTGATTTCTTGATGCGCGGGTTGAGGCCGTGTTCCTTCACGGCATCAACCTATTACTGCACCGAGCCGGGCTCAGATTCCGGGCTTGCGGCCAATCGCGACCGCAGTACGGCTGTGATCCTTCCCGGCCGACGCTCGGGCGACGGAGTCCATCGCCGTCTCGCCGTGCCCGAGCACACACTCCGGGTCGGGGCCGTCGAGCGGGATACCGGTGAAGAACTTGGCCGCCATGCAGCCGCCCTGACAGGCGTCGAAGTGGCCGCAACTCGCACAGGCTCCAGCCGACTGCGGTTCGCGTAGCCCGATGAAGAGATCGCTTTGTTGCCACACCTTCTCGAACCCGCCCTCGTCGCGAACGTTTCCTGCAAGGAACTCGTCGTGTAACACGAACGGGCAGGCGTAGACGTCGCCAAGCGGGTCGATCAGGCAGACGACACGGCCCGCGCCGCACAGATTGAGCCCGGGGAGGGCTTCCCCAAGGGCTGACAGATGGAAGAACGAATCGCCGGTCAGGACGTCGGGGTGGTCAATCAGCCAGTGGTAAAGATCGCGTTGTTGCTGATCGGTCGGATGAAGCTCGTCCCACGACTCGGTACCGCGTCCCGACGGTCGAAAGCGGGTCAGTCGGAGCTGGGCCCCATAGTGGTCGGCCATCGCCTTGAACTCATCGACCTGGGGAATGTTGTGGCGGGTCATGACGACCGAGATCTTGAAGCCTTCGAATCCAGCAGCATGGAGGTGCTCCATCGCCCGCACGGCAGTGGCGAACGAGCCTTCACCGCGCACGTGATCGTTGGTCTGGGCATCAGCACCATCGATCGAGATCTGAACGTCGACGTAGTCGGATTGGGCGAGTCGCTCGGCCACCCCGGCGTCGATACCGGAGCCGTTGGTGGAGAACTTTACCCCCACGCCGTGGTCGACGGCGTACCCGACCAAGTGCCAGAAGTCCTTGCGGATGGTGGGCTCACCACCGCCGATGTTGACGTAGAAGACCTGCATTCGCTGCAGTTCGTCAATGACCGCCTCGCACTCCCCAGTAGTGAGTTCGCGAGGGTCACGACGGCCCGACGACGACAAGCAATGCACACATTGCAGATTGCAGGCGTAGGTGAGCTCCCACGTCAGGCAGATGGGGGCGTCGAGGCCAGCCTTCATCTGGTCACCGAGGCCCGACGTCTTGACCGGCGAGAGAACGAGGTTGTCGGGACGGGGTTCGTCGATCAGGGTCATGATTCGGTGTCGTCGGCTACGAGGAAGCCCGATGCCGCCAATGAGGCGAGCGCCTTCTCGAAGCTGGGCCAGCGGTGGGGGTCGATATTGGCGTCATCGAATGCGGCCCGAACGGAGTCGTAGGCCTCGAGTGATTCCACGAGTGAGACGAGTTCGGGCGCGCGAAGGAAGTTCAATCGACGGTTGCCGTAGTGGTAGGCCAATGCCCCGAACGGTTCGGGCCGCAGCGCCACTCGTTCGTGCAATCGGTAGGCAACTGCCGAATCGAAAGTCAACGGCTCAGTAGACACCGCACATGCCGTCGATGGAGATCTCCTCGACGAGCAGTTCTTCTTCAACCAGATCGGGCTCGACCAACTCGCCGGTGTCGGCCGGGGTTTCGTCGATGAGTTCGGTTGGCTCCATGGATCCTCCTGCAGGGCGGCTCGACCCTCACTGTAGAGGCACGCGCTGCGGGCAGCGATTCGCCGCGCCGACGCAGAGCAAGATTCGGCGCTGACTCCTACGCGGCGGTGACGTCGTGGTTGTAGCCAATCGTGGTGCGGTGCAAGAGACGCTCGTGACCCTCGAAACCACCGGTCGCCTTGTGAAGCACACAGCGGTTGTCCCACATGACGAGCATGTCGGGCTCCCACACGTGCGTGTACACAAACTCATCGCGGGTCTGCCACTGGTTGAGCTCGATGAGCAACGGGATCGCTTCATCGCTTTCCATCCCCTCGATCCCGATGATGTAACCGAGTGTGGAGTACACGGCTTCGGCACCTGATTCCCGGTTGGGTCGGATGAGCGGGTGGATCTGGGTCTTGTAGGCCTCTTCGCTCGGAACGATTCGCATCGACCGATCGTCAGGATCGTCATCTCCGTAGACGCCGTCGGGTGCGTATGCAGTGCGAGCGCTGTGGATAGCGGTGAGCCCGTCGATCTTGTGCCGAAGTTCGGTTGGCATGGCTGCCAGCGCAGCGACTTGGTTTGCGAAAAGCGTGTTGCCGCCGGTTGGCGGGATGATCCGCGCTGCGAGGCACGTGCCGTCGGGTGGAAATTCTTGGAAGGTCCAGTCGGCGTGCCAGTTGTCGGCGAAGAGGGGGGCCTGCTCGTCGGGCAGCCGGTGGATCGCCGCGATCTTCTCGCGGCCATCGATCGGGTCGAAGAACGGGTCGTCGCCGAACGGGCCGAAGTGCAACGTGTAGCGCTCGAGGTCATCGTCGCTGACCGGCTGGTCGGGGAACACGAGTACGTGATGGTCGAGCCACGCTGAACGGATCGCCGCAACGGTGTCAGCGTCGAGCGGTTGGGTAAGGTCGAGCCCGCGGACAAGGGCACCACATGCTTGACCGGTCGGGGTCACCTCGATCGTCATGGTCCGGTTGTATCAGTTGTCACTGTCGGCCGCATGGGCGCGGAGCATCTCGAGCGGCACGATCTCGAGCGCACGCTCGTGGGTCGCTGCGAGCCGCACCGGGCATCCGTAGCCGGCGGTGGCCGCTTCGAGCCAACGACCAGCGCACACGCACCAGCCGTCACCAGGCTCGAGGCCGGCGAAACCGAACTCGGGGCGAGGTGTCGAAAGATCATTGCCTGCTGCCAGGGAGAACTCGAGAAACTCGGCGGTGACGGTCGCACAGACCGTGTGCGAGCCGATGTCCTCGGGCGATGTGTTGCAGCAGCCATCACGAAAGAAGCCGGTGATCGGGTCACGCCCGCATTCGGCCAGTTCACCACCGAGCACATTTCGAGCCATGGACACATCCAACCACGTAGCGTTGCCCGAGATGGAGATCCGAAACGCGACGCTTGCCGACGCCGAGCGACTTATGTCGATCTACAACCATGAGGTCGAGCACTCGACCGCCACCTTCGATCTCGTACCGCGCACGCTCGATGAACAGCGGGCGTGGATCACCGACCGCCTGGGTGCACTCGGCGTGATCGTGGCCGAACACGATGGCCGAGTGGTCGGATTTGCCTCCCTTTCCCCTTACCGGAACCGACCGGCCTACAACACGTCGGTCGAGAACAGCATCTACGTCGACGAGGCTGCCCGCGGGCTAGGGGTCGGCAAGGCCCTGCTCACCGAACTGATCGAGATGGCTCGCGCCCGCGGCTTCCATACGATCCTCGCCTTCATTGCGTCCACCGAACAGGCCTCCGAAGCACTCCACCTCTCATGCGGGTTCGAGGTCACCGGCCGCCAGAGGGAGGTCGGTCGCAAGTTTGGGAGATGGCTCGACGTCACCGTGATGCAATACATGCTGTGATGAAACGGTAAAAACACAGAACCCGGTGCCGAGGCACCGGGTTCTTCGTCATGGTGGGCCGGGAAGGATTCGAACCTTCGTAGGCGAAGCCGACGGGTTTACAGCCCGTTCCCTTTGGCCGCTCGGGCACCGACCCCTGGACGGCTGACCAGACTAGCGGGCTGCAGCGTCTCTGCGACCTCGGATTCATCCACCCTGGTCGCCCCGCCCGGATGAAGTTGCCTGCGCCAGCGCGGGCCGGCGGCGGATCCCATCGTTGGCTCACGCACCAACGTTGCCACGCTGTGATCGCTGCGCAACCGCCGTCTCACACGATGTACGGTCACGGTCATGCCGACATTCGACGTGGTTTCAGAAGTGGACA
Organism: uncultured Acidimicrobiales bacterium; assembly: GCA_905480195.1. Classification (GTDB taxonomy): domain Bacteria; phylum Actinomycetota; class Acidimicrobiia; order Acidimicrobiales; family Aldehydirespiratoraceae; genus UBA11606. Next base: position 131,215 of record CAJQPN010000005.1, read on the forward strand.
TGCAAGAGGTGCGCAATGCGGTCGATCAGGCTGCGCGTGAGGTCGCTCAGCGATTCGACTTCAAGGGCACCGATAGCTCCGTCGAACTCGGTGACGACGAGATCAAAATGGCATCCGCCACCGAAGACCGTCTCGCCGCCCTTCGCCAGGTGCTCGAGGAAAAGTTCGCCAAACGAAAGATTTCGATGAAAGTCCTCGACTACGGGACCGTCGAGCCTGCATCGGGTGGTTCAGTTCGGCAGGCGGCAAAGCTCCAGGCGGGTATCTCCGCCGACAAGGCTCGCGACCTCAACAAGTTCATCAAGGGCCTCGGCCTCAAAGGAGTGCAGTCATCGACCCAGGGTGAACAGCTTCGGGTGAGTGGCAAGAAACGCGACGACCTTCAGTCGGTGATTGCCGCCTTGAAGGAACACGACTTCGGCCTTCCTCTCCAGTTCAACAACTTCCGAGACTGACGTCAGCCCAAACGAAGGCGACACCCTGGGACCCTGCCTGAGCCTCTCGATCAGAGGGACAGGCTTCGGAGCCGAGCGACGCGCTGCTCGGTCGGTGGATGAGTGCTGAACATCTTGCCCAAGCCACCGCCCTGCCCGCCGCGGGCCTGCGCCTTCAACGGGTCGATGATGTAGTTGCTTGCCTGGTTCGGATCGACTGCGGCAGGGATCTGGTTGGCGTATGCCTCGAGCCGCTCGAGGGCCTGAGCGAGAGGTTCGCCGGTCCCGATCAGCTTGGCGGCTGACTCATCGGCCTGGAACTCGCGACTACGGCTCACCGCCGCCTGGATCATCATCGCCGCGACCGGGGCGAGTATCGCAAAGGCCAACTCACCAAGCGGGTTTCGGTCGTCGTTGCGACCACCGCCAAACATGGCACCCCACATCACCATGCGTGCCGCGAACGTGATGCCCATGCCGATCGCGGCGGCGACGGACCCGATGAGGATGTCGCGGTTACGGATGTGGGCCAGTTCGTGGGCGAGCACGCCTCGCACCTGATCCCAGGTCATCGCTTCGAGCAGACCATTGGTGACCGCAACCGCTGCGTTGTTCGGGTTGCGACCGGTTGCGAACGCATTCGGCTGCGGACTCGGTGTCACGTAGAGCTTGGGCATCGGCATGTTCGCCCGCTCAGTGAGGTCTTCCATGATCTCGAAGTACTGCGGCATCTGTTCACGAGTGACCGGAACAGCCCGAGCTGACTTGATGGCCAGCTTGTCGCTGAACCAGTACGAGCCACCAACCATGACGAACCCGATGATCAAGCCGATCGTCAGTCCACCAGAGCCGCCGAGCGCGCCCCCGGCGAAAATGACTAGGCCGCCGAGAGCGGCGAGGAGCGTGAACGTTTTTGCAGTGTTAATCATGATGCTTCTGGTTGAACGATAGAGACGCCCGCGAAATTCCGTGTCAAGAACAGTGTCGATTCGTTGGCAGGTGACGGTCGCGTTCAGCACCGAGACCACGGCCTGTCCTACGATCACCTCGTGGCGTACACCGGTGCTGACAAACCCGTTGTCGAGCCTGTCTCCGACTGGGTCACCGATTGGGACTGGCTCGACGACCGATGGGGCGAACACGCGATCGACATCTTCAACGAGGTTCGCGAGCAGTGCCCGATCGCAAGTACAGAGCGCTACGGCCGATCGTTCATGCCGGTCACGATGGAGGCGGCAAAGACGATCGCGCACGACACCGAGCACTTCTCGTCGTGGAGGGTCAGCGTCTCGATGCCGGGCGCGGCGGCGTTCCCCGCTCCGCCCATCACGTCCGACCCACCCGAACATCTCGGCCATCGAAAGGTGCTGCTGCAGTCGTTCAGCCCCAAGAACATCGCTGGGCTCGAGGAGGAGCTTCGCCGGTATGCCCGGGAACTGATCGCCAGCCTCGACGGACTCGACACCGTTGACGCAGCGGACGTGTACACCCAGAAGATCCCGGTCCACGGGATCTGTGCGCTGACCGGCGCCCCTGAGTCCGATGCCGATCTGTACCTCGATTGGATTTATCGCAACTTTCAGATCGCCCCGAAGCGACCGGAGGAACGGGCCAAGGTCAACGCGGAGATGTCCGTCCACTTCGACGCCTTGCTTCGCGACCGGCTCGAAAACCCGCGCAACGACATGCTCACGATGATCGCCAATGCAACGAGTGAGGGCGAGGAGATCGCGTGGGGCCTCAAGACCGGTTATGTCGCCTTGCTGATCATCGCTGGCATCGACACCACTTGGAGCGCGCTGGGTTCGGGGTTGTGGCACTTTGCGCAACACCCCGAAGACGTTGCGCGGCTCGTTGACGCGTCGAACGACAGTCTCCTGTGGCAAACCGCTTCCGAGGAAGTGCTGCGCTACTACGCGCCTGTCTCGATGGCCCGCCAGGTCGTGAAGGACGTCGAGGTGGCTGGCTGCCCTATGCGGGCCGGCGAGCAGACTCTCATCAACTTCCCGGCCGCCAACCACGATCCCGAGGCGTTCGAGCGCCCCGAGGAGTTCCAGATCGACCGTCTCCGGAACCGTCACGTTGCGTTCGGCATGGGGATCCATCGATGTGTCGGGTCCAACCTCGCCCGACTCGAGTTGCTGGTCGGAATGCAAGAATGGATGAGGGCTTTCCCGGGTTACTCGCTCGACCCGACCAAGAAGACCCTCTGGGCCAATGGCCAGGTGCGAGGCCCGCGCAACATCCCCGTGCTACTCAATCGCTAGCGACCTGCTGCTTCTTCCTCGGCCCGGTTGCGGCCGCCGAGGTGAATGAGTTCCTCGTGGTACTCGAACCAGACCGTGTGGTAGCTGTCCTTGAGTGGTGATGCAAGCATCGAGACGTCGCCGTGGGTGAAGGCGTGGAGCGCCTGCGCGAAGCGCGCTGCGTAGGGTCTGAGCCGGGGGGCCAGGCCGACCGACTCGTGGACCATCGGGGCGAATGTTGCGTTGAGTGTGTGCAACGCGTCGATTGTCGCTGCCAACGAAGCGGCATCCTGGCTACCTGTCTGCCACTCGGTCACGAGGATCTTGAAGTCTTTGTTGAACACGAGGAAGCGCTCGTACATCTCATTGAACGGTGATGCATCGACTGCGGCCCGTTCGTCAGCCAGTGCTTTGTCGAGCCATCGACGCGCATCGGGGGTGAGCATCAGACCCAGCGCGTTGCGGGTGACGAGATCGCCAGCCTCCTCGATGATCGCATCGACTGCGGCCCGGTCGGTCTGGAGGGAATGAGCGAGCGCGTCGACACCACTCACACCCTTCAGTGCCAACGCCCGAAAGACGTCGAGTCGACCGATGTCTCGGTATTCGGCCTCGGGTGCAGGCGCATCGGACGCCGTGTTGCCGAGATCGATACCAGCGTCGAGCGCCCACTGCCGGAGCAAATCGAGTTCGGGCATAGTGCAGTCGTGATCGGCGACCCGATCGCCTTCGAAGATGCGTCCAGTGGTGCCATCGACCGTGATCACCGTTGCGACTGGGATCAGGTGACCGTCGATCTCGACGCCACGGGGCGACACTTTCAAGGCGGTGGCGCCGGTCACCGCAGGGATACCCCAGCTGCGGGCGACAACGGCTGCGTGGCTCACCGAACCTCCGAGTGATGTCACGAGGCCAGCAGCACCGACCATGCCGTGAACATCAGCTGGCGATGTCTCGGCGCGAACGAGCACCACTGCGGTTCCGGCGCGCGCCAGCTCGGCAGCCTCGTCCGGATCGGTGCTCAAGACTCCACGGGCAACGCCGGGTGAGGCTGCAATACCGGTGGCGAGTGGAACAGCGCCTTCTTCCACCGCAGCGAGCGCAGCGATTGCGGCGAACGTCGCATGATCGATACGCCCCACGGCTTCTTCTCTCGTGAGTGGAAAATTGTCGTCTTGTGCCATGTCGACAGCGATGCGAACCGCCGCCTCCGGGCTGCGTCGGCCGACCCGGGTCTGAAGGATGAAGAGTTCGCCCGAAGCGACCGTGAACTCGATGTCGCACATGTCGACGTAATGCTTTTCGAGCCGTTGGCCGATGGCGAGAAGTTCGGTGTGCACTGTCGGCATGTCGGCTGCTAGCTCGGCGAGGTTGCGGACCTCATGCGTCCCCGCCACGACATCTTCACCTTGCGCTCGGGCCAGGTAGTCACCGTAGGGAAGATTGACCCCTGACGTTGGGTCACGGGTGAAGAGCACACCCGTCCCGCTGTGGTCGTCGAGATTACCGAACACCATCGCCTGCACGACCACGGCGGTACCCAGGTCGTCGGTGATCCCCTCGGCGTCGCGGAACATCCGAGCGCGATCGGAGTTCCACGAACGGAAAACGGCATCGATCGCGGCCAGAAGCTGCTCGTGAGGGTCGTCGGGAGGCGGACCGCCGACCGTCGCCTCGAACTGCTTGCGGAACCGGGCCAGCGTGTCGACCGCGAAATCGGTGTTCCCTGATTCGGCCGCAAGTGCACCGGCGACAGCGGCGTTCACTCCGACGTTCAGGATCGTGTCCATCATCCCGGGCATCGAGACCGGCGCGCCGCTGCGAACCGACACCAGCAGCGGAGCAGAGCTCGCTCCGAAGCTGCGGCCGCTGCGAAGGCCGAGTTCGTCCACTGCGGCATAGACCTGATCTTCCAAACCGTCCGGCCAACCGTCGGCGAGGTAAGCACGGCAGGCATCGGTGGTGATGACGAAGGCTGGCGGCACCGGCAGGTCGAGGCGCTGCACCATCTCGGCGAGGCCAGTCCCCTTACCACCGAGGCGGTCGAACGCGTCGGCTCGATTGGCCGGAAGCGGATCGGTAATCCAGACGATTTCGGTCACGATCGGGCTGCGGCCGGCCGACGAAGCTTTACGCCCATCAAGCCGATCTCAACGATGCGCCGGGGCAAGTTGTTGAGCGTGTGATACATCGCAGCTCGCCGGGGAAGCCGCACATGGCGACGCTCTCCCTCGACCGCAGCCACCACCTGGGCTGCGATCTTTTCGACCGGGATGATGGGTAGTTGCTGCAGCAACCGAAAGCGCCTCAACGCCGGTTCCAGGTAGGAGCCCTTGTAATCGGCCCGATCCCACATATCGGTCGCCACCGGCCCGGGTGCCACCACTGTGAGGCCGACACCACACCCTTTCAGTTCGAGACGCAACGACTCGGTGAAGTTGGTGAGGCCAGCTTTCGTGCCGCAATAAGCGGTGAACCCGGGGAATGGCACCACCCCAGCCTGGGAACTGACTTGGACGATATGCCCACTCCCCCGCGGCAACATGTGGTCGAGTACATCGCGCGTCAACATCATCGGCGCCTCAAGGTTGAGCCGATTGACGACACGGACGAGCTCTCGATCGGTGTCGGCGAAGCCGTCGCTCGTCTCGAGCCCGGCATTGTTGACCCACACATCGATGTGGCCGAGCTTCTCCAGGCACGCGTCAACGAGGCCATCGACGCCGGAAGCCGACCCCAGATCGGCCACGAGGTACTGACCGCCGACCCGTTCGGCCACCACCTGGAGCTTGTCTTCGCTGCGAGCGACGACGAGAACACTCGCGCCCTTCGCGGCGAAGTCTCCCGCCATCTGTTCACCAATGCCTTGTGATCCGCCGGTGATGACGACGTTCTTCCCTTGCAGGTCCATGGGTAGCTCCCCTCGGCAGTGGCCTAGCCTCAGCCCACCGTAGACAACAGGG
>CAJQPN010000006.1 GCA_905480195.1 uncultured Acidimicrobiales bacterium
GGCGATCCAGGTAGACCGCGTGCTCGTCGGGGGAGAGATACAAGGGGTCAAGCGCCTGCAGAAAGAAGAACCTGCCGTCGTGGCCCTGCTTGCCGGTAGTGGCGACGGACCGGTCAAGGACAGCCTCGACGTGCGCTGTCAGAGCCGCCGCAGGGTCGTCGCTGCCAAACTTGAGCATGGCAGTGAGGTCACCGTCGAAGCCAAAGAGAGAGCTGGCAAAGAGGAGGAGGCCGACGAGCAGTGCCACGGCAACGACCAGCCATTCGTGCCACCTGCTCGTTGCGATGTCGGTTTGCAGCGCGAGCTCCTCAGCTTCGTTGGCAGGCAACATGTCCACATCCTCTCAGTTGGTCTGTCCCGATGTGGTCTCAGCAAAGGCAGTAACCTGCGGGGAAGCGATTCCGATGGAGAGACATGAATTTTCTCACGGGTGGAGGACGGATCAGCCGTCAACGGTTCCTCCTCGTTGCGATGTTGGTGAGCGCAAGCTCTGCGCTGGCCTGGCAATGGACCACCTATGTGCACCCTGTGACCGATGCATTCATCATCGAACGCGATGGCTACGCGGTTGCGGTTGCGTTTGTCTGGCTGCAGTCGATGAACGCAGTGCGTCGCCTTCACGACCGGGGCTTGAGCGGCTATACCGTCTTGGTGGGCTTGGTGCCGGTCCTGAATGTCTTGTTGCTGTTGTATCTGCTGTTCGCTCCTAGCACTCCCACCAGCAACAAGTGGGGTCCGAACCCGTTCAGTCATCCGTACCGAGCGAACGTCAAGACTGCTTTCAACTCGGAGAAGGATCGAACCGAGCGGGAGGCGGCAAACAAGCACTTCCTGAACGAGGACGGCTCGTATGACTTTGACGGTCTCCTTCACAACCGTCAAACCGGCTCCGAACCCTAGATGCGAGGAAGCCCCGCCGGCGAGCGGCCGACGGGCTTCACGCGTTCCGATCTGGGGTCTGGTAGCAGCCAGATCAGCTGGGGTACGGGTGATCGTTCGATCTAGGCGTGCACGAAACGCTCAGTGGAACTGCTCCTCTTCGGTTGAGCCTTCGAGCGCAAGCGTCGATGCGTTGCCGCCGGAGACGATCGTGGCGATCTGGTCGAAGTAGCCGGCACCAACCTCCCGCTGGTGCTTGACAGCGGTGTACCCCTCACCTTCACGAGCGAACTCCCGCTCTTGGAGGTCGACGTAGGCGGTCATGTCGGACTCGGTGTAGCCGCGGCCGATCTCGAACGCCGAGTAGTTGAGGGCGTGCCAGCCCGCCAGGGTGATGAACTGGAACGCGTAACCCATGGCTCCGAGCTCTTTTTGGAACTTGGCGATGGTGCTGTCATCGAGGTGTGCCTTCCAGTTGAACGAGGGTGAGCAGTTGTACGCCAGCATCTGGTCGGGGAATTCGGCCTTGACCGCTTCGGCGAACTGACGGGCCTCATCGAGGTCGGGCGTGCCGGTCTCGCACCAGATCAGGTCGGAGTACGGGGCGTAGGCGAGGGCGCGTTTGATCGGTGTCGCCATGCCGGGTTCGGTGTAGTAGAAGCCTTCAGCGGAACGCTCACCGGTAAGGAACTCTTGATCGCGCTCGTCGACGTCGGTCGTGATGAGATTAGCGGCGAGGGCATCGGTACGAGCCAGCACAACCGTGGGTACACCGGCGACGTCCGCCGCCAGTCGGGCTGCGGTGAGTGTGGTGATGTGCTGCTGGGTCGGGATGAGGACCTTGCCGCCCATGTGACCGCACTTCTTGGCCGAACTGAGCTGGTCTTCCCAGTGCACGCCCGCTGCGCCTGCTTCGATCATGGCCTTCATCAACTCGTAGGCGTTGAGGGGGCCGCCGAAACCGGCCTCGGCGTCAGCGACGATCGGCAACATGTAGTCGACCTCGGGGTTGCCGTCGGTCTCGCTCCACTCGATCTGATCAGCGCGGCGGAGCGCATTGTTGATGCGGGCAGCGACCGAGGGGACCGAGTTGGCGGGATACAGCGACTGGTCGGGGTAGACCTGACCGGCGAGGTTGGCATCACCGGCGACCTGCCAGCCCGACAGGTAGATGGAGGGCAGACCGGCCTTGGCGTACTGGATCGCCTGGCCGCCGGTCATGGTGCCGAGAGCATGGCAGTAGTCCATGGTGGTGACGTTCTTCCAAAGCTTCTCTGCACCTTGGCGGGCGAGGGTGTGCTCGGGCGTGACTGTCCCGCGGAGACGCACGACGTCTTCGGCGGTGTAGTCGCGGGTTGCGCCGTTCCACCGTGGGTTCTCGGCCCAGTCCTTGTTGAGTGCCGCAACCTGTTCGTCGAAGCTCGGGTTCATGGTCAGTGTCTCCTTGATGTGGGAGGTAGGAAGTTCTTCAGATGGCCGCAGCGGCCTCGATCGGAAAGAACCCGATCAGGTCATCGCGGCTGCTCCATTCGCGGAGCATGTCGGCGGCTTCGTCAAAGCGGCCGGCGGCCCAGGCCACCTCGCCTAGGTCGCTGCGAAGTGCCGAGCGTTCTTCGGAGAAGAGGCGATCAAGCAGGGTGTCGTCGACGGTCAAGCCGTTGGTCAGTTCGACGGCATGATGTCGCCATTGCCAAATCTGGGCTCGGCAGATCTCTGCCATCGCCGTGTCCTCGAGGTGGTCGTCGATCGCCACAGCACCGGTGCCGGTCAACCATTCACCGATGTAGTGGACGGCAACCCGAATGTCGTGTCGCAGGCCGGCTTCGGTGCAGTCGCCGCGGGTCGTATGGATCGTAAGCAGATCGCTTTTGGTGATGTAGACGTCGTCGCGCTGGACTTCGAGTTGGTTGGCCCGGTAGGACAGCACACGGTCGAATTCGCGGGTGGCGATCTCGACGAGGGCGGGTTGAGCGATGCGGGTTCCGTCGAAGCCGTCACCGGCCTCGCGGCGCTTGTCGACGGTGACCTTGCGTTCCATCGGTGCGGTGCGAGCCGGGTTGATCAGATCGGGGATCACCCCAGACATGCCGCCGATCGCATGTGCCCCGCGGCGATGGCAGGTGGAGACGAGGAGTTCCGTGAACGCTCGGATGAATGGCGTGGTGGCTGCCAGGTCGTCACGATCAGGGAGGATGAAATTGGGGTCGTCGGGGAACGTCTTAATCAGGCTGAACAAGTAGTCCCAGTTGCCGGTGTGGAGACCGGTTATGTGGTCTCGGAGCTGAAAGAGGATCTCGTCCATCGCGAAGGCAGCGCCGATCGTCTCGATCAGCACGGTCACGCGGATCGTTCCCGACGGCAGTCCGAGGTGCGCTTCGGTCCATCGGATCACGTCGTTCCAGAGCGCCGCGTCGGCTGCTCCCTGGAACTTGGGTAGGTAGAAGTAGGGGGCGGTTCCGCTGTCGATGGCGACGGCAGCGTTATTGAAGACACACACACCGAAGTCGAAGAGGCTGGCTGCCATTGCGATGCCGTCAATGCGGACGTGTGTCTCGTTGAGGTGCCAGCCCCTCGTTCGGACCATGAGTGTCGCGGCGTCAGGGGCGGGGAGCCGGGTTTCGCCGTCAAACTCTGCGGTGAGGCTGCCGGCGTAGGCATCGCGGAGATTTCGCTGACCATCGAGACACGTCGCCCAAGTGGGGGTGATCGTGTCCTCAAAGTCGGCCATGTAAACCTGGGCGCCGCTGTTCAACCCCTCGACGAGGGCGGTTCGAGAGACTGGGCCCGTGAGCTCGGTGCGACGGTTGACGAGATCAACTGGTGCTGGGGCGATGTGCCATTCGTTCGATCGGATGTGGGCGGTCTCAGCGTCCCATCCGACGATGTCGCGAATGGAAGCCGCCGACTGGCTGGTGGCATGGTGAGCGAGGAGCTCTTGGCGCGCCGAGCTGAACTGCTCGTGTAGGTCGATCAGGAAGGTCTGAACAGGCGCGGTGAGCACATCGTCGACCCTTGGGTCAGGGGCGACGGTGATCCGAGCGAGTGCCTCGGTCTGCCTCATGCCCGCAGCGTGTCGTGAACTGCTGGTCGTGACAACGGTATGCGGGATGCATAGCCGGAGGAGTTTTCCTAAAAACTGAAACTCTCGCAGTTTTTCGCGATCTGTTCAGCGCAGATGGGGCCATCGGACGGGCTTTTTCTCGCTGTTTGTCAACGCTTGTGGAGAAACTGTTTTGCTCTTTTGAAAATTATGGCAGAATTTTTCCATGGCTGATCTCGACCTCGTCATTCTGGGCCACCGGATTCGTCATGCTCGTCGGCGTGCGGGCCTGACGCTCGCCGACATCTCCGAGGCGGTGGGCCGGCCGGTTCCCTATCTCTCGCAACTCGAGAACGGCAAAGTTGAACCGAAGCTCGGTCTCATCGGTGAAATCGCCGCCACGCTCGGCACAACGACTCCTGATCTCCTCGAGTCGACGGCGCCGGATCGTCGCAGCGAGCTCGAGATCGAGCTCGAGCGCGCACAGCACGACCCTCAGTACTCGGCACTCGGTCTAGCTCCATTCAAACCGTCCGCGCGGGTTCCGGACGAGGCGCTCGAGCACCTCGTGGCCCTCTGGTACAAGGTTCGCGACGGCGGTGCTGCAGTGAGTTCGCCAGGAGACCCGGCAGTTCGGGCCCGAACCGCCAACACCAGCCTCCGAGCGGAGATGCGGCTCCGCAACAACTACTACCGCGAGATCGAGGACATCGCCGCTGAGGTGCTGGGCCGGGTCGGCTATGGCGGAAGCGGCCCGGTATCGGAGCGGGTGCTCACTGATTTGGCCGCCCACGTCGGCTTTCGTATCGAGCGGGTCAGTCACCTTCCGAGCTCGGCTCGCAGCATCACCGACCGACGCGACAAGATCATCTTCATCCCGGATCGCGGAGGGCTGAAGGTGCGCCAGGCGCGAAGCGTGGTTTTGCAGACGCTCGGACACTTCGCGCTCGATCATTCCGAAACGCACGACTTTGGCGGCTACCTCCGCCAGCGAATTGAGAGCAACTACTTCGCTGCCGCTGTGCTCGCTCCGGAAGCTCCCGCTGTCGATTTCCTTCGCGAGGCTCACCAGGCCGATGACATCTCGGTAGAGGACCTCAAAGAAGTCTTCTACATCTCCTATGAAATGGCAGCGCATCGGTTCACGAACTTGGCTACCGAACATCTCGGCATTCCGTGTCACTTTCTGCGAACCGATTCCGAGGGTGTGATCGACAAAGCGTACGAAAATGACGGCTTTCCGTTCCCTATCGCCGCCGATGGCGGGCTGGAGGGAGAACGGGTCCCGCGTCAGTGGGGTGCTCGCCTTGCCTGGAACGCAACCGGAAGCTTTCTTCTGCACAGTCAACACACGGTCACCGATGTCGGTGAGTTCTTCGAGACGACCTACATCGAGACCGAGACCAGCCGTCATCCCTATGCCATCTCTTATGGCGTGGGGGCCGAGCATGCCGGTAGGTTCCGCGGCTCGAACACACTGCGACGCGAGTACGCCCGTCAGCGTGAACTCGAACCCGATCCGACCCTGGTCGAGCAGTGGTCGGGGCATGCATGGCCATCGGCTGCCGAGCGCACCCATGTACTCACTGCCTTGCCCTCGCGACGCGAGTTCAGCCCGTTCCCGGGCATTGATCTGATCGACGTCTACCGCTTTCTCGAGCGGCAACGTCGTTCCCGCCGCAACTGACGGGCGGTGAGACTCGCTACCGGCTGATCAAGGCCACATGGTCGATCGTTTCAAGCCGAATGTGAGCTCGGTCACGGCGTGCACCATCGATCGCTACCGTGACCAGGTCGGCGCCGACTGAGAGCATCACACCGCGAACGGCTTCCCCAGCCGTCGAGATCATCACGTTGGGGCGCTCGGTGGTGAGCTCCATGAGCGCTTCTCTGAGCGTGACTGAGAGCCCGGCCGGTCGGTCGCCGGTGGGAAGAACGTCGCCGGATGACGGCCGAACAACAGCGAGCTGCTCGACCGGCACGAAGACATCGCCGAGTCGCTCGACTCGCAGAACTGCAAAGTCCGCCCCGACTGCTTCGACCGGACCGGTCAATCGACACCCAGCGCCGGTGGTGGCGGTGACGGGTCGCCCCTGTTCGGCGAGGTCGACGAGGGTGCCGAGCAGGGTGGCATCTGCGGCTGCCTGGTGTTCGAGGGAGCGTCGGCGGGATCGAGCTCGCGCTGCGTCGTCGACGCGGCCGTTCGCAATCCATTGCTGAAGAGCGGAGAGCGGCTCAGTAGACGTGAGGTCGACAGGGTGGGTCGGTAGTCGAGGATCGTCGGTCACGGCGAGACACTACCGAGATCCCTCTGTCGGTGGCCTGTGGTGGCGCTGTACGCTTCCGTTCGAAGATGAGCGAACCCTCGATCACCATCCGGGTCCCCGGTAATCACCTCATGGGTGTTCTGCTCGGTGAGCACGACCGGCACCTTCGGCGCATCGAGGACGCGTTGCCTGATGCGGATATCACCGTTCGCGGTAACGAAGTTCTGCTTTCTGGTCCTGGGGCGCCTGTGGCTGCGACACTGTTCGAGGAACTCGTCGTGTTGGCCGAGCGGGGCCAGCGGGTCGATGAACGAACCCTCGATCGAACGATCGACATGGTGCGGGCCAACGAGAGCCCATCGGACGTCTTCACCCACGACATCCTGCGAGCCGACAAGGGCCGACTGATCCGTCCGAAGTCGGCCGGGCAAAAGGCGTATGTCGAGTCGATCGAGCGCAATGTCATCACGTTCGGTATCGGCCCGGCCGGGACAGGCAAGAGTTGGTTGGCCGTTGCAATGGCGGTTCGGGCGCTGCAAGCCGGCGACGTCGAGCGGATCGTCCTGACGCGACCGGCGGTCGAGGCCGGCGAGCGCCTCGGTTTCTTGCCCGGCGATCTGATGGCGAAGGTCGACCCGTACCTTCGCCCGCTGTACGACGCATTGCACGACATGGTTGGCAACGACGGCATGGAGCGTCTTATCGACCGTGGCACCGTCGAAGTAGCTCCGCTCGCGTTCATGCGCAGCCGGACGCTCAACTCTGCGTTCATCATCCTCGACGAGGCGCAGAACACATCACCTGAGCAGATGAAGATGTTCCTCACCCGGATCGGCTTCGGTTCGAAGGCGGTGGTCACGGGCGATGTCACCCAAGTCGATGTGCAGGGCGGAAAGTCGGGCCTCGGCGGGCTTGAGCAGGTGCTGGGCCACGTCGACGGAATCGCGTTCACGCGTTTGAGCGGACGCGACGTGGTTCGTCATCGGATCGTGCAAGACATCGTCGATGCGTACGACAAGGCGAGTGCGAACTCGGCCGGTGGTGCTGCGAGTGTGAGTTCGCCTGATGGCGGGCGCTTATGAGTGAACCTTTCCCTGTGGTGATTGCCGTGGATGAGCAGTCGGCGATCGCCATTGATCTCGATCGGTGGTCGACGTTAGCGACGGAGGCTTTTCGATCGCAGGGCATGGTTGCTGGGGAGTGCAATCTGTTGTTCGTCGATGACGACACAATCCACGACCTCAATCGCGAGCACATGGGCAAGGACCGCCCCACCGATGTGTTGTCGTTTCCGCTCGACGGCGCCGACGCATCACACCCCGACGACCTCATCGGCGACATCGTGGTTTGCCCGGTGGTGGCGGCGGCGAATGCCCCCAACCATGCAGGCGAGGGCCATCACGGCGGGAACGTCGACGACGAATTGGCGTTACTGATCGTTCATGGCGTGCTGCACCTACTCGGCCACGATCACCAAGACGACGCAGAAGCTGCACTGATGGAGGGTCTCGAGCAGGAGATCCTCGCGCTGCACCACCGATGAGCACCGGTCTTGTCCTCGGGATCATCGTCGTAGCTGTGCTTGTCGTTCTCGGCGCTGTCGTCGCTGCGGCCGAGACGGCACTGACCCGCATCAGTCGTGCCCGCGCCGGCGGATTCGACAGCGAAGAGAACCTCGGAACGCTGGCGCTGGTTGATCTACTCGATGAGCGCGAGGCGTCGCTCGCTCCTCTGTTGCTCCTCCGAATCGCCGCTCACGTGGCAGCGGTCTCCATCATCGTCACGCTGGTGGCGGACCGGGCTCGCGGAGGGCTTCCGCTCGTCGGTGCCGCCGCCGGATCGGTGGTTGGGCTCTACGTCCTTTCTGAGGCCATCCCGCGCATTTGGGCGTTGCAGCACCTCGATCGGGCGGCGCTCGTATCAGCTCGTGGGCTCCGGGCCCTGTTGAGGGTGGCACCCCTGCGAGTGTTAACCCGCTTGTTCACCGGAATTGGCAATGTGTTGCCGCCCGGCCCTGCTGGCGCTTCGGTGGTCTCTGAAGACGAACTGATCGCGATGACCGAAGCTGCAGCAGCCGGCGATGCCATCGACGTGGAAGAACGAGACCTCATCGAGTCGGTGTTCGCCCTCGGCGACACCATCGTGCGCGAGGTCATGGTGCCGCGGACCGATATGACCACTGCGACCTCGGAGAACACGGTGAGCGAAGTGATCGACCTTGCCGAGGCGAAGGGCTTCAGCCGCGTGCCGATCTGTGGGCAGGGGGTTGATGACATCGTGGGTGTCTGCCTCGTGAAGGATCTGGTGCGGCTCGAACGGAGTGGTGGCGGCGACCGTCAGGTGGTTTCGCTGATGCGAAAGCCGCGCTTCGTTCCCGAGACCAAGCACGCCGACGATCTCTTGCGAGAGATGCAGGCGGGTCTGCACCACTTGTCGATTGTCGTCGACGAGTACGGAGGAACCGCCGGGTTGGTCACGCTCGAAGATCTGGTGGAGGAACTGATCGGTGAGATCGTCGACGAGACCGACCGGGAGGAACCGCTGTACCGATCGCTTGCCGGCGGCGACCTTTTGGTGCATGGCCGGATGCCGATCGATCAACTCGAGAACCTTCTCGAAGAAGAGTTCGTCGATGGCGATTGGGACACTGTCGGCGGCCTGATCTTTCACGATCTGGGGCACGTTCCCGGGGTTGGTGAATCCGTTGCAGTCAACGGAATCCGGCTCCATGTCGAAGCAATGGAGGGTCGGCGCATCACTCGGGTCCGGGTCGACCGTACGGGTGCAGGCCATGGCTGACGGTTTCCGTTCGGGTTTCGTGACGTTCGTCGGGCGCCCCAACGCCGGCAAGTCGACGCTGCTCAACGAGATACTGGGCCAGAAGGTGTCGATTGTGTCCGACAAACCCCAGACGACCCGCACCCAGGTTCGCGGAGTTCTCACGACCGAGAACGACCAGATCGTCTTCGTCGATACTCCCGGGATCCACAAGCCTCGCAGCGCGCTGGGCACCAGCCTCAACGCGACTGCCGCGAACGCCATCTCCGATGTGGACGTGGTCTGCTTCGTCGTCGACGCGACGGCTCCGTACGGACGCGGAGATGCCTACGTGGCGCAGTCCCTGCCCGATGACGCCGTCGTGGTGATCACGAAGGCAGACATCGCCAAACCCGAGCAAGTTCTCGAGCAACTCCAGGCGACGGCAGAGCTGTCCGCGGCAGCGTGGTTCCCGGTGAGCGGCCGAACTGGCGAAGGCGTCAGTGAGCTCGTCGATCACCTGCGAAGCCGCTTGCCTGAAGGTCCGCAGTTCTATCCCGATGACATGGTCACTGATGTGCCTGACCCGTTCTGGGTTGCCGAACTCGTCCGCGAGCAACTGCTCGCTGTGGCACGCCAGGAACTCCCGCACTCGATCGCAACCAGGGTCACTGAATGGGAATGGCCCCGTATTCGATGCGAGATCCTCGTCGAGCGCGAGTCTCAGAAGGCGATGGTGATCGGGAAAGGTGGCGAGAACCTCAAGAAGGCCGGGACGGCAGTGCGCCGCCAGCTCCCCGATGGTGCGTTCGTCGAGCTGTTCGTCAAGGTTGAGAAGAACTGGCAGCGCCGGCCCGACTCGGTCCACGAACTCGGATACTGAACCTGCTGAGGCCGCAAGGGTCACTTGAGCCGCTGCCGGACCTCGTGAAGGTGAGCTCGACGCAGCGGCGCACTGACCAGGTGGCGATCGTTTCGTCGTCCAGGACGAAGACGTGCACCGACGAGGATCGCAATCGCAACCGCCCCAACTCCGGCGACGATCCAGGTGATCGGATTGTCGACATCGCTTCCGCCCAGCAAGGCGTGGTACGAACCCGCCGCAACGGTGACGATTGACATCATGTGAACCGCGCGCCAGATGGTGGGGTTGATCCAGGTTCTGAGCAGGGACGTTACCTCGACCAAGCTGAGCGTGAACGCTGCGATGATGCCCCAGGCTGCAGCCTCCGGGTTCCACGCTGATGCCCCGGGGATGAAGAGCTCGCGCAGACCGAAGTCGACAAAGGAGTCGAGGGAAAGCGTGGCCATGTGCACGATCAGGAACAGGAGCGATAGGCCACCCAGGAAGCGATGCAGGTCGAGGAGCCACGGACCCGAACGGTTCTTGATGACGCGCGTCGACAGGAGGAGACCGACGATCACGGCCGCGACTGCGGTCGACCATGTCATTAACCCTGCGGCGCGGGTGGCATACCACCACACCTGCTCACCCACCGCCCTGCCCCTGGGTGTCAGGCCCGTTCTCGGGGCAGGTTGGGGCCAGTGTGCCGAAGTCGTGCCGCTCGCCGAACTCGGTAATGACGAAACCGGAGAGCGCCGCGGCGTCGATCATTCGGCGAGTTGCTGGCCAACCGGCGACGAGTGAGGCGGTCGCGAACACCTCTGCGGTTGAGGCGGTCGACGAAGCGATCGCGACGCTTGTGATCGTTGACTCGGCAGGGCGGCCGGTACGAGGGTCGATGATGTGATGCGCAGGCCCGCGGGCGGTGGCCCATCGACGCCGCTGTGTCGTGCTGAAGCAGAAACCACCCTGGCGAAGGTACGCCACCGGTGTAGCGGGATCGATCTCGGTAACGATCGGCCAGCCGTCGGCGAATGGGCACTCTCCTCCCACGGCAGTGTCACCGCCGATCGTCACCGCCGCACCGATAGCACCGCGTTCGAGAAGTTGACGTACCAAGAGATCGGCTGCGTGTCCCTTTGCAATTCCCCCGAGATCAAGCCTGACGCCCTTTGGAATCTGCACGAGACCTGTTGTCGAGTCGACATCGATTGCTCCTGCCCCCGGGACCTCGACTGGGGGCCCAGGAGTAGTCGGCCCGTCGCTGAACGGTTGGCCGTATCCGGCGTTGACTACTGCATCGTGCACGGTTGGATCGAAGGTACCCTCGGTGAGGTGCCAGGCGTCGACGCTGAGGGCGACGAGGGTTGCAGTATCGGGTGAGACCATCACCGGCCGTCCGTCGGCGCGATTGATTGCAGCCAGTTCCGACGATTCGGTGAACCGAGTCCACCGGGTATTCCAGTCGCAGAGCTGCTCGATCGCCTCTTCAAGAAAGTGGCGGGCCGTTTCGTTGACGACGAGATGGGCGCGTGTGCCCATCGAGTCGCCCCACCATTCGACGATGGATTCAGCTGCCACGGATGTAGATGGTGGTTGTTGGGGCGTTGGTGGTTGTTGGGGCCTCGGAGCTCGTCGCAGGAGCGGAGGTGCTGGTGACGGCGGCCGCTGCGCTGCTTGGCGGCGTGAGCCCGAATGTGGTGGTCGTGGCAGTGCGGAGCGGGTTCGCTGGGCGAGGAACGATAACGATGCTTGGGGCTGTGCTCTCGATCGGATACGCAAACGCGGCGGGATCGAGCGTGAGCGTCGTGGTACTCGTCGCGCTCCGGCGTTCGGCGGCGTCGAATGGGTTTGCGGTCTCGATGTCCGGAGCTGCGCGGCGCTCATGGAGTCCGACTGCTGCAGCGATCGCAACGTAGGTCGTTGCGCAGAGCGCGCCTGCCAGCCGACGGGTGCGGCGGGCGGGGTGAGGGCGGCGGCGGGGCATTGGCGACCAATCGACGCAGGGTTAGTGACGGTCGGAACGGTACTCGTAGGAGCCGCCTCGATACTCCCATCTTTTGGGATCCTTACGAAACCCTCACATCTGCCCTGGGCGTCCCTCTTGGTGGTCGCGAAGGCGCTGGAGAAGGCTTGTGGCCTCCTCCCGGTCTTTGGTTCGGGTCATGGGGGGCAGCGCGTTGATCAGATCCCATCGATAGGTACGCGCCGTTGCAAGCCGCGGATCGAGCACGGCCACCACGCCCTGGTCGGTGCTCGAACGGATCAGGCGCCCAGCGCCCTGGGCGAGCATCGTTGCTGCGCGGGGAAGGTCGATCATGCGGAACGCAGCAGCGCCAACCCGATCGCGCCGGGCTTGAAGCACTGGATCGTTGGGGCGAGGGAACGGAAGCCGGTCGATGACGACGAGTCGGCATGTGCGGCCGGGAGCATCGACGCCCTGCCAGAAGGACATCGTGGCGAACAGCGACGTTTCGTCGTCATCGACAAACTCCTGCAGCAGGGCATGTTTTGACCGGTCGCCTTGCATGAGGATTGGCCACGGGAGGCGGGTCTCGAGCCGCTCGACCGCCTCGCGCATGGCGGAGAAACTCGTGAACAGCGCGAGGGTACCGCCGCCCGCTGCAGACATGAGGAGTTCTATCTCGTCGTGCTGTGCGGACCGAAAGTCGCTCGATCGAGGGTCAGGAAGATGCGTCGGGCAGTACAGGAGCGCGTTGGCGCCGTAGTCGAAGGGACTTCCCACATCGACGGTGACGGCCGACTCGGGAAGGCCGAGTTGCGATGTTGCGTTGGCTGGCAGTGTGGCCGAGGTGAGTACTCCAGCCCGCCTGTCCCAAAGCTTCTCGCGCAACAGCTCTGCGATCGAGATCGGAGTCGAGCGCAGGCTTGGATTCGACGACGGCCCGTCTACCCACATCACGTCGGTTTCGGTCGGCCACCGTATGGCGTCGATGTCGTCGACGAGGCTGGTTGCGACCTGGCGGGCTCGAATCACCTTCGTGCGGGTGTCGGCCGGTGCATCGTCGGGCACTGCTCGGAGTGCGTTGAGGAGTCGTTCGGTGGCACCCCGGATGTCGTCGAGCGCTCGGCCGAGTGTCTCATCGGGGCCGTCCACAAGGCGGTCACCGATGCGTCCTTCGAGCGCCACGTGGAGCGCCTGTGCGGCGGCCTCGGCCGCGTCGGGAGCGCCACGCTCGGCCAACACCGACTGCGCGTTGCGTGCTGCTGCGCGAACTCGTGCCGGGCTGATCTGGTGACCGGCAGCTTCAGCGACGATGTCTTCGAGTTGGTGGGCCTCGTCGATGATCACGACGTCGTGCTCGGGCAGGATTGTGTCGACCATGATCCCCAACGCGTACAGGTGCAGGTTCACCACCAAGATGTCGGCACCGGCTGCCTTGTGTCGGGCTTTCTCTGCGAGGCAATCGTCGCCCCGAGGGCAGCGACCTGCTCCGGGGCATTCGTCGCGTCCGACCGAGATTTGGCGCCAGTCTCGATCGCTGATCCAGTCGAGTTCAGCGCGATCGCCGACTTCGGTCTCGGACGCGAATGTTCGCAGCTTCACGAGCGTCTCGCTGTCGATGGATCCTGATGCTTCGCCATCGTCGT
Source organism: uncultured Acidimicrobiales bacterium (assembly GCA_905480195.1). Taxonomy (GTDB): domain Bacteria; phylum Actinomycetota; class Acidimicrobiia; order Acidimicrobiales; family Aldehydirespiratoraceae; genus UBA11606. The sequence continues at coordinate 13,400 of CAJQPN010000006.1, forward strand.
GTTCGTCGAGGTCGAGGTGGAGGCGATCGTCGGCTTCGAGTTCGTCGAGACGCTGGAGACACAGGTAGTTCGATCGCCCTTTGAGGACTGCGAAGGTGAACGACGCGTCGAGTTGGTCTGCGAGGAACGGGAGATCTTTGTTGGCGAGCTGGTCCTGGAGGGCTTTCGTGGCGGTGGCGATGATTGTCGGTCGGTCCGAGAGGACTGCCGGGACGAGATAGGCCAGCGACTTGCCTGTTCCTGTGCCGGCCTGGACGACGGTGTGGCCGTCGGACTCGATCGCTACAGCAACGCGACGCGCCATGTCGGTCTGACCATCGCGGCGCTCACCACCTCCTGGCAGGGCAGCGGTGACAGCTTCGAGAGACGAGGTGATGAGCTCAGTGAATGACACGTCGAGGCGGCACCCTACGCTCCTCGAGCCGGGATAGGTTGCCTCCGTGAAGATCGTCGACCTCGACCCTCGAGGGATCCCAAGGCATGTTGGGTGCGTGATGGACGGCAACGGCCGTTGGGCTCAGACGAGAGGTCTGCCCCGAACGGAGGGGCACCGGGCAGGGGAACACTCACTCTTCGAGGTCGTCGAGACATGCGACGACCTCGGTGTCGAATGGTTGACCGTCTTTGCGTTCAGTACCGAGAATTGGAAGCGTCCCAAAGACGAGGTGTCGTTCCTCATCAATTTCAACGAAGAGATCCTCATCCGCCGACGTGATGAGCTCCACGAGAAGAATGTGCGGGTGCGCTTTGTTGGTCGTCGTGACTGGCGGGTGCCGAAACGCCTGATCAGGCGAATGGACGAGACTCTCGAGTTGACGCAGGACAACACCGGGCTGACGTTCACCATCGCGTTCAATTACGGCGGCCGGGCAGAAATCGTCGATGCGGTGCGCAAGATCGTCGCCGATGGCACCCCCGCCGACAAGATCACCGAGAAGACGATCGCTCGTCGGCTCTATGACCCGGAGATGCCTGATCCCGACCTCGTCATCCGCACCTCAGGAGAGAACCGCATCTCGAACTTTCTGCTGTGGGAACTTGCGTACAGCGAATTGCTGTTCACCGATACCCCGTGGCCTGAGTTCGGACGGCAGTCGTTTATCGATGCGATCCACGAGTTCCAGAGCCGCGACCGGCGCTTTGGTGGGGTCGCCTCTACCGGCTGATGGCTCTCTACCGAGACCACGCAGTCGTCTTGCGGACATGGAAGCTCGGTGAAGCCGATCGCATCGTGAGCATGCACACCCATGACAACGGCAAGGTACGCGGTGTTGCCAAGGGTGTCCGCCGAACAAAGTCGAAATTCGGGGCAAGGCTCGAACCGCTCAGTCACGTTGCGGTGCAGTTGTACCGCGGGCGCGGCGATCTCGACACGATCACCCAAGTTGAGACGGTCGACCGGTTCGCAAATCTCCGGACTTCGCCCGACCGCTTCGCTCGGGGGCAAGCCATACTCGAGGCCGTTGACCAGGTGGCGCAGGACCGCGAGCCTGACCAGGAACTTCACGTCATGCTGGTTCGGGCGCTGCGCACCCTCGATCAGAACGATTCGCCACTCGTTATCGCAGCGTTCTTCCTAAAGGTGTTGGCTCACGAAGGACTGATGCCCCAGCTGGATGCGTGTGTGTCGTGCGGAGCCGAAGATCTCCTCGAAGCGTTCGATTTCGACGATGGGGGAGTGTTGTGCCGGTTGTGCCGGCGCGGGCGGCCGGTCACGGCTGAGGCGCTTCGTCTGATGGAGCAAATTCTCGGTGGTGGTCTCGGTGGTGTGTTGGCCGAGCCGGTCGGTCCTGCTACTGGGGAGGTCGACTTGTTGGCGACGGCGTTGATGGAGCACCATCTTGAGCGTCGCTTGCGATCGGTGGCGGTGCTCGATCAGACGCAGCTTTGAGCGAAGGGCTGGTTGGGTCAGCGGCTGATTGGTATCCAGCGGCTGCTGGACTCGGACCACATCATCCATTCTTCGAGCTCAGGATCCCATTGGATGTATGTGTCGCGAGCGTCGTCCCACATCGGGGTGTCGACCCCAGGCCTCGCGGTCGGTGATGGTGGTTCTGCTGGCATGGACGGCGCGTCGGCCTGCGGCGGTGGATTGGGGACCACAGCTGCTTCGGTTTCAGGGTTGGCAGACGGCTCGGCTGAGGCGTCAGCGTTCGTCTCGCTCGACATGGTTTCGGCCGGTGCGACAGCAGGCTCGACGTCGGTTGAGGGTGCGCTCGTCGGAGGCGGCGGCTGATGGGCTGCCAGTGGACCCGTCGGAGGCGCCGGCTCAGCGGTGTCGGGGGTCGGGAACACGGGCGGTGCGCCGGTAGCGGGCGGGCTCGGCTGGGGTTCGCTCACCATGCTCACAGGAGGTCCGCTGGGCGGAGGTGGTGACGAAGACGGCGGGCTGGCCGCAGAGATCGGCGGCGCTGACTGGGGCGGTGCATAGGTAGGACCCGACGGCTGTGGTGCGCCTACGATGAAGACGGGGGCTTGGGTTGTTCGGTCCAACGAGTTGACGTTGCGGACCGCCACCGGACGCCCGACGTGCTCTGCTTTAACCACAAGGGTTTTCGCAGCCATGTCGCCCACGCGACGTGAGCCATCGCTCGAAAACATGGCGATGCCGCCAACGAGTGGGCCGGTGAAGTAGCCAAAGCCATCGACGATCCACAGCAGGCCGCGAAGCAGGTTCGGTCCGATGCCGGCGAGCTCGAACGTTTCCTGGTCGACGATCCGTAAACCGAGGAGGCGCTTCCCCGGGCTCCAACCGGTAAAGGCAGGAATGACCATCGTGAGCAGCACCGAGGCCCCGACCCAGATCAAGAACAGGGTTCCGATATCGTCCCCGGTCCAGAGGTACAGGGTCGAGCCCGACTGAATGCAGGCATCATCGGTGAAGTCGTTGATGAAGTCGCATTGCAACTCGGCGGTGATCGAGTTGTCGAACGCCGTATTTGTGCCGGTCGTCAACATCCCGCCCAACACCAACAGCCCGCCGATCATGGCGTCGAGGATCCAGGCCCCGATGCGTCGCCCGGCGACCTTTGTCGGGTCGGCGGCGGCGATGGTCGACACGACGGAAGCGGGAGGCCCAGACGGTGGGGGTGGAGTGGCCGCTGTCATCGCTTCAATAGTCGCGCATGGCGACGAGGCGCGCCGGTAGCCTCCAACGCCATGAGCACCGTCTCTCCTGATCCCGAACTGTTCGACAAGATCGTCAACCTTTCCAAGCGGCGAGGTTTCGTGTTTCAGTCGGCGGAGATCTACGGAGGTTTTCGCTCGACGTATGACTACGGGCCGCTGGGCGTGCTGCTCCTGCGCAATGTGAAGGACGCGTGGTGGCGTTCGATGGTCCAGGAACGTCACGACGTGGTCGGGCTCGATGCGTCGATCCTTTCGCCACCGCAGGTGTGGCAGGCCTCCGGGCACCTTGCGAACTTCTCGGATCCGCTGGTCGACTGCACGAACTGCAACGCCCGTCACCGTCTCGACAAGCTCGACGATCCCGAGGTGTGTCCGTCATGTGGGGCTGAGGGCTCGTTCACCGAAGCCCGCGAGTTCAACCTGATGTTCAAGACCCATGCCGGGCCGGTGACCGAGACCGCCGCCGAGGTCTACCTTCGACCCGAGACGGCGCAAGGCATGTTCATCAACTTCGCCAACGTGCTCAACACGAGTCGTAAGAAGCCACCGTTCGGCATCGCGCAGATCGGCAAGTCGTTTCGAAACGAGATTACGCCTGGCAACTTCGTGTTCCGCACCCGTGAGTTTGAACAGATGGAGATGGAGTTCTTCGTGCCGCCGGCCGAAAGCCAGCAGTGGTACGAGTACTGGTGTCAGGTCCGGATGGACTGGTATCTCGACCTGGGGATGAACCCTGACAAGCTGATCCTTCGGGCCCACGACGACGACGAACTCAGCCACTACAGCTCGGGGACAAGCGATGTCGAGTATCTCTTCCCGTGGGGCTGGGACGAACTCGAAGGCATCGCCAATCGAGGCGATTTCGACCTCACCCAGCATGCGAATGCGTCGGGGGAGAAGCTCGATTTCTTCGACCAGGCGACCAACGAGCGCTACACCCCGCACGTGATCGAGCCTGCTGCCGGCGCGACCCGCACCGCCATGGCGTTTTTGATGGACGCCTACGACGAAGAAGTCGTGAAAGACGAAACCCGCACCGTCCTGCGCCTCGATCACCGACTTGCGCCCTACAAGGTTGCGGTGCTTCCTCTGTCGAAGAAGGACACGCTCACGCCGACTGCGTTGAGGGTCTTCGACGCCATCAAGGGCCGCTGGATGACCGACTACGACGAGACGCAGTCGATCGGCAAGCGCTACGCCCGCCAGGACGAGGTCGGCACGCCGTATTGCGTCACGGTCGACTTCGATTCGCTGGAGGACCGAGCCGTGACCGTCCGTGAGCGCGATTCCCGCGAGCAGGATCGGGTCTCGCTCGATCAACTCGAGGGCTATCTCGCCGAGCGCCTCAGCTGACAGCCCCGGTTCATCTACTGCTGCCGGTCCTGCTAGGCTCCGCTGCCGTTGGCTAAAGGACTTCGTCGTTCGTGCCGATGTGGAACAGGGCGGCTCCTTCCGCCTGCCGTAGGTCAGATAGAGGAGTACAGGGTGAAGATGCGTGCCAAAGGTTTCGTTGTCGTGTTGGCAGTGCTTGCGGCAACATTCGGTGTCAGCGGAGCAGCTGGAGCCCGTCCAAGCGGTGCAGATGCGGGCGATAACCGCAACAACGCAGCCGTGTTCGACTTCTGGACGGAAGACCGGATCGCGTCGGCGATTCCCCGCGACCTCGTGATCGCAGAGAACGGACTCGGGTACCTCAAGGGTGCGAACGGCGAACTCACCCCATACGGCCACACCATCAATGCTCCGGTGCCGAAGATCACTGCAACACCGGTGGTGGGCGCTCAACGCGCACAGCGATCTTCAGGAGCAGAGGCTCTGGTGGCGACCATCAGTGAAATGTCGCCAGCGAAAGGTTCGACGATCGAAGCCTCCGCGTCCTTCACGGCCAACGTGACGGCCAACAGGATTCGCTCGGTCGACATGTACGTCGGACCAGCCGGCAACCCCGGGGCTTACAAGTTCGCTATGAGCTACGTGGGTGGCGACACTTGGCAAGCGAACCTGGACACCTTCTCCGATGGCAGTTGGGAATGGTACGTCGTCGTCCCGGAGAGTCGCGGAGGTGGGACCACGA
>CAJQPN010000007.1 GCA_905480195.1 uncultured Acidimicrobiales bacterium
CCGATCGAGTCCGCCTTCTGGAGCATGTCGTACACCTCGGACTCCTGAGGGAGCGTCGCTAGATCGACTTCGACATCGTGGTGATCGGCGATGAGATCGACGGCGTAGTGCAACACCGACAACATCCCGAGCCCGAGCAGGTCAAACTTCACAAGACCGGCGGCCGCACAGTCGTCCTTGTCCCATTGCAAGACGCTGCGATCGTCCATACGCCCCCACTCGACCGGACACACCTCGATCACCGGCCGATCGCACATGACCATGCCTCCGGAGTGGATGCCGAGATGACGGGGGAAGTGCTCCACCTCCGCTGCCAACTCCATCACCGGTAGCGGAATCGTGGTGTCGGGATCTTGCGCACCGGCAGCGACGCTCCCCCACCGATCGACCTGTTTGGAGAAGGCGTCCTGTTGACCTTGGGCATACCCGAGCGCCTTGGCCATGTCGCGGATCGCCGACTTGGAGCGGTAAGTGATGACATTGGCGACCTGAGCGCAGTGATGGCGGCCGTGCTTGTCATAGACGTACTGGATGACCTCTTCGCGCCGGTCGGACTCAATGTCGATATCGATGTCGGGTGGACCGTCTCGCTCCGGCGATAGGAACCGCTCGAACAGCAGACCGAGCGACACGGCATCAGCGTTGGTGATACCGAGGGCGAAGCACACTGCGGAGTTGGCGGCCGAACCCCGGCCTTGACAGAAGATGTTGGCCCGCCGACAGAAGTCGACGACATCCCACACCACCAGGAAGTAGCCGGGGAAGTTGAGGTCATGGATGAGATCGAGCTCACGATCGAGTTGGGCCCACGCCCCCTCGATCCGCTCCTCGGCCCGGGGCCCATATCGACAAGTTCCGCCTTCCTCGACCAGTCGGCGGAGAAAACCCATCTCGTCGAGCCCGTCGGGGCAGGGATACGGCGGCAGATCAGGGGCGACCAACGAAAGGTCGAACGCACACTCGAGCCCCAATTCAGCCGCCCGCTGCACCGCACCGGGATAGCGAGCGAACCGGGTCGCCTGCTCAGCACCCGACCGCAGATGCATACCCGCTGGAGGGAGCCAACCATCGATCTCATCGAGGCTGCGCCGGGCACGCACTGCGGCCAGAGCCGAGGCAAGTCGCTTGCGGGCGACCGAGTGGTGATGGGCATTGGCGGTAGCGACGACATCGACCCCACACGACACAGCGAGTTCGGCGAGGACGTCATTGCGGACCGAATCGGTTGGTAGACCGTGATCCCACAGTTCGACGAACACGTTCTGGCGGCCGAAGTCGCTCACCAGCCGTTCGAGTTCGCGACGTCCCGCAGCCGGTCCTTCGACAGCGAGCGCAGCAGGCACCGAGCCTTTGCGACACGCAGTGAGTACCGCCCAGTGATCACCGGTGCCGTCGCCGGCGAGTTCGACCAATCGTTCGTACGGGATCCGGGGCGCGCCTTTCTCACCGGCCAACTGCCCCTCACTGATCGCTCGACCGAGACGGGCGTACCCCTCGGGCCCTCGGGCGAGGATCAGGATGTGCTCGCCTTCTGGATCGGCAGGCCCAGAACGACGGAGGTCGATCGGCGCTTGGCGTGTCGAGCCGGAACGGTCCGCCTCCGGCGAGGGCGACAACGTGAGTTCGGCGCCGAAAACGGTCGGCAACCCGACTGCTTTGGCTGCCTCGGAGAACCGGACCACACCGTAGAAGCCGTTGTGGTCGGTGAGCGCCAGCGCTTCGAGTCCGAGCCGGGCTGCCTCCTCGGCCAACTCCTCAGGATGGGAGGCGCCATCAAGGAACGAAAAGTTCGAGTGGCAATGCAACTCGGCGTACGGGATCTCACCTCGACGACGTTCCTCAGATGGCGGCGTGTAAGGCATCCGCTTGCGTGACCAGGCTGGACTGTCGCTTCCATCGCCGGAGCGCAGGTCGCCGACGCGGCCGGTGGACGGCCGGTCCGAGAGCCGGCGCTCAAGTTCTCCCCATGAGATTCCTGGATTGACAAAACCCATGTTCGCACGCTAACGAACATATGTTCGCTTTACAAGATCATGGGCGGTGCCTGAATGGGCCGTCAGACCAGACGCCGCAGGTACACCGCTCGCACGGCGAGGGCGTCGCGGACCTCGCTGGTCATCTCCTCGGCGAACTCCGACCGGTACGCCTGGTCGGTCACGATCTGCACTGCGAAGTTGAGTCCCGACATCAACCCGATGAACGCAGCCACGAGCAGGAGCTGGCGCGTGAAGATCACATCGGTCCCGAAGACGGCGAAATCGACCGCCCAGTCGCGCTCGAAAGTGAGTTCGGTGGCGGTCGTCCACTGCCCCAGCGTGTCCTCACGGACCGTGAGCAAGCCGAAGATCACGTAGAACACGGTGACCACGAACGACACCAGAACGATCTGGATCCCTTGGGAGACGAAGAGCAGCAGACTGACGTTGATTTCGGCTCGTCGCGACAGGGTGGGAGCGTCGGGTTCCGGATCGTCGTCGGGCGGCACCAACTCGGCGACCGGCGTACCCGCACACCGCGGGCGAACCTCGGACCATGCCTCGAACCGTGCGAGGTCGACGGTGGTGCGCCGAACCGACACGTACACGAAGACCGCTCCGAGACCGACGATCAAGCCGAGAACGAGCCCGAACAACGGCAGCGTCCAGTCATTCGCGACCTGCCACATCTCGGCGTTGATGAAGATGAAGGCCGAGAACACGAGAAGTGTCGGCACCGTCTTCATTGCGAGGGTGGCCACATCGTTGATCTGACGCCGCACCTGCCCGATGGACCACCGCATCATCGGGAACAGACCCCACGTCGTAATGACGTACCCGAGGCCAAGAACGATCAGGTTGAACCCAATGATGGAGATGATGTTGTCCCACACCGAGCCCTGCGAACCGATCACTGCAGGCACAACCGGTAGCAAGACGTAGAGAGCGATCTCCCACGGACCGACGTCGTTCGGCAACGCGAACGGACGGCGGCCTCGGATCCGGTTCACGGTGGCGACCGAGGTGACGAGGGCACCGAGACACACCCCGAACGCAAGGCTCTGCCACCAGCCTGTCCAGCGATCACCGAAGGCTAGGAAGAACTCGAAAAAGACAACCAGTGCGAGGAACGGTGCCATACGAGTAAAGACGTCCTCAGTAGCCGAGTAGCGATCGATCAGGTGCGGCAGCCCGCGCCGGACGAACCAACGCTCGGTGAGGTCAACAGTGGCTCGCGACCGGCTCATGGACAGTGTTCTCCCGACGTACCGCTTCGAGAACTGTGACACATCGACAGCGGCCCCGAGTGCGGCCACAAGTGTCAGGGAAGCGATCCGAGGCCGCGCACCCTATCTTCTCGCGCTCAGTCCCACTGTGCTGTCACCCGCCATACGCCGGCCTCGAGCACGACAAGCAGAGCTTGGCCGTCGGCGGTGACGAGTTGCAGCCGCGCCTGCCGGCGATATGTCTCGACATCCCACCAGCGCTCGTCAATCGGCCACGGCCCCGACCATCCGACCACCGCCTTACGGTGACCCTTGACGATCAGTTGAGCGGGCGGTGACGAGAGCAACCCACGACCAGTGACCTCGATCACGACACCGCCCTCGTCGAGGATCTCGACAACCATCGGGTCGGGCAGCAACCGAGTGGGAGATGGAGCCGGGAGCGAGCCGGGCCAAGGGGCAGTCTTGTCGCCAGGATCGAGCGACCGACCGGCGAGTTCGACGGTGGCCGTAGGGATCAGTGTGAGCTGCTCATGGCAATGGCGGCCGCCGTGAAACTCGGGAACCAGCACGGCGTCGGTTCCGAGCTGGCCCTGCAGACGGGCCGCAACACGCACGGCCCGTTGATCCGCCTCGGTCTCGCCACCCCAGAAGCCGAGCTGACGCCCGGTGGCGGCGATGAGTTCATCAGGGACGAGCGCTAGACGAGTGATACCACCACTCGGTCTGCTCACCGCCGACCCGTTGAGCCAGCCATCGAGCTGCCACCGGACCCGGTCAGCGACTGCCGCATCGGACAACATTCCCTCGTGGCGCCAGAACCGGATGAGCTCTTCACCGTGTTCGGTCTCGGCTCGGATCCCCACCCGAACACACGTGACCCCGTCGCGCCCGAGCCGTCGATGCAGTTCGTCAGCGATCGAACGGGCGACGAACGCAACCCGGTCGATCCGGTCGGCTGGCGGGTCGATCTCAGCCGAAACCGACCAATCGACTGGGGGCTGGCGGGCATCGGGCAGCCGCTCATCGAGCCCTGACGCCAGCCGATGTGCACCTTGTCCTTCGCGTCCGAAACGGGCCAAGACATCGGTCGCGGGCAGCTGGGCAAACGCACCGAGCGTGCGGATACCGAGCCGACAGAGCACGTCGGCGAGGTCGGGCCGTTCGAGCACACCGATGTTCATCGGAGCGAGGAACTCGGCGGTGGTACCCGGAGGAACCAGCCGAATCGGGTCGGCGGCTCGGGCAACCAATTCGGCGGCGAAGGGACCATCGGCTACCCCGACGCGCACATCGGTGCGACCAGCAACAACCTCGACCATGCGCTCGCGCACAAGTCCGGCCACCACTTCCTCACCGCCGAAGTAGCGCGATGGGCCTTGCGAAACGAGTGCACAGACACCGGGACGGGCGACCTCGACTCTGGGAGTGATGTCGTCGAGTACGGCGACGACCGGCTCGAACAACCGTGCCTCTTTCGCTTCATCTCGATCGTGGACCGACAGTTCGGGGCAACGAGCCTGAGCGGCCCGTCGTCGCAGACCCCGAACGACACCATGGACACGAGCTTCAGGCGACGCAGCGATAACCCGATTGGCGAGCAAGACCGCCGACGGTTCATCGAGCGGTACGCCAGTAGCGACGACCGGCCAATCGGGACACCACGCGACGAGCGTGCGAACGGGTGTGATCATCAGTCGACTGTGGCGATGGTGCGAGGCCCGCCTCCGGGACCGGGCAGCAAGACATCGAGTGATCGGAGTCGTGCTGCCGCTCCCCTGCCACTACCGGTGATGGTGACTTTGCGCGATTGCAGCACACCGTGGCCGACACCGATGCCGCACCACTGCGACTCGGCGATGTCGAGCTGTACATCGGCACCGACCGGCCACTGCGAACCAATGCTGACAAGCACCGAGCCTCGCTCGCGCAGGCGGGACCCGATTCGGCGGGCATCTCGCTCGCGCAACCGATGCTTGGGTGAGATGACGATCATGTCGACCGCTCCGATCAACGCAGCCACCGTCGGCGACCACACGGAGGGCTCGGGATCGACAACCAGCAACCGTTCGAGAGCCACTCCGTGTTCGCCCGCCGCAACGAGGCCGATGTCGGTGCCGCCGACGAACGCCGTCCACGATCCGGCCGCAGAAGGACCGGCAGCAACGGCGAGAGCGAGCGAGGTGGCACCAACCCCGCCAACACCGACGATGGTCCCTCTCCGCAACGCCCCGTCGGGGAACAGCGAGGTCAGCGAATCATGAACCGGAAGGGTCTGCTCACGGGCGAGCGTGAGCGGCGTGACCCGATCGGTGACCAACTCGAGTTGAGCACGCCGCGCGGCTTGGTGAGGGCCGTCGAGCGTGTCGACGGCAAGGTTTCGCACGTGCCTCGTTGCCATCTCGCGAGTATCGAACACCTGTTCGCTTCATGCAAGAGGTGCTTCGCGACCCGCCGCCGATCTGATGCGCTGCGAAGATCGGAGTCCGGTGATGCTCGATCGTGCGACCACAGCTGATCTCGGCACCTGGAATGCGAAACGCTGCCTCCGGGTTGTGACAAACGTGAGAGTCGAGGTAAGCCCCACTGCAGCCGCCAACATCACCCGCAAGGGGGGAACTGCAGTCGTCGACCTGCTTGAACCGTACGGTTGAGGCAAGAAGTTCGAGGTGTCGGTCGACACCCACACGAACGGGCGCACACTCGATGGCTACGCCCAAACGAGCGTCGACGAGGTGCTCGTCCTCGTCGACGCTGACCTTGCCCGACTTCCCGTCGAGATTCGGGTGACAAAGGCCGGGCTGTTCGGCCGTGGTGTCGGGGTGTTGATCGACGGTGTCGACGGCGCCCCCTGCCCCATCCAACTCATCCGGTAGGCCGCCGTACACCGGAAGCCGTGAGATCAGACGTCTGCCGCAGGCTCCGGCGAACCGCGGACGGGGGGCTAGGGTCAGCGCCGATGGGTACCGAGGATCGAGTCGCCACCGAGAAGGCCCGTTTCGCAGCATGGTCGAAGGCCGCTGAGGAGTCCGGGGATGAGCCAGCGCTTCCGGCAGCGACCGTCATCGTGCTGCGCGACGGCGTCGACGGGCCCGAAACGCTCATGCTGCGTAAGAACAGCAAGATCGCATTCGGCGGCATGTGGGTGTTCCCGGGCGGGAAGGTCGACGATGCCGACTGGGATGGTGCCGATGATGCCGTGTCCGCTGCCGCGAACGCAGCGATCCGCGAAGCTGTTGAGGAGGCCCGCCTGAGGATCGAACCCGACGAGATGGTGGTCTTCGCCCACTGGATTCCGCCGGCGATCGCACCCAAGCGGTACGCCACCTGGTTCTTCGCCGCCCCGGTCGACGATGACGACGTGATCATCGACGATGGCGAGATCGTCGATATGGAGTGGACCACTCCCACCACTGCGCTCGAAAAGCACCACCGAGGCGAGATCGAGATCGTGCCGCCCACCTGGGTGACCCTCGACCTGCTCACCGGCCACGAGACAGTGGCGTCGCTCCTTGCTTTCCTCGATGACCGCCCGGCGCGCTATCACGCAACCAAGGTCGCTGGGGGTGGCGAGTACCCGATCGTGATGTGGCACGGCGATGCGGGTTACGACACCGGCGATCCGCATATCGACGGTCCGCGCCACCGTCTCACCATGAAGCCCGACGGCTACACGTACGAAGACGACGGAGTGCTCGATTGACCGAAGTACTCGTCGGACTCACCGGCGCCGAGGTCGCGAAGCGCGTCGCTGACGGTCGGATCAACGACGTTCCCGACGCGCCGGTACGCACCGTCTCACAGATCGTCCGGGCAAATGTCTTCACGCCCGTCAACGCGATCATCGGGACCCTCTTCGTACTGATCCTCGTGGCTGGCTACCCCGCCGACGCATTGTTCGCCGGCGTTGTCATCTCTAACTCGGTGATCGGCATCGGGCAGGAGCTCCAGGCCCGGCGCACGCTCGATGCACTCGCCGTGCTCTCGGCGCCAAAAGCCCGCGTCCGTCGCGACGGCATCACGACCGAGATCGGAGTGAGTGGTGTCGTCGCCGACGAGGTCCTCGAGCTCTCACCCGGTGATCAGGTCGTCGTCGACGGTGACGTCTTGTCGGCCTCGGGCCTCGAGATCGACGAATCGCTGCTCACCGGCGAGTCAGACCCGGTGGAGAAGGCCGTCGGTGATCACGTCATGTCCGGGTCGTTCGTGTCAGCCGGTTCCGGTCTGTACCGAGCCACCCACATCGGCGCTGCGTCCTACGCAGCCAGGCTCGCAGAAGAAGCCCGTCGCTTCGAGCTGGCCGGGAGCGAACTGCGCCGCGGCGTCGACATCATCCTGCGATGGCTGACGTTCATCATCCCACCGGCATCGATCCTGCTGCTGCTGCGTCAACTCGACACCCAGGATCGTTGGCAGGACGCCCTCCAGGCAACGGTGGCCGCCGCCGTTGCGATGGTGCCCGACGGGCTCGTGCTGCTCACCAGCTTGAGCTTTATCACCGGGGTGATCGCGCTCGCTCGCCGCAAGGCATTGGCGAAGGAACTGGCGTCAGTGGAGTTGCTGGCCCGCGTCGACACCCTCTGTCTCGACAAGACGGGAACGATCACCACGGGCGAGATCAGCCTTTCGCGCATCGAAGCGGTCGGCAACAACACCGACGACGACGCAGCTGCAATCCTTGGCGCTCTCGGGGCATCCGACCCATCACCGAACGCGACCCTCGCCGCGATCATCGAGCACTATGACCCCCCTGACGGCTGGGAAACGACCCGAAGCCTGCCCTTCTCGTCAGCGCGCAAGTGGGCAGCCGCCGAGTTCGGCGACCACGGCACCTACTACCTTGGCGCCCCCGACATCCTCTTCGATGCTGAGGATCAGACCGGGCGGACCCGGGCCGAAGCGGCAGCGGAAGTCGGCTTTCGGGTGCTCCTCGTCACCCGGTCCAACGATGGCTGGCACGACCAGACGCTCAGCTCCGGCCGCACGCCAGTCTGCCTCGTACTGCTCGAAGACATGATCCGACCCGACGCGCCCGAGATCTTCGCTTTCTTCAAGGAGCAGGGTGTGCAACTCAAAGTGATCTCGGGGGACAATCCGGCGACCGTCGCTGAGGTCGCGCGGCGGGCCGGCATCGACGGAGCTGATGCATGGGTCGACGCCCGCAACATCCCCGACGACCAGGAAGAGCTCGCCGACCAGCTCGAGAGCGCCACCGTCTTCGGTCGCGTAACCCCACACCAGAAGCGGGCGATGGTCCATGCGCTCCAGAGCCGCGGTCGCATCGTCGCCATGACCGGTGACGGCGTCAACGATGTCCTCGCTCTCAAGGACGCCGATATGGGCATTGCGATGGGCGCAGGCTCGTCCTCGACCCGAGCCGTCGCCCAGCTCGTACTGCTCGACAACAAGTTCGCCACCCTCCCTCGAGTGCTGTCCGAGGGTCGCCGAGTCATCAACAACATCGAACGAGTCGCCAATCTCTTCATCACCAAAGCGGCCTACGCCGTGCTGCTCACAGCACTGGTGGGTATCTCGGGGGCACCGTTCCCCTTCCTTCCCCGTCAGCTCACCTTGATCGGCAGCTTCTCGATCGGCGTCCCGGGCTTTTTTCTTGCACTTGCGCCGAACGAGTCGCTCGTTCGGCCCGGATTCCTCGAACGGGTGCTGCGATTCTCGCTCCCAGCCGGCGCCACGGCAGGAGCGGTGACCTATGGGCTCTACGAGTGGGCCCGCCGACTTGACGGGATGACCTTGGCCGAAGCTCGCACCGCAGCGACCGTCACGCTGCTCGGTATCGGGCTCACGATCCTGGTGCTCATCAGTCGGCCACTGCGACCATGGAAACTCGCGCTGGCGGCGTCGATGGCCGGGCTCTACGCCGTGGTGATGGCGATCCCCTTCGGTCGCGAGTACTTCGAGCTCGACCTCCCAACCAGTGATGCGTGGTTCGGCGTTGCGATCGCAGTGGCAGCGGGCTCGATCGGTGTCTGGGTCGCGAGCCGTATCTTCGGCCCCGTAGACGCCGGGGGTGGCTCGTGACCGATGCGGTTCTGATCGAACGACAAGATCCCGGGATCCTCATCGTGACGTTCAACCAGCCACACACGCTGAATGCGTTCTCGACCGATATGGCGACGGCGCTGACGAACGCGCTCCGTACAGCCGACAGCGATGACGCGATCCGCGTCGTGGTGATCACCGGAACAGGCAGTGCGTTCTGCGCTGGTGCCGACTTTTCCAAGGGATCGGGGGTATTCGCAGCGCCCGCGACGGAGACGTTTTCCTCCGATCCGCTCGACGACTTCCACCCCTGGGAGTGCCGCAAACCGGTGATCGCAGCGATCAACGGCCACGCCGTGGGCGTCGGACTCACGATGACGTTGCAGTGCGACATACGCATCGTGGCCGAAGAAGCCAAGCTCGGGATCGTGCAGAACCGTCGAGGCGTCCTCCCAGACGCCCATGCGCATTGGACCCTTCCCCGTCTGGTGGGGCACGGGCGAGCTGCCGAGATCCTTTTGACCGGCAAGATGTTCTGCGGCGCCGACGCACTGAGCTGGGGCCTGGCCAGCGAGGCGCTACCGGCCAACGATGTACTCGATCGAGCCCTCGAGCTCGCGACAGAGATTGCCGTACAAACAGCACCGGTCTCTGTCGGCGTATCGAAGCGTCTGCTCTGGATGTCGGCGCCGTCACCCGACGAGATCAACGAGCTCGAACGAAAGCTCCACCTCCATCTGATGGGCACTGCCGACTCCCGCGAGGGAATACGGGCATTCTCAGAGAAGCGCGATCCCGAATGGTCGCTCAGTCCGACCGCCGACTGGCCCCAGTGGCTCGACGAGCGTTGACCGCCGGACCTCCGCAATGGTGAGCGACGTTCACGTGCTGATCAGTCCCAACGCCGGCCGCGGTCGAACGGCCGGCACAAGCGCTGATGTCCTCGACCGCCTGCGAGCGCTCGGCGCCCACGTAATCGACATCTCCGGTACCGATGCCGAGAGTTCGGAGTCCAACGCCTGCGAGGCTGTGGCGGGCGGGGCGCGGCGACTCATCGTGCTCGGGGGCGACGGGATCGTACATCTAGGGGTACAAGCGGTTGCCGGTACCGAGACCGTCCTCGGCGTGATCCCGATCGGCACCGGTAACGACTTCGCCCGAGGGCTCGATTGGATACCCGACGACCCCCTCCTCGCGGCCTCCGTCGCCCTTCACGATCCTGCGTCGATCGATGCACTCCGCTGCGGCCGACGCTGGACTGTGTCGGTCGCCACCGGTGGCTTCAGCGGCGACGTGAACGAACGGGCCGAACGCCTCCGTCACCCCAAAGGGTCGAGCCGTTACACCGTGGCCACCCTCCTCGAACTCCCGAAGCTCGACGCTCGATCGCTTCACCTCGAGATCGACGGCGAAGCGTTCAGCCACCAGGCCACGATGCTCGCCGTTGCGAACACTGCCTGGTTCGGGGGCGGCATGCACATCGCGCCCGACGCCGACCCGACCGACGGATATCTCGATATCACTGTTGTCGACGAGATCGGCCGCCTCGAACTCTTGCGCTTCTTCAACCGAGTCTTCAACGGCACCCACATGAGCCACCCGAAGGTGCACGGCTACCGGGGGCGGTCGGTCCGGATCACTTCCGACGAGCCGCTCACGATCTGGGGTGACGGCGAGTACGTCGGTCCGACGCCGTGCACCATCGAGTCCGTGCCAAGCGCACTCCGAATCGCCCGTTGACAACGAGATAGCGATGATCATGAGTGGTGGGGAGGCACTTGTCGACTTGATGTCCGGGCCGATGCCAGGCGGCGGACCGATCAATGTCGCGGTCCCCTGCGCACGCATCGGCACGCCGACGGCGTTCGTCGAGGAGGTCTCGACGGGCCCCACACGGTGATGCGATCTGGGAACGCGTCAACGTCTCGGGCGTCGCAGAGCGACCCGCCCGACCGCAGGGAACTGTCGACCTAGTTCTGGTCCCAGGCCACACGGAACCCGATATTTCCGGTGGTCGTGTCGGGCGTATTCGAGCTGCGGGCTCCAACCCGATAGCGGTTGCAATACGAGTCGTGACACAGATACGAACCACCTCGAACCACACGCTGCCGGGCGCGCTCGTCGAACCAGTCGGCCGTCCACTCCCACGTGTTCCCGGCGACGTCGAAAAGGCCATACCCGTTCGGTGGGAACGACCGCACAGGCGAGGGTCCGATCCATCCGTCGTCGGCGGTGTTCTCGCTTGGGAATATTCCCTGCCAGATGTTGCAGCGATGCTCGCCCTCAGGCTCCAGTTCGTCACCCCAGGGATAACGCGCCTGGTCAAGCCCACCGCGAGCAGCCTTCTCCCACTCGGCTTCGCTCGGGAGGCGTCCACCGACCCAGCGGGCGTAGGCCTGGGCCTCGTCCCAGTTGATGTGAATCACTGGGTGATCATCGCGACCGGCCACGTCGGAGTGCGGACCTTCGGGGTGACACCAGTTGGAGCCTTCGACTACCCGCCACCATTCTGCACCGACGACACCTTGGGTGGGTGGGAAGTCGTCGGGCAACAGGCCACCGAACACGAACGACCAGCCTTCGCGCTCAGCAAGGGTAACGAAACCGGTCGCGGTGACGAACGCTTGCCACTCAGCATTGGTGACCAGCGTGGCTCCGATGGCGAACGCCTCGATATCAACCGTCCGCACCGGCCCCTCCCGGTCGGCGGGAAATCGCAGATCGGTCGTTCCCATCTGAAATGGCCCGGCAGGGATCGTCACCCGTTGCGATGGATGCTCTCCACCAGACTCAACTGCTGCTGCCTCAATGCTGGAGACTTTGCGGTTCGGTGAGCAGCAGGGTGGATCGGCCACCGATGCAGTCTCGTCGTTTCGAGCACTCGGGGGCGAGTCCTCGCAGGAGTTCGCCGCCTCAGACCGCCCTGGCGAGGGCGGTGCGGGCTCGTTCCTCTGCCACGCGCTTACGGCCAATGATCGGCGTCGTCGGAGCGTAACCGGCATCGGCCCGCTCGCTCTCGGACTCGCCACCCCAAAAGCCGAGCTCACGATTCGTACGTGCGTAGGTGCGGCACACCTCAAGCGAATCGCAGGACTCGCAGACTTTCCGAGCAGATGCTTCGCGCCGAACACGCGCCTCGGGCCGTTCGGCGAATGGCGCGAAGAACAGGTTGCTCTTCCCGTTACACGCAGCATCTTCCATCCAACCCGTTGGGCCGATCGGGCCGGTTGACTCGGCGGTGTCGATCATCTCGAGCATGGCTACCTCGCTCCCCTGAGGACCGCTGCCGTACTCCTTGGTTCGGCGCGACGATCCTCGTCCGGTTTACCTCTCAAACCTAGGGAGAACCGCACGGTTCGTCCTGCGAAACGCCATGAATGTTAACGCTAGCTCACATCTCTTTGAGAGATCGAAGTGCGACCACCAAACTATTCCAGGAATAAACGCATTTAGCCTAGTCGTGGAACATCGGGCTCGGCCAGCGGATGACGAACACGGGCCTTGCGAAACCGTCCCGTCCACGACTGTGCTGGCTCGGCCGTGCAGGTCGATCGCGCGAGCAGCGTGGGAGGCTTCGATTCAGCACGTCCAGCACGGTCCGCTGCCCAGCGGACCCGAGCACGCCCCGGTGATCGACGTGACAATGGGTGCGCACCGGTCGAAGCGAACGACCGCGAGGCCCTCAGTCAGCAGCGACCAGATCCGGCCGAGGCGATCGCTCACCGCCTCGGCCCTCTCGACCCTCAAGGTGCCGATGCCACCACGCCGTCGTCGTGGAGGTCACCGATTTCTCGGGCCGACAGTCCGAGCCTCTCGACCAAGATCTGCTCAGTGTGCTCGCCAAGCCTCGGGGCCGGGGTCGGCTCGAGCGGCAACGTACCGCCGAACGCCAGCGGTGAGCCGGGGGTGAGATAGGTGCCGATGCCGGGCTGTTCGAGCTCGCGGAACAGCTCGCTGTCGGTCGAAACACGCGGGTCGTGGTCGACCAGCTCCCTGAACGATTGGTAGCGGCCCCAACACACGCCGAGCTCGTCAAAGCGGGTGGCGACCTCGTCGATCGTGTGCGAAGCGATCCACGGTGCCACCGCCGCCGTGATCGCCGCTCGGTGTTCGAACCGTGCTCCTTCGTCGCGAAAGCTGACACCCAGATTGGTCTCGATCGTCGCCACCGCATCCACGGCATCGGTCGCTTCCAAGAGGCCGCTCCACTGTTTCGGGCTGATACCGACGGCGTACACGACCGTGCCGTCCTTACAGGTGAAGGTGGTGCCGTACGCGCCATAGATGTCGTTGCCGAACCGCTCCCGCTCGGTCCCGTTGATCTGCGCCTCTGCGACATGACCGAGCGCACTGACTGCGACGAAAGCCACATCACTCAGGGCAAGGGTCATCGACGAGCCCTGCCCTGTCCGAAGCCGATGACGATCAGCGGCGAGGATGCCCAGCGCCGCGGTCTGCCCACAGATCAGATCCCATGCCGGCAGGACGTGGTTGATCGGCTCGGCCTCCCCGACAGGGCCCGTGGCCATCGGGTACCCGACAGCACAGTTCACCGTGTAATCGAGCGCCGTCGACCCGTCTCGGTTCCCGGTGATGGCGAGCATGACCAGATCGTCACGATGTTGCGAAAGCGATTCGTGACTCATCCAGCCTCGGGCAGGAAAGTTTGTGAGAAACGTGCCCGCATCACCGATGAGCGCAGTCAACAGTTCCTTCGCTCGATCACTTCGCAGATCCACGGCAATCGACCGTTTGCCCTTGTTGAGTCCAGCCCAGTAGATCGACTCGCCATCGGCGGTCAGCGGCCATCGACGAAAGTCGATACCGCCACCGATCTGGTCGAAGCGGATCACGTCGGCGCCGAGCTGTGAAAGGGTCATGCCACCCGAAGGAGCGGCAACGAACGCCGACCCTTCGATCACTCGGAGCCCGTCGAGAGGGGGTGTCTGCACGGGCGCATCCTCGCTCAAACGACAACCATCGGTCCACCTGTCAGGCGCTTCGACCCCAAGAGAAGCACGAGAGCAGTTTCGAAGATGCCACTCCTTTGATCGCTGCTGCAGAGAACGAGTGAAACTCAGCCGATCCAGTTGATCGACTGGATCTCGCTGTAGGCCTCAATACCCCACTTGCCGCGGTCGCGGCCGACGCCGCTCATCTTGAACCCGCCGAATGGAGCCTCCATGTGAGGCTGAATCACATTGAGGCCGACGTTTCCGGTCTCGAGTTGCTGTGCGATGCGATACGCCCGGTTGGTATCGCCCGAAAAGACGTAGCTGTAGAGGCCGTAGTCGGAATCATTCGCCAGCGAGACCGCCTGATCGTCGTCGTCACAGGACATCACGACAATGACCGGCCCGAACGCCTCCTCACGCACGACATGCATGTCAGGCGTGCAGTCGGCCAGCAGTGTCGGCGCAACGTAGTAACCACCGAAGTCGGGACGCTCACCCCCACAGACGAGCGTCGCCCCAGCATCTGTCCCGGCTTTGATGAAGGCCTCGACGCGATCGCGGTGGAGTTCGGTGATGACGGGGCCGACGATCGTGCCTGGATCCTTCGGATCACCGATCGCCATGAATCCTGAGAACGTCTTGAGCGTCTCAACGAGTTGGTCGTACACATCGTGATGCGCGATGACGCGGGTGGGTGCGGTACAGATCTGACCCGAGTGAAAACCCCAGACGGTAGCGATCGCCTGGGCGGCCGCGCCGATATCGGCATCGTCAGTGACGATCGCCGCACCCTTACCCCCCAGCTCCATCAGCAAGCGCTTCATCGTCTTGGCGCCGTTCTCCATAATCCTGGAACCGACCGGCGATGACCCGGTGAACGAGATCATGTCGACGTCTTTGGTCTCAACGAGTGCGGCAGGGACCTCAGGACCGGCACCGTTGACAATATTGACCACGCCCGCCGGGAAGCCTGCTGCGGCCACAGCCTCACCGAGCAGGAAGATGCCCAGTGGGTCCTGCGGCGCAGGCTTGATGACGGTGGTGCAGCCAGCGGCGAGCGCCGGAGCGATCTTGCCGGCCACGTTAGTGATCGGAAAGTTGTACGGCGTGATGGCGGCGACGACACCGACCGGTTGCAGCTTGACGCGGGCTGACATGAGCCCGGCGGGCCCGAGCGGCCCCTTCTCGACCGGAACGGGGGCGAGACTCTCATCGAGATCGATGGGCTTGGCGTAGTAGCGGAACCGGTCGACCGCCGGACCACCCACCTGGAGCGTCTCGGTGATTCGCTGCAACGCTCCAGTCTCTGCCTGTACGGTCGGAACCCAGTCGGCGCACCGGGCTGCGACCTCATCGGCGAGCCGGTCGATCATCTCAGCTCGTTCGGCGGGTGGGGTCTTCTTCCACACGGTTGCAGCCGCTCGTGCTGCAGCGGCCGCGTCGAGCGCTTGCTCGACCGATGCTTCGGGCGCGTGACCCACGACCTGCGTCGTCGCCGGGTCGATCACGTCATAGGTGCCTTCTGCCGGATCGATCCACTCGCCGTTGATCAGTAGCTGCCAGTTCTTGTCGACGTCGATCGCAGTCATGGGAGCTGACGATACGTCAGGTCCCATTCGGTTCCGAATCTTCGACCGCCCAAGGAGAGTTTCTCCCAACCTTTCCGGTGTTAACGTTCGTTCACATCATTGTCATTTCAGGAGGAAGCATGGCCGATGCCGTCATCGTCTCTACGTCCCGCACCCCCATCGGCCGGGCCAACAAGGGCTCGCTCACGGAAGCTCGACCAGACGACCTCTCGTCGCATGCGCTCAGCGACGTCCTTCGCAAGGTCGACGTCGACCCGAACGAAGTCGAAGACGTCATCTGGGGCATCGGACAGCCCGGCGGTGAGGGCGGCTACAACATCGCCCGTGTGATCTCCGCGCAGCAGGGCCTCGATCTTCCTGGTGTAACCGTCAACCGCTACTGCTCGTCATCGCTGCAGACCATCCGCATGGCGGCGCATGCGATCATGGCTGGCGAGGGCGACTGCTTCGTGGCCGGCGGCGTCGAAACCGTCAGTCGTTATCTGCACGGTGCTGCCGACACCGGTCCGCACAACGACCTCTTCGCCGGTGCTGAAGCCCGTACCGCCGAGCGTTCCGCCGGAGGCGCCGACACCTGGCAACCGCCTTCCGGCGTGCCCGACATCTACATCGCAATGGGCCAGACGGCCGAGAACGTTGCGCAACAGACCGGCATCAGCAGAGAGCGCCAGGACGAATGGGGCGTCTCGTCACAGAACCGGGCCGAGGCCGCCCTCGCTCGTGGCTTCTTCGAACGCGAGATCACGCCCTACGCACTGCCCGACGGAACCATCGTCTCCCAAGACGACGGTATTCGCCCCGGCACCACCCTCGAGAAAGTCAGCCAACTCCAGCCGGTGTTTCGCCCCGACGGCACCGTCACGGCGGGCAACGCCTGCCCGCTCAACGACGGTGCTGCGGCCGTGCTCGTCATGAGCGACATCAAGGCCAAGGCGATGGGACTCGAGCCGATCGCGCGGATCATCTCCAGCGGTGTGTCAGCCCTCAATCCCGAGATCATGGGGCTCGGACCGATCGAGGCCTGCAGGCAGGCGTTGGCTCGCGCCAAGATGACGATCGCTGACATCGATCTTGTCGAAATCAACGAAGCGTTCGCCGTTCAGGTTCTGGGATCAGCCGATGAGCTCGGCATCGACCTCGACAAACTCAACCCCAATGGGGGCGCGATCGCCCTTGGGCACCCGTTCGGTATGACTGGTGCCCGCATCATGACGACATTGCTCAACGGCCTCGAAGATGCCGGAGTCACCATTGGCATGGAGTCGATGTGCGTGGGTGGCGGCCAGGGCATGGCGATGATCGTCGAGCGCCTCAACTGAACGTGGCGAAGCGGGTTGACTCCCTCTGACTCCAACCCGAGCTTCGGCCCGGTTGGGGCTCCGTATCGGCTCAGCTCAGCCCAGGCTCGAGATGATCTCGTCAGGAGCCTGGACGAGTTCGATCAGCACACCCTCACCACAGAGCGGGAACTCATCGTTTCCCTTGGGATGTACGAACACGATGTCGTAACCAGCTGCGCCGGGACGAATCCCGCCAGGCGTGAACCGCATACCTTGCTCGGTCAACCAGTCGACCGCAGCAACGAGGTCATCGACCCACAGACCGAGATGGTTGAGGGCCGGATCGTGCACCCTGGGACGCAACTCGGGATCGAGGGGTTGCATGAGGTCGATCTCGACCGCATGCGGGCCTGAACCAAGGCGCAGGATGTCCTCCTGCACGTTCTCGGACTTGCTCGTATAGTCGCCCACCTTGTCGACGCCCAGCGTGTCGACCCACAGGCGGCTGAGTGCACCGAGGTCGAGGCCGCCGATGGCGACTTGTTGAAGGCCGAGGACACGGAATGGACGATTGCTACTCATCGGCCGCACCCTACCGATGTTGCAACCGCTGAGGCTTCCCGGCCGTGTCACGGGCGGGAGTACGCTCGCAGGCATTACCCCGGAGGGATCTATGCGAACCGACGAACTGATCGACGACGCTGAGCACTTCTATCTCGGCCCGTTCTCCGACACCGACGGTGACGAGAACCTCCACTACGAGTCGTCCGATCTCACCACCCACGGCGTCATCGTCGGCATGACCGGTTCCGGAAAGACCGGTCTCGGCATGGTCATGCTTGAGGAAGCACTGCTCGACGGCATTCCGTGTCTGATCATCGATCCGAAGGGCGACATGGGCAACCTGTCGATGGTTTCCGCAGCATTCGACACCGCCGACTTCGCTCCGTGGGTCACCGAAGGAACCGATCCGAACAACGCAGCCGAACTGTGGAAGAACGGTACCGCTCGATCTGGGATCGACAGTGACCGCATGACTGCACTGGCCGCCGTCGACAAGACCATCTATACGCCCGGCTCGAACGCTGGGGTTTCACTCAACGTCATCGGCGATCTCCGCGCTCCCGCCGACATGAGCGATACCGAATCCGTACGCGACGAGATCGACGGATTGGTTCAGGGCCTTCTCGGCCTCGTCGGCGTACGGTCCGATCCCCTCTCGGGGCGCGAACACGTCCTGCTCGCAAATCTTGTCGATCACGCATGGACCAACGGCCAAAACCTCGATCTCGCTGCGCTCCTGGGGCGGATCCAGGCACCACCGATGCGAAAGCTTGGCGTAATCGATCTCGACACGTTTTTCCCAGCCGACGACCGCACGGCGCTCGCGATGAAACTCAACGGCCTGCTCGCCTCTCCGTCATTCGCAGCGTGGGCCGATGGTGCACCGCTTGATATCGAGTCCATGCTCTACACCACCGATGGCAAGCCTCGCGCTGCCGTGGTGTCGATCGCACACCTGAGCGACGACGAGCGTCAATTCGTCGTGACCCTGGTCCTGTCGAAACTGGTGACCTGGATGCGTTCTCAATCCGGCAGTCCAAGACTCCGAGCCTTGGTCTACATGGACGAGGTCTTCGGGTTCGTTCCACCGACTGCTTCACCGCCAGCCAAGCAGCCGATTCTCACGATCCTCAAGCAGGCGCGAGCGTTCGGCGTGGGCATGGTGCTGTCCACCCAGAACCCCGTCGACCTCGACTACAAGGCGATCAGCAACGCCGGTACCTGGCTGATCGGTCGCCTCCAGACCGAGCGAGACCGCAATCGCCTCCTCGACGGTATGCGAAGTGCGGGTGGCACAGTCGACGTGAGCGCACTCGCCGACACAATCGGCAACCTCGACAAACGCGAGTTTGTCTTCCACTCGACCCGCGGAGGCGGACCTCGGCGGTTCGGCACCCGTTGGGCGATGTCGTACATGACCGGCCCACTCACTCGCGACCAGATCTCGGGGCTGATGGCGGAGCAGCGGGTCACATCTCCGACCTTTTCTGCGGTCACCACAGCCGGAGTGGCTGCTCCCGGAACTTCGTCCAAGGTCGTGGATCTGGCCGATGACGAGTCGGCCGTCGCCCCCGAGGTCGCCGATGGAACGCCCGTCGCGTACCTCGACCCGGCCGCCGACTGGGCTTCTGTGGCCGGCGCAACGGTCGGAGGTACTCGCCTGCAGCCGATCATCGCCGCACGGGTCCGGCTCCTGTTCGACGAGGCGAAGGGCGACCTGCGCCACGAAGCCGAGTGGGAGGCGATCGTCGCCCCGCTCGGAACCGACGTCGACGGAGCCGACTTCGTCGCAGTCGACTTCGACGACCGCGACCTCCGCTCGACACCACCCGAGGGCGCCGTCTACGTCTTGCCCGATGCGAAGATCCACACCAAGACCTTCTTCTCTCATGCCCAGCGAACATTGAAGGACCACCTGTATCGATCAGAATCGCTGTCGCTGTTCCGCAACGATGAGCTCAAGCTCTACAGCCGAGTCGACGAGACCGAAGACGACTTCGCCGAGCGGTGTCGCAGAGAGGCCGACAACCGCCTCGACAGAGAGGCCGACGAAATTCGAGCGTCAATGCAAAAGAAGCAAGACCGGGTGACGGCAGCGATCGCCAAGGCCGAGGACCGACTTCGCGAACTCGAGGCCGACGCAAGCGATCGAAAACGCAGCGAGTTGCTGTCAAGTGCAGTGGATGTCATCGGGGGGCTTTTCGGTGGGAAGCGCTCGGCTCGAAGCATTCTGGGAGGTGTTCGGCGCGCCTCCGACAAGCGGCGCACCACTGCCAATGCATCGAACCGGGTCGAGTCGGCCAAGAACCGACTCGATGAGAAAGTCGATGAACTCGAAGACCTCGCCGACGCATTGGTCGAATCGCTCGAAGCGGCAGCCGAGGAATGGGACAGGGCAGCCGAGGCGATCGAACCGTTCGAGGTAGGGCTTGAGAAGACTGACATCGCCATCGAGGACTTCACGTTGGTCTGGGTGCCGACATCAACCTGACGGCGCTGGTGCGCGTCGATCGCCTTTCACCGACCCCTTCACTAGGGTCGCATCACATGGAGCCGATTGACCCGCGCCCGCTCGACATCCTCGACGGCGACTTCTACGTCGACGGTGACACCTACCCGAAGTACGCCTGGATGCGCGAACACGCACCCTGCCACTGGGACGACGTCAACGAGTTGTGGGTGATCACCCGTTACGACGACGTCGTCGCGGTCGAGAAGAACAAGCGGGCCTTCATCAACTCCGACAAGGAAAAGGGAGGCTACCGACCGAACATTCCCGCCGACCGCTCGATTATCGGTACCGATGACCCCCTCCACGTGGCCCGGCGAAACCTGATCTCTCGCCGATTCACGCCGCGTGCGGTGACGCAGTGGGAGGACGAGGTCACCGCCACGGTCGATGCGCTCCTCGATCCGGTGCTTGAACGTGGCCGCGGCGAGATCGTCGCTGAACTGGCCGCGCCGCTTCCTGCCCAGATGATCGGCTTGCTTCTCGGCTTCCCGGCCGACATGTGGCCGAAGCTCCAGCACTGGTCCGAGACCACAATCGCGCTCGGTGGTGGACCGCGGTATCACCACGAGGAAGGGATCGTCTCGGCCATGGAGTTCGCCGGGGCGTGCGCCGAACTCTACGAGCGCAAGAAGGTCGACCTCGCAAACGGCTGCCCGATGGACGACGTCATGTCGCAGTGGATCAAGACCGAGGTCGAGACCGATGGTGAAGTCGGGGGCGAGCCGTTCGGCCTCGATCAGATCATCTCGGATTGCCTTCTCGTCCTCGATGGTGGAGCCGAGACCACCCGCACCGTCATCGCTCGAACGCTTCTCGAACTGGCCGCTCAACCCGACCAATGGACTGCGCTCAAAGATGGAGCCGACATCGAGGTGGCGGTGGAAGAGTTCATTCGCTGGGTCACACCGATCCACAACTTCTGCCGCGTCGCCACCGAAGACGTGGAACTCCATGGTCAGACCATCCGAGCCGGGCAACAGGTCTTGCTGGCATACGGGGCAGCGAATCGTGACCCGTCGCACTTCGACGATCCCGAGACGTTCAACATCAGCCGCACCCCGAACCATCACCTCTCGTTCGGCTTCGGCACGCACTTCTGTCTCGGAGCTTCCCTGGCCCGTCTCGAAATCCGAACCTTCTTCGACCGACTCCGACAGCGGGTGGAGACCATCGAGTCGATTGCCGAATCCCCTCATGTCGAGATGCCAAACGCCTTCGTCTACGGCCTGAAGGAAGCCCACCTTGCCCTCCGCTGACGCTCAGGTCGCTCCCTCGCTGCTCGATCACCTTCCCGACGACCCGTCGCCCGACAATCTGCTGCTTGCGTTCCTCGAATGGACCGATGGGCGTGGACTCGAGCTGTACCCACACCAGGAAGAAGCGATCGTCTCGATGCTGTCGGGCGACAACGTCGTACTGGCAACCCCCACTGGAAGCGGTAAATCGCTCGTGGCGCTGGCCGGAGCGTTTGCGATGGTCGCCCAGTCGAAACGAGCGGTCTACACCGCACCGATCAAGGCTCTCGTAAGCGAGAAGTTCTTCGAGATGGTCGACGCGTTGGGCGCCGACAATGTCGGAATGGTCACTGGTGACGCCGCGGTGAACGCCGCTGCACCGGTGGTCGTCTGCACGGCAGAAATCCTTGCCAACCGGGCGCTGCGTGAGGGAGCAAATACCGACGTCGATCTGGTCGTGATGGACGAGTTCCACTACTACGGTGACCGTGACCGAGGGTGGGCATGGCAGGTCCCGCTGCTCGAACTGTCGAAGCCCAACTTCTTGCTGATGTCGGCGACGCTGGGTGACACGGCCCGACTGCGGGCCGACCTCTCGGACCGGACCGGTCGCGAGACGCTACTGGTCGCCAACGCCGAGCGGCCGGTGCCTCTCGATTTCGCCTACCGCGAAACGACGCTGCTCGAGACGATCGGTGATCTCCTCGAGGAGGGCAAGCAGCCGATCTACATCGTCCACTTCACCCAAAAAGAGGCCATCGCACGGGCACAGAGCCTCACGAGCCTCGACGTCCTCGACAAGGACGAAAAGGAAGCTGTGAAGGCCGCCGTCGGCGGTTTCCGATTCGACACACCGGTGGGCAAGGATCTCAAACGGTTCGTACTCGCCGGCATCGGCGTCCACCACGCTGGGCTACTTCCCAAGTACCGCCTCCTCGTCGAGAAGCTCGCCCAGCAGAGCCTCTTGAAGCTGATCTGCGGGACCGACACTCTCGGAGTCGGTGTGAACGTCCCCATCCGGACCGTGCTGTTCACCCAGCTCTGCAAGTACGACGGGCGTCGGGTCCGGGTCCTGAACGCGCGCGAGTTTCAACAGATCGCTGGTCGAGCGGGTCGACGGGGTTTCGACACTGCCGGATCCGTCGTCGTGCAGGCACCCGAACACGTTGTCGAGAACAAGAAGGCCGAGGCAAAGGCAGCCACCGACCCGAAAAAGAAAAAGAAGCTTGTAAAGCGCAAGCCCCCAGAGCGAGGGTTCGCCCACTGGGACGGCGAAACACTTGTTCGGCTCAGCGCCGGTCAGCCAGAAACACTCTCGTCGAGCTTCACCGTCACCCACGCAATGATGCTCAACGTGCTCGACCGGCCTGGCGACGGATGTGCGGCCATGCGTCGACTGCTGGTCGACAACCACGAAACCCGCAAGAACCAGCGAGCCCACATCCGTCGATCGATCGCCGTGTACCGCAGCCTCATCGACGCCGAGGTGCTCGAGGCCCTCGATGAACCCGACGATCAGGGTCGGCCCGTCCGGATCAACCTCGACCTCCAGGACGACTTCCGGCTCAACCAACCGCTGTCGCTGTTCGCACTCGAGGCCATTGCTGCGCTCGACCGCGACGCACCCGATCTTGCGTGGCAGTTGCTGAGCGTGATCGAGTCGGTGCTCGAAGATCCGATGGTGATCCTGCTCGCACAACTCGACAAGGCGAAGGACACCCTGATCGCAGAACTGAAGCGAGACGGCGTCGAGTACGAGCAACGAATGGAGCAACTGGAGCAAGTCACGTGGCCGAAGCCCGAAGCCGACTTCCTCGAGGCTGCCTTCGACGTGTTTCAACGCCATCACCCATGGGTCGGACGGGATCGGGTCAGCCCGAAGTCAGTGGTTCGCGACATGCTCGAGCATGCGGAGACCTTCAACCAGTACATCGCCCGATACGGCCTCAAACGTTCCGAGGGAGCGGTGCTGCGGTACTTGACCGACTGCTACAAGGCAATGATCCAGACCGTTCCCGTCGATATCGAGAGTGAAGAGTTCGACGATCTCACCGAATGGCTCGGCGAGATGATTCGCCGTGTGGACTCGAGCCTGATCGACGAATGGGAACGACTCCGCAACCCCGAAGAGGGCGATGACCCGGTCGTTCCACCTCCGCCTGCCAACCTCACTGCGAACACGCGAGCGTTCTCCGTCCTCGTTCGCAACGAGATGTTCCGCCTCTTGACCGACATCGCACATGGGCGCGCCGGTGAACTGGCCGACGACGTCGCGGCGTACTGGGAGGAGCACACCGTCATGCACCTCGATGCCGACGCTCGCTCGACGAATTTCATCGACATCGATCTCGATGCCGGGCTCGCAACGCAGATCATCTGCGACCCTGAGGGCCACAACGAGTGGGTGCTCGAAGCAGAGATCGATCTCGACGCCTCAGACTCCGAAGAACGAGCGGTAGTGATTCCAGTCAGCATCCGACGACGGTGACACGGTGTCTGACGATGCCGACGACGCGAGTGCCGAGCACTACGCTCGGCCGCTCGGACGGCGAGGAGAAGCACGATGGGTTCGATCAGCGGCTATTCGGTACTGATCACGGGAGGCGGTAGCGGTATCGGAGAGGCGGCCGCACACAAGTTGGCCGCTGACGGGGCCGACGTCACGATCTGCGGGCGCACCGAAGACAAGCTCATCGGAGCGGTCGAACGGATCAACGCCGCCGCAGCCGAAGGTGTCACCGTCCAACATGTGGTCGCCGACGTCACCGACGAGGTAGCCGTGCAAAGGGCAGTCACGGCAGCCGCTTCGCGTACCGGTCGACTCGACGGGCTCTTCGCCTGTGCTGGGGGATCGACCGGTATCGGTCCCCTCGCCACCAGCGATGTCGACACCATTCGTTCCACGATGGAGCTCAATTACATCGGTACGTTTTTGTGCATCAAGCACGGTGGACGACAGATGGCTCGGCAAGGTGGTGGGGGTTCGATCATCGGTTGCTCGTCACATGCCGGAACCGATTCATTTCGGTGCCTTGGGGCCTATGGCGCAGCCAAAGCAGGGCTCGATCATCTGTGTCGCACAGCCGCCGACGAGATGGGCACGTTCGGTGTGCGGGTGAACTCGGTGCAGCCCGGCATCGTCGGCACCGACCTCATGACCCCGATCACCGATGGTGGACGTCTACTCGACGACTACATCCCCCAGATTCCGCTCGGTCGGATCGGTCAGCCCGAGGAGATCGCCGAGATGGTGCGCTTCCTGATCGGCCCCGAGTCGTCGTGGATCACCGGTCAGAACTTCGCCGTCGACGGCGGCCAGAACCTGCGCCGTGGTGCCGACTACGGCGAGCTGTTGCGAGAGTTTGGCACAGACCCGATGAGCGGGATCGTGGCCGACGACTGATCAGCGCCGAACAACCCGCACGAGTGCAGGTGGGAGGAGGAACGCTCCGTCGGTGTCGGGCGGAAAGTCGATGGCCTCGATCACGGCGTCGGCACCAAGCGCCCCGTACAGGTGAGGGAAGTACTCGTCGGTACCCGTGCCCGGCTCCCAAACGAGCGCATTGGCGACGAGATGCGCGTCGACTACGAGGGCCACGAGATCGGTCCGACCCCGATAGAAGCGATTCGCTGGTGTGAGTACTTGATGGAGCCCACTCAGGTGGATGAATCCATCGGAAGCGAACTCAGCGGGCAGGTACACACCGGATGCCCCAGCGGCCTCCCATCGCTCACGCTCCGCGAGATGGACAAGGCGGGGCACCGCCACGTCCCAGCCGTTGCGGACGCGGCTGACAAGCCCAGCTCGGTCTGGGGCGGAAAGGAACGCGCCGGCTGCAGCGCGCTCAGCCCAAGCTGCGTGCTCGAGCGTGCTGACACCGAGCACCTCGGTGACCCGGTGAAGTTCGCGCCGCGCCGACGTGGTAGTGATCGACCGGTCGTCGGGATTGAGACAAATACGGAAGCCGGCATCGGCAAGCATTCGCATCGGATGATCAGCGACCGGGAGGCCGAGGCTCTCGTTGGATGTCGGGCAGATCTCGAGCAAGGCGCCGGAGTCTCGCAACGCCGTGGCCACCGAGCCGAGCGCAACGATTCGGCCGTCGTCGACAGTGCAATCGTCGATAACTCGCCAGCCATGACCGATTCGGGTCGGGTTGCAGGCATCGAGTGCAGCCTGGATCTGGTGAACACCGTCCATCTCCCCGGCGTGAATCGTGATTCCAAGCCCAGCCAGTTGAGCTCGTTCGAGCGCTGACGCATGAGCGGTGGCCGGATGACCCGTCTCGATCCCGGCCAAGTCAACCCCGACCACCCGTCCCGCCGCTGCGTCGATCGCTGCGTCAACGGCGAGATCGGTGATCGCGAGCGGCTGGTCCCGCATGGCACAGACGATGAGCGTCGCCGAGAGACCGGTTGTCGCCTCGGCTGCCTCGAAACCAGCCTCGACCGCTGCGATCACCTCCGCCGGAGCAAGGCCGCCGAGCGTATGCAGCAGAGGCGCGAACCGGAGTTCGGCGTGGATCACTCCGTCGGCTGCGAGATCCTCGACGGCCTCGATCGCCACCCTCCGGAGAGCCTCGCTCGTCTGGAGGACCTTGCCGACGAGTTCAAAGCGGCCGAAGGCTTCGGTGACGGGAAGGTCGGGAGTGATCGTCATCCACTCGGTGAGTCCGGCGATGTCGTCTGCCGGAGTCGAGACCCCGTAACGCAGAGCGAGTTCGAGCACGGTGGCTGGCCGAACCCCTCCGTCGAGGTGATCGTGCAGAACAACGATCGGACCGTGCGTCACGACGACAAACGGTCCGAATTCTCGAGTACGTGGGTGAGACCGGGATACTCGTCGATCGGTTCGAGAGACCGATCGATGTACAGCAGACCAAACGTGATGCACAGGAACGACACCACGAAGTTCGTCCCCGAACGGGCGAGGAAAAACAGGTTGAAGCCGGAGTTGTTGAACAACCAGACGTCCCAGACCGCCGACCCACATTCGTAGACCACGATGATCCAGCTCGCGTTCGACATGGTGCGGTGGTAGCGAGGATCGTCGAGCACCGCTTGGTGAAGGTCGACAACCTTCGGAATCATCAATGCCAGCAATGGACGGCCGGCGAGGATCGTCACGGCAACGGCGATACCGACAAGGAACTTCGTGACGAAGCCGATTCCGAAGTACACCGCCTCCGAGCTGATGCCGAAATCGATGAGGTCACGCTCGACCGCCACCGTGACCGCAGCTCGGGCAAGCAGATAGATCGTGATCGTGGGAAGCCACCACCCGATGTCAAGTCCTCGCTTGCGGCGGCCGATCGCGGCTTTGATCGACCACGCAGTGGCAGCAAGTACCGCCGGGATGATGCCGACCGTGTTGAACAGCACGAAAAACAGCAGAACCGGCATCAGCTGGTCGAGGTTCGATCCCCCACGGACGCCCCCTGATGGAGGACGGTTGTCGCTCATCGAGTCAGTTCGAACCACTCGGTGATGAGGTTCAGATCACCGAAGGTCTCAAGCGGTTCGAGGGTGCCGCGGCCCCAGACGGCAAGCATGAGGTCAGCGCCGGTTCCACGCGCTGCGGCGTCGCCCTTGGCGTGTTCTCTCGTTGTCACAATGGCGTCGCCATCGACCTTGATCGTCCATTCTCCGGCACCATCGCTGCGGTGGAGGTGAAGTGAACCTGCCGGCCGTCCCTCACGAAGCGGTGCAAACTCGACAAAGCGCTCATCGACGGCATCGGCGGCCTCGTCCCCGTCGATCTCGCTCTCGAGGCCAGCCATCTGCTCGGCATCGATGCGGTGAACGAGGTTCTCGAGGTGGACCCGCCGGATGTAGTAGTCGGTGGTCTGCGTGGTGGCCCATGACCACTGCGGCGCACCGGGTACGAGAGCTCGCATGTGTGTATCGACCCGCTCGAGTGCAATCCGGGCTGCATCGAACTCCCCGCCGGCAACCGTTTCCGGAAACAGTTCGCGACCAGGGAACCCGTCGAGACCGTGCTCGACGATCAGGGAGAGCATGTGCCAAACCCGAGCCATGTGTGAGGCGAGGGCCCGGCCATCCCAATCAGGGCAGTTCGGCACTCTGGCATCGGGGTTGGCAGCTGCGAGTTCGATGATCCGCTGGCCATCTTCGTAAGCACGACCGAGACGAAAGGAGGCGTCCATTTGCCCAGTCTGGCGCACAGCGGTGATGATTCGGACAACCCTGCAACGAAGAGGCGGCTCATGGGCACGATTGCGATCAGCGGCTCGGCATCCGGAATCGGAGCTGCGACTCGGGCAATGCTTGATGCCAACGGGCACACCATCATCGGAATCGACCTTCGCGACGCTGAAGTCATCGCCGACCTGACCACCGATGAAGGCCGCCACTCGGCCGTTACCGAGGTGATCGCCCGCTGCGACGGAGTCCTCGACGGTCTCGTTTCCGGGGCGGGCCTTGGCCCGCCCGTACCAGCCGCCATGATCACCGAGGTCAACTACTTCGGAAGCCAGGCGCTTCTGGCGGGCCTCCGGCCCGCCCTCGCAGCCGCTCAAGGCGCAGCCGTCGTGCAGATCGGCTCGAATTCCTCCACCATCACCCCGAATCTCCCTGATGACCTCGTCGACGCCTTCCTCGCTCACGACCGCACGGCGATCACGGCGGCACTCGACGAGATCGGCGAACCGTTCGACAGCGCTATGGCCTACGGCGCGAGCAAGATCGCAATCACCCGCTGGTGTCGGCGCCAAGCCACCACCGACGACTGGGTCGGGCAAGGTATCCGACTCAACGTCATTGCACCCGGCGCCGTACAGACACCGTTGCTTGAGCGAGGTGACGACGACCCCATCTACGGCCCACTCACGACCCAGCTGCCAGTCCCAACCGGGCGCGGTGCTCCCGAGGACATCGCAACATGGATCACCTTCATGTTGACGCCTGCCGCCCGATTCGCATGCGGATCAGTCATCTTCGTCGACGGTGGAAGCGATGCGCTGATCCGCACCGACGATTGGCCAAGCACCTTCTCGATGTGACGACAAGGTCTCGATGTGAACTACAGGGTCACGAGGTCCAAGGCCAACCAGTAATGGGATCCCGCTCCGATCACAACGAACACATGCCAGATCTCGTGATAGCCGAACGTGTTGGTCCAAGGGTCAGGCCACTGTGCACCCACGATGATCGATCCCACTGCGTAGAACCCCCCACCGATCATGAGCATGGCGAACTGCGCCAGCGAGAGTCCGTCGAGCATCCACGGGATGAAGGCGAGGAACGACAACCCAAACGTGATGTAGATCGCATTGACGAGACCGCGGGGAGGGTGAAAGGGCAGGAATTCCGCAATAACCCCGCCCAGCGTTCCTACAAACGCAAACGACAAAACGATCGTCGCTCGCCGGTCAGTCAATGCCATCAGCGCGATCGGTGTAGCCGATGTGGCGAACATGACGAAGATCGCCGAATGGTCGAGCCGGATCAGCAACTCGACGCGTTCGATCGGCCAGTCACGCAGATGAACGATGGCGCTGACGCCCAACATGAGTGTCGCACCGACGGCGAAGATGATCATGGCGACCGTGCCCCGGACACCATCGGCGAGGAACGCCGCCGCGACGCCGAGAGGAATCGAAGCGAAAGTGGCCCAGCGGTGCAGCAGACCTCGAAAGCGGGGTCGGGGTCGGCGCAGGAGACGCCGCGCCGCTGCGCTGAGGTGTTCGGCGCGGGGATCATCGAGCAGGGATGGCGATACCTCCACGAGCTGAAAGGATACGGCACCCGCTCGCCAACGCCCGCTCGTAGCATCGCCTGGTGACCAAAATCCGCACGACGTTCGTCTGTTCCGGCGACGAACTCGCCGCCCGACGTACTGCACGTGACGACATCGTGGCCGAATCGCCC
Organism: uncultured Acidimicrobiales bacterium; assembly: GCA_905480195.1. Lineage (GTDB taxonomy): Bacteria > Actinomycetota > Acidimicrobiia > Acidimicrobiales > Aldehydirespiratoraceae > UBA11606. Next base: position 29,228 of record CAJQPN010000007.1, read on the forward strand.
GATGGTGCCGATCGGTGGGAACTCGAGCACGGCCCGTTCCAGAACTACGAGCGGACGCTGCGGGTGGAGCGTCGCGACGACGGCGACTTTGACGTCGAGGAGACCACCACCTACCGACTCGCAATTCCGGTCTGGGCCTGGTTGTTCCACATGCCCGTGAAACGTGCGATCAAGCGCCGCCAGAACGACTTCTCGTACTGGTGGGCGCCGCCCGATCGTCTCGACGCGTCGGCCTCGACCGTCCTCGGACTCTTGTGCGCCGTGCAGATCGTCGACGGCTATCTGGGCACCGTACTTACCCAGACGCTCACGTTCGCCGCAGACGAGTTCGGCCATGGCAACACGGCACAGGGGTACCTCTTGGGCGCAGTTCGCTTCGGCGTGCTGATCAGCCTGGTTGCGGTCTCGCTCGCCGACCGACGCGGTCGCCGCACACTCCTGCTCGCCACCGGCGTCGCGAGCTGCTCGTTCACGGCGCTCGGTGGACTGGCACCCGGCTTGGTGAGCCTTGGTGCCTCTCAGTTGATCGCTCGCGGCCTCTCGACCGCGCTCGGGATCCTGATCGTCATCGTCGCAGCCGAAGAGATGCCCGCACGGTGCAGGGCGTGGGCGGCCTCGGTCTTGGTGCTTAGCGCCGGTCTCGGCTCGGGAATGGCCGTATGGATCTTGCCGGTCGCCGATGTCGATGTCCGAGGCTGGAGGGTCGTGTACCTCGCAGCATCCCTCGGCCTCATCGTGATCTGGCGCTACGGCCGTCGCCTTCCCGAGACACAACGGTTCAACGAAGCGATCGATCATGACACGTCCGATGACGAGGAGGCCCGAGACCGGCGACGGGCACGCTTGACGCTCTTGGCGGTGTCGGCGTTCCTGATTGCCATGTTCGTGGCGCCGGCGAGCGGCTTCCAGAACGACTTTCTGAAAGATGAGCGCGGGTTCAGCGCTGCGCAGACATCACTGTTCACGCTGTTCACGAGCACCCCCGCCGGTCTCGGTGTGCTCGTTGGGGGCTATCTCGCCGAGCGGCGAGGACGGCGCACCGTGGGTGCTGTCGGCCTCGCCGGCGGCACTATCCTCACCACGCTGTCGTTCTTCAGCTCGGGGTCGGCACTTTGGCTACTGACCCTGGTCGGCGTGGTCATGACCGCAAGCGCCGTACCGGCCCTCGCGGTCTACGGCCCGGAACTCTTCGGCACACACGACCGGGGACGAGCCAATGGCTTGGTCGTCACGATCGGCGTCATGGGCAGCGCCGTTGGGCTCGTCACCGCCGGTTTTGTGTCCGACCGGCTCGGTGGAGAACTCGGCCCAGCCCTCGCGTTGCTCGCAGTCGGACCGCTCGTTGTCGCAATGCTCATCCGCCTGCGCTATCCAGAAACGGCTGGGCTGGAACTCGAAGAGATCAACCCCGAGGACGCCTGACGTGTCCCCATCGACAGAGCCCGGGCGATACCGTCTTGGTGTATGGATCGTCGCGGTTTCATGGTTGCCGGAGCAGCAGCGGCGCTTAGCGCGTGCGCTCACCCTGAGCGCACGCTGATTGACGAAGGGCGACGCGTCGAACTTTCGCTCGAGCCCGGCCCACGCCGCTCAACATCGACCACAACGACCACAACGACGGTCCCGGCGGAGATCGACGACGGCACGCGCACAACACCAGAAGAGCCGGTAATCGACTTCTTCGGTTCGATTCCGGACGAAGACCGCCCAGGCCTGTCCTTTGTCGCCACAGCGCTTGCAGCGTCAGTGACCGCCTTCAGCACACCGGAACTCACCGGCCCCCTCAAGAGCTTCAACAACCCGATCGAATCCGGGGGGCGATTGACGTTCCTTGTCGAGGACTTTGCAGGTACCGATCGATACAAGGTGTTGTTGCCGACTCGACCCAACGGCAGCGTGGGCTGGATCGACGCCGCTCGGGTCGAACTCACACGACACAACTACGCGATTCACGTCTCGCTCGATGACTTTCTCCTCACCCTCAACGAACGTGGCGAGCCCATCTTTCAGACAACGGTCGGCGTCGCTCGAAAGAATGCTCCCACGCCGTTAGGCCGGTACTACACAACCGAGCTGATCAAACCGATCTTCTCCAACTCGATCTATGGCCTGTACGCCTACGGCCTGTCGGGCTACAGCGATACGTTCACCCAGTTCGCCGGCGGCGACGCCCAACTCGGCATCCACGGTACAAACGATCCCGCGTCCCTCGGTACCAACGTCTCGAGCGGCTGCATCCGGCTCCACAACGACGACATCTCGCTGCTGGTCGAGGACATCGGCTTGCCACTGGGCGTACCGGTCGAGGTGACCTGAGAATTACTCGAGCTCGTCGAGCTCGTGGCGCGAGACCGGCACCTCGGGGGGCCGAACGCGGAGGCGAGGCCTGAGCACGGAGTACAGCACGAGCGCCAAGGCAGCAATGCCGATCGGTACCACGGCGTCACCCTCACCGGTGTAGGTCGGGTACAGCACGAGCGCAGACAGCAGAACCGTCCATGTCCACAAAATGATCACGGCGCGCCGGTGACCATGGCCGAGGTTCATCAAGCGATGGTGCAGGTGTTCCTTGTCGGCGGTCGAGAACGGTGACTTGCCTCGGATCGTGCGGCGCAGCACCGCCCACGCAGTGTCGAGGAGCGGCACCCCGAGGATCACCAGTGGGATGAAGATCGGAGCGAAGAAGAAGAATGCCTGACCCGAGAATTCGGCAGTGGTGCGGCCACCGACACTCATTGTCGAGGCGGCCATCAAGAGCCCGAGCAGGAGCGCTCCACCGTCACCCATGAAGATGCGGGCCGGGTGCACGTTGTGCGGCAAGAACCCAAGACACACGCCAAAGGTGATCACGGCCCAAAGACCCCCTGGGTTCGCCGGATCAAGAACACCTTCGTTTCCAAGTCGGAGCGCGTAGAGCAGGAACGTGCCCGACGCGATGGCGACGATGCCGGCGGCGAGTCCGTCGAGCCCATCGATGAAGTTCACGATGTTGGCCATCAACACGACCCAGAGAACCGTGACGAAGAACGACCAATCCGTCGAGAGCAACAAGACGTCGAAAAACGGGACACGAAAAACGAGGATCGACACCCCAGTCAAGGACATGATGCTGCCGGACAGCACCATGCCAGCCATCTTGGCGGGAGGCGAGATCTCGCGAATGTCGTCGACGAAACCGACACTCCACATCACAACGGCCGCCGCAACCACACCAAGCATCTCGGTGCGTGCTGCGATCACATCGTCGAAACCGGGGTGCAGGAACGCCACGATCATCGCCGCGATGACCCCGATGATCATCGCCAGGCCCCCGGCAGTGGGGGTGGGTCGCGTGTGAACGCGACGGGCGTCGGGCTCGACCACCGCTCGCAGACTCGGCGACAGATGGATGACGAGGGGGATGAGGCACGATGTGACGACCGCTGCCGTCGCTCCGACGAGCAGATATGCCCAAAGCGACGGCACGTCGACTCGTTCCTACCGTTCCCCGAACCCTCAGCCGAGCTCGGGGTACGGAGTGAAGCGGCTGCAGAGTACCTCAGCTTCAGCCTTCACTGCGGCGACGATTGACTCATCGTCGCGTCCACGCAACGCCCGGGCGATCAGGCTTGCGATCTCCCGCATCTCGGCCTCGCCCATTCCCTGGGTGGTGACAGCCGGCGTACCGATGCGCACGCCCGAGGTGACAAACGGAGATCGAGGATCGTCGGGCACGGTGTTCTTGTTGAGGCTGATTCCCGCCTGATCGAGTATGTCCTGGGCGACCTTGCCGGTCAGATCGGCATCGAACGTTCGCAGATCGACGAGCAGGAGATGGTTGTCGGTGCCGCCGGAACAGAGGCGGAATCCCTCCCCCGCGAGCGCCTCGGCCAACACAGCAGCATTTGCGACGATCCGCTGCGCATAGTCCTTGAACTCGTCGGTGGCAGCCTCTGCAAATGCAACGGCCTTGGCAGCGATGCTGCTCTCGATCGGGCCACCCTGGATCCCCGGGAACATCGCCTTGTCGATGGCCTGTGCGTATTCCGCGGTGGTGAGGATGCATCCGCCGCGAGGGCCTCGGAGGGTTTTGTGGGTAGTGAAGGTCATGACATCGACATAGGGCATCGGGTTGGGATGCACGCCCCCGGCGATCAGGCCCGCGATATGGGCTGCATCGAACATGAGCATCGCGCCGACCTCGTCGGCGATCTCTCGGAACGGCTTCGGGTCGATGACACGCGGGTAGGCGGTCGCGCCGGCGACGATCAGTTTCGGCCGGTGTTCGTGTGCCTTCTCCCGCACCTCTTCCATGTCGATGCGCTCGTCGCTGGCAGTGACGCCGTAACTCACGAAGTTGTACTGCAGACCCGAGAAGTTGACCGGCGAACCGTGGGTGAGATGACCACCGTGATCAAGACTCAGACCGAGGATCGTGTCGCCCGGTTCGAGAAGGGCTTGGTAAACACCCATGTTTGCGATGGCGCCAGCATGGGGTTGCACGTTGGCGTGATCGGCTCCGAAAAGTTCGCAACCGCGACGGCGCGCCAAGTCCTCGATGTCGTCGACGACCATGTTCCCGCCGTAGTAGCGCTTACCGGGGTAGCCCTCGGAGTACTTGTTGGTGAGCACCGAACCGGTGGCGGCCATAACCGCAGGCGACGCGAGGTTCTCGCTCGCGATCAGCTGGATCCAGGTGTTTTGTCGGCGTTCTTCGGCACGAATGAGGTCGAACACCTCATCGTCGTCAATCTTGGGCCAGGGCACAGTCCACCTCCGCAGAAGAAGTTCAGCGAAGCGTATCGGCGGGCGACCGGTCAGGCTTGCTCGCCGCCGAGACCGTCGATCTTGGCCACCCTCCCCTCGTGTCGACCACCTTCGAAGATCGCACCGAGCCACGCGTCGACGCAGTCTTTGGCGACTTGAGGGCCGACGAGGCGCTCACCGATGCAGATCACGTTGGCGTCGTTGTGCTCGCGCGTGAGTCGGGCGCTCGTGACATCCCAGACCGTTGCGGCACGAATACCTTCGATCTTGTTGGCAGCCATGGCGATCCCGATGCCGCTGCCACACACGCAGAGACCGAGGTCGGCGCCGCCGTCGCGGATCGATCGACCGACCGCTGCTCCGAAGTCGGGGTAATCGACCCTGTCGGTGGAATAGGCACCACAGTCGACGATGTCATGGCCCAAACCTCGGAGATGCTCGGCGAGCTCCTCTTTCAGGTAGAAACCGGCATGATCAGATCCAACTGCGATGCGCACACTTCGATCCTATGACGATCAGCGTGGCCGGTGGGCCACGACCGCGCGGTCACGACCCTGCAGGTCGATGTGGACGCTGGCGCTCCAGCCCTGGGTCGAGAACCGTTCGGCAATCGTGGCGGTCTGGGTCGGCGCCATCTCGAGGATGACGACTCCGCCAGGGGCAACCCACGCCACGGCACCGTCAACAATCGCAATCAGATCGTCAAGTCCGTCGCCACCGGCCCGCAGCGCAGTCGACGGCTCCCAGTCGGCGACAACAGCAGGCAACTCCTCGGTGTCGGTGACGTACGGCGGATTGGAGACAAGTACGTCGAGTGAGCCCTGCACGCTGGCAGGAAGGGCATCGAACCAAGATCCCTCGTGGAGCGAGACCCGGCTCGCAGCGCGACCGATGCCGGTCAGGTTGGCCCGAGCCACCTGCAGAGCCTCGGCCGAGACATCGGTGGCCAGCACCCGAGCTGAACGACACTCAGTGGCAATCGAGAGACCGATAGCTCCACTGCCCGTTCCGAGATCGGCAACGAGGAGTTCGCGTTCGACGCTGCGTGCCTTGATCTCGTCGATCGCCAACCCGGCGACCTCTTCGGTCTCGGGGCGAGGAATCAGGACTCGCTTGTCGACTATGAGGTCAAGATGCCGAAACCCCCATCGACCGACGACGTACTGAAGCGGCTCACCCTGCTCGCGGCGGGCGACCATTGCGTCGAGCGTCGCCACGCCTCGCATCGTTGCCAACGCAGGAAGCACCTCGTAGAACTCAGACGGCTCGACCCCGCTCGTCTCTTCGACGATGCGGCGGGCGTCGATCTCTGCTGATTCAATCCCCGCTCGCTTGAGGCGAGCGGTCGTCTCAGCGAGGAGTTCCGCCCAAGAGACCGTCCCCTCCTCGGGCCGGTCGGTCATCAGACGACGTCCTCCTCGAGTTGACGACGGCGTTCTTCGGCGACGAGGGCATCGCTCACCTCGTCGAGTTCGCCCGCCATCACCCGGTCGAGTTTGTGGAGCGTCAGCCCGATGCGGTGATCGCTGACCCGGTTTTCCTTGTAGTTGTAGGTGCGGATCTTCTCAGAGCGGTCACCGGTGCCGACCTGACTGCCTCGAAGCTTCGAAGCCTCGGCCGCTGCCTTCTCCTGTTCGATCTGCAGAAGCCGGCTCTTGAGCACCCGGAGGGCTTTGTCCTTGTTCTTGAGTTGACTCTTCTCGTCCTGCATCGAAACGACGACACCGGTCGGGATATGGGTGATGCGAACCGCAGAGTCCATCGTGTTGACCGACTGACCACCCGGCCCCGATGCGCGGTAGGTATCGATCCGGAGATCATTGTCGTCAACCTGCACCTCGACCTCGTCAGCCTCGGGAATCACCAGTACGGTCGCCGACGACGTGTGGATCCGGCCCTGACTTTCGGTGACCGGAACACGCTGGACGCGATGGGTCCCGGCCTCGTGCTTCATGCGGGACCACACGAGATCACCGCTGAGCATCGCCGTGATCTCGGAGTAGCCCCCGAGGTCGGAGTGTGAGGCCGACATGACCTCGAGCTTCCAACCCATTCGCTTGGCGAAGGACTCAAACATCATGAACAGGTCGCGGGCGAAGAGATTGGCCTCCTCGCCTCCGGCAGCACCCCGGATCTCGATGATCACGTTGCGTTCGTCATTCGGGTCACGCGGCAACAGCAAGACCCGGAGCTGTTCTTCATCGCCAGCGACGGACGCCTCCAGCAACTCGATCTCGCCCCGAAGTTCGTTGCGTTCGTCGTGATCGGCGGCCGACATCATCTCGCGAAACTCGACGAGGTCATCGGTGCTCTGGCGTAGGCGACGAGCCACGCGGACGACGTCTTCGAGTTGTTTGAATCGGCGACCGAGGTCAGCGAGCTGGTGGGGGTCGGACTGAACCGCTGGATCGCCGAGACGGATCTCGACGTCGCGCAGCTCGTTCTCGAGGCTCTCGATCCGTTCCAGCATCCATCCGAGGCTAGGCCGTCAGGAGGCGAGGAGGATGCGACGAGCCTCGGTGATGTCGGCGATGCGGCGAGCAGCGTCGGCGTCATCTCCACCGTGATCGGGATGCGCGCTGATCAGCGACTGACGGAATGATCGCTGAACCAGCGCACGCTCGGGGAGCCCGGCATCGAGGTCGAGACCGAGGACGCGCAATGCCCATCCGACAGGATCGGCCAACGCGTCACCGTTCAGCGAACCGTAGCCCCGGCCCGACAAGTAGAGCAGCAGAGCGGCATCGATCGCACCGGTCCACGAGATCCCGCGACGGATGGCAGCGAGCACCTCGCCCCGGAACTGATACGGCACGTGCTGGGCCGCATAGATCGCACCCAGCACCATCTGGCCCGGCAGCCCCTTGTCGCCGGTGAACTGGACCGAAAGTTCGCCGTCTTCGTCATGGCGAAAGAGTCGGTGAGGACTGCGGGTCAAGCCGATTCGGTCTTCCTGGAAACGGTGACGCAGGCGAGGTTGTGGGATTCGACGTCCGGCTTCGATCTCGTGTGTCAACGACACGAGATCGGGGACCAAGTCAGGGTCGATCTCGGGCGTGAAGCGAGCTGCAATCGCGCCCAGGAGCACACCACCGATCCCAGGTGCAGGATCACACGGCAAGTCGAGTACGCCGAGGGCAACGCGCCGCGTCGGCGCGATCGGCCGCGAGTGATAGATCTCAATCTCGGCGAGCAACATCGACAATCATCGTAGAAGCGCTGGGCCGTTTACACCCGGTCGGCCGTTCCAGGCATGAACCGCGTCGGCAACGGTTCAGATCATACGAACGAGCGTGTCACGCAGACGGGCAGCAAGGTCGTGAATATCGTCCTCGTCGGACTCCTCCGCCTCGAGCATGTCGGCGAGCGACTCGCAGTTTTCGCGGATCGCTGCCCAGGCCGATGCAGGGAATCCGAACGGGGTGGCGACGCCGGCGATCCGTCGACCGTGTTCGACCGATCGCGTGACGCCCTGCGCGTCGTTGCCGTCGCGACGGAGACGATCTACCGCCTCGAACATCGCCGACAAGAGCTCGTTGACCTCGAGCCCCTCGAGCTCCTCGAGCCCGTCATCGGCTGTGCGGGCGAGCAGGTCCTCGATCACGAGCTCGACCTGCTCCTCGTCCTCCTCATGGCAGACAAGATCACCATCATCGAGCTCGTGCGGAACTGCCGCCTGGCTGAGTCGCTCCGACAGCACCGCCTGCAGCTCCGACGACCAGCCCTCCATCTCGAATGCAACCTGCTGCTTGTCGGGATCGAGATCGGGATTCGTGGCCGCTTCCACCTCCTCGAGCAGGGCGTCGACCTGATCCTCGACACTCTCATGGGCGAGCAACGTCGTCCCCTGCCAGGAGTGCACCACCTCGTCGGCTAGCAACAACTGGGCGAGCATGCGTCGAGTTTCCGACGCCATCGCATGTAGCTCATACGCGAGCCACTCACCGGACTCGTCGTCGACCAAGTCGGCGGTGGGCTCGGCATCGTCGACAGTCGATGAGTCGGAACCATCGCTGGTCCGGCGGAAAGGGTTCTGAAAGCTCGGCACGTTGTCATGTTCTCACGTTGCCCATGCCAGCGGAAAAGATGACCGTCAGGTACCGTCCGACCCATGGCGACCTCCCCATTGATGCCGGACCGCAACCTGGCCCTCGAACTCGTTCGCGTCACCGAAGCAGCGGCGATCGCCGCCTCTCGATGGATGGGGCGGGGCGACAAGGAGGGAGCCGATGGCGCAGCGGTCGACGCCATGCGAACCATGCTCTCCAGTGTCTCGATGGACGGCGTAGTCGTCATCGGCGAGGGCGAGAAGGACGAAGCTCCGATGCTCTTCAACGGCGAACGTATCGGTGACGGAACACATGCCGAGACCGACATCGCCGTCGACCCCATCGACGGCACGACGCTCACTGCGCTCGGCCGAGCCAACGCCTTGGCCGTGATCGCAGTTGCGCCCCGGGGCACGATGTACGACCCGGGCCCGTGCATGTACATGGAAAAGCTCGCGGTTGGCCCCGAAGCCGTCGGCGCGATCGACCTCGACAAATCGCTCACCGAGAACCTCGAAGCAGTGGCGGAAGCCAAGAATTGTGCGGTCCGAGACCTCACCGCCGTCATCCTCGACCGCGATCGCCACGCCGAACACATCCGTGAGGTGCGTGAGGCGGGCGCCCGAATCCGGCTCATCCCCGACGGGGACGTTGCCGGTGCCATCTCGACATGTTGGCCCGACGCCGGCGCCGACATTCTCATCGGGATCGGCGGTACCCCCGAAGGCGTGATCACCGCAGCCGCCCTCAAGTGCATGGGTGGGCAACAACTCGGCCGCCTGTGGCCCCGCAACGAACGGGAACGTGCCGAGGCAATTCAGCAGGGCTACGACCTCGAACGCATCCTGACCCAGGATGATCTGGTCCGCAGCGACGACTGTTTCTTCGCCGCCACCGGCATCACCGACGGCGACCTCATGAACGGCGTGCACTTCAACCAGCGCGGTGCGACTACCGAGTCGCTCGTCATGCGTTCGCGCACTGGCACCGTCCGCCACATCCGCGCGCTGCACAGCCAAGAGAAGGCGAACGAGATCCTCGACGCCTGACGACGATCACAGCGAGACCGCGAACGCTCACTGCCCCTCGCGACCCCCTGCGTGGTCGTCGGATCAACCGGAGCAGACGAGCAAACCTCCTCTGTCTGCGGTCGATGCACTTTGCAGGGCACACTCTTGTGATGGACATTGCTCGCTATCGAGTCCGACCGAACACCGATGTCGATCTGGGCGCTTGGCCCACCGCTGATGACGGCGATCTTGACAAAGACGACATCGAGGATCGTCTCGACGATCTCAACGACGAACTGGAAGAACTGCAGGAATTGTTGTTTGCCGAAGGCAAGCAGAAAGTGCTGATCGTGATCCAGGCGACCGACACCGGCGGCAAGGACGGCACGATCCGGCACGTGTTTGACGGCGTCAACCCAAGCGGCGTGAAGGTCGCTGCCTTCAAGAGACCGACCGAGAAAGAACTCGCACACGACTATCTCTGGCGGGTGCACGCCCACACGCCGGGGAGCGGCGAGATCACGATCTTTAACCGTTCGCACTACGAGGACGTTCTCGTCGTGCGGGTCCACGATCTCGTGCCCGAGAAACGATGGTCGAAGCGCTACCGGCACATCCGCGAGTTCGAGCAGATGTTGGTCGACGAAGGCACGACGATCATCAAGCTCTTTTTGCACATCAGCAAGGACGAGCAGCGTGAACGACTCCAGGACCGGGTCGATCAGCCCCACAAGAACTGGAAGTTCAGTTTCGGCGACCTCACAGAACGCGAACACTGGGACGACTACCAGGAGGCTTTCCGTATGATGCTCGAAGAGACAGCCACCGATGACGCACCGTGGTACGTCATCCCGTCCGATCGGAAGTGGTTCCGCAACCTCGTGATCAGTGAGATCGTCGTCCAGACCCTGCGCCAACTCGACATGGCCTGGCCGGCTGCCGAGGAAGGCGTTTCGGGAACCGTGGTCCCCTGATGGACTCTCGCCCCAACCTCCTGCTGTTCATGCCCGACCAGCTTCGGGCCGATGCCGTCGGCTGCTTCGGTAATCCGGTAGCGAAGACCCCCAACATCGATGCTCTCGCCGACGCAGGCACCCGCTTCGCCAACGCTTACGGGCAACACAGCGTCTGCTCACAGAGCCGCATCTCAATGTTCACAGGCTGGTATCCACACGTCGCAGGTCACCGAACACTTCGTCATCTACTTCAGCCCCATGAGCCCAACGTGTTCAAGTCGCTGCGCAACGGCGGCTATCACGTAGCGCTCGCTGGTGCTCGCGGCGACATGATGGGGGTCGGCGTGACCGAGGCGAGCTCCGACCGGTTCGGGTTCACCGTGACGCCGGACCTCGGCGCCCTGCTGCACAAGGGGCCGTTTCCCGAAGACCACAAGTACTACTTCGCCTTTTATCACGGCGTCCTTGACGAGCCGCCGCTCGACTTCGACGAGGCAACGGTGCGAACGGCGATCGACTGGATCACCGACGGACTACCAGAGCCGTGGTGTCTCTTTGTCCCGCTGATGTATCCACACCCGCCGTTCACCGCGTCAGAACCTTGGTTCTCGCTCCACGACCGCAACGATGTTCCCCTGCCCGTACAGACCGATCGATCGACTCGACCCCGCTTCATGCAGGCGATCCACGACCGCTACGGCCTCGGCCGTCTCGACGATGATGACTGGCGGGAGATCATCGGCACCTACTACGGCATGACATCAAGGGTCGATGATCAGCTCGGCCGGGTACTCCACGCTGTCGACGCTGCGGGCGCAGCCCCGAACACGGTGAGCTTCTTCTTCACTGATCACGGCGAGTACCTCGGAGACTACGGAGTCGTCGAGAAGTGGATGTCGGGCCTCGATGACGTGTTAGTCCGCAACCCACTCGTGATCCATGACCCGCGAGCTGGCTCGGGAGTGGTCGAATCCTTTGCCGAACTGGTCGATCTGACCCCAACACTGCTCGAGCTGGCCGGCCTCGAAGCCGACTACACGCACTTCGGCCGCAGCCTCGTGCCCTTGCTCGCCGATGTCTCGCTCCCCCATCGCGACGCCGCCTTCAGCGAAGGCGGCTTCCGGCTCGAAGAGGAACCGCTGCTCGAGTCGGGAAACACGGGCCACTACCGGCACAAGCAGGAACTCCAGCACGAAGATACGTCACTGACGGGTCGAGCGATCTCGATTCGCACCGAACACTGGGCGTACACCGAGCGCCTCTACGAAGGGCCCGAACTGTTCAACCGGGTGGACGATCCCCGAGAGACGGTGAATCTTGCCGGTTCGGCCCAGACGGTCGACATCGAACGCACACTCAAAGACCGAATTTTCGGATGGCTGTTCGAAACCAGCGATGTCATCCCGTGGACGCCGGACCCCCGCATGGAGCCGGTGCTGCGCAGCCAGCTTCAGGCCGAGTGACACCCACAAGTAGGTGCAGCATGGCTCCCAACGTTACGTCGGGACGCCGATACACGCGGGAGCGCCGATACTTGGGCCGAGGCGTCGAGACGGCAGGCCAATCGCTCGCCGGTTAGCCGCTAGTTGGTGACACCCGCGATACGGAGCCGGAGCTCGGCCCGAGCCAGCGCCGCCGCCGCATCCTCGTCGTCGGCATCGGCCCGCAACGCCTCCTGAGCCCGGCCGAGTGCAGCCTGGGCTCGGGCCACATCGATCTCGGCGGCCGACTCGCTCACGTCGCTCAGAATGGTGACTTCATTACCGGAAACCTGCACGAAACCGCGGTGAACAGCGAACACATCTCGCTCGCCACCCTCCTTGAGGACCTCAACCGACCAGACTGCAAGGGCGCCGATGAACGGCACGTGGCCAGCCTGGAAGGCGATATCGCCACCTTCCATGGTGCGCGCGATGACCATCTCTGCCTCGCCGGTGTACGACACCGCTTCGGGGGAGACGACCTGTACGTCGAACATAGTCGATCGACTCAGCTTTCGGCTTGGAGTTCGGCAGCCTTGCGCTCGGCATCCTCGGCGCCGCCGACCATGAAGAAGGCCTGCTCGGGAAGATGGTCGAGATCACCGGTCACCAGAGCCTCGAAGGACGAAATGGTCTCCTCGACCGGCGTGAAGATGCCGTCCTGGTTCGTGAACGTCTTCGCCACGAACATCGGCTGAGAGAGGAACTTCTGGATCTTGCGAGCCCGATCGACAGTGACACGATCCTCCTCGGAGAGCTCGTCGAGCCCGAGGATGGCGATGATGTCTTGGAGCTCCTTGTAACGCTGGAGGACCTCCTGTACGCGGCGGGCAACCTGGTAGTGGCGGTCACCGACGACCAGAGGATCGAGGATCGTCGAGGACGATGCCAGCGGATCCACAGCTGGGTAGATGCCGAGAGCCGCAATGTCGCGGGAGAGCTCGGTGGTGCCGTCGAAATGGGTGAACGATGTGAACGGCGCCGGGTCGGTGTAGTCGTCGGCGGGCACGTAGACAGCCTGCAACGACGTGATCGACTTGCCGCGAGTGGAGGTGATTCGCTCCTGCAGCTCGCCCATCTCGTCGTCAAGGGTGGGCTGATACCCCACTGCCGACGGCATACGCCCGAGCAGCGTCGACACCTCCGAGCCAGCCTGTACGAAGCGGAAGATGTTGTCGATGAACAACAGCACGTCCTGGTTCTGGACGTCTCGGAAGTACTCAGCCATCGTCACGCCCGACAGTGCCACGCGAAGACGGACCCCAGGCGGCTCGTCCATCTGGCCGAAGACGAGGGCGGCCTTGTCGAGCACAGAAGTCTCACCGTCGCCCATGACGGTCTCGCCCATCTCGATGAAGAGGTCGGTTCCCTCACGAGTGCGCTCGCCCACACCGGCGAAGACCGACACGCCACCATGGTTCGAGGCCACGCGGGTGATCATCTCGGTGATCAGCACGGTCTTGCCCACACCGGCGCCACCGAACAAACCGATCTTGCCACCCTCTTTGTATGGGGTGAGCAGGTCGATCACCTTCACCCCGGTCTCGAACATTTTCGCTGATGGCTCGAGTGAATCGAAGTCGGGAGCAGGCCGGTGAATCTCCCACCGCTGATCAGTGGTGAGACCCGGCTCGTCGAGGCAGTCACCCATAACGTTCCAGATGTGGCCGAGGGTGCCGTCGCCCACCGGCGCCTCGATCCCGTGCCCGGTGTTGATAACCGCGGCACCTCGAGTAAGACCGTCGGTTGGCTTCATCGCAATCGCGCGCACCCGGTTGTGGCCGATCTGCTGGGCAACCTCGGCGGGCACGTTGATCGTCTCGCCGCCAACGGTGACGTCGAATTCGATCTGGGTGTTGATCTCAGGCAGGTTGCCGGGAGGGAACTCCACGTCAACGACTGGGCCGGCAATGCCGACGATGCGTCCTTGCTTGAGATCGTTCTCGGTGACGGTCATGTCTCGGATCCTTCGCTTACGAGTTTGGGTGCGTGTTGGCGAGCGTGAAGCCGGCAGCCTCAGCGCTCTCGGGCGAGTCGAACCAGACCTCAGCGTTGGTGACGCTGTAGGAACGGCTGTCGGGCCGGTGATAGAGCATTGAGTCGACGTTGCCCTTGATGGTGAATTCGGAAGACGGGGCCGCACCACCCTCGAGAGGGGCGGCCGAGCCGGGACCGTAGGGCGCGGGCGCCAGTACGACGGTCGCAATCGATGAGGCTTCAGCCAACGCGGGGCCGAGATCCACGCTGTCGCCACCCCCGCCGAGCGCTTCGGCGCCACCGACGATCTCCATGATCTCGGTGGTGATCGACGCCTGACGGGCAGCGTTCATCTCACGACTGAGCTTGGTAATGAGGTCCTCGGCGTTGTCGGTGGCCGACTTCATGGCCCGTTGGCGATTGGCGTGCTCGGACGCCGCGTTGTCGAGGAGGGCGCCGAACAACCGGGCCTCGATGTAGCGAGGCAGGAGTGATTCGAGCACCGCCTCGGGACTGGGCTCGAACTCGAATGCGGAGGCGGCCTCTGCCGATCCGCTACCACCGGCAGCGATGACAGAGGTGTCCTCTAGCGGAAGGAAGCGACGCACCGACACCCGCTGGGTGCCCATGGAGATGAATTCGGTGTAGATCAACTCGACCTCATCCACCTGCCCCGACACGAAGGCAGCAGCGACGTCATCAGCGATGCGTCGCGCGTCTTCATAGGTCGGATCGGCGGTGAACCCCTCATAGGAGTGGTCGACGCGATAGTTCCGGAAGCGGAAGTACGCGCCCGGTTTCTTCCCGACACAGAACAGTGCGTAGCTCTTGCCCTCGGTCTGATGGGCCATCAGTTGGCGCTCTGCGGCGCGGATGGGGTTGGTGTTGAACGCCCCCGCCAGCCCGCGGTCGCCGCCGATGACGATAAACCCGACCGTCTTAACCTCCTCGACCTCCCGCAGCAGCGGATGGTCGACCGAGGCCCCGCCGGCAGCGAGATTCTCGATCACCGAGGTGATCCGGCGGGCGTACGGACGGGCCGCATCAGCGCGCTGCATTGCCTTGACGACCCGCGTCGCCGCAATGAGTTCCATGGCGCGAGTGATCTTCTTCGTCGACTGGACGCTCGAGATGCGACGGCGGAGCTCCCGCTCCTTCCCTCCTGGCACGGCTTATCAGTCCTCGTCCCGCGTGATGTCTTCTTCGGGGAGCGTCACGTCGGAGTCGACCAGCGCAGCCTGGGCGGCCGGCTGGGCCTCCGCCTCGGGCTCGTCGCCGTCGGAGGCGGCGCTTGACGAGAACTGGTCGGCGAACGCCTGCACAGCGGCAGCGAAGGCATCTGCGTCAGCGATCGTGCCATGGTCTCGGATTTCGTTCATGACATCGCTGTGGCGAGTGTTGAACCAGTCGATGAGCTCGCGCTCGAACCGCAACACGTCTTCGATGGGCAGGACGTCGAGGTAGCCATTAGTACCGGCCCAGATCGAGACGACCTGTTCCTGCACCGGGTATGGCTGGTTGACGCCCTGCTTGAGCAACTCGGTGAGGCGGTAGCCCCGCTCGAGCTGCGCCTTGGACACGGCGTCGAGATCAGAACCGAAAGCAGCGAATGCCTCGAGCTCGCGGAACTGCGCCAAGTCACCTTTCAAGGTTCCCGTAGCGGTCTTCATCGCCTTGACCTGCGCAGCGCCACCGACACGAGACACGGAGATACCGACGTCGACGGCTGGGCGGATACCCGACTTGAACAGATCGTCCTGGAGGAAGATCTGGCCGTCGGTGATCGAGATCACGTTGGTCGGAACGAACGCCGAGACGTCGCCGGCCTGGGTTTCGATGACCGGCAACGCGGTGAGCGAACCGGTTTTGCCCTTGACCTCGCCGTTGGTCATCTTCTCGACGTAGTCGGCATTGACCCGCGCCGAGCGCTCGAGCAGACGCGAGTGCAGGTAGAAGACGTCACCCGGGTAGGCTTCGCGGCCCGGCGGGCGGCGTAGCAACAGCGAGATCTGGCGGTAGGCCCAGGCCTGCTTGGTCAGGTCGTCATAGATGATCAG
>CAJQPN010000008.1 GCA_905480195.1 uncultured Acidimicrobiales bacterium
GATCGCCGACGCGGCCGGCAAGACCACACGCGGGATCGCCGACTGGGCGAGCACGCCCCCAGCACCGCTCTGGATCGAACCGACACCGTTTGTGACGGTGGCGTTGAAGAACAACCACACATACAAGTTGCCCACGATGAAACCAAAGCGATCAAGCTGATCAAGGCCGCCGCCAGCAATGATGCCGACGAACACGAAATAGATGACACCAAACAGGAGAGGATTGAGCACGTTCCAAACCCGGCCGAACAAGGTGTCGAAGTTGCGGGCTTTGACATCAGCGCGCGACCAATGCACCGCAAACGCACGGAAGCGCCACGACTCGGCGAGGTACTGCCGCAGCGGCGGAATGCCCGAGCGTGTAGCTCGCCGGGTCAGCACCGGGGCTGTCTCGGGTGGTGACGGCGAGGTCGGCGCGTTCATGAGCAACGACGATACCGACGCACCGGCAAAGATCGAGACCACCCGAAGCGGGTTGCGTCGCATCGGGCGACCGCGACGGTAAGGAACCGGTCGAACCGTTCGCGCTCTCCTTGCCCGACGACGCGTCAGCCCCGAAAGGTCATTCCTTTGTACCCCGGCGAGAAACCGGCCGCTTCGAGGCGAGCCGCAACCGGCGTTTCACGAACCGGTAACCCGTCGACCTTGGCGATCTCGAGCTTGGTGAGGCGACCGTCTTTCACCAAGCCCTGTACGGCGTCGATCCATGCGTCGGTGTCGCCAGCCCCGGCGAACATCACCAAAGAACGGCCACCGCGTTCGACGAGCACCACCGGCTCACCCCCGATCAGCACCACATGAGCACCAGCGCTTCGAGCCGGTCGACCGGCACTGTCAGGCCAACCAACAGCCGCGCCGTACGGCTGGGCCGGGTCGGTTGCTGCGAGCACAACCGGAGGCTGCGATTCGTCGAGCTCACGAGCAGCCCGCAGCCGGTCGACTGCGCCGGGCAACGCGAACTGGGCAGCACCGAGCCCAGCCACGAAATACCCCCGCCGAACCTCGCCCCGCTCCTCGAGCGCTTTCAACACGGGGTACACCCCGGCAAACCCACCGCTGACCCCTTCAGCCAAAGCCGTCTCACGGGTGAGGACACCGTAACGATCGAGGAGCTGATGGGCCTGCGCCAACGACCGCTGCGTGGGCGACGAGATCGGCTGGCGCAGCGGCTCGACCAGCGACCACCGCCCGATTGCGCTCGGAGGGCCCTGCACGGTGAGCCCACCGAGCCGCGGGCGGGCCCGGCGACCCCGAGCCCGGCCCGGCTTCGGGGCCGACGCCGACGCCGAACCGGCGATCAACGCACGCACCGGCGCCAGCGAATCGTTCGTGACCTCACCGGCCCAGACGAGATCCCACAACGCGGCGTGCACGACGTCGGTGTCGTACGGCAACTCGGCGGCCTGCACCGCAGCGACGAGGTCGGGCCAAAACGACGCCCCCCGGGCAGCGAGATGGGCCCGCAGCGCAGCGTGGGTCGCATCGTCGGGAACAGCGACCGCGTCGGCCGCCAACAACGGCACCTGATCTCGATACAGCAACCGAACCCGACCGTCAGTCGCCCCGAGCGAGCCAGCACCGACCCACACGACCTCGCCGCTCGTGCACAACTCGTCGAGATCGCTCGAGCGGTAGCCGTTGACCCGACCGGCGAAGACGTCGCGTTCAATCACCGACGCCGCGATCGCAGCCCCCTGCAATTGGGCGACTGCTTCGGCGACGGCGTCGACGCCACGCCGACGCGAGCCCACGCCTTGCCACGCAGGCAGGAACCGAGCGAGCGCATCGCCCTCGACCGGCTCGATCTCTCGCCGCAACGCAGCCAACGACCGCCGACGCAACTGGCGAAGCACATCGTCATCGCAGAACTCGCGCTCGGTTCCTGCGGGGCGGAACTCCCCGCGAACAAGCGCGCCGTCGCTCACCAACCGGTCAAGCGCCGCACGCACTCGGCCTTCGTCGACCCCGAGCCACCGGGCAACATCGACACCAAGAAACGGGCCGTGGGTGCGGGCGTAGCGGCGGCACAAATCGCCGAGCGGATCGGAAACAGGGTCGGTGAACACCGCCGGCAAACCCACAGGCAACGCCACACCGACTGCGTCGCGCAACCGGGCTGCGTCGTCGCTCGCAGCGATCCGATCATCGCCGGCGAGACGAACCTCGATCGCACGCCGTTCTTCACGCAACGACCGAATCCACTCGGCGACCGGCGCTCCGTCGACCGAGCGAGCGTCGAGGTCGAGACGGTTGAGCGGGCCGAGCCGACGCAACACGTCGTGCAGTTCGTCGGCGTCGCGGGCTCGGCGCCCGTCGACCAGCAGCTGCAGTTCAACTTCGAGATCAGCAAGAACATCAGCGTCGAGCAGTTCGCGCAGCTCCTCTGCGCCGAGGACGTCACGCAGCAACTCCCGATCGAGACTGAGCGCAGCGGCACGACGCTCAGCGATCGGTGCGTCACCTTCGTACATGAACACCGCGATCCACGAAAACAGCAGCGACTGGGCGAACGGCGACGCCGAATCGGTGTCGACCGCAACCATCCGGATCCGGCGGCTGCGAAGATCGGTCATCACCGACCGAAGGGCGGGCAGGTCGAACACGTCGTTGACGCACTCGCGGGTGGCTTCGAGCAGCATCGGAAACGTCGGATACTTGGTCGCCACCGACAACAGATCGGCCGCCCGACGGCGCTGCTGCCACAACGGGGTGCGCTGGTCTGGACGGCGGCGAGGCAACAACAGGGCCCGCGCGGAGCACTCACGAAAGCGGGCCGAAAACATCGCCGTGTCGGGAAGCCGCGAGATCACGATGTCGTCGACCTCGTCGGGATCGAACAGCAACTCGTCGAGCGGCAGGCGATCGAGGGCCTCGGGCAGACGCATCACGATGCCGTCGTCGCTCCACATCAAGTCGATGTCGCTCCCCCACTCCTCGCCGAGCCGAGCCTGCAAGGCCATCCCCCACGGGGCATGCACCTGCGCACCGAACGGGGTAAGGATGCAGACCCGCCAATCGCCGATCTCGTCACGGAACCGCTCGACGATGATGGTGCGGTCGTCGGGAACGGCGCCGGTCGCCTCGGCCTGATCGCTCAGGTAGGCGAGCAGGTTGTCCGCGGCCCACGCGTCGAGCCCGTGCCGTTCGCGGAGCCGGGCGATGGCCGTTACGTCGTCTTCAGCCCGGATCTCGCGCACGAACTCGCCGATGGCCCGGCCGAGCTCGAGCGGCCGGCCCGGACCGTCACCGTGCCAGAACGGCATGCGTCCCGGCTGGCCGGGAGCCGGTGTGACCACCACACGCTCGAAGGTGATGTCTTCGATCCGCCAAGTCGACGCGCCCAACAAGAAGGTCTCGCCCACCCGGCTCTCGTACACCATCTCCTCGTCGAGTTCACCGACCCGGGTGCCGTCGGGAAGGAAAACGCCGAACAGCCCGCGATCGGGAATCGTGCCGGCATTGGTCACCGCGAGACGCTGCGAACCGGCCCGGCCCCGAAGCTCGCCGCTGACGCGGTCCCACACGATACGGGGTCGCAGCTCGGAGAACTCCTCGCTCGGGTAGGTGCCCGACAAGAGATCGAGCACATTGCCGAGCACCTCGTCAGAGAGGTCGGAGAAGTTCGCGCACCGACGAATAACCCTCGTCAGCTCGTCGAGGCCCCAGTCGTCCATCGCGCACATCGCGACGATCTGCTGGGCGAGCACGTCGAGTGGATTGCGCGGATAGAAGGTCTCTTCGATGAGGCCCCGATGCATCCGGTCGACGACCACCGCCGTCTCGAGCAGGTCGGCCCGATGCTTCGGAAAGATCTTGCCCACGCTCGGCTCGCCGACCTGATGGCCGGCCCGGCCGATGCGCTGCATGCCCGACGCCACCGAGCCAGGCGACGCAACCTGGACGACCAGATCGACCGCGCCCATGTCAATCCCGAGTTCGAGCGACGACGTCGCCACGAGCCCCTTCAACTCGCCCCGCTTCAGTTCGTCTTCGATCTGCAGTCGCCGCTCGCGAGACAGCGACCCGTGATGGGCCTTGACCAGCTCGTCGCCCTCGCGTACCCCACGGCCGACCTGTTCGTCACCCGCGCCGATGGCCTCAGGAGGCGGCGGCAGCTCACCCGCCGCAGCCTGCTTCTCGATCGAGAGCTCGTTGAGCCGAGTGGCGAGCCGCTCCGACAACCGGCGAGCGTTGGAAAAAACCAGGGTCGAGTGATGGTTCTCGATCAGCTCGAGCAGACGCGGGTGCATCGACGGCCAGATCGAACGGCGCGTGTTGGGCGACGCGGTGGCCGGCGCGTCGGACGACAGCTCGACTCGTTCGCCCAACGTGGCCATGTCTTCGATCGGGACGACCACCTCGATCTGCAGCTCTTTGCGGGCACCGGTGTCGACGACCGTGACCGGCCGAGGCGTCACCGTGCCATCGGCGCCGACGTCGTTGCCGCCGAGAAACCGGGCGATCTCGTCGAGCGGACGCTGCGTCGCCGACAGCGCGATGCGCTGCGCTGGTTTCTCGGTGTGTTCGCCGAGCCGTTCGAGCGACACCATGAGATGGGCGCCGCGCTTGGTGCCGGCCAGCGCATGGATCTCGTCGATGATGACTGCGTCGACGTTGGCGAGGGTCTCGCGCGCCCGCGACGTCAACATCAAATAGAGCGACTCGGGCGTGGTGATGAGAATGTCGGGCGGCGTACGAACCAGCCGGCGACGGTCGACCGCGGAGGTGTCGCCGGTACGGATCCCCACGGTCGGCGTGTGGACGTCGGTACCGAGGCGTTCGGCCGCGAACCCGATGCCCTGCAGCGGGGCCCGCAGGTTCTTTTCGACGTCGACCGCCAACGCCCGCAGCGGCGAAAGATAGATGACGCGGGTTCGAGCGAGCGGGTCGTCGGGCACCGGGTCGACCGCAAGCCGGTTCAGCGCCCACAGGAACGCCGACAGCGTCTTGCCCGTACCGGTGGGGGCAAGGATCAACGTGTGGTCGCCGCTCGCGATCGCCGGCCAGCCGTGCTGCTGCGGCGGCGTGGCCTCGCGAAAAGTCGACGTGAACCAGTTGCGGACCGGCTCGGCGAACGGCGCCAACGGATCGACCATGGCAGCACGCTACCGATCCGCGGCGACACCGTCCCGTCGGGATTTCGCGTGTCACGATGGGCCCACGATGAGTGAGATCACCGTCTTCACCGCACGCCGGATCATCACCATGGACGAGTCGCTCCCCGACGCGACCGCGATCGCGGTGCGTGGCGACCGGATCGTCGAGGTCGGCACGCTCGAGTCGCTGCAACCGTGGCTTCGCCACCACGAACACGTCGTCGACGACCGCTTCGCCGACCAGGTGATGATCGCCGGGCTGATCGACCCCCACATTCATCCGAGCCTGATGGCGATCCTGCTCAACTGCGACTGGCTGCCACCAGAACCGTGGGACCTGCCGAGCGGCCGCGTCGACGCACCAGAAGGGAAGGACGAGTTCCTCGCCCGGGTCGGCGACCTCCACACGTCGAAGCCGGCCAACGAGCCGCTCGTGATCTTCGGCTACCACGCCCAATACCACGGCTGGATCGAACGCAATGACCTCGACGCGATCTCCACCGAACGGCCGGTCGTGCTGTGGCAACGCTCCTTTCACGAAGTGCGGGCCAACACTGCGGCCCTCGAGTGGCTCGACGCAGCCGAGGGTGCGTCGTGGGATCCACACATCGACCTCGAGTCGGGCCGCATGTACGAAAGCGGCATGGTGTGGGCGCTGCGCACCCTCAACCCCCACCTCCTCGGCAACGGACAGTACAAATCTGCGCTCGGCGACGTGAGCACGCTCATTCACCGAGGAGGGATCACCTCGATGTGCGATGCCGGTTTCGGGATCGGAGGCTACGACCAGGACTACGACACCTACGACGCCGTGCTCGGCCAGCAGAAGACACCCTTTCGCACGTACCTGATGCCACAGATCGCCGCCGCGAAAGGGCGCTGGAAGTCCGACACTCTCGAACAACTCGAGGCGTGGGCCGCCGAACGCGGCAACGGCCGCATCTCGTTTATCAAAGCCGCCAAGATCCTCGCCGACGGCGCCTTCATCGCCCAGCTGATGGTGCTCGGCGAACCGGGCTACATCGACGGCCATCAAGGCGCGTGGCTTACCGAACCCGAGCGACTCGTTCACCTGATGCAACCGTTCTGGGAAGCCGGCTACGACCTGCACATCCACTGCAACGGTGACATCGGCGTCGGTGCGAGCCTCGACGCGGTGGAGACGCTCCTCCACGCGCACCCGCGCGTCGACCACCGCACCACGCTGCACCACTTCGGCATCTCGACCCAGGCGCAGATTCGTCGGATCAAGGCGCTCGGTGTCGAGATCAGCGCCAACGGCTACTACCTGTACCAATTCGGCGACCGCTTCGCCGACGAGTGGCTCGGCACCGAACGGGCGTCGCAGATGACCCGGCTCGGCGCCGCCGAACGAGCCGGCGTCTCCGTGTCGCTGCACTCCGACCTGCCGATGGGGCCCGCCGCTCCGCTCCTCGCCGCCCAAGCGTGCGCCACCCGGCGAACCCGGGGCGGTGTTGTCATGGGTGAGCCCGAGCGACTCTCGCTCGACACGGCCCTGCGATCGATCACCATCGACGCCGCCTACCAGCTGCGACTCGACCACGAGATCGGGTCACTCGCGGCAGGCAAACTCGCCGACGTAACCGTCCTCGCAGACGACCCGTACGCCGTCGGCGCCGACGCCGTCGCCGACATTGCCGTCATCGCCACCATCGTCGGCGGTGAGGTCTACCCGCTTGCCTGATCAACCGCCGATCCCGATGACCGTGCTCGGCGGTTGGCTCGGCGCCGGCAAGACAACCCTGCTCAACCGCATGCTCGCCCACGCCGACGAACGCATCGCTGTTGTCGTCAACGACATCGGCGAGATCAACGTCGACGCTGCCCTGATCTCTGCTGCTGACGACGAGATCGTCGAACTCACCAACGGCTGCGTCTGCTGCTCGATCGGGCAAAGTCTCGCCCTCACCTTGCGCGAGTTGACCCTTCGCGATCCCCGCCCGGAACGAATCGTGATCGAAGCCAGCGGGGTCGCCGACCCGGTGCAGGTTGCTGCCTACGGCGACCGGCGGCGGGTTCCACTCGACGCGGTCATCACCCTCGCCGACGCCGGAACGTTCGAGCGCCGTGCCCGCCTCGACCCGTACGGCCCACTCGTGAAAGCGCAGGTAGCGGGGGCCGATCTCGTGGTGGCGACGAAACTCGACCTGTTGAACTCAGACGCAGCTACCGCCGGGTTGGAATCGATCCGAACCGTCAGCGCGGCGCCGGTCATCGAGGCGAGTACCGATCCCGAATGGATACGGCGGGTCATCCTCGGCTCACACCAACCAGCCCGACGCGTCGACTACACGCCCGCACCGCCAGTCACCGGAATCTCCACCCACACGTGGCGAACAACCGGCCCTGTCGATGTCACCCGGCTCACCGCCGCACTCGAGCACTCCGGGCTGTTGCGGGCCAAAGGCACGCTCACTGCCCCCGACAACACACTGCTCGTGCACCTCGCCGGTGACCGGGTCGAGATCACGACCATCACCGATCATGCCCTCGACGCCCTCGTACTGATCGGAACGTCCGACGCTGTCGTGACGGCTGCCGCCCACGCCCTCGACCGCATTTCGTCTTCCTGACGGAGTCGTCGAAGGCTCAGCCCTCGTCGGCGACCAGATGGCCAGGGGCGACCTCGCGCATGACAACCCGCTCCGGGGAGGTCCCCGCCGGCCACACCGGAGACGGAATCTCGTCGGTGAGCAGCGGCCGATCGCGACGCGCCCGCGGGTCGGCGATCGGAACGGCATCAAGCAGACGCTGGGTGTACGAGTGCTGTGGGTTCTCGAAGATGGCCCGCCGAGGCCCGAGCTCGACGATCTGGCCGAGGTACATGACCGCGACCCGGTGGCTCATCCGTTCGACCACGGCCAGATCGTGGCTGATGAACAGATAACTCAGACCCAGGTCGGCCTGAAGCCCCATCATCAGGTTGATGACCTGAGCCTGGATCGAAACGTCGAGCGCCGACACCGCCTCGTCGGCGATCACCAGCTGCGGGTTGGTGGCCAGGGCCCGAGCGATGCAGACCCGCTGACGCTGCCCACCCGAGAACTGATGCGGGTACTGGCGCATCATGTCGGCTTCGAGCCCGACCTTCACGAACAGGTCGGCCACTTTTTCGTCGACCTCATCGCCCTTCGCCATACCGTGGATCAACAGCGGCTCAGCGACGGCCCGGCCTACCGGGCGACGCGGGTCGAGGCTGGCGAACGGGTCTTGGAAGATGATCTGCATCTTGCGACGGTGTTCGCGCAACGCCCGGTTGCCAAGCGTGGAGATGTCGACACCGTCGAGCACGACCTGGCCACTGGTCGGATCGTGGAGTCGGATCATCGTGTGGGCGAGCGTCGACTTGCCACATCCGCTCTCGCCGACGACGGCGAGCGTCTCACCCCGCCCGACCTCGAGCGACACACCCTCGACGGCGTACACCGTGGCACCAGCACCAACCGGAAACTGCTTGCAGAGGTCCCGGACCTCGACGAGCGGGCTCACGGCTGGTACTCGACAAGGTCGAACGGCGCCGGTTCGTCGCGGCCGGCCATCGATCCGAGCCGCGGCACCGAAGCCAGCAGCGCTCGCGTATAGGGCTCGGTGGCCGCCTCGAAGATCTGGGTGACCGGGCCACGCTCGACGACGTTGGCTCGGTTCATCACGACAACATCGTCGGCGACCTCGGCAACGACACCCATGTCGTGGGTGATGATCAGCACCGCGGCACCGGTCTGCTCCCGCAGATCACGCATCAGGCCGAGGATCTGAGCCTGGATGGTGACGTCGAGCGCCGTGGTTGGCTCGTCGGCGATCAAGACCTTCGGATCGCACGACAACGCCATGGCGATCATCACCCGCTGGCGCATGCCACCCGACATCTCGTGAGGGAACTGCACCATGCGCTTCTCGGCTTCGGGGATGCGGACGAGGCGGAACATCTCCAGCACCCGCTCGTTTGCCGCCTCCTTGTCGAGCCCTTGATGAAGGATCACCGCCTCGGCGACCTGGTCACCCACCGAATAGACCGGGTTCAGACTGGTGAGTGGCTCCTGGAAAATCATCGAGATCTGATTACCCCGAATGGCCCGCATCTCGCCCTCGGGCTGCTGGACCAGATCGATCATCTCGCCATCTGGGGCGCGGAAAAGAATCTCGCCACGTTCGATCTTGCCGCGGGTACCGAGTTCGACGAGCCGCATGATCGACAACGCCGTGACCGACTTTCCCGAACCCGACTCGCCGACGACGGCGAGTGTCTGCCCGGCGTGAATGTCGAACGACACATCCTCAACTGCGGTGAACGAACCAAACGTGACCGTGAGCCCGCGAACACTGAGCACTGGCTCCATCAGCGACCCCGTAGCTTCGGGTTGAACGCGTCCTGCAAACCATCGCCGATCAGGCTGAAGCTCAGCACCGTGGCGAAGATCGCCATGCCGGGGAAGGTGACCGTCCACCACCCGTTGAGGAACGTCTGTCGGCTCAGGCCGATCATCAGACCCCAACTCTGGGAGTTCGGATCGCCGAGACCAAGGAAGGCAAGCCCCGACTCGAACAAAATGGCAGCACCCATGATCAGGGTGATCGACACGATCAACGGCGGCAGCGCGTTGGGGAAGATCACCCCCCAGATGATCCGGAAGTCACTGGCACCGCTGGCGCGTGCCGCCTTCACAAACTCGAGATTCTTGAGCCGCAGGAACTCTGCTCTGGTGAGACGCGCCGTCTGAGGCCACGACGCAAGACCGATCGCAACAGACACCGAGCGCGTGCTCGGCTCGAACAACGCGACGATCACCATCGCGAACAGCAGGGCGGGCAGCACCTGAAACATTTCGGTCACGCGCATGAGCGCAACGTCGATCCAACCGCCGTAGTAGCCAGAGACCGCACCGATGCTCACACCGATCACCGCCACGAGCAGCACAGCGACCAGCGCGACCGTAAGGCTGGTCGAGCCGCCGTTCACCACTCCGGCGAGCACATCGCGACCCAGATAGTCGGTGCCGAACGCAGGCGCGTCACCCTCACCGGGCCCCTGCAGCGGGCGGGCGATGATCCGGCTCGGGTCCTGGTCGTAGAAGAACGAGCCGAACAGGGTCATGAACACGATGGCCACCAGCAAAATCAGGCCGAACACCGCCGCCTTGTTGCGGATGAACAGACGCAGGGCCTGACGGCCCGGCGGCCCGAGATCGCCCTGCTCGGGCGAGACGGGAGTCACTGGGACAGTCACTTGGTGGCAGCTCCTACTCGGATCCGCGGATCGATGAGGCGGTAGACGACATCGGTGAGGATGTTGATGATCACCACGAGCGTCGACGACAAGATGAGAATGCCGAGCAGCACCGGCGCATCACGCTGGAACACAGAGTCGGCGGCGAGCCGCCCGAGGCCAGGCCAGTTGAAGACCGTCTCGACCAGCAACGCGCCCGAAAGCATCTGACCGAACTGCAAACCGGCGACCGTCACCACTGGGATCACGGCGTTGCGCAGTGCGTGTTTGTAGACGACCCGGCGCTCGGTGAGCCCCTTCGCCCGGGCGGTTCGCACATAGTCGGACTGCAAAACCTCAAGCATTGACGCTCGAGACAGGCGCGAGTACTGCGCGAGATAGATCACGCCGAGCGTGATCGACGGCAAGACCAGATGGTGGGCGATGTCTACCCACTCCTCGAGCCAGTTGCCATCCAACCGAACGTCCCGCATACCCGAAACGGGAAACCACTGAACGTTCGATGCGAACATGATGATGAGCAGGAGACCGGTCCAAAAAACCGGCATCGAATAGCCGGTAAGCGAGAAAACAGTAACACCGTGGCTGATCGGGCTCTCCGGTCGCCGGGCGGTGAACACCCCCACCAACACCCCGATCACGATCGCAAAGCTCACCGCCGTTCCAACCAGTAAGAAGGTCGGCCAGAGTCGGGTCACGATCAGGTCGGTCACCGGCTCGTTGAACCGGTACGAGGTTCCGAGATCACCCTGGACGACATCGCCGACGTACCCGCCCAACTGCACCAAGAACGGGTCGTCAAGTCCGAGATCCTCGCGGATCTCCGCAATGACCTCCGGGTCGCCCGCTCCGCTGTCGCCAGCGATGACGATCGCAACATCGCCGGGCGCAAGATGAATCAACGAAAAGCACATGACGATCACGGCCAGGATCAACCCGGCACTCCAGGCGATCCTGGCCGCGATTTGTTTCACGTCATGTACTCCATCTGGGCGTAAGGCCTACTCGGCCAGCCAGACCTCGTGCATCGGGCCGAGCTGGCCCCAGATTCCGATCGGTGGGTTCTGCACTCGTGGCTGGAACGCCTGCCAGAACGGCGGCGTGTTGAGATACACCATCGGGACGTCCTGGTTGATGGTCTCCTGGGCCTGAGCGTAGAGGTCGACACGGGTGTCGAAGTCGAACTCGGCGCCGGCCTGCGCCAGCAGAGCGTCAACATCGGGATTGTTGTAGCCCGTGTTGTTGGTCCAGATGACACCGACGTTGTTGGTGCTCAAGTAGGTGCGGTGCACACCGATCACCGGATCGCCCCAGTTCCAGACGTTGTTGACCGTCATCTGGTGCTCACCGGCAGCCACACGCCCAGCCCACGACGGGAAGTCGGGCAAGGTGTTGACCTCGGCATCGAAGCCAACGTCTTGGAGCTGCTGCACGATGTACTCGGCATACGCAAGCTGCGAGCCCGACACCGGGATGTAGTCGATGGCCAACGAGATACCGCTCGGGTCAATACCCGCATCGGCGAGGCGAGCCTGTGCCGCCTCGATGCCGGCGCCATAGTGCTCGGTATCGGGATTGTGGAACGGACTACCCGGGTGGATGCCCGTAGTGGCTGGGAACGTCGTACCCAGGTCGAGAACATCGCTGATGAAATCGCGATCGATCGCATCGGCGATCGCTTGACGAACAACGACATTCGACAGGGCAGGATCGGCCAGGTTGAACTCGAGCCACTGGATGGGGCCGACGGCAGCATGCCCGTCGGCGGTGACGATCACGTCGTCGTTCTCCTGCAGGCGCACCACGTTGGCGGCACCGCCGAGGGTGGCCGACAGATCGGTGTCACCGTTCTCGAGGCCAATGACGATCGATGCCGGGTCGGGCACGATCTCGATGATGATCTCGTCGAGGTACGGCCGGTCGGGGATGAAGAAGTCTTCGAA
>CAJQPN010000009.1 GCA_905480195.1 uncultured Acidimicrobiales bacterium
GACGTGGGCCCGCCGGACCGAGTGCGGCACGGTGCTTCTCATGTTTCCAGCGGCAGCGCTGATCATGATCGTGCTCGGCGCGATCGCCGTTGACGTGAGCTTGTCGCAGGTCCGGGCTCGGGAACTTGAGATGGTGGCTGCTTCAGCCGCGAACGATGCCTTGGGTGCCCTCGATGTCGAACACCTGCGTGCTACGAGCGAGATCCGATTCGATCCAGCGCTCGCCAAGACAATCGTGACCGAGTCCGTGGCGACGGGCCCACTTCCGAGTGCCAACATCCGATCGATCACGATCACCGACCTCGGCGGGGCCACGCCCCAGATCGCTGTGACCCTCACCCTGGTCGTCGAACTCATCATGTCCCCCGCCCTCCCGGGCGGCATCGGTTCGACAACGATTACCCGAACCCGAACGGTGTCCATCCTGGGTTGATGAGCGAACGTATGTTCGCTATACTTTCTTTATGCTGACGGCCGCGATCGAGGAACTCCAACGGCTGGACCCTCGTCCGTGCTCTCGCCCTGAGCTCGTCGACACGATCGCTGCACTCGATCATCTGATCGGGCAGGCTGAGGAGCGACGACTCGCCTGTCTGGCTGCGATCGATGCACTCGGTGATCGTGGTGCCGACGCGGCAACAGTCGGACGCTCGCTCTCGCGTCGATCGGACCGGCGAGCAAAGAAAGACGCTGAAGTCGCCAGCAGGATCGCTGAAATGCCAGTAGTCGCAGGAAAGCTTGCTGCGGGCGAGATCACCACTGAGCATGCGACAGCGTGTGCCGATGCTGCCGCTCGAGTGACCAACGAGGAGGCAGACAGCCTGGCCGAGATGGCCGCAGCAATGCCCGCCGATTTGTTCTCGAAGAAGGCCCGTGAGTGGGCCGGGCGGCGGGAATCTGCAGTTGATGCCGATCGGCGACACCGTCAGCACCGCCGCAAGCGAGAAGCGAGTCACTGGACGGCTGGTGACGGAATGCTTCATCTCCACGCCCAATTCGACCCCATTACCGGTGCCGCCGTCGTTGCGTCGCTCGAGGAGCGGGTCGATTCGCTGTGGCGCTCCGACGGCGGCCGCGAGGGCTCCCCAGCCGAACAGCGAAGCCACAGCCAGCGACGAGCAGACGCTCTCGCCGAGCTCCTCACCGACAGCAGTCGAGTTGTAGCACGACACCCAAAGCACATGGTCCACCTGATACACGAGCTGGCCGACGGCACCACCGAACTCGCTGACGGAACACCCGTGCCAGACGACGTATTGCGGAGCCTGGGGCCGACCGCTGAAGTCGTCGGCCATGTCTTCGATGGCGACGGACGACCGCTCTGGCTTGGACGGCGCACGAGACTGGCCTCTGCCGATCAGTGGCTCGCACTGATTGCTGCTGATCGAGGGTGTGTCGACTGCGGTGCCTCCGCTTCACGTTGTGAAGCGCACCACAACGTCACGGAGTGGTCGCACGGGGGTCCCACCAACATCGACAACCTCGACCTCCGCTGTCATCAATGCCACGGAGTCGTCCACCGACGAGCCGAACGAAGAGCCGCCGCCTGAGCCACGGCTCGGGCAGATGATCGCACGTGCGTGCCGGACTAACGTCGCAATCTATGGACGGTATCCACGACATGGGTGGCAGTCACGACTTCCCAGCCAGCCTCACTGAACGCGACGAGAAGGTGTTCCATGCCGAATGGGAGGCGCGCGCATTCGTGCTGTCAAACACCTTCACGGGCGCAGGCTGCGCCAACGTTGACCAGTTTCGCCACGCCATCGAACGGCTCGATCCAGAGGTGTACATCGGCGATGGCTACTTCGGTCGGTGGCTCGGCTCGGTCGAGTTGATGATCACTGATGCCAACGGTCAGGTCGCCCCGGGTCGTTACACCGAACACCGCGCAGCCCGCGAACTAGTCGCACCACCGCTCTTTGCCGTCGATGACATCGTCAAGACCAAAAACTACAACCCACCGGGCCACACTCGGCTCCCTGGCTACGTGCGCAACCGAACTGGCCGGGTCGAACTCCTCCATGGTGGCTGGGTGTATCCCGACACCCACGCGCATCACGAAGGCGAGAATCCCGAACACGTTTACTCGGTGCGCTTCGACGGCAACGAGCTGTGGGGCGCTGACGCCGAACCCAGCGCGTCGGTCACGGTCGACCTGTTCGAGAGCTACTTGGAGCTGGCATGACCCACGAACACGAACACGAACACGAACACGATCCAAGAGCCATCCGAACAGAGGCACTCGAACGATTGCTCGTCGACCAGGGGCTGATCACATCGGCGGCGATCGACACGATTATCGAGCGTTACGAGACCGACGTTGGACCGCTCAATGGTGCCCGAGTCGTCGCCAAAGCCTGGACAGACCCGGAGTACCGGGCCCGACTCCTCGCCGACGGCACCACGGCAATCGCTGAGCTCGGTATTGGCGGACCCCAGGGGGAGAAGATGGTCGTTGTCGAGAACACCCCTGCCGTGCACAACGTCATTGTCTGCACCCTGTGCTCCTGCTACCCGTGGCCCGTCCTCGGCCTACCTCCAGCCTGGTACAAGGATCCGGCCTACCGGTCCCGAGTCGTTCGTGAACCACGCAAGGTCCTAAGCGAGTTCGGATTGACCCTCGACGACAACACCGAAGTCAGAGTCTGGGACTCCAGCGCCGAGATCCGCTACCTCGTGCTTCCCGAGCGGCCAGCATCAACCACCGGTGCCGACGAAAGAACACTGGCCGAACTCGTCACCCGCGACGCAATGATCGGTGTGGCCAGGATCGACGCATGACGTCGGGACCCGACACGACGCTCCTCCCCGCCAACGGGCCCGCCGCTCCCCCGCGGGCTAACGGTGAGCTCGTTTTCGACGCGCCGTGGCAGGCCCGTATCTTCGGTGCCACGGTTGCGCTCTATGAGGCAGGCCGCTTCGAGTGGAATGACTTCCAACAACGCCTAATCGCAGCGATCACCGACCACGAGGCAGTGATTGAGGCCGAGACAAGCGACGAGAGCAGCGGCTACGACTACTGGGGCTGCTGGCTCGACGCATTCCGGGGGCTCGCCGACGAAAACGGCTGGGCGGGTGCAACGACGCTGCACGACATGGAACACCAGTTGGAAGCGCGGCCCGCCGGCCACGACCACTGAAGGTCGAGCATCGACCTTATTCGGTGAAACCGTGTGGGTTCCTCGATTGCCAGTTCCAGTGGTCGCCCATCATCGCAGCCAGATCTCGCTGTGAACGCCAGCCCAACAGCGCTGCGGCGCGGGCCGGGTCGGCGTAGATCTGCTCGACATCACCCGGGCGACGATCGACGATCTCATAAGCGATCGGCTCACCAACCGCCACTTCGGCCGCGGCGATGACCTCGAGCACCGACGAGCCAGTTCCGGTTCCGAGATTGACGGCAGTGCACGTCCCGCGCAATTGCCCGTCGAGCGCATCGAGTGCTGCAACGTGACCGTCAGCGAGATCGACCACATGGATGTAGTCGCGGATGCAGGTGCCGTCATGCGTGCCGTAGTCGCCGCCGAACACCTCAATCTTTTCCAGCCGACCGACAGCAACCTGCATCACGACCGGAACCAAGTTGTTGGGGACACCGTTCGGATCCTCACCAAGCGTGCCGCCCTCGTGAGCGCCGGCCGGATTGAAGTAACGCAGCAGCACGACATCGAGATCCGCGGCCTCGGCGGCATCACGAAGGATCTGCTCGGACATGTACTTGGTCCACCCGTACGGGCTCTCCGCCCCCGTCGGTGAGTGCTCGGTGACCGGAATGACATCGGGCTGACCGTAAACGGTGCACGACGACGAAAAGACAAGTTTCCGCACGCCGTGTTCGATCATCGCCTCGGCGACACCGATCGTGGCACCGAGGTTGTTCCTGTAGTACTCCAACGGAGCCGACGTGCTCTGGCTGACAGCCTTATGAGCAGCAAAATGGATCACCTCGTCGATGTCATGCATCTCGAACACCGCATCGAGTTGTGCCCGGTCGCACACATCGCCCTCAACGAACACGAGATCTGGCGTGGTCAACGCACGAATTGCGTCGACGGCCAACGGTGAACTGTTGATGAAGTTGTCGATCAGCACGACCTCGCGGCCAGCCTCGTGGAGCGCAACCGCCGCATGCGAACCGATGTAGCCAGCTCCGCCGGTGACGAGCACGGCCATCAGGGGCCCTCCGGAATCCTCACGCCGTCGAGAAGGGCCCCGGCCGGGGCAATGGCACCGTCGCCGAGCATGGTGAGGCCGGTGAGCTTTGCGCCTGACCCGACGGTGGCACGCGGACCGACGATTGACCCGTCGACAACCGCGTTGACCGCTACTCGTGCACCGGGCAAGACGATCGAGTCGCGCACCACTGCGCCTGCCTCGATCGTTGCGCCAGCCATCACGACAGCGTGGTCGACTTTTGCTTCGGCAGCAATCTTGGCCGAGTCGGCGATGGCTTGGTGGACGGCACCGCGAACACCATCGATCAGGTCAAGCTGGATGTCGATATACGTCTGGGGGGTGCCAGCGTCGACCCAATAGGCGTCACTTTGCACCGCCCAAAGGCCACCATCGGCAACCACGGCAGGAAACGTCTCGCGCTCGATCGACACCTTGCGACCGACGTCGATACGCCGCAAGACCGATGGCTCAAGCACATACGTACCGGCGTTGACCCAGTTGGTCGGAGCACGACCACGCCGGGGCTTCTCGACGAAGCCGAGGACCTTCCCCTTTTCATCGGTGGGCACTACGCCGAAGCGGGACGGGTCATCGACGGGAGTAAGCGCAATCGTGCACTCAGCACCAACCTCGTGGTGGCGGTTCCAAACCTCGGTCACGTCGAGATCGGTGAAAACGTCGCCATTGACGACGATGAAGGTTTCGTCGATACCGGCCGCCTTGGCGGCGAAGCGCACGGCCCCAGCCGTATCGAGCGGTTCCGGTTCGACGGCGTACGTCAGCGAAACCCCGGCGCACTCACCGCCGGGATAAGCATCTCGAAAGACATCTTCTCTATAACCGAGCGACAGCACGACCTCATCGACACCATGATCGCCGAGTCCAGCAACGACATGCTCGAGCATCGTTCGATCGAGGATGGGCAGCATCTGCTTGGGTGTCGTGAGCGTGAGCGGTCGCAAACGGGTTCCAAACCCACCGACCAACACAACAGCCTTCATCTCGCGAACCTCCAGATCGCTCGACTGCACGTGAGCGCCTCGTCTTCAACGATGAGCCACAGGCTTGGCACCCGATGCGGAAACCTCAGCAGGTGGTTGCTCCAGCAGATCGACGAGTGTGGCTTCGACGGCTTGGTCACTCGCTCTCAGTATCGAGCGGAACAGAGTCGGTAGAGATCTGTGAGCTCCCGGTAGACGCATCGAGCTGGGCCAGTGACGCAGCACTCGGTGGCGGCGGGTTCTCACCGACCGGCACCCTGGCGATCGAGAATGCTTCGCGGTCCTGCAGCAGTTGGATGTCGTGGAAGTCGTCATCGAACACGGACACGATCTCAACCCCACCGTCGACTTGGTAACGGGCCACCTTGATGACCGCTGGCTCATCGCCGCAACCATCGGCGGCCGCAACGACCCCAGCCTCGGGTGTGGTGATGGCATCGCGAGAGACCGTGGCCCGCATGGCCTCGAACAACACACCGAGGGTGGCGTCCTCACCGGTGGCTGAACTGTTGAACGGGTGAATGTGCACCAAGCTGTCTTGGTGGCTGTGGATACCGTCGGGATCAGCAGTGCCTGAGAAGAACGGGACCTCGGTGCCGCAGTCATAGATTGAGTACGCAGCGTGCCAGTGGTCACCGATCACCGGCGGCAACGCTGGCGCCCGGTTCTCGCGTGCGACGAAGACGAGGCCGATACCGAGCAGAACAACGAGGCCGACAACCAGAGGAAAGCCGAGTTCGCGTGACTCGGCTGCACCACGTGACGACGCAGCGGCCTTGGCCGCCCGCTGGACCTTTTTGGACGAGCTTGCTTTACCCACGGCAGGAAACGCTAGCGGCGCCAATCACGCTTCGGTCGGACAGCTCACAATCGTGATCAGCTGACGTCACGCCAAGTCGGCGAAAAGTTCGTGGTACATCGCGGCGACAGCTGCCGGCGACGCCCAGCGCTCGACGAAGGTTCGTCCCCGCTCTCCCATTTCTCTGCGTTCGTCGCTTGCGGTAATCAGGTCAGCAAGCGCCGACTCGAATGCGTCGAGATCCTCGGGAGGGACCGAAACACCGCACCCGTTCTCGTCGAGCACTCGGCTGACCTCAGTGCCCTCATCGATCGAGGCGAGCACGGGACGGCCAGCGGCGAGAATCGAGTAGAGCTTCGACGGCACTGACGAGTAGGCCAATCCCGTTCGCAAGGTGATCAGGTGGATGTCACCCGACGCCAGCACTTCTGGCAGGCGTTCGGCCGTCTGAAAGTCGACGAAGACGACCGAGTCGAGGTCGCGAGCCGATTGTTCGAGCCGGGCCCGTTCTGAACCTCCACCGTTGATCACAAACAACACATCGCTGCGATCGGTCCACCTCCTCGCCGTATCGAGCACCAACTCGAGGGGCTGGGAGAGCCCGATATTGCCTGCATACATGACAACCGTGCGATCACCGGCGCCGATCTCGCGCCGATACGACGTCTCGGACGACACAGGCTGAATGCGTTCGGTATCGACAAAATTCGGGATGATCCGAACCTTGGCCGGGTCCTGTCGGCCGATCTTTACCACGACGTTGTCGCGGAGGTCGCTCGACAACACGGTGACGGCATCGGCCCGCCTGTACGTGAATGACTCGAGCGCCCGCAACACCCGAATGACCCGAGGTGAGGAGATCGCACCAACCTCGATCGCTACGTCGGGGAAGATGTCCTGCACGTTGAAAACAAAGGCTGACCGTCGCAGTCGGGCGACGATCCAGCCAGGGAAGCCCAAGGTGAGCGGTGGTGACATCGTGAGCACAACATGAGGTCGGCGCCGTTGCAAAAGCGCGGCAAGGAAGGCCATCACGGTGAACCCCGCGAACCCAAACGCGCGGGCGGGGACATTCGTCTTGTCCGTCGGGAAGGGGTGAACGCGGGTGATAGACCCCCACTCGGTCTGCTCGCGCCGCCACGGCCTACCGTTCCAACCCTCTTCGATACGGTGACGTTCGTACCAGGGCAACGATGTCACGATATGAAGTTCATGGCCGAGCTCGATCAGCTGCTCGGCGATCTCCGTCATCACCACGCCCGTGGGCGCCGTGTCGGGTGCGTAATGCGGGCAGATCACCAAGATCCGCATTCACCGGCCCTCCTGCTCGTCGAGCCACCTGGTGGTCTCCGTCACGGCGGCTTCGAGGTCGATGCGCTCGTGGCCAAAGCGGCGGGTTACGAGTTCGTCGATCTCGGTTGTGTCGAATCGAGTCGACGTGAGCATGTTGCGCAGTCGAAACGACGTCAGCGGCGGCGCTGTCATCAGTCCGAGCCGTTTGGCAACGTCGCCGCCCAACCCGGCGAGGCGGAGCAAAGCGACCGGGACCGTCCGCACCCGCCGTCCGTTGACGACTGCGATCTGATCAGCAAATGAACGAATAGAGTACTCGTGCGGATCGGACAAGTAGTGAGTCGACCCGGACGCCGCTTCGCTGGCAGCCGAAACGAGTTGTCGTGTGACGTTGCCGACGAACCCGAACGCCTTCACGACGTCGTGTCGACCCGGGTGGACGTAGCGGCCTGTGCGGACCGAGTCGAAGAAATCTCGGTACGGCGCAGCGAACCACGGACCCCAGATCGACGTGGGTCGACAGATCACCCAGTCGAGAGCAGACGACCGCACGACCTGCTCGGCAGCGACCTTGCTCTCTCCGTAGGGGCTGTCGGGCTGATAGTCGGTCGAATGCGCGGGCACGTACCCATTGCGGCAGACGAGCATGCTTGAGACCATGACGAGGCGCCCGGAGAAACCTGCTGCGTTCAAGGCATCGACAAGATTTTGGGTTCCTTCAACGTTGGCCCGATATCCGGCGACCGTGGCGCCGTCAAGGTCGGTGCGAGCCGCCAAGTGGTAGACGATGTTTGGCGTAACGCGTGCGATCACCTCGGCGATCGCGACACGGTCGAGGACATCGAGCGACTCGAAGCTTTCGATATGCGCTGGGTCCTGCGGAGGCCGAACGTCGACGCTCACCACCCTGTCTCCTTGGGCGCGAAGCAGCCCGACGAGATTGGTTCCAATGAAACCGGAACCGCCGGTGACGAGTGCAATCATCGCGCCGCCTCGTGGATGACCGCTGCGGTCTCGTCGGCTGCCCGATCCCAAGAGAATCGTTCGACGTTTCGATACCCGGCGGTGCGGAGCGCTTCAGCCACGTCGTCTTCCGACAGCACCATCGAAATGCTCGTTGCATAACTCTTGGCGTCGACGGCGGGCGGGTAGTGCGCACCGAATCCGGCAACCTCGGGAAGCGCACCCCCCTGACTGCAAATCACCGGCACACCGAGCATCTGTGCTTCAAGCACCGGCAAGCCGAACCCTTCGTAGGCCGATGCCGTGACGTACGCGGCAGCATTGCGGTACAGGCCGGCCAGTTCTCCCTCATCGACCCGTTCACGATGGACGACCCAATCGTCCTTTCCGTCGATCGCAGCGGCCAGCAAGCCATACGGGTCGGTCCCAACGACGACGAGGCGCAGATTATGGCCCTCTGCTCGCAGCCGTTCAACCGCTCCGATCACGACGTGTAGGCGTTTGTTGGCCGTGGCCGCAGCGACCGCAAGCACGTACGGCGCTTCGACTTCAGGAACTATCGGTTCGACCGAAGCGAGTGCCGTCCGAACCCCGTGGAGGACGACCCGAACGCACGTGGTTCGCTCGACGCCTAGTTCGGCGGTGAGATCGGCCGCTGTGTTTGCTGCGCCGACCACGATGCGTCGAGACCGACGAACGGTGGCGGGGACCAACCAGCGAAAGTACTGGCGCCGGATCCCGGCGACGGCGTCGGGCGCGTGCCGGTAGTAGAGATCGTGAATGGTAGCGACATGGGGAACCGGCGCTGCAAGCGGGACGACGTAGCCGGTCGACCAAAGGACGTCGAGGTTGTGTCGTGATACCCGAACGGCGAACACCGTCTGCTCATACACAACCCGCCCAATGGCCGACGCAAAGCGCGGCGCCGGTACCACCTCGACCCGGCTTCGAAGATCGGCAGGCACCCAGCCCCCCTGGGCGAAGACCACCAGCTCGAGATCGTTGCGTTCGACAAACTGGCGCACGAGCTCCCACGTGTAGGTACCGGTGCCGCTCATCTCCCCGGGGCGCAAGAACAAGGTGTTCACACCGACTCGGATACGCCCCCCGCTCATGCTGCCGCTTCTCGGTACACGTCGGCGAGCAGCGCACCGGTGCGCTGCCATGTGAAGGCGCCGGCACGTTCTCGGGCTGCGGCACCGAGACGCGTGCGCTCTCCGTCGTCGTCAAGCAACGACACCAAGGCATTCGCCAAGGCATCGACGTCACCGGGGACGACCGTCACTCCCGCATCGCCGATGACCTCTTCGGTGGCCGTTCCGGAACTGGTGACGACCGCCGCCCCTTGGGCCATTGCCTCCAGGACGGGCATACCGAAACCCTCTGCGTGGCTGGGCAGTGTGAAGACGGTGGCAAGGTCGTACAGCGGAGCCAGGTCGATATCGGCCACGACGCCGAGTCGTCGCACTCGATCCGACGAGGGAATGCCAACATCGCCCCAGCCGTCCGGGCCAACCACCACCAGCGGGACGGCAGGAACCGCCTGATGGGCGTCCAACAGGCCGGCGAGGTTCTTGCGGGGCTCGAGTGTGCCAACCCACAAGATGAATCGCGGGGGAAGTTTGTAGCGATCACGAACTCGGGCCCGGTCGGCGTCGGTCACAACCGTCGGTTCACATCCCCACGGGACAACACGGATACGAGCCGAATCGACACCTGCGGCAACACAGTCCGCCTTGGTGGCAGCTGAAGGAACGACCATCAAGATTGCTTCGTCGCAGGCCAACTGGAATCCCCGCGTCGCCAGCCGAGCGCCGCGTGTCGTCAAATGTTCCGGGTGCTTGAGAAAGGCGAGGTCGTGGACCGTGGCGACGAGTTCGGCGCCACTCGGGGGAGGTACCGCTGCGTTTGTTGCGTGAACGACGTCGACAGGGCCGGTCCATCGCTGCAACGCAGGCCATCGGCTGCGGTGCCAGCTGTCGTAGAGCATCGGGCGAGGAAGGGGGATCACCGAGGTCGGGATTGCTGGCGTGAGCCCCTCAGCCGGATCAGATCGATGCCACGCATGGACACCAACGACCTCAATATCGGGGTGCTCTGCGACTGCCCGAAGGCTGTGGTGCGTGGCGTTCGCAACGCCCCCGGGCACGCGATGCCAGGCGGATTCGACGGTCGCAGCGACGCGGAGACTCACGAACCAGGATTGTGTCACGAGCGACTACGATCTCCTCCTCATGGGGACTGGCTTCGAAACAAAGCGCATCTTCATCACTGGTGGTGCAGGGTTCCTCGGCGGGGCCGTTCAGGCGGCTCTCAGAGCCCGCGGTGTGACCGACATCGTCTCCCCGACGAGTGCCGAGGTCGACTTTCTCGACCCGACGGCAGCCCATGCCGCAATCGAGGCGAGCCAACCCGACATCCTCATTCATCTCGCTGCGCGTGTCGGCGGTATCGGCGCCAACATGAATGCGCCGGCCAGCCTTTACCTCGAAAATCTGGTCCTCGGCACCAACGTGATCGAGGCCGCCCGCCACGCAAGTGTCGACAAGACGCTGGTGGTCGGCACAATTTGCTCCTACCCGAAACACACCCCGGTTCCATTCCAGGAATCCTCGCTCTGGACCGGTTACCCCGAGGAGACCAACGCACCGTACGGCATTGCCAAACTCGCCCAACTCGTTCACTTGCAAGCGAATAGAGCGCAATACGGCCAGAACGGTGTCTACGTGATGCCAACGAACCTCTATGGCCCCGGCGACAAGTTCCACCCCGATATCAGTCACGTCATCCCTGCCCTCATCCGCAAGTGCGTCATTGCCCGCGACTCGGGGGCAGAACAGATCGAGGTGTGGGGTACCGGAAGCGCGAGCCGCGAGTTC
Organism: uncultured Acidimicrobiales bacterium; assembly: GCA_905480195.1. GTDB lineage: Bacteria > Actinomycetota > Acidimicrobiia > Acidimicrobiales > Aldehydirespiratoraceae > UBA11606. The sequence goes on from CAJQPN010000009.1 coordinate 11,115, forward strand.
CTGTACGTCGACGACGCTGCGACCGGTATCGTGCTGGCAGCCGAACACTACGACGATGGCGAGCCGGTCAACCTTGGTGCCATGAAAGAGACCCTCATCAAGGAACTCGTCGAGCTGATCGCCGATGAGACCGGTTTCCATGGCCAAATCGTCTGGGATGACACCAAGCCTGACGGTCAACCCCGGCGCAGTGTCGATGCCTCACGCGCCCGCGAGCGGTTCGGCTTCGAAGCCAAAGTCGACTTGCGCGTTGGACTTCGCCAAACGATCAAGTGGTTCGAGGCAAATCGCGAGGCCGCGGAAGCACGCCGGAACTGATCAACCACCTATCAGGGCGGTTGATCAGATGATGCTGCGGAAGTACCCGACCGTTTTCTCGATGCCCGTGCGTAGTTCGACCTGAGGCTCCCACCCGAGGATCTTGCGCGCTCGTGTGATGTCGGGCTTGCGCTGGGTCGGGTCATCAGTCGGCAGCGGATGCCGCTCAATCATGGATGATGAACCGGTCACGTCGAGCACAATCTCTGCAAGCTCGAGAATCGTGAACTCATTCGGGCTGCCGAGGTTCACGGGCTCGTGCTCACCAGAGTCAAGCAATGCGATCAGGCCGCGAATCTCATCATCGACAAAGCAGAAGCTCCGCGTCTGGCTTCCGTCGCCGTACACGGTGAGGGGCTCGCCCTTGAGTGCCTGGACGACGAAATTCGATATGACACGTCCGTCGTCAGGACGCATGCGCGGCCCGTAGGTGTTGAAAATGCGAACGATACGGGTGTCGAGCCTGTGAGAACGGTGGTACGCCATCGTTATGGCCTCGGCGAAACGCTTCGCCTCGTCGTAAACACCGCGCGGTCCGATGGGGTTGACGTTGCCCCAGTAGTCCTCGGTCTGCGGGTGGACCTGCGGGTCTCCGTATACCTCCGAGGTCGACGCGATGAGGTAGGTCGCCTCCTTCGCCTTTGCCAGACCCAGCGTGTTGTGGGTACCGAGCGAACCCACCTTGAGCGTCTGGATCGGCATCTCGAGATAGTCGGTCGGTGATGCCGGACTGGCGAAGTGCAGGACGGCGTCGACTTCGCCGGCAACCCAGATGAAATTCGAAACATCATGCTCGACGAAGGTGAATCCAGGAGTGCCGAAAAGATGCTCGATGTTGGCCCTGTCGCCGGTGATCAGGTTGTCGATCGCAACGACTTGATCACCGCGGGCCAGAAGGGCGTCCGCGAGATGAGAGCCAAGGAATCCCGCCCCGCCGGTGACGACAACCCGTGCCATCAGCTCCTCCCCACGCCTTGGTATGTGAAACCTCGTCTCCGTAACGCGCCTCGATCGAGCAGGTTGCGGGCATCAATGATGTGCCGCTCAGCGACGAGGTCTGCGACCTTGTCGAGATCGAGCCACTTGAACTCGTCCCACTCGGTGGCAACCACGATGGCCGCAGCGCCCTCGCATGCGGCGTACGCGTCGGCGACCACCTCAACCCCGTCGAGATCGACTAACGAGACGGCCGGGTCGTACGCCTTGAGCCTTGCGCCCTTCGCAACCAGACGTTTCATAACCTCGACCGAAGGCGACTCGCGGGTGTCATCGGTATTGGCTTTGAACGCAATACCGAGGACGGCCACTGTGGCGCCGTCGAGGGCGATTACCGACTCGACCTTGCCGACGATGCGGTCGAACTGTTGCTCGTTGGCCGCGACGACACCTCGCATGAGCGAGAAGTCGTAGCCGGCGTCTTCGGCAATCGAGATGATTGCCTGGGAATCCTTCGGGAAACACGAACCCCCCCAGCCCGGACCGGGGCGGAGGAACTCGTGACCGATGCGGTGGTCGTAGCCCATTCCGAGAAGCACGTCATTGACGTCGGCCCCGACGGCTTCACACATCGCAGCGATGGCATTGGTGAATGACAGCTTGGTCGCTAGGAAGGCGTTGGCGGCGTACTTGCAGATCTCGGCCGACGCAGGATCGGTAATCATGATCGGTGCCCGAACACCCAGGTAGAGCGAGGCAACACGGTTTGCCGCAGCCTGATCGTCGGCACCGATCACCACACGGTCAGGGTTGAGGAAGTCGTCGACGGCGGTTCCTTCGCGCAGGAACTCTGGGTTCGAGACCACCGAAACGTCGGAACGCCCGAGTGCCTGCTCCACCAGCAGGGTCGAGCCCACCGGCACAGTTGACTTGTTGACAACGACCGTGCCGGGCTTCAGATTCGCGCTGATCTCAGCAGCAGCGGTCTCGAGGTAGGTCAGGTCAACGGAACCATCAGCCGACTGTGGGGTTGGCACGCACAGGTAGACGAAGTCGGCCTCTGCGACGGCGTTCTCGGAACCGAGCACGAAAGACAGGTTTCCGGCGTCGAGACCTGCACGAACGATCCGCTCGAGCTGGGCTTCGAAGATCGGAATCTCACCCCGCTGCAGTCCTTCGACCTTTTCGGCAACGACGTCCGCGCAGATCACGCGGTGACCGAGGTGAGCGAAGCAGGCGCCTGTTGTCAGACCGACGTAGCCGGTGCCGATCACAGCGATGGTGCTGAACATGATGAATACCCCTTGCGAAAGCTCCGCCACCGGACCAGAAGCGGGGAACGCTCCTTGATTGTAGGAGCAGCAAAGCCAGCCGCTATGGCCTCAGCTACAGGACTCGCCCTCCGGCGCAAGGCCTGGCAGGACGGTGGCTGCCGGCGGCACCGTCGTTGTCAGATTGGAATCGGGTGCCATGGTCGGCGAAGGCACACCCGTAGTGGTCGAGACGGGTTCGGAGGTGACGTTGTCGAGTTCGGGGATCGCAACGTCACCGAGGGTGGCAATTGCGGCGAGCGTCTCGGCCTCCCCGACCGGATAGAAGAACGACACCTCCCGATGGTCACTTCCAAGAATCAGCATCATCTCGGCCGCCCTCGGGTTCTCCGCGACCGCCGGCGTCGGGACGATGTAGCGAGCGAGCAACTCGGCGTGTCGACGCTGGCCAGCTGGGTGCACGATGACGCTGTGGTTCCCAATGCTGGTCACCAGCCGCTCCCGAGCAACAGAAAATCCCAGCTGGCGCAGAAGTTCGGCATCGTCGACCACCGTCGACTCGTCGGTGCCCACAACGGTGAAGGTCACGTCGGCACGCGGGATCGTGTCGGCGATACCACGCAGGACCTGAAACATCTCGGAGTCGAGTGGCTCGATCAACTCCAGGCCGATCCACGAACCGTCGCGCACGATATCGGCGACCGCCGGAGAGAACGTCGTGAGCGAATCGGACGTGAACCCCGTGAAGGCCTCAGCAAGCTGAACCAACTCGGCCGGGGTCAGGCCCTGGTCAAGTACAACGCTGTCGGCAGCAGAATTGATAAGGGCCGACAACGACGTCGGGTTTCGGGCGCCACGGGCGATCGCCCGCTCGATAGCAGCGACGACGAACGACTGCTGCCGCTGGATCCGGCCGAGGTCGGCGTTGCCGACATCGACCCATTCACCATCGCGAAACTCCTGGTATCTCCTGGCCCGGACGAAGTTCAGGGCCTGCGCACCGTCGAGCTTGTAGCAGCCGGGCTCGACCACGAAGAAGCCGGTTCCTGGATCGCGCGCCGCGAACGGAAACCAGATTGGGACTCCATCGAGTTCGTCGACGACGTCGCGGAACGCAAGGAAGTCAAGTTGGACATAGTGATTGATCTGGATGAACAGCGCGTCGGAGACCGCCTCGACCAGACAGGGCCCGCCGCCAACCAATGATGCTGCGTTGATCCGGAGGTCGGGGGTACGGGCGCATGGGATCGGCACGACGAGGTCGCGGGGGACCGAGATCGCCCACGCCTTTCCGCCGACCGGATCGACTCGCAGGATGCTGATCGAATCGGCGTTGTGGGTGCCTCGCTCGTCGTACTGCCTACCGACCGCTGCCGGGTCGTCGGGGTCGAGACCGACGGCGCTGTCGAGGCCGACAATCAGAAAATTGACGGGCGAAGTGGGCGCCGTATCGGTTTGTAACAAGTCGCCGCTGAACTGCACACGCCCAATGTCGGCGACACCCCCGTAGAAGTCGGTCAGAAAGAACGAGGCGGCGATCGCCGAGCCGATCACCCCAAGGCAGGCGAGGATGACGATGCGCTGCGGCCACGTCCGCCGGAGTAGTACGGTTTCGCTCCGAGTCTCTGACGTCGTCACGGCTGCGGATGGTAGTCCGCTTCAGTCGCTCGTCGTCCGCAGGTGAACAACATCGCCGACACTCACCGTGTGGACCGTGCCCTCGGACTTGACCTGGAGGGCTCCGGAGTCGTCGAGACCAACCGCCTGGCCGACGAGGTCGCCGCCGACACATTCGACTCGGACCCACCTACCGATCGTTGCGGAGTGCGCAAGCAACTCGCGACGAACCTGCGCAGGGCGAGCAAGCATGCCCGGCAGACCGCCGAGCAGTGCTGCGAGGATGTCGTCTCGCCCCAGCGATCCGCCTTCGCCGTGAACCGATGCCGAGCCATCGAACGGGGCGCTCTCGACGTTGATTCCCATCCCGAGGATCACCACCGGCTCAGCACCGCCGACATACTCACCCAAGTAGCCAGCCAGCTTCGCGAAGTTCCCGTCACCACGTCGCACGCAAAGATCGTTGGGCCACTTGATCAGGGCGGGTACACCGTCGGCCGCAACGACGGCACGGGCCAGCACGGCGAACGCAGGACCGATCATGGACGCGTCGGCCCATGCCGTCGGGATCCGCACGCTGACCATGAGCTGACCATCAGAGTCGTCGATCCACACTCGGTCGAGGCGGCCCCGTCCCGCAGTCTGGTGATCAGTGACGAGCACCGCCGGGGCGCGATCGCCGGCGCGGGCTTCATCGGCGAGATCGGTGTTTGTGGACCCGGTACTGCGGACATGACGAAAGGACGAGAACCCCGCACCCGCTGCGGCTGCCTGGCTTGCCGCGAAGATTCCGGGCTCAGGTGTCGCATTCGGGGGCGTCATTGGACTAGTCAATAGCACGTGTTTGCCAAAGTTCTGATCGCCAACCGAGGTGAGATCGCTGTACGGGTGATCCGCGCCTGCCGTGAGCTCGGTATCGGCTCCGTCGCCGTGTACAGCGAACTTGATCGCGACGCGCTCCACGTGCGCCTAGCCGACGAGGCCTACGCCCTCGGCGGGCAGACAGCAGCCGAGTCGTATCTCAACACCGACGCGATCCTCGGCGCGCTCGAGAAATCGGGTGCCGATGCCGTACACCCTGGCTACGGCTTCTTTTCCGAGAACGCTGACTTCGCTCGTGCCATAACGGAGCGCGGCGTTACCTTCATCGGTCCGCCGCCTGCTGCAATCGAAGTGATGGGCGACAAGATCAGTGCCCGCGAAGCGGCCGAGAAGGTCGACGTCCACGGGGTGCCAGGCAGTACTGCGATCCTCACGAACTCGGCCGAAGTCGTCGCCTTCGGCGAAGCGAACGGATGGCCGGTTGCGATCAAGGCTGCGTTCGGCGGAGGCGGTCGCGGCATGAAAGTTGTCGCTAGCGCCGACGAGGCCGCTGATCAGCTCGCTTCGGCGCAGCGCGAAGCGCTTGCGTACTTCGGACGCGATGAGTGCTACGTGGAGCGATATCTGACCAAACCTCGCCACATCGAGGTCCAGATCTTGGCCGACACCCACGGCAACGCCGTCTACCTCGGTACCCGAGACTGCTCAGCGCAACGCCGGCACCAGAAGCTGATCGAGGAGGCACCGGCTGCCGGAATACCCGCCGACACCATTCGCCAAATGGGTGAGGCCGCCGTCGCTGTCGCGAAGGGCTGCGACTACACCAACGCCGGCACGGTCGAATTCCTTTACGAAGACGGCGGCTTCTACTACCTGGAGATGAACACGCGTCTACAGGTCGAACACCCCGCCACCGAACTCGTAACCGGCGTCGATCTCGTCGAGCAACAGCTCCGCATCGCCAGCGGCGAGCCGCTTGCGTTCACCCAGAACGACATCGAGATCCGCGGCCATTCGATCGAGGTCCGCATTAACGCTGAAGATCCGGCAGGGGGTGCGTTCCTCCCCTCACCGGGCCCGATCACCGCGCTCACCCCTCCCGACGGCTTCGGCACCCGCTGGGACGCCGGCTATGAGGCCGGTGACGAGATCAGCCAGTTCTACGACAACTTGATCGGCAAATTGATCGTATGGGGCCGCGATCGCGACGTCGCGATCAACCGGGCACTGCGTGCTCTGGGAGAACTCACTATTGAAGGCATCGCCACCACGATTCCGGCTGATATCGCGATCCTCGAACACGACGACTTCCGGGCCAACGAGCACTCCACCAAGTGGGTCGAAGAGGTCCTCGACCTTTCCGGTGTGTCCACCACAGGGGCGTCGACTGTCGAGGACGACGAACCGAAGATCAAACGCGAGGTCGATGTCGAGGTCAACGGCAAGCGGTTCTCCGTCGCCATGTGGGTCCCAGAGTCCACTGCGGCTGTGCCCGCTGGCGGTAGCACCCGACGCAGACGTGGAGGAACCTCCGGTGCCACAGGAGCGAGCGGAAGCGGCGAAGTCACCGTCCCAATGCAGGGCACGATCGTCAAGGTCAACGTGTCGGTTGGCGACACCGTCGCCATCGGCGACGTGATCATCGTCCTCGAAGCGATGAAAATGGAAAACAATGTCACCGCCGAAAAAGCCGGCACGGTGATCGAGCTCGGCGTTGCCGAGGGCGACTCGGTCGGCGGAGGTGATGTTGTCGCGGTCATCGGGTAACGACGGGCGTTGTCACCAGCCTGCCTAGACCGCGAACTTGCAGGTTGAGTGCTGCCCACTTCGCCTCATTGTGAGAAGGCGCCCGTCATTCCGAAAAAGCGCGTCATTCCGAAAAAGACGGACTGACCTACTCAGCAGCCTCGCTCAGTGCTTCGCCGAGTGTCGGGTGGACCAGCAACGACTCGTGGATATCGGTAACGGTCAGGTTGTTCGTGACGGCAACGGCGAGCACAGAGATCAGCTCCGCCGCATGCCTCCCAACGATCGATCCACCTAGCACAACGCCCGTGGCAGGGTCGGAGATGATCTTCACGAACCCGCGCGGGTCGTCGTTGATCAAGGCCTTGGCGTTCGTGGCGAACGGCACCTTTGTTACGCGCACCTTTCGGCCCTCGGCGAAGGCATCGACTTCGGCAATACCCACATCGGCGACCTCGGGCTCGGTGAAGATCGCAGAAGCAGCTTTGTCGTAATCAATCTCGCGATCTTTGGTGTAGGAGTGCATCCCCATCGCATGTTCGGCAATCTTTCGGCCTTGCATGGTCGCCACCGACGAGAGCGGCAGTCGGCCGGAGAGATCACCAGCTGCATAGATGTGAGGCACATTCGACTGCATGTGGTTGTCGACGGGCACATACCCGCCGTCGATCTCGACACCGGCCGCTTCGAGGTTGAGCCCCTCACTGTTTGGTATCGAGCCAATGGCGAGCAAGGCGTGCGAGCCGTAGGCGACGCGGCCATCGTCGCATTTCACAACCACCTCGTCCCCGTTGCGCTCGATCGACTCGGCACGGGCGCCCTTGAAGAGCTTGACTCCCCTTCGGAGAAAGTCTTCCTCGAGCGCAGCGGCCACCTCCGGATCCTTGGCTGGCAATACTTGCTGGCGGCTGACGACGAGCGTTACGTCAGCACCCATCGACTCGAACATGTGCACGAACTCCACACCGGTCACGCCCGAACCGATCACGACCATGTGCGTTGGCATGATCTTGGGTGGGTAGGCATGACGTGTGGTCAGGACGCGCTCGCCGTCGACCGGCGCCCACTCAGGGACACGGGGACGACTTCCCGTAGCCAGCACGACGACATCGGCTTCGAACACACGCTCAGAGCCGTCTGGCAGGGCTGCGATCACACGGTGGGGGCCGTCGAAGCGACCGACACCGTCGACGAGTTCGACCCGCTGGCTGGCGAGCAGGGTCCGGACCGTGGTCTCGAGACGTCGTTCGATACTCCGAAGCCGATCAGCGAGCAGCTGAAGGTCGACCTCGGTACCGACCTCGCTCAGTCCCATACGCGCCGAGCGACGCAGGAATGACCGCGCATTGCCGGTGGCGATCATCGCCTTCGACGGGATGCAGTCCCAGAGGTGCGCAGCCCCACCGATCATGTCGCTCTCGATCAGCACGACGTCAGCACCAAGCCGGGCCGCTGTCGTGGCACAGCTATGCCCTGCCGGACCACCCCCGATGATGACTAATCGCGTTGTCACCACGAGGAGGCTAGCCAGCCAACACCGCGCTCAGGAACTACCGTGCAACGCGCGTGCGTGTCGGACTTGATCTCACCCCTCTTCTCGGACCCCCGACCGGCATCTACCAGCACACCCGCGCACTTTTGGACGAACTGGTCGCTCGCGACGACATTGACCTTCGAGGCTGGCTCCTCACCGGCCGGGGTCGCGCACGCGGGCTCGACATCCCGGTCCGGCGGCTCCGCGTCCCTGGCAGCGTTGCGCAGCAGACGTGGCGATTCGGGAACGTTCCGAGTCGACGCCTCATCGCAGGCGCCGTCGACGTCATTCACGGTATTAACTTCCTCGCGCCGCCCAGTGCAGGCTCGGTCGTCACGATCCACGACACGACGCCACTCACCCGCGCCGACCTCACCCAGCCCTCGGTCGCTGCCAAAGCGGGGGCGATTCGCCGCCTTCTTCGTTCGCCCGCACTCATTCACGTACCCGCTCAGGTCATCGCCGATGAACTGATCGCCGATCACGCCGCCCACCCTGACCGCGTGGTGGTTGTGCCCCACGGCATTCGGCCGACGCCGGCGATCGGCCCCTACGCGGGGGTCCCGAGCTACCGGCGTTACTTGGTCACCGTCGGTCGAACCGAGCGGAGGAAACGCGTCCCAGTAATCGTCGAGATGCTCGCGTACCTGCCTTCCGACGTAGCACTCGTGATCGCCGGGCCGATCGGCAACGACGAGGCCGACGTGGAGGCCGCAATCCGAGATCTCGACGACCCCGCTCGTGTCGTCCGGGTCACCGAGGCCACTGACTCGCTTCGTGACTCGCTGATCGCTGGGTCTGCGGGGCTCGTCCTCGCCTCGGAGTACGAGGGTTTCGGTTTCACCCCACTCGAAGCGATCCAGCTCAATGTTCCGATCGCTGCGACTGCGGTTGGGGCGCTCCCCGAACTCATCGGCGACGGATTCGAACTCGTAGCACCCCGCTCACCCGACCTCACCGCAGCACTGGCCAGCGCGGCACAACGGGCTCTCGAGTCGTCAGTGCCAACCGACATCCACCACCGGGTCGATTCGCTTCGGTGGGCAGACGCCGCTGACGCAATGGTCGCCCTGTACCGCCGTGCGAGCGAGATCTAGACAGCAAGTCCCCATCGCCACCGAGATCACGAGAAGAACGTGACTGGGCTCTGCCGCAGCAAGCCCAACGTAGGATCGTGGCTGATGACGACCGATTCCCTCGAACTTGACGTTTCGATCGTGTTGCCGGTCCACAACGAGGCAGGCCACCTACTGGCTGAAATCGAACGCATCGTCGAATCGATGGACGCCGCCAATCTGAAATGGGAATTGATCGTTGTCGATGACGGATCGAGGGATGGTTCGGCCGACATCGCTTTGGCATCGAAACGGTCCCGGGTCATCAGAAACGAACGCAACTGCGGCACCGGTTCGGCTCGCCGTCTCGGAACCGAAGCCGCACGCGGACGAATCGTGGTCTGGTCCGACGCAGACATGTCGTATCCGAACGACAAGATCCCTGACTTGATTGCGGCGATGGGCGACGCCGACCACATCATCGGCGCCAGAACAAGCGAGCAGGGAACGTTCAAGCTGTTCCGGGTTCCGGCCAAGTGGTTGATCCGGCAACTCGCCCAGTACCTGACCCAGATGGAGATCCCGGATCTCAACACGAGTTTCCGGGCGTTTCGACGCGATGTCGCACTTCAGTACACACACCACCTGCCGCGAGGGTTTAGCTGCGTCACCACGCTCACGATGGCGTTTCTCATGGACGGATACCGAGTCGACTTCGTGCCGATCGAGTACGAGCAGCGCGCCGGCAAATCAAAATTCCATTGGCTGAGAGATACCCGCAGATACGGACTCCAGGTCATCCGCATGATGCTGTCGTACGATCCGCTCCGGGTGACACTCCCGATCGCGTCGCTGCTGGGAATCGTGTTCTCAGCGAAACTCGGCTTCGACCTCGTCGACAAGGATCTCCGTCCAGCCGCGAATACGTTGCTGCTCGGTTTCGCGGTCCTCCAGGTGTTGGTGGTCGGGCTTCTCGCCGACCTCGTTGTGCGGCTGACCAAGCCAACGCTGTTGGTGCCACCGAAAGACGTCCGAGAGCTCGAACAGTCAAGCCAGACGCCCGAGTAGCCCCTCGTAACGAGTTCGTACGGCGTCCCAGGAAAACATCGACTGCACATACGCGGTGCCTACAGCTCCAAGGTCGGCGCGAAGCACGGGATCGTCGAGCAACCGTTCGAGTGCGACCTCGAAGTCGGCGATTCCGGTGTACCAGAAACCTCCCGCACTGTTCTCGCAGTGCTCGCGCATCGGTTCACACCAACCGTTGACGAGCACAGGTGTACCGACGAGCATCGCCTCGGGAACCACCATAGAGAAGCTCTCGTGCGGGGATGGATTGATCAAGACGTCAGCGGCGGCGAGCAGGCCATACTTGTGCTCGGCTGGGACTGGGCCGAGTACCTCGACGCCGATGGTTTCGGGTGGTCGTTCGATGACCGGTCCGGCTAGGAGAAGTCGACCGCTCCCCCGGCGTTCACGAAACCGTCCGAATCGCTCAACGAGGTCGTGAACTCCCTTTCCGCGGTCGAGGCGACCGAGATAGACAGCGAAGGGTTCGTCGCCGAGAGCGAGGGCTCGCCGGGCCTCGTCTGCATCGCACGGTGCATCGATCTCGATCGGCAGGCCCAGCACTACCTGGGGCTTCTCAACGGTGGTCGGAAACCGCCGCAAGACCAGATTCTGCTCGGCCCGGCTGCCATGGACAAGACCGGAAGCGCTCCCGAAGACAGTGTCGAAAACAGGGAGACTCAGAGGCGGCTCACGATGCGACGCCGCATGGAGGCAGATCGGCACCCTGGCCCGCTCGATACCGCGGACTGTGGGTTGGTAGAGGTACGGGTATGGCGCAATGACTCCGTCACGCACCTCCTCGACCGCGTCGAGGAGGTCTGGACTGTCGGGGCCCTGCCGATCGATCCAGTCGTAGGCTTCGGCGACGGTGACGCCTGCGCCCGAAAAGAGTCGTGCGCTGAGAGCATCGAGCCCCGGGTCGCGCGGACGCCGGACCCGACACCTCGTCACCTCAACTCCTTCCTCCACAGTCGTTCCCGGTTCGTAGTGGTTCTCCCACGTCACGATGTCGAGTGCACACGAACTGATGACCCGGACCGTCCAACCGTCCTTCACCATCCGTACGGCATACGACCGCGCACCCTGTTCGGCGCCGCCGAGCACATCGGCACCATAACGGGGGGTGACGAAGGTAAGCGTGCGGTTCATCCGGTCACCAGCCCGTCATAGGCGGCCCGGTTCGCCTCACGACTGTTCGCGAGCGAGAAGTCTTCGGCCCGAAGCCGACCGCGGTCGATCAGATGCTTCCGCAGAGTCGGATCATCGAGGACCCGGGCGATCGCCGTGGCAACGGTGAGGGGAGACTTGTTGCCGAGCACAATGCCGGCGTGGGCGACTGTCTCCGGCAGTACTGCCGCGTCGTATGCGATCACGGGAATGCCGGCCGCCATCGCTTCCACTACCGGGACGCAAAATCCCTCATGCTCACTCAGGCACAAAAAGACCGACGCACGAGTGAGATAGGAGGCGAGGGTCGCATCGTCGACGGCTCCGACGAAGTCCACACGGTCAGCCACCCCGAGTCGCTTGGCGTAGGCGTCGAGGGCTCGCTGGTACGAACCTGAGGCCGCCGAACCGACGACGAGAAGGCGAGCCGTTGGGTGGCTCGGACGAAGGGCAGCGATCGCAGCGATGAGGTCATGGTGGCACTTGTTGGCCGCGACCCGTCCGACAAAAAGGACCACGGGTGTGTCCCGATCTGTCTGGCGATCGTCGTTCTCTCGGGTGTTCCAGAGCACCGGCGCAACGCGTACATCGGTGAATCCGGCATCGACTAGTTCGTTTGCGTTGTAGCGCGAGTCAGCTACGGCCCGCCGGGAAAACGGGGCGAGCTGATGCAGCTGTGCACGACCCCATCGCAGGCCTGCCACCTGAGCGGCATCCCATGGCTCGACGAACTCGGGTGGGGTGATGTTGTGATAGTTCAGCACCACCGGAAGCTGCCGCCGGACCACTGCGGCAGCCAGCTGTGATCCAATTCCGTGCTGGAGCACGATCAGGTCACCGGGCTTTTTCCATGCGGGCAAAACGATGACGTCTTCATCCATCGAACTTGGTTGCTCGGCGACGAACCGAACCATCGAACCCTGCTCGACGAAGAGATCGCGAAGCAGGAGGGTGTGGGCGCCGATGGCGTCGTTCGACTTGAGCTCGGGAACGAGAAGGTCGACGACGCTCACACACACACCTCGACAGCTGCACGCAGTGCTTCACGCATGATCGCGCGGTTTCGCTCGGGAGAGAACGTCGCCGCTCGGGCGCGACCTTTCTCGACGAGCCATGCGCGGAGTTCGCGGTCGGTGAGGACTCGTTCGAGTGCCACCGCCACGTTGGTCGGTGACTTGTCCTCGAGCAGGATCCCGGCATTGCCGATCGTCTCCGGAAGCACCGCTGCTGCGAAAGCCACCACAGGCGTACCGGCTGCCATCGCCTCGATCACTGGCACACAGAACCCTTCGTGCTCGCTAAGGCACAAGAAGACATCGGCATGGGCGTACGAATCGGCCAGCTGCGTCTCACTGACCGAACCGGCGAATTCCACACCGCCCGGGCAAACCCGTTGGGCATGCTCGCGCAAGGCGGTCTCGTAGCGATGTGAAGAGGTTCCTCCTACCAGTTTGAGACGAACGTCGGGGATCCACTCCCGTAGCGCCGCCGTAGCCGCGATGAGGTCCTCCTGGCATTTGTTGGGCGACAGCCGCCCGACGAAGAGCACCGTCGGTGGTTCACCCACATCGATCGAGGCGGAACGGCGAAGCGGAGGCGGATCGAACAGCACTGGTGCAACGACGACATCGCCGAGACCTGCAGCTTCGAGTTCGGCAGCGTTGAAGTGGCTGTCGGCCAGACCTCGCAAGGCCTTGCGAGCGAGCCGCCCCAGCTGGCGACGTCCGGCATCGAGCTCGGCACCGACGTGCGGCTCCCATGGGTCGAACATCTCTGCCGGCGTGAGGTTGTGGTAGTTGACGATCAATGGCTCGGTTCGCGTGAGGACGTAGTCGCCGACCCGTGATCCGGTCGAGGCCTGATAGAGCAACACGTCGGCTTCGAGATCGGCGTGGAGGCGATAGTCGTGCACACGGTCGCGGAGATCAGGATGGCTGTGCTGAGCAAAGATTTCGGTCTCGTACCCCAGGTCGCGGAGCAGCGTGTCGACCTCGAACGTGTGGTGGCTCACCGCATCGCGTGGACCGATCGCTGCAGTGAACTGGTGAACCCGGATCGCGTTCACCGGGTCCGCCCAGTCATGAGAGCCGAGCGACGACGAGCGTGCGGAACCGAGGGTCGGGAGTTCCGACCAGTTCGACGGCAGCGCCAGTCCGCTCGAACAAGTAGGCCCATGTTGCCGGCGAGAGTCCTCGACCTGCGCGCAATTCGCGCTCGACAATGCCACGCTCGGCAGGATCGCCGGTCACGATCACTACCGTGCCGTTGCTGGCCGCGACCAACGACTGTTCGACGATGCGTTGCGCTGAAGCTGGACCCAGATCTTCGACGAATCCGGCAGCAACAATGGATCCGAATTCCCCGGGACGTGCTTCGGCGAGGTGTGCACCCGGGTCGACAGCTCGTAAATCGAGACCGTCGCGAACTCCGGGCAGAATTACGAGCGCATCGACATCGACGCCATGGACTGCGATCCCCGCATCGTGCAACGGTCGCACGAGCACACCGCTCCCGCAACCGAGAACCACGGTTCGACCGGTCTGGGCGCCGAGGATTGATGCGACAAGCTCAGCCACTGCGCCGTCAGGTTCAGGGATCGGGTCGAGAAGACCGCCCCCATCGGCTATCCCCGCCGCATCCTCGAGCACGCTGAGGCGCTCGTCGAAACGGCGTAGCAGCCGAGTCAAGACATTGTTGAGCGCGTTGACCTGATCGGAGACATACCGGAGGTACCAGTAGGCAACCTTGCGAATCGCTCCCTTCAGCTGACGGATGCCGGGCTTCGCTCCGAGCGGGACGTCGACATCGATCGTGGCGAGACGATCGGCCCGGTCAAGCAAGAGTTCACCTTGATCGCCAGCCGCGCCAGGCGGTGCGACCTCGATCCAAACGCGCTCGATCTCGCGCTCGCGACGTTGCAGTTCCGGATCGCGACGGCGCCGCGCCTCGGCCTCGGCTTCGATCTCTGCGCGGACCTGGTTGACATAGGCCTGCGAGTCGTCAGCGTTCGCGTTCGTCACGGCCTGGCACGCTACCAGGCAGATCCCCTCGGCCTGATCAGCCCTCGACACGCTTCGATCGCCCAACACAGGCAACCAAGAAACCAAGTCCCAACAGTGTGACGAGCGACGACCACCACAGGTGCGGTGGTCGATATCGGAGCTCGACAACGTGTTCTCCGCCGCTCACCCAGACCGCACCAAAGGCGACATCAGCGGTTACCAACTCGGCCGAGTGGCCGTCGACCTCAGCCCGCCATCCCGGGGCTGCAGGCACATCGAACACAACCATGCCGGTGCCTGTCGCCGCTACCTCAGCGGTCACTCGGTCGTTGGACCGATGGGCCTTGACCAGCGCCGATGCCTCTGCACCGATCGCAGCCGGCATTGCATCCAAGACCGCCGACGGCGACAACCCGTCCCACGCGTCGACCAACGCTGCAGCCCTGGTCAAGTCGGTCTCGACGACGAATTGACTCGCAAAGCGGGCGATCGGCGTCGGACGATGGAGGACAAGGACCGGTTGAACTGCGATGAGATCGATCGATCCATCGCCGGCGATGCCACCGGCTCGAATGGTGGCACCCTCATGAAGCCCGATCAAGGCGACCGACGGCTCACCGTCGACACGAACGACGATGTCGGCAGGGCCGACTTGCAGGTCCTCTCCTGCTATCGGCACGACCAGCCGTTTCGCATCCGAAGGTGCAACAGCCAGCCGATTTCGACGCACATCATCGGCAACGCCAACCTCGACCTCCACCGACACGGGGGCCGTTGTTGAGAAGTCCAAGACGACTGCGCGAAGTCCTCCCTCAGGAATCTCCACCTCCCCGGTGACGGGTTGGAGCACCGCATCGGAGCGTCGGAGTGGCGGCGGCGCGTCGAGGAACTCACCCGGGGGCGTGGATGCTGCGGATGCAACGAGTACGTCGACACCCATCGCGGTCCACACCCCGCTCTCGACCGACGCCGGACTCTGAGGTCTCGGTGCATCGACTGCCCCACCGACGCCGAGCCGAAGGCTGTCTGCATCGGCGGCCTCGAACAGCGCCAGAAGCCCAGGAGATCGTGGCGCATGAGCCCGGACGTCGTCGATGCCAAGCGCCGGCGAGACCGACGGCGCCATGACTTCGCCGAAACCGACCATGCGTCCGTCAGGCCCAGCAAGATCACTGACAAGTTCATGTACAGCCGTCCCTGCGAGTCGCTCGTCCTGCTCGGCCGCAGTCGGGATAGCCATCCCGAACGACAGCAGCTCGAACGCTGCGAGCCCGCAGGCGGCAATCCCCACGAACCTCCCATCGACGACTCCTCGCCGCCAGGCGGCCACGATGCCGATACCAACGAGTAAGACGACCACCGAAGACATCGACTCGGCGGTCGTGAGACGACGCATGTTCGCCTCGCCGACGACGTCGTTCCAGCGCCACGCAGCGCCAAGTCCGATCATGACGACCGCAGCACCGACCGGCCCAGCGCGCCGCAGCGCAACATCGAACTGACGTTGTGGTCGATGATCTTCGACCAACAACGCAAGCCCGTCAGCTGCGGCGAGCGCCAGTGGAAGTGTGACGAGTACCCGGGCATGGGTAGCCACGGACGCATCGCCTGCCACGGCCCGAAGCAAGGTCTCGAAAGGGCCTCCGATATACGCCAACGCGAGTCCAGTTGCGATGACAACAGCGATGCCGACGACGCTGGTCGAACTGCCCCGGCTGCGTACGCGGGCCACGCCGATCACTGCGAGGCTGACAACGATCGTGCCAGCAAATGCGACCGATGTCTGCTGAGAACCGCTGGTGAGCCACGGGATCGCCTCCGCCTCGTTACCGAACACAGAGCCGAACGGGACGGCAAGAACCGTCGCCCAGTCAGCAGAACTGTCGGGGATCGAACGACTTCCCGCGTCGATCCACTGCGAGTGTGCGAACGACGCCGCCAGGTGCGGCACCGCCAGCGCAACCCCCATCGTCACGCCCAACGCCAGCGAGGGCGACCGCAGAGCTGTGTCACGGTCCGAAGCCACCATTGCTGCGGCGCCGAGCAGCGCCAACACAGCGATGGAGAACACGCCGCACCAGAGGAGCGCAGCGGTCACCACCGCCAGCGCCGCAGCCGATCGGTCAGGCCGCTGAACACGGGCCGCTGCGATCGCCAGCGACCAGAGCCACGGAACTAACGCAAAAGCGGTGGCGTGAGGCCACCCAAACCAGACGAACAGCAGGCCCGAACAGCCGAATGCCACGCCGGCAAACAGGGCCGGAACCTCAGACAATCCTCGACGTTGGGCAAGATTGCGAGCACCCGAAATCGCTACGGCCATCGCCATCGCGGCGACGAGGCCGGGGGCGAACCAGCCGGGGACGACGACGTACAAGAGGTGGGTGAACGGAACCCCGGTACGAAAGATCGGGGCGCCGCCCGCGACATCGTGATCCCAAAAGCCGAATTCACCGCTGCGCCACGCCGACGCCCGATCGACCCAAGCGGCGTGGATTGCCGCAGCATCCGGGGGGGCCGCTTCGCTCAGCACCGTGCCCACCGTCTCGGAGACGAACGGTTCGACGCTCCACAACTGATCGACCGGAGCCAGTGTCGCACCCGCAAACAAAGGACGCCAGAACGCAAACACCACGACGACAACGATGACGAGCATCGGAAGCCGACGATGCGGAAGTCCGCGCGACATGTCGGGACGCTACCGTCATGACACCCTCATGGCCTTGCTTCTCATCGTCTCCGAGTTGGGGCTCCCACCCCCGGACAGCAACCTGGCGCGCTCGGTTCGCGAGACCGACGCAGCCAATCACGCAACGTTCGCCGCCGATTCGAACGTGATCGCCACACTGATGACGGACTCCACCTCAACGGTCACTCCAGGAGCGATCGAGCGGCTCATCGAGCACATGACGCACTTCGCCGACCTCGACGCTCTCTACGGCGACTCAGACGTCGAGCCCGACGATGGCACGGCGATTTTGCGCCCGGCATGGTCGCCCTTACGTCTGATGACGATGCCGACCGACCTCGATCACCTCATCGTGCGGGGCCAGCACCTCTCCGGCTCACTGAGCGATCGCATCCATGCGCTCACGAGGATCGACGCTGGCCGCATCGGCCACGTCCCCGACGTTTTGGTTCGGATTGCGGGGCCGCCTGACCTCGACACCGCAGCACGCGAGGCACTCGACCGCGCCGCCGAAGCGCGTTCGGTTGCGCTTGAAGCGTTGCGGCCGGATCGTTTCGGACTGGTGCCGGCCAAACTCGAGGCGGTCTCCATCATCATCCCGACCGCGGCAACCACTGGCGCTGACGGTCGTCCTCTGGTCGAGAACGCGATCACTGCGTGCCTCGCCACTGAAATCGACGAGCTTGAAGTGTTGCTCGTAGTGGGCGACGAGTGCCAGGTCGATCCGGCGGCGCTCACCACCGATCCGAGAGTCCAGGTGGTACGCCGGCCACCTGGTAACTGGAACTTCTCCGCTGCGATCAACCTCGGGATCCTTCGAGCGAGTCATCCCACGGTCCTTGTTCTCAACGACGATGTCGAACTCGTCGAAACCGACTGGATCGCCCGGATGGCCTCTCACCTCGCCGACCCCACCGTCGGCGCAGTCGGCGCGCTTTTGCTCTACCCCGATCTCACGTGTCAGCACGTCGGCATGGTCACCGACGATGCGTTTCCGTTGCACCCTCATGTCGGTCGGACCATCGAGCAACTCGAAGCCTTCGATGCAGACCTGGCCCATGACCGGATCGCGGTTACTGCAGCCTGCTTGTTGGCTCGGCGGGCTGATCTCCTAGCTGTAGGCGGCTTCTGTGAGGAATTGCCCTTCGGCTTCAACGACGTCGACCTCTGCTTCAAGCTCCACCGCATGGGGCTTCGGATAGTGGTCGAACCGAGGGCCCGCCTGATCCACTTCGAGAGCGCCAGCCGACCGCCAGTCACCCGCCCCTGGGAGTGGGATCACTTCGTCAGTCGTTGGGGAGACGTTGTCGACCCCTGGTATCACCCTGCGTACCACCGACCCGATGATCCCAACGATCGTCGCCGCAACGCCGACCATCTAGCTCCGATCCAGCCGTATCGCAGTCTTCCCCGCACGGCTGTAATTCGCTCGCGCGTCCACCATGCCCGGCTCCGAGCCACCAACCCAGCCGACGGTGCCAGCTAGGGTCCCGTCAGTGAGCGCCGACCCGATCGACTCCGACGACCCAGTCGCCCTGCGCGCCGAGATCCTGGCGCTGCGAGACCAGCTCGCTGCCGCCGACGGCGGCAAGGAGATCCTCGAGGATCTGGTCGCCGAGCACGAGCGCCACATCGCCGAACTCGCAAACGAGCTCGCCCGCAACCCCGTGATGAGGATCGGGCGAGCCCTCCGACGACGCCTGAGGCGCCGATGACCGGACCGATTGACGAGCTGCTCGGTACCGTCGGCCCGCACCCTTCGTTCGCACCCGCCGGTCCGGTCCGATTCAGCGTGGTTGTTCGCACCCAGGGCACCAGACCGAATTCGCTTCGCGAAGCACTCGAGTCTCTCGCAAACCAGACACATCAAGCCCACCAGGTCCTCGTGATGGTGCACACCGACGACGATCACGTCACCGGCGAGGTCCGTGCATTGACCGCCAACATCAACACCGTTGTCGAGATTTGCCAGGTCGCATCGGGCTTGCGTACCGCACCGCTCAACGCCGGGCTCGATGCAGCCACCGGCGACTACGTTTGCTTCCTCGACGACGACGATCTCGCCCGACCCGACTGGTTGTCGGCCTTCGACCTCGCAATCCAGGACCACCCGGGCCAGATCGCCCGAGCACGCACCGGAGTGCAGCAGTGGTCAACGGAGGGAACCGGTGAACCTCGCCACCCCCAGAGCCAGGTCGATGAGCCGTTCGCGGCGACATTCGACCTGCTCGCGCACCTCAGCCACAACGAGACCCCGATTTGTTCGATCGCTGTTCCACTCGGGGCTATCCGCCACCACGGAATTCAATTCGCCCCCGACCTCCCCGTGCTTGAGGACTGGGACTTCCTCATGCGTATCGCGCCGCTCACGGGGGTGGTGTCGGTCGATTCCCAGACGTCGCTCTACCGACAACTTGACGACAGCAATGCCTTCGCAGCCGAGACGGTCGACACCTGGGAGCGGGCACACGCCCAAGTGGTCGACCGCCTGTCAGCTCGACCGTTGCTCCTGCCCACCGGCGACGCCCGACGTGTGGCGCGTGCCCACTTTGTTCCAGCGGGGGGCAGTCGCTACGAGGACGACTTCACCCAACTTGCGACGGAACTCGATCAGCTCACGAAGTCACCACTGCGATGGGGGCGTCGATTCGGCGCTCGAGTGGGGTCCGCGGCCCGGGCCCGAATCGCAGGGCGGCAGCGATGAGCAGTACCCAGTTGTAGCTGAACCACAGCACGAAGCTCTCCGTTACGTTCTCGACAACGAGGAAGGCGACGAGCGCGCCCCACGTCCAAGCCTCGGGCCCTGGTTCGCGCCAGAGCGTCCGGGCGACGCCGACGCATGCAGAACCAACGACGATCAGCCACAGCAGCAGCCCGATCACGCCGACCCCAAGCAGAAGCTCGGGAATAGAGCCGTGCGCACTTCCCCGTCGCAACAGTTCATGGTCGTGCAACTCGGGCGTGTACCAGAAGGCCTCCCAGCCAACGCCGTGCCAACGGGCGTCAGCCGCAACCTCACCGACCAGGTCCCAGATCGTGCGGCGCTGCTGAAACGTGCTCTCGTCCCAGAGCCGACGGACAGCGAAGATGGTGCCGCTGGTACCAACGACACCGAGTCCGGCTGCCACACCGACTGAGCCCCTCTTCCGGGCAAGTAGCGCAACCGACGCGACACCGACGGCGACGAGCAGCGCAAACCATGCGGTGCGGCTTCCGGCCCCGAACATACCTACGAGCCCGAGGGCCAGGAGGAGTGTGCCAAAACGCCGATGACGCTCGGCGATCAAGCCACACGCCACGATCACCGCAACACCACAGATTGGAGCCAGCGAGTTCCGGCCAGTCATCACGCCGCGCCAGTCACCGTTTCGGTCGATCGCGGCCGAAGGCCAGAGCATCACAAGTGCCACACTCACGCCGACGAGCGCCAGCCCTGCAGCACCGAGGGCGACGACGAGTCGCTCGTGGTCGAGGCCGGCGATGACCCACGCGACGAACGGAAGCCCGACATAGACCAGCCCCTTCCACAACGTCTGCTCCGGCTGCAGACTCCATGCCGTACTCACCGTTGCCCACACGCCGAACGCCACTGCGGCCGCAGTCGGCACTGCCGCCACGACAGGGCGCCACAGCGCCACGATCATCACGACGCCTGCCGCGACCGTCAACACGATCACCGGCTGCATCACCGGGCCCTCCCACCTACCGGGGAGACCGAAGACCCGACGCTCAAGAAAGAACAATGGTCCGTTCGCGAACACGGCCAACGAAATCGCCACCAGTGTCGTCTGCATTGGCGCCGAGCCCATCGATGCATCGTAGGCGAACGACAGATCGGTAGGATCGCATGTGGCCTGAGGGCTTATTCCCATGCTGAAACTGTCTCCCACCGCACAAAAGAGCGCGAATCTCGTCTACCACTTCGCCCAGCGTGAAACGAAGTCCCGCTTCAAGCGGAGCTTGCTGGGGTGGTTTTGGTCGTTCGCGAATCCTCTCACCACCGTGGCGGTGTACAGCTTCGTGTTCGGCGTTGTGTACCGAGCGTCGCCACCCGCAACCGAGAACGGAAACGCCGAAAATTTTGGCTTCTTTCTGTTCAGCGGCCTGATCACCTGGAACCTGTTCACCGGCATCGTCAACGGCTGTATGGGCTGGCTCCAGAGCATCAGCGACCTTCGAAAGAAGGTGTACTTCCCGACCGAGACAGCGCTCCTCGGCGGGGCAGCGTCGAACGCGTTGCAAACCGGCCTCGAAGCGCTCGTGCTCGTCGTGATCATGGCGGTGCTGTCGAACCTCTCGTGGACGGTCGTATTCCTGCTCGTTGCGCTCGTCTTCACGATCGCCTTCGGCCTTGGCATCGGGTTCGTCGCAGCGATCATGAACGCCCGCTACCGAGACATCTTCTACCTCGTTGGTGTCTTGTTGAACGTTGGCTTCTTCCTCGTGCCGATCGTCTACCAGGTCAGCATGGTCCCCGAGCAGAAGTGGGGCCTTCCGATTCGTGCGCTCGTCGAGTGGAACCCGCCCGCGCTCTTTGTCGGCATCGCCCGCGACGGCGTCTATTTCCTTCAGGTGCCGACCCTTGGCCACCTCGTAGCGGCGAGTGCCTGGGCAGGACTCACGCTCACCATCGGCTGGAGGTACTTCCGGGCCCGTAGCATGGAGATCAGCGAGGAATCGTGACCATCGGCCAGATCACCGTCCAAGACGTCTCGAAGCGTTTCCGACTCGAGCGCAACCGACCGAGCAGCCTCAAAGAAGCGCTGTTGCGAACCGGTCGTCGTGATATCGACGACTTCTGGGTCCTCCGCAACGTCGATTTCGAGATCGAACCCGGTGCGTTCTTCGGCCTGATCGGGCACAACGGCAGCGGCAAGTCAACACTGTTGCGTCTCATCGCCAACATTCATCGACCAACGAGCGGTCAGATCACCACCGAAGGGCGGATGTCAGCGCTACTCGAACTCGGCTCCGGTTTCCACCCTGATCTCACCGGCCGCGAGAACGTCTACCTCAACGGCGCAATGCTCGGACTCAGCCGCCGCCACATGAACGAGACGATGGACAAGATCATCGACTTCAGTGGCATCGGTGATTTCATCGACGAGCCGGTGAAGATCTACTCGTCAGGCATGTACGTGAGGCTTGGGTTCGCAGTATCGGTCAACGTCGACCCCGAAATCCTGCTTGTCGACGAAGTCATCGCCGTCGGCGACGAAGCGTTTCAGCGACGCTGCATGGACCACATGAACCAGCTCCGCGAGAAGGGCTGCACGATCGTGCTCGTGAGCCACAACGCTGGACTGATGGAAGAGTTGTGCGACACCATCGCCTGGCTCGATCACGGGCGGGTGCTCGAACTCGGCGAAGCGGCACCCGTGCTCGAGAAGTACCTCGAGCACATGCGGGGCGGTGGCACCACACTCACAACGCGGGACTGATCAGCGTCCGACAAGGAAACCAGTGCCCCACGCCATGTGCATTGTGACGAAGGCCATCGCCACTCGAGCTTTCGACTCACTGCCAGAACGCAAGGCGGCTCCGACGACGCAGACCAGGTAGAGGCCAGGGACCACGAGTGCCAGCGGCGAACCGATTGCTGCCGCCACGAACGAAGCGACCAGGCCGATGATCAGTCCTGGTGCCACGAGTTGACGCAGACGCACCGATCTCGGGTTGGCCAGGAGCATCCTCCGCTTCCAACGACCGAACTGCCAGAACTGCGACGCGAGCGCCCGAAGCGAGGCACGGGGACGGTACTCAACCGCAATCGCAGGGTCGAACCACACGACATGGCCGGCGTCACGCAGCCGCCAGTTCAATTCGTAGTCCTGATTGCGAAGGAACTCGTCGTCAAACCCGCCGACTGCCTCCAAGGCCTCACGACGAAACGCTCCGAGGTAAACCGTATCGGCTGGCCCGGCGGCTCGATCACTGCGAAACGCTGCCCGACCCATACCGAACTGCGACGTCATGGCAGTTGCGATCGCGCACGACCATGTGCTGGCGCCGACCGGGACTTGACGCCCCCCGACGTTGGCCGCCCCAGTTGCGAACGACGCATCGGCCACGGCGGCAAGGTAGCCAGCAGGAATCTGTGCGTGTGCGTCAACTCTCACCACGAGCCGACCGTCGCTCGCAGAGATAGCGGCGTTAAGCCCGCTTGGCGTCCGGCCCGAAGGATTCTCGACGCGATGAACCCGGGCGTCGTCTTCCGCTCGGGCGTCAACGCGGGCTGCGGTGTCGTCGGTTGACGGTCCGACGGCGACCCACACATCAAACGACGGGCAGTCGGTCTGGGCTAGCACTGCGTCGAGGCAACGGTCGATGACCGAACCTGCATCGAGCGCCGGAATGACGACCGAGATCGAGTCGACCGGGGCTGCACTCAACGAGCCCCCCGCCTGAGGATCACGCCGATCGTCTGGACCAGAATCAGCACGTCGAGAATCGGCGACCAGTTGACGATGTACTGCAGATCATGGCCGAGCTTGAAGCCAGGATCGGTCTGGTAGTGACCTCGGATCTGAGCGAGCCCGGTGATCCCTGGCGGGATGTCGTGGCGGCGGCCGTAGCCCGGAAAGAGTTGCTCGAATTGTGCGACGAACTCGGGGCGCTCGGGTCGCGGCCCGACGAGCGACATATCGCCCTTTGCCACGTTCCAGATCTGCGGCAACTCGTCGAGGCGTGATGCTCGGACCCATCGCATCCCGGGTACCACCCGCTCGTCGTCTTCGACAGCGGTGACAGCTCCCGTCCTTCGTTCGGCATCGGGAATCATCGAACGGAACTTGTACAGGGTGAAGTTTCTGCCCCGGCGACCAACCCGCTGCTGGCGGTAGACGATGCCACGACCGACCTTGACTCGAACGTAAAGCGCCGCTGCACCGAGAAGAAGCAGGACGACTGGTGCGACGAGTAGGAGCAACAGCACGTCGAGCAGTCGCTTGAGTCGGAGTCGGTGGATGGGCACCGCATGGGTCCGCAGCGCAACGAACGGCATCCCGGCGATTTCACGACTTCGCTGCAGCCCGAGCAGTGTGTCGACCGGCAGAACGCGCCGATAGACCCCGACCCGACGCCGCTCGAGGTCGTCGAGGGGAGCGGGGTAGATCTCGTCGAGCGAGCCGCCTCCGAGGAGCAACACATCGGTGACACTCCTGTCGTCGATGACGCTCATGAGGTTGGCTGTGTCCGGAACGCGGCCAACCACCCGCGCACCTCCGCCGATGTCATCGATATGTCTCTCGGCGAGCGAAATCTCGTCCGGAGTACCTACCAGGAGTACACGTGGCGCCATGAATCGGCGAGAACGAACTCGACGGGCCAGCCATCGATTGAAGCTCACGACAGCGCTTGCCACCACAAACAAGGCGACGAGGTTGCCCCGCGGCATCAGGTAGCGGCCGGTACTGAGCGCTACCCCAGCGCTAAGAAGAACGGCAATTGCGCTGAGCACGCTGACCTTTGGAAGCCAAGGGGGGCGGCCGAGGCGCTGCTCGTATTCGTAGAGGCCCCCGAAGTAATAGGTAGACAGGAGAATGAGCGTCGCAAGCAAGAAACCGACCACGTAGTACGAATACGCAAATGTCGGCCACTCGAATCCGAACCGCAACGCCGTGATCAGGTGCATCGACGCAAACAGCGTGACCGCGTCGATCACGTACAGAAAGCGGAATCCCACCGCCTGCAGGCGCAGAAAGACCGCTCGAGCGGGAGACGAGTCAAGAACGTGACGGGGGGTGGGAGAAGTAGGCATTTGTGCTGCGGCAGAATCGAACAACCGGCCGGGTAGCCCGAGGATAGTGCGACGCCCTTCCCTCCCATCGACCTTGATTGCGCGTCGGCCAGCGCCGCTACGCTTTGGACGCCATGAGTTCTCTCGAAGCGGTTCCTCGTCTCTGCGTCGTCATGCCGTGTTACAACGAGAACGCGACGATTGTCGAGATCGTCGACCGGGTTCTTGCAAGCCCGCACACTGCCGAATTGATCATCGTCGACGACGGGTCCACCGATGGCACCCGTGACATTCTCACCGACATTGACGACCCGCGGGTCCAGGTTCTGTTCCAGGCCACCAATCAGGGCAAAGGAGCTGCGATCCGGCGCGGGTTCGAGGCGGCAACGGCCGAGTTCGTAATCGTGCAGGACGCCGACCTCGAGTATGACCCGATCGACTACGACCTCGTCATAGAGCCCCTCCTGCTCGAACGCGCCGACGTGGTCTTCGGCTCGCGATTCCAATCGGGTCGACCGAGACGGGTGTTGTATTTCTGGCACTCGGTCGGCAACCGATTACTGACCTTGCTGTCGAACATGTTTACCGACCTCAATCTCACCGACATGGAGACGTGTTACAAGGCGTTTCGGCGCGAAGTCATCCAATCGATCAATCTCGAGCAAAAGCGATTCGGAATCGAACCGGAGATCACTGCGAAGGTTGCGGCCGGTGGATGGCGAGTCTGGGAGGTCGGGATCTCGTACTCGGGCCGAACCTACGCAGAGGGCAAGAAAATCGGCTGGCGCGACGGCGTGCACGCGGTGTACTGCATCGTCAAGTACGGCATGCAGGCCCGGGGTCCCCGGACCGGCCGACACCGAACCTGAACGGAGCGCGCAGGCGCTCCTCCAGCGACCAAGTTCGCTCTGCCCTGACAATCAACTCAGCACCCAGTCGGGTACGCGGTCCCCACTCCAGGCATCGCGACGGTTGGCGAGGCGCCAGATGAAGGTAAAGGCCTGCTCTCGCGTGGCGTTCGCAGTCGGCGAGAAGGTCGTACTCGACGTACCGGTCGTGATCCCCCAGCGCACCATCCATCCGACCGCATCGGTGAAGTACTGCCCAGCAGGCACGTCGGCGAAGCTCGGAGGTGGCTCCTCGGGGGTACCGACCGCTTTCCAGAGGAACGTCGCGATCTGAGCTCGGTTCACCAAGGCATCGGGCGAGAACCCTGTCGGGCTGGTCCCGGTGGTGATCCCTTGTTCGTAGAGCCAGGCGACGGCGTCCGCGTAGAAGCTGCCGGCCGGTACATCGTCGAACGGCGCCGGCGCGCTGGGAGGGGGTTCGTCGAACAGACGCCAGAGTACGGTGGCAATCTCGGCACGAGTCATCAATCGGTCGTGACCGAACGCTCCCCCACCGATTCCCTGCGACACGCCAGTGGCCTTCGACCAATCTCTCGCTATCTGTGAGAACGCTGAGCCCGAATCAACGAATGGCTCGAAACCGACAGCAGCCGCCAGTCGTGGTTCGGCGTAGCGCCCCGCGAGCTCGTTCCGGTCGAGGCGCGGAACCGACGCAGCGGTAGAGGTGAGCAATCCCACGAGTCGTTCGGTCGACCAACTCGGGTGCGCTTCTGCGAGAACCGCAAGCGCGCCGGCGAGATGGGGCACGGCCATCGAACTACCTGTCTTTTGGGCGAACCCCGTCGGGTCTTCGGCTGCCGTGACGGTCGACTCGATCGAGCGGCCCGGTGCGACGAAGTCGAGATCACCTTCGTAGCCGGTGAAATCGCTCACGATGCGCCCGGCGCCCTCCAGCTCGGACGAACCGACTGCGATGATGCCGGGCAGACACGCCGGATAGGCGACCGCGGTGAAGGGCCCGTTTCCCGATGCGGCAATGACTGCGATATCGAGATCAGCGAGCCCAGCAACGGCCGCCGACATGTCGGGGTCGGTGCATGGGTTTCGAAACGTGCCAAGACTCATGTTCACCGCAACGATGTCGTAGCTGGTAGCCAACGACGCCACGTGATCGAGCGCAGCAAGAACCCCTGCTGAACCGATCGAACCGTTTTCAGCCATGACGCGGATGGCGATGATCGTCGCGCCTCTCGCGACACCGGGCCGGTTGTCATCACGCGAGGCCACTATTCCGGCGACGTGGGTCCCATGGGCACAGCGCACGGCAGACGAGACGCACGGAGCAGCGCTGCCAGGTCCAACACCCGAGACCTCGCCAGATCCTGGGCATACCCCGCCTGCGGTGCCGTGAAGAAAGCAAGCCTCGTGGATAACAGCCTCGGCCAGGGCCGGATGAGACGTTTCGACGCCGGAGTCGATGACTACGACGGCTTTGCCTGCGCCGGTGTACCCAAGATCAGCGGCGACGTCTGACTCGACGACATGGGTCGACTCTGAGAGCGACGGGATGAGTCCGATGCTCGGGCGAACGGCTTCCACACCGGGGAGTACGAGGAGTTCACCGACGTCGCGCTCGGTGTTCACGATGAGGCGTCCGACCTCGCCCAAAAGCCCAACGACCTCGACTCCTTCGGCCACCAGCGTCGCAGCGAGCGTATCGATGTCGGTGGTCTGCCCCGGAGTGAGAACGTACGTAGCCTCGCCCGAGGAACCCGCCGCCGTTGCGGCAGATGCGCTGGGTACGAACGGAAACAACAGGACCGCCGCGATGATGACAAAATCGCGAAGCCGCACTCCCTCAGCGTAGCCACTCAGTCCCCGGGGTCATCTGGACCTTGACGAGCCCGTGATGACGCCACTTCCCCTCCGCGGTCAGCTAGCGTCTAAAGGTCCGGTGCGGGCGGTCCGCCAACGGAGAAACACGATGTTTCGGCCCTCACTCACACGAATCATCACCCTGAGCCTCCTTTCGTTTGGACTTGCGCTGACCTCGGTTGACCCCGCAAGCGCCGATCACGATAAGACGTACATCACCTTTGAAGGCGGTGGGTTTGGCCATGGCGTCGGCATGAGCCAATTCGGTGCGCTCGGACGAGCTGAGGCCGGCCACTCGGCCGAGGACATCCTGGCCTTCTACTTCGATGGCACGACGATTGAGAATCGTGGCGCCGAACTCGAGGACTTTCTTGGCCAAGGAATCCGAGTCCGTCTGAGCCCGGGCTACCAGTCGTTCGACCGTCCCGACGGTGTCACGGTCACAGCGCGAGACGGAGCACTTCTCACTCTGCGGTTCAACGAAGAAAACGTTCACACTGCAAATTCCATCTACGTCGAGCAGGCGGGTCAGGTTGCCGGCTCTTCGAACAGCGTGACCGATGCGGACGACGAGTGGTACTGGATCGTCAAACTCGATGGTTCGGACGAAGACGTCTGCGTGGGTTGTATTGCCAGCACTGCCACGATTGAGCGACCCGAGGGCGCCATCATCGACATCGTTGACGACGTCGGTCCTCAGGGGGCGCACGATGCGGGTGATCTCACACTGGTCGGTCGCGACACTGCGAATGGATCGACACCCGACTCAGTCTTCGTAGTGTTGCAGCTTCCCTTGGAGGAGTACCTCCAAGGTATCGATGAGGTTCCGCCGGGCTGGCCCGACGAAGCGCTGAAGGCACAGGCGATCGCAGCCCGCAGCTATGCAGTTGCCCAAGCGATCGCTCGCCGTAACGGACGAACACTGGACGATCCGGCGTACGACGGCTGGAGCTTCGACGTGTTCGACAGTGTCCAAGATCAGGTCTATGACGGCTACGAAGACCGGTACGGCAACGCCATCGAGTACGAGTCGCGGCTCGCAGCGGCCTCGGCAACCGCCGGCCAGGTCGTCGTCTACGACGACGAGATCGTGCGCACCTTTTACAGCTCGTCGAATGGGGGTTATACCGCAGCGTCGGAAGATCCCTTCGCCAACCCCGAACCGTTCCACATCGCCAAACCCGATCCGTTCGATGCAGCGCTCGACGTCGATGGCAACCCGCAGAACCCGTTCCCGTTTCGACAGTTCTCCTACACCCGTGAAGCCCTCAGTCGCTGGTTCGCTCGCGACAACTTCAGTGTCGGGGTCGTGCAATCCATCACCTTCAACGACCCGGTTCCGTCGGGCCGCGTCAACGACATCACGGCGACCATCGTCGGTTCGGACAAGCCAGGTGGTCGGACCGTGAGCGGCAGCAGTATCCGATGGGCGATCGTCAACGGCTGCCAGGAGGACGATGCCGATCCCAGCATCGACTTCGATTGCGAGGACTACCCGCGCTCGAGTCACCTCCGGGTTGCTCCTCCGCCGATCGAACCGTTCGAGGACGTCCCACTCGACCATTGGGCGGCCGACGGCATTTACTGGTCGGCAATCGAGGGGATCACGGCCGATGTCGGCGACAATTTCTTCGCCCCCTCCCGTCAGATGGACCGTGCCGAGGTAGCAACCTTCATCTGGGGCTTTTCGGACGCACCGCAACCCTCAACGCCGCTCGAGTTCCGAGATGTCGATCCCGACGCCGACTACGCCGACGCAGTTTCGTGGATGGCGAACAAAAAGATCACCCTCGGTGTCAATGAAACCGATTTTGCGCCAGACCGAATCGTCACCCGATGGGAATGGGCCAAGTTCCTCTGGCGCCTCGCTGGAAACCCGCCAGCACCGATCGACGACCGGTTCATCGATATTCAGCCGTGGGATGCCAACGCCATCCACTGGATGCTGTACCACGGCATCACCAGAGGCACCACAGAGACAACATTCTCACCGGACAACCCGGTAACGCGGGCCGAGGCGGCCACGTTCCTGTTCCGCCTCGCCGGCAAACCCGAAGCGTTCGCAACGGGCATTGCCCTGCCGTCAACAATGAGGCAATGACCGTTGCGCTGGATCCGTTTTTCCAACCCTTCGCAATAACGCTGCGAAACCGCATGGTCGGCGGTTGTTGACCCCTTCGACTCCAAACAGCTCGCCGAT
Organism: uncultured Acidimicrobiales bacterium; assembly: GCA_905480195.1. Lineage (GTDB taxonomy): Bacteria > Actinomycetota > Acidimicrobiia > Acidimicrobiales > Aldehydirespiratoraceae > UBA11606. The sequence goes on from CAJQPN010000009.1 coordinate 41,004, forward strand.
CGGCAGCCTCAACGACGACTCCAGTCCAAACAGCTTCGGGGCAGCCCATCTTGGGCATATGGCGTTCGACTGCGACGTCGATCCCAGCCAGCTTCAGAGCTTTCTCGGCCTGGCCTTGCCGGCTCAGCCCAACTCGGCGAGTAGTTCCGACAACGCAGCTTCGAAGGGCCGCATTGCCGCGCCGCCTTTCGAGCGCCAGGCGGCGTTGTCGAGAACGGAGTTGGCGGGGCGTGGTGCTGGCCGCGGCGGGTCGAGGTCGGCCGAAGCAATCGGCTCGATCCGGTTCAGATCCGCTCCGGTCTGGCGAGCGATTTCCTGCACGAACTCGAACCACGTCACGGCTCCGGCATTGGTCACGTGAAAGACACCAGGGATTCGTTCGAGAGCCAAATCAGCTACCACGACCGCCAAATCCCGAGCGAACGTCGGCGACCCTCGTTGATCGTCGACGAAACGCAGGGAGCTATCGCCCGCCAGCAGACGCAAGACAGTTCGGACGACGTTCGGGCCGTGGGTACCGGCGAGCCATGCGGTCCGGACGATCGTGCTGCTCTCGCCAGCGAGTTCTTCACCTCGAAGTTTGGTTCGTCCATAGGCAGAGGCAGGGTTTGGGCGGTCGGCCTCGGTGTAGGGGCCAGATTTCTTCCCGTCGAAGACGTAGTCGGTCGACAGGGTCACAAAATGAGCACCGATATCGCCAGCAACGTTCGCCAGAGCACCAACGGCTGTGCCATTTACCGTCAGCGCAGCTGCTTCGCGGCTCTCGCAACCGTCCACGTCGGTGTCGGCGGCCGTATTGATGATGATGGAGGGCCGGATGGAGGTGACTGCGGCGGCGATGTCATCGGGCGCCGAAAGGTCTAGTTCGCGTCGACCGGTCGAGATCACCGGCATCCCGCGCGCTTCAAGCTCCACCACCAAGTCACTGGCGAGCATGCCACCTCGGCCCGTGACGAGGATCGTCATGAGCCCGCCTTGATCGGCTCCCACCATGCGGCGTTGTCGCGGTACCACCCCACCGTCGTTTCGAGCGCCTCCGCAAAGTCCGACGGCCCGGCCCACCCGAGCGACCGAAGCTTCGACGTGTCGACCGAGTAGCGGCGATCGTGCCCGGGACGGTCATCGACCAGGTCGATGGCAGACAGGTCTCGCCCAGTGTGTTCAAGAAGACGAGCAGTGATCTCACGGTTCGTGAACTCGTAGCCAGCACCGATGTTGTAGATCTCACCCGGGTTTCCGGTTCGCGCAACGAGATCGATCGCTTCGCAGTTGTCGGCCACAGGGCACCAGTCGCGCACGTTCTCACCGTCGCCGTAGAGAGGCACCGTCTGACCGGCGAGGAGGTTGGTTGTGAACAGCGGGATGAGCTTCTCGGGGTGCTGGTACGGCCCAAAGTTGTTCGACGAGCGGGTGATCACTACCGGCAATCCGTAGGTCGTGTGGTAGCTCAACGCGATGAGGTCACTCGCCGCCTTTGAGGCACTGTAGGGGGACCGTGGTGCCAGCGGATCGGTTTCCAGCGACGATCCCGTCTCGACCGAGCCGTACACCTCATCGGTGCTGATATGGACGAAACGTTCCACCTCATGCTGGCGAGCGACGTCACACACCACGTTGGTGCCGCCGCAGTTTGTGGCGACGAAGGCGTCCGGCCCGATGATCGACCGGTCGACGTGGGACTCCGCAGCGAAATGCACGACATGCCGACAGTCGGCCATGGCTGTTTCGACAGCGTTGCGATCAGTGATGTCACCGCGGATGAACGTGACCCGTGGATCGACGAGGAGGTCCGACATCGTGCTGACATGTCCTGCGTAGGTCAGGGCGTCAAAGATGACGATCTCGTCATCGGTGGTGGCGATCAAGCGGCGCACGTAGTTCGAACCAATGAACCCAGCGCCACCGGTGACGAAGATACGCACGTCAGCCGCCTATCAAGGGGTATCGGGGCCGTAACGATGTCGGCAGGTCGATCCGCTTCGGATTGGCCTGGTCACGACCGGAGAGCACCGGATCGATCACACCCCAGTCGACACCGATCTCCGGATCGTTCCACGCCACGCCGAGCTCATCGTCGGGGTTGTAGTACCCGTCGACGAGATACGAGAGCGTCGCATCGGTGAGAGCGGCGAACCCGTGACCGACCCCACGAGGGATGTAGACGCCGTCGTGACAGTGCGAACCGTCTGGCTGCACTCCGAGATCGGACGTCCAACTTCGGCCCTCGGTTGGGCTCCCCTCGCGAATGTCGAAGAGCACCACTCGAACCGTGCCGTTGGGCACGTACCAGTAGTCAGCCTGGTGGAGGTGAAAGTGCAGACCGACCACTGTTCCGGCGGTCCGGTCGCCGCGGTTTGCCTGAACCATCGGTGCTGCATCAGGGAACCACTCTTCTCGGTATGTCTCCACGAAGAGACCGCGCTCATCGTGGTGCACGACAGGCTCGACCCGAAAGGCATCGGCAATCTGAAGAATCGGACGAACCGTGGCCATCACTCGACCTCCACATGACAGTTGTCGCCGAGCATCATGCGCACTGCGCGCGGCCGGGCATCACCCCGCCGAATCACGGTGTCGCGCCCGACGAGTGAATCGGTCAGCCGCGCGATGTCGGACACGACAGCTCCACGGAGCACTACCGCGTTGTCGACCTCGCTCCGCACGATCCGACAGTCGGGACCGATCGAGCTGAACGGACCGACGTGGGAGTCCTCGATAACGGTGTTCTCGCCGATGATGGCAGGCCCGCGAATCGTCGAGTTTACGATCCGGGCCCCGGACTCGATCACGACGCGTCCGTCGACCGATGACGAGTCATCGACCGTGCTCCCGATGCGCCGTTCGAGCGTGCCGAGCACCAACCGATTGCATTCGAGTAGCGGATCTTTCTTCCCGGTATCGATCCACCAACCGGTGAGGACCTCGTGGTGAACGACCCGCCCGGTGTCGAGCAACGCCTGGATTGCGTCCGTGATCTCGAGTTCACCTCGCTCGGACGGCGTGATGGTCTCGATGACTTCGTGAATCGAAGCATCAAAGAGATAGACCCCGACGAGGGCCAGGTCAGACGGCGGATCATCAGGCTTCTCCACCAGCCCGATCACACGGCCCTCGGCGTCGAGGTTGGCGACACCGAACGACGACGGGTCGTCGACCTTGGCCAGGAGAATCTGGGCAGACGGCGCACCGACCGGTGCTTCGCCAAGTTTCAACGACCGTGCAGCGCGTCGTGCCGTGTCGAATCGCTCAACAAACGATGCAAGCCCCTGCTCAAGCATGTTGTCGCCGAGGTACATCACGAACTCGTCGTCAACCAAGTAGTCACGGGCCACCAAAACAGCATGGGCGAGCCCGAGCGGCTCGGGCTGCTCGATCCACGTCACGGTCACGCCGAAGTCGCTGCCATCCCCAACTGCCTCGCGAATCTCGCTTCCTGTTACCGGCGAGATGACGATGCCGATATCGGTGATCCCCGCATCCGCCATGTCGCGGATGCCGTAGAAGAGGATCGGCTGGTTGGCGATCGGGACCAGCTGCTTCGCGCTGGTGTGGGTGATGGGCCGGAGTCGGGTCCCGGCACCGCCGCTGAGGATCAGCCCCTTCATGACTTCGGAACCTACACCGCTGACGACATGCGCCCGGCCGCGCGATGCCGGCCGAACTCGAACCGCAACAGTGCTGCGTGGGTTGACGCGCCGACGACCACCGCTGCCAACATGCCAATCTCGACCTGGAGGAACGGCGCATTGGCGAACTGCAGCGCGATCGGAAAGGTGATGACCGCAGCGACGAAACCCACGATGGCAAGCCGGGTGTGGTTGAGTGCGACGAGACCCAGCGACAGCGACAGCAGCACCATCAAACCGCCGCCCGACGCAGACAGGAGGGCGAGATCGCGATGGCCGAGGGTGTGCTCGGAGAACAAGAACTCGACGAGCCACGGTCCCATGAACGCAATGGCAACCGTCGAGCAGCCGGCCACGACGAGCACCGCACCGACCAAGCGCAACTGGACCTCGCGAAACCCGTTCAGGTCGCCGTCGGCAGCACTCTTGGTCAATGCGGGGAGCAGCGATGCCTTCACCGCTTGGAAGAAAAAGAGGGGGATCCGCGAGATGATCAGGCCGTTGAGGAAAACACCGGGGGCCTCTTCTCCGAGTTCGTCACCAATGATCGAGACCGCAACCGGGCCGACATTGAGCAAGAACGCCTCGCAGATCGATGTCGCAAGCAGCAAGCCCAATGCCGGGGTGATCTCACTCAGCTGCGAATCGGGGCCGGGATGAACGAACGGGCGTACCCACCAGACGGCTGCAAGGGTCCCCAACAGAAAGGCAGCGGCCATGGTCATCGCGTAGATCCCGACAACCTCGACGCCGAGCACGACAAGAACGACGGCGATGAGCATGCGGCTCGTACCTTCGGCTGCAAAGTAGCGGCCGTACGCGTTGAACTTGTGTCGGCCCGAAAGGATGCCACGACAAAGTTCGGCGATGGCGAACGCAGCGAGGCCGAGCAGAAGCGCAATCAGCAGATCGACGCGGTTGTCGAGCATCCCGGCCAAGCCGAGCGGCCACGACACGAGCACCCCGATGAACACCACCGAAAGAGCGATGACCCCAACCTTGGCGGCCTGACGGAGCACGGGAGCACTTCCCTCGCCCCGGGAGCCGCGGGCCGCCGTCGCTCGCGCCAGTTCCTGTTCGAGTGGCTGGAACAAACCCGGTCCGAGAATGTAGACGAGCGCCCAGAGCACCGCGAGGCCACCGTAGGCCTCGTCACCCACCGCCCTGTGGGTGAGCACCAAGAAGCCGTACGTGCTCAAACCGTTGATCACGAGCCCGAGCACGATCGGAGTAGTTCCGGCGGGCAACGGGCTGCGGTCACGGAGCTGCGTGATCAGCTGACGGATGGTGGCTCCCAAGGGGTGCGACGGAGGACCGCATGAGCGTATCGGTGCAGTCCGCACCGATCGCGGTTGCAGCGGTCAGCCCGAGCGAAGCGCAGGCATGCAGAGCCCGTCGAGATCGACCACGTCGACACGGCTGCGGTTCTCCCACGTGACCTCGTTGGTCGGATCGACGTTGAGCTTGAACTCTCGGAACGACAGATCGAGGGCATCGAATACGAGGAGGCGGCCGATCATCGGCTCACCGATCCCGAGGATGAGCTTGATTGCCTCGAGCGCCTGCAGACTGCCGATGATGCCGGGAAGCACACCGATCACGCCGGCTTCGGCACACGACGGCGCAAACTCAGCTGGGGGGGCTTCTGGGAGAAGGTCACGGTAGGTCGGGCCGTTTCGAGGGTCGAAGACACTGACCTGACCCTCGAAACGAAAAATCGAACCGTGAACCACCGGGATACCAGCTTTGACGGAGGCGTCGTTGAGCAGGTAGCGAGCCGGGAAGTTGTCGGTGCCGTCGATGATTACGTCGTAGCCGTCGATGATCCCCATCACATTCTCGGCCGCAAGTCGGGCATGATGAGCAACGACCGTCACATCGGGGTTGAGCGCCTCGATGGCGGCCTTCGCAGAGTCGACCTTGCGCTCACCCACCCGGTCGAGGCGATGGATGATCTGTCGTTGCAGATTCGATTCGTCGACAACATCCATGTCGACGATCCCGATCGTGCCAACACCTGCCGCTGCGAGGTAGAGCGCAGCAGGCGAACCCAGGCCGCCTGCACCGAGGAGCAGCACCTTTGCGTCGAGCAGCGCAAGCTGCCCCTTCTCTCCTACCTCGGGAAGTAACAGATGCCGCTGGTAGCGGTTTCGGCCGGCCGCGTCGAGCGTGCGCGGTGTACCCCAGGGTTTGCCAGCGTCTTTCCAGCCGTTGAATCCGCCGTCCATCGACACGACATCGGTGTACCCGAGGTGGCCGAGCGTCTGGGCGGCGAGCGCTGAGCGTGCGCCTCCGGCACACATCACGACGATTGGAGTGTCATGGCTACCGATGAGACCGTCGATCGTCGTCTCGAGCACGCCGCGAGGAATATGGATCGAGCCGGGGATCGCGCCCTGCTCATACTCGTCGGATTCGCGAACATCGAGCAAAACGTGACCGTGGTCGAGGAGTGCTGCACCACCGTCGACGTCGACTTCTCGGATCGACTCCTTCGCAGCGCGAAGGAGATCGCGGAACGTGGCCATGGCCTCAGGCTAGGTCGGCGCGCACGATCCTGGGTAGGGCGCTGCTGATATCAGCATTGACGACGACATCAGCGAGCGAGTCCAGCGCTGTCTCCTCCCCGTTGAGGATCACGATCTTCGCTCCAGACTGCTTGGCGATCGGTACCGTCTCGTTGACCGGGTACACCGCAAGCGTTGTGCCGACCGCAAGGAACAAGTCGCACTCGAACGCCGCCGTCTGGGCCCGCTGCAGATCAACAGCGTCGATCGATTGTCCAAAGCTCACCGTCGCCGATTTCAGCAGGCCGCCGCACTTTTCGCACGCGGGGTCAGCGTCGCCCGCTCGAACCCGATCAAGCACCACTTCGATATCGTCACGCCACTCACACTCAAGGCACATCGCCTTGCGGGTCGTGCCGTGAATCTCGACGACCCGGTCGGGCGACGATCCGGCTCGCTGATGCAATTCGTCGACGTTCTGAGTGATGAGCGTGTGTAGCTTCTCGCGACGTTCGAGCTCGACCAGGGCTCGGTGGCCGTCGTTGGGTTCGACGTCGGCCCAGAGTTGGCCGGTTGCGCGGCGCTCCCAATTGGCCTTCCGGACGTCGGGATCGCTCACGTAATACTGGATATTCGATGCTCGCTCGGCGGCCGGATCTCTGGTCCACACCCCTTGGGGGCCGCGAAAGTCCGGAATCCCTGAATCGGTCGAGATGCCCGCTCCGGTGAGCACAGAGATCCGTTCGGCATCGTCGACGAATCGAGCGGCTTGCTCGATAGCAGCCTCGTTCTCAGCGTTTGTGGTCGGATCATCCATGGGCGAAGAGTACCCAGCGGTCGACCCGCCCGTTGTCCTCGGGTCGACCGCTGCACCCCATGAGCGAACTTCGAAGGGCAACAGTGTTGAGAACTGAAGCGTTGCGACAGACGCGCCCGATGAAGTCAGAACCGCTCAGCGGGGACGGCTACCAGCTGCGCTGAGCGACTACACAGCGACGAAAGCCTTGACAAGAAGACATCAAATACTATGAAATGGAGTAATCGCTTCCCCGCGCCTGCTTTACCCACAAAGGGAACCGATGACTTTGCAACCAATCCGGCCGACCGACGAGCCTGCCCTCACGACGCTCCACATTCGCCGCTGGCACGACCCACTGATCGACCAGCTCGGCCACGATGCCCGGTCCCGCTACGTCGAACGATTCTGGCTCGGGATCCTCGGGCCATCGACCACGTTGCTCCTTCGCGCACTCACCGACGAACTCGACGCCGGGCGCGGAGAAGCCGAGGTCAACCTCGACGATGTGGCTGCCCAGCTCGGCATCGGGCACAAAGGAGGGCGAAACAGCGCTCTTTCCCGATCGCTTCAACGCGCGTGCCGATTCGGCGCAGCTCGCGCCGCCGGTCGACGCGAGCTTGATATTCGGCATCGTCTTCCTCCTCTCAACCGCGCGCAGATCGAACGCCTACCAGCCCAACTGGCGACCGAGCATCTCCGCCTCATCGAGGCCAGCACGGCCGGCCACGAACATCGCGCCCGTGCTCGACGACTTGCCTTGAGCCTGATCGAGTGCGGTGACGGATTTGACGAAACCCAGCGTCAGCTCGATCGGTGGAAAGTCCCAGATTCCATCGCAGCTGAAGCGGTGAACTGGGCTTGGGAGCGCCACCGACTCGCTGCCGAGCACGGCCCAGAGGCTGCATGAGATAGGGGAAATCGCCGCAAATCGACTTCCCGAGATGTCTTGCCACGGACGAGTCACGATCCTTCAAAGGAATAGATGCAGAAAAAACCCTAAGGATCTATGCTTCTTGTGCCGATCGTCATGATGTCGGTTTGCCACCGCTAGGTGGTAACAAAATCACAGGGAGTCCACCCGAATGACCACCACCTATCAGTTCTTCTCCGCCTGGATCACCAGCCGGGTTGACAACGACCGTGGCGCCAGCCTCGTTGAGTACGCCCTTCTGGTGGCACTCATCGCTGTTGTGTGCATCGCCGCCGTGACGCTTCTTGGTCAAACGGCATCGGAGAAGTTCTCCGAAGTCAGTTCAAACCTCGACTAAGGCATCGTTGTTGGTTGAATAGCGGCCCTACGGGGCCGCTATTTGTCGTTTTCCTGCAGGGGCCGTCAGGAGGGCTTCTGGAAGTTCGAGGCGAGATCCGCCAGCAGACGCACGCCGAAGCCGGTACCGCCCTTACTCCACTCGCCGTCCTCGACATCGGTGAACGCCGGGCCGGCGATGTCGAGATGCGCCCACGGGATCCCGTCGCCGACGAACTGCTGGAGGATCAGTCCTGCGGTCAGCGCGCCGCCATGGGGGCCGCCGATATTTTTCATGTCGGCAATCGCCGAGTCGCACATCTTCATGTAGTCACCGGGAAGCGGCAGGTGCCAGACCCGCTCTCCGCTCGAAAACGATGCAGCTTCAATCTGCTCGACCCACGCATCGTTATTGCTCATCAAGCCAGCGATCTTGGGACCGAGTGCGACCATGCACGCACCGGTGAGCGTGGCTAGGTCCACGATGGCATCGGGCTTTGCCTCCGAAGCGAGCGACAAGCCATCGGCGAGGATCAGGCGACCCTCGGCGTCGGTGTTCAGCACTTCGATGGTCTTGCCGTTGCGGATCCTCAGCACATCGCCTGGCCGAGTGGCATCACCGCCGAGCATATTGTCGGTCATCGGGATCCACGCTCGGACCTTGCAAGGCACCTGCAGGTCGTTGAGAACCGACATGACACCGACTACTGCAGCAGCGCCGCCCATGTCGCACTTCATCGTCATCATTCCCTGGCCGGTCTTGATCGAGAGTCCACCGGCATCAAACGTGATCCCCTTGCCAACGAGGGCAAGGAAACCCTTCGCTGTTCCCTTGGGCGTGTAGGTCAACTCGACGAGCCGCGGAGGGTTGGTCGAGCCCCGGTTGACGCCGAGCAAGCCTCCGAGCTTGCCTTTCTTGATGGCTGCCTCATCCCAGACCTTGACGGCAAGACCTTGGGCCTTCGCCATGGCTGCGGTACGACGGGCGAAAACAGCGGGTGTCAACGTGCCGCCCGGTTCGTTCACCAGATCGCGAGCAAGCATCTGCCCGCGCGCAATGGCACTGCCACGATCAGCCGCGGCCCGGTTCTGTGCGCCACTTCCGCCGGCGATCTCAACGGTTCGGAGCTTGGATGGCTTGCCGTCGGACTTGTAGGCGAGAAAGGTGTAGGCACCGAGCGACAGGCCCTCGACAAGCGCTTCACGAGCAGTGCCCCCGTCGAGGTCGATGTCGGGCAGTTCGACGCCGATCCTGCCAAAGTGACCGAATCGTCGGGCCACGCCAGCCGCAGCGTCACGGATCGCTGCTGCGTCCACGGCGTCCGCCGCACCCATGCCGACCAAGACCTCGGTACGCCTTCCGTCAGGGGAGACGTGGATTTCCCACTCCTTGCCTGCGAAGCCCGCCGAGTCGAGTTCTTCATCGTTGATGCTGCTTAACCCCGCCTCGACGGCTTCGGTCGTCACGAGCCGGATGCGGGCCTTCGTTGCTTTGGGAATAGTGCGAACAACGTTGAACGTGATGGGCATGGCGTGATCGTAGCCAGCTGACCCCAACAGACCAGAACCGGCTAGGCCTGCGGCCGATGTGTGAGCCGGGCCAGTGAGGCCGTAACGTCGCGTGGTGGCTGCCCCTCGCTCTGGCATCGGTTCCGATCTGGGGCGGAGGATGGGGCAGCGCGAGCTGTTGATCTTTGTTTCGGCAGCGATCGGTCTGATGGCTCTCGCTATCGATGCCATGCTCCCGGCGTTCGACGAGATGCGAGAGACGTTCGACCTCGAGCCCGGATCGACACAGATCGGCCACACACTCACGGCGTTCTTCGCAGGAATCGCCATCGCTCAGCTGGCATGGGGGCCACTGACCGACCGATACGGCCGACGACCAATCCTCTACGCGGGGTTGGTCGTCTACGTCGTGGGGGCGGTTGCATCTGCACTCGCACCATCGCTCGGGACCCTCATCATCACGCGATTGGTGTGGGGTATCGGGGCGGGCGGGCCACGCGTCGTCGTCACGGCGATCGTGCGGGATATCTACGTGGGCGAGGAGATGGCTCGAGTCATGTCCCGAGTGATGGCCGTCTTCATTCTCGTGCCCATCGTGGCACCGTCGCTGGGCGCAATCATCATGCTCGTCACTGGGTGGCGAGCGATCTTCTGGCTGTGCGCCCTCGCCGGCGTAGGGCTAGCTCTGTGGGCGATCCGCCTTCCAGAGACGCTGAGTGATCACAATCAGAGGCCGCTCGGCTTAAGTGAGTTGAGCACAGCAGGTCGCCGGGTTGTTCGAACCCGGGTCACCTTCCGAACCACCATGGCTTCCATCGTCATTCAGGGAGCGATGACGCTCTATCTCACGACGAGTGAGGTGATCGTGGGCGAGGTCTACGACCGCGATTCGTGGTTTCCGTTCGTGTTCGGAGCGATCGCTGTGTGCCTCGCCCTCACCTCGCTCGCGAACGGTCGGCTGGTAACCCGCCTCGGCCTTTCTCTCAGCATTGGTCTGCAATCCAGAATGATGGCGTCAGCATCGGCCGTGCTCGTCGCGATCACGGTCGTATTCGAACTGCCGAACTTCTATCTCTTCCACGCAGCACTGGCCCTAACCGTGTCGTCGTACATGATGATCTCTCCCAACCTGAACGCAGCTGGCATGGTCCCGATGGGAGACATGGCCGGTACGGCCTCATCGCTGATCAGTGCAGCCCGTCTCGGCTTTGGCGCGTTGATTGCAGCGCTCATGACCGGTGTGATTGGCGACTCGCTCAGTGGATTCGCAATCGCCACCGCAGCGTTCGCAACAGCGGCTGCCGTCATCGCCGCAGTTTCTGTTCCGGCTGATCTCGTCGAAAGCTAGTCGGTCGGCAGCCCTGATCGTCAGGGCGACAGAAGCACGCGAGCGACGATGTCTTGACCGAACCCGGTGAGGATTGCCAGATACATGAGACCGGTCGCAGCCATGACCGCCGAATACTGCCGCTCCTTGAGCGCCAAACGACACACCACGATGAGCAGACCGGTGCCGATCACTGACGCGATCCAGAACCAACCGAGAAGCCCGTTGTAGGCGTCGTCGATGTTCCCGTTGAGCACCGAGACCATGCCCGTGGGGATCAGGAATACGACCGTTTCGGGTAGCCACAGCAGCCCGGCCAGCCTGACCTGCTCGAGGATCGGAGCACGTGCCAAACCTGGCTGCACCAAGTACCAATGCCCCAGCAGCATCGCGTCGGACAAGACCCCCAGAAACAACGCCGAGGTGATGCCTCGCAACACGGAGAGCAGCTCTACGTTCGCCACCATCCCCGCTTCCCATGAGGCAATGACGACTGCGATCATGCCAACGATCGCAGAGACGAGGTCGAGCGTCGGTGGAAACTCGCGTGCGGTCTTGTCGAATCGCTGCTCATCACGGTCGATGCCAGTCATATCGGCGACCCGTTGACTGCGGCGCTCCACGACCTCGCGCTGGCCGGTGACACCGGCCGATCTCCGAGCGATCGACACGGCCAGTGTGCCCGTGCCGACTGCCATGAACGCGATCGTGCCGATCTCGCGCTCCCACGTCGGTGATGTGATGAACGCAGCCGCCAGTGAGCCGGCGGCGAGCCCCAGGAACGTCAGTCGCTGCAGCCAGCCGTAGCCGAGCCCGACCTCACGACGGCGCGTGGTGACCCATAAAAACAACCAGCCGCCCGCAGCCCATTGGAGGAGAACGGTCGCACCGTCAAGTTCGATCATCGCCTACCCGAGGACAGCGAGATGATGATCGACAGTGTTGAGTGGGTCGGGCCCGTCGTCGGCGGCAACGACAATATCTTCGAGGCGCATGCCCCACTTCCCGGGAATGTAGATTCCCGGCTCGATCGAAAAAGCGTTGCCGGCCACGAGTGGCTCAGCGTTGCCCTCCACGATGTAAGGATCTTCGTGAGCTTCGACCCCGATACCGTGACCGGTGCGGTGGATGAAAAAGCTGCCATAGCCAGCGTCGACGATCCGCTGACGGGCCGCCCGATCAACGTCTTGTGCGGGTGTCCCCACGGTGGCAGCTCGAACCGCAGCAGCCTGCGCTTCGTGAAGAACGGCGTATGCCTCGAGGTAGTCACGATCGGGACGGTCGTCGGTCCACACGTTGCGGGTCAGGTCAGAGCAGTAGCCAACGCCGTCGTCACCGATCATGGTTCCACCGAAGTCACAGAGCACATTTTCACCAGCCTGAATGACCCGGTTGCCGGCGTGGTGGTGCGGGCTTGCCGCGTTAGGACCGGACGCCACGATCGCAAAGTTCACGCGGTCGTGTCCTTCTGCGACAATCTGGCGCCCGAGCTCGGCTGACACTTGGGCTTCGGTCTGACCGACCAACGGAATCGCACCCGACTGCAACCGATCTGCGATGCGGTCGACGGCAGCGGCGGCAGTCCGAAGGCGCTCGACCTCTTGGCCGTCCTTCACCTGACGGATCGGGCTGGTGATCGTCGAAGCTCGCCGAAACGCCGCGTTCGGCATTTGCCTGGTGAGGTCGACAAGGAACCCCGCCCACATGTGGTCGCCAATCGCGACCTCAGCGGCGGGCCCAGCAAGATCGGCGATGATCGCAATTGGGTCCTCGGTCTCACCCCAACCCCTCAGCGAGAAGAGCTCAGGCCGCTCGGTCACGCGAGCGGCTTCGAGGCCGGGCAGGACGAGGGTGGCGTCGCCGTCTCGTGGCACGACGAGCATCGTGATTCGTTCGAGTGGCATCGCTTCGTAGCCACAGAAGTACGGGAGGTCGCTGCCGACCGAGAGCATCAGCACGTCGACGCCCTCGCTTTCCATCCGGGCCCGGGCCCGCTCAAGACGAGTTGAAAACATGACCTGAGGCTAGACCCGGGCGCTGTCGTGCGTACGATCGGTGCATGAGCGATCACACGTGGGGCTTTCGAACCCGCGCTCTTCACGCTGGAGCCCGTCCAGACCCGACCACCGGCGCGCGGGCGGTTCCGATCTTCCAGACATCGTCGTACGTCTTCGAGGACACCGACGACGCCGCGGATCTCTTCGCGCTGCAGAAGTACGGGATGATCTACAGCCGCCTGGGCAATCCGACCGTCTCAGCGTTCGAAGAGCGAATGGCATCGCTTGATGGAGCACTCGGCGCAGTCGCTGCATCGTCAGGGCACGCAGCTGAGTTCTTGGCGGTCACTGCGCTGGCCGAGGCTGGCGATCACATCGTCTCGAGCAGCCATCTGTATGGCGGCACGATCACGATGTTCTCCAATACGCTCGCCCGTTTCGGTATCGAGACCACGTTCGTCGATCCGACCGACGTCGATGGCTTCGCAGCAGCTATCCGTCCGGAGACGAAGCTCTTGTTTACCGAGACCGTCGGTAACCCATCCGGTGCGATCGCGGACATTGCGGCGCTCGCCGACGTGGCCCACTCGAACGGTTTGCCGCTGGCGATCGACTCCACGTTCTCCACCCCGGCGCTGTGCCGACCGGTGGAGTGGGGGGCCGACATCGTTGTCCACTCGGCCACGAAGTTCATCGGCGGTCACGGAACCTCACTCGGTGGGGTGGTGTGTGAGGCCGGAACGTTCGACTGGGGATCGGGCCGATTCCCCAACATGACCGAGCCTGTCCCGACCTACAACGACCTTCGTTGGTGGGACAATTTCGGCGAGTACTCATATCTCACCAAGGTCCGCAATGATCACCTGCGAGATATCGGCTCGACGCTTGCTCCGATGCACGCATGGCTGTTTCTCCAAGGCCTCGAGACCCTCGACTACCGAATGGCGGGGCACGTCGCGAACGCTCAAGCAGTCGCTGCCTGGCTTCATGAGGACTCACGGGTGGCATGGGTCAACTACGCCGGACTTCCCTCATCACCGCATCACGACCTGTCGAACAAGTACCTGCCGGCCGGACCGGGTGCAGTATTTACCTTTGGTCTCAACGGTGGCCGCGAAGCCGGTAGTTCGTTCATCGAGTCGCTCGAACTGATCAGTCATCTGGCCAACGTCGGTGACGCCAAGACCTTGATCCTTCATCCTGCTTCGACGACACACTCGCAGTTGTCCGACGAGCAGATGGCCGCTGGGTCGGTGACTCCCGACATGGTGCGGATTTCGGTTGGGCTCGAAGATCTTGATGACATCCTGTACGACCTCGACCATGCTCTGGAGACAACCCATGCCTGAGCACGAACCCATTCCCGGTTGGGAGCCGCCGTCGGCGGGCGAACGCAAGCGGATCCTCGACGAGACCCGTTCGATTGCCATCGTCGGCGCCTCATCGAACCCGGCTCGGGCCAGCAACTTTGTTGCGACCTACCTCCGTAGCTCGTCAGCTGACTACGTCGTCTATCTGGTGAACCCGCGAGAGACCGAAATCCTCGGCCAGCCGGTGTACCCGTCGCTTCAGGACCTTCCAGAGGTCCCGGACATGGTCGACGTGTTCCGGCGATCCGAAGACTTGCCGCCGATCGCACACGACGCAGTCGAGATCGGCGCGAAATCGTTCTGGGCCCAACTCGGCCTCTGGTCCAACGAAGCGGCCCAGATCGCCTCCAGCGCCGGCCTCGATGTTGTCATGGATCGCTGCACAAAGATCGAGCACGCCCGCTTCGCCGGTGGTCTTCATCTCGCCGGCTTTGACACCGGCGTGATCAGCAGCCGGCGTTGACACCCGCAACGCTGCGTCGCTCGCCCGCGCTCACTGCGGCCCGACACGTTCAGGCTCAGCAGCCTCGGCAGCCTCCCGAGCGTGGTAGCTCGAGCGGGTGAGCGGGCTCGACTCGACATGGCCGATGCCCATCGCCTCTCCCCTGCACTTCCAATCGTCAAAGACCGACGGCTTCCACCAGTTGGCGACGGGAAGGTGGTGCGACGTGGGGCGCAGGTACTGGCCGACCGTGACGATGTCAACCCCAATCGCACTGAGGTCAGACATCGTCTGCGTGACTTCGTCGTCGGTCTCGCCCATGCCGACGATGATCGACGACTTGGTAACGAGGCCCACCCGCTTGGCCTGCGCGAGCACCGAAAGCGACCGGGCATACGACGCTGAAGGACGGACCGCGCGCTGCAGCCGCGCGACGGTTTCGATGTTGTGGTTGAAGACGTCGGGGCGGGCGTCGAAGACGGTCTGCAATGAGTCGGTGTTGCCCTGAAAGTCCGACACCAATACCTCGACGCGACAGGCCGGAACCCGGTCGCGGATCGCGTGCACGGTCGCAGCCACTGCGGCCGCTCCCCCATCGGGCAGATCGTCGCGTGCCACCATCGTGACGACCGCATGCGTGAGGCCCATGCGATCCACGGCCTCGGCCACCCGAGCGGGTTCGGCTGGGTCGGCGGCAATCGGCTTGCGGGTATCGACCAGACAGAACCCACAGGCACGCGTGCACCGCTCGCCGAGGATCATGAACGTTGCCGTCCCGTCGTTCCAGCACTCGGAGATGTTCGGGCACCCCGCTTCTTCACACACGGTGACGAGGCCGAGTTCTCGCATCGTCTTCTTGACTTCTCGATACCCCCGGCCGGTGTCGAGCGGGACGCGCATCCATTCGGGCTTGCGAGACTTCAACCGCACCGGATCTTCAGAGACGCCGGCCTCGGCAAGACGACCGAGAAGACGCACCGAGGTGCCGTCGGCCTGCTCGCCATAGCCGATGCCCTGACGACCCACCGGCGTCCCGGCCCCTTCGCCGCGGGTGAACGGCGCGAGGTCTGCGGCAGGGGCGCGCCAGGAGACATCAGCCCGATCGATCGCCTGGCCTCTCCCCCAGCGCTCGGCTGCCTTCGCGACGACACCGTCAACAACCTCGCGCATTGAGACGTCGACTCCCTCGGCGGCAAGCGACGTCACCCCCTTGTCGGTGATGCCGCACGGCACGATCCGCGAGAACCATGAGAGGTCGGGGTCGACATTGAGCGAGAAGCCGTGCATCGAACGACCTCGGGTGATCCGTACGCCGATGGCAGCAATCTTGCGAGGGCGAGTGCCGTCAGGATCGATCCAGACGCCGTTGTGATGAGCGAGCCGACCGGCCTCGACGCGGAGGTCAGCCAGGACGTCGATGAGCAGCTGCTCGATTCCCTCCACGTACGCTGCGGTGTCGGCCATACCGCCGCCCCGCTTTCCGGGCACGGTCAGGATCGGGTAGCCGACGAGCTGACCAGGGCCGTGGTAGGTGATGTCACCACCTCGGTCGGTGGTCGCAACAGTGGCACCCATCGACTCGACGTCAACGAGCAGGTGCTCACGCGGGGTCCGCTTCGACAGCGTCACGACATGGTCATGCTCGAGCAGGAGTAGGTGGTCGCCTTCGCTGTGGTCGCGCAGCTGCTGCTGCAGTGCGAAGGCGTCGTCGTAGTCAACTCGCCCGAGCCAGCGAACGCGTAGACCCGACTCGATGGCGGTCGGCCCGGTCAGTTGATCTCCGCTTCCCAGTCGCGGCTCTCAAGGATCGCTTGGATGCTGCTGAGGAACGCCGCTGCGTAGGCGCCGTCAAATGCACGGTGATCCCATGCAAGCGCGAGCACACCGACCGAGTGGATAGCGATCGATTCGTTCCCGAACTCGTCGGTGACGACGACCGGCTTGCGTTTCACCCCGTCGGTGCTGAGGATTGCCACCTGTGGCTGGTTGATAATCGGGAACTGCATCATCGTGCCGTACTGACCGGCGTTGGTGAGGGTGAACGTGCCTCCACTGAGGTCATCAGGTGTGAGCTGCTTGGTTCTTGTGCGATCGGCAACGTCCTTGATCTCCCGTGCGATCTGTCGCAGCCGCTTACCTTCGACCTGTTTGACCACCGGTGCGAGCAGGCCTTCGAAGTCGATATCGACGGCGACTGCCATGTTGATCGTGTCGTGCACGATCAGGTGATCGCCACCGAAGCTGGCGTTTAGGTGCGGGAATTCACGCAGCGCGTCGGCGACAGCGCGGGTGATAAACGGCAGATAGGTGAGCGAGAAGCCCTCTTCTGCCTTCCACGCAACACTGTGCTTCTTGCGGACCTGTTCAACACGCTCGTAATCGACCTCCATTGCCGTGAGGACGTGCGGCGATGTGGCCTTCGACATCAACATGTGCTCGGCTGTGCGCTTGCGGACGTTGTTCAGCGGAACGACTTGGTCTCGTTCACTGAGCGCTACTCCGGTGGGCACCGGAACAGTCGGTGTTGGCGCAGGCGGAGCCGGAACTGGCGGGGTCGGTTCATCAGCCACCGTCGACGCAGGCGGAGCCGGAACTGGCGGGGTCGGTTCATCAGCCACCGTCGACGCAGCGCTGGAAAGAGAGTCGGTGTTCGCCTGGATGATCGCCTCGACATCGGCCCGAGTGATCCGGCCCCCAATACCGGTACC
>CAJQPN010000010.1 GCA_905480195.1 uncultured Acidimicrobiales bacterium
CCGACCACGGAACATTCCGCACAACTCGGTTCCCGGCGAGACCGGGCGCTCGGCGCAGGGACGCCGCTGTTCTACCGGGAGCCGCTACACCTCGTCCGTGGTGATGGGGTCGAGCTCTTCGATCACGAGGGACGGCGCTACATCGACATGTACAACAACGTGCCATGCGTCGGGCACGCGAACCCCCGTGTCGCAGAGGCGATGCGGGCGCAGCAGTCCACGCTGAACACGCACAGCCGCTACCTGCACGAGTCGATCGTGGAACTTGCGGAGCGATTGACCGGACTGCATTCGACCCCGGGCATGCAAAGCGTCAGCTTCGCCTGCTCCGGAACCGAAGCCGTCGACGTCGCAATGCAGATGGCAAAGGCCTGGACCGGGAATCGGGGGTTCATTTCCACCGACGGCACCTACCACGGCAACATCGGTGAGGTCGGTGGCCTCGGCCTCGCCGCCCGAGATCCGGGGGCGTTTCCGACGATCCGGACCATCCCGTTCCCGCAGACACTGCGTCCCATCGAGATCGGGCTTACCGACGCACAACTGACCGATGCCTACCTCGCTCACCTCGAGCAGGCGATCGAGTCGCTCGATGCCGCAGGCTTCGGTGTGGCGGGGCTGGTGCTCTGCTCGATCCAGGCGAACGAGGGTCTCCCGCACATCCCAGAAGGGTTCATGGGCCGCGCATCGGAGATGGTGAAGAACGTCGGAGGTCTGGTGATCGCAGACGAAGTCCAGGCCGGCTACGGACGGCCCGGACGCTGGTGGGGGTACGAAGTGTCGGGATTCGAGCCCGACATCGTCGTCACCGGCAAGCCCATGGGAAACGGATTGCCACTCTCGGCAACGACGTCAAGCCACGAGATCGTTTCGGGGTGGCGGGCACGGGCCGGCTACTTCAACACGTTTGCGTCGAGCCCACTGCAGGCGGTGGTTGGGCTTGCCGTCCTCGACGAGATCGAAGAGCGGGGACTCGTCGACAACGCCGCTCGGGTAGGGGCCACGCTGAGGGCCGAGCTGACCGAGCGCCTCGATCCCGAGCGTCACCCGTGGATGGCCGAGGTTCGCGGCGTAGGACTCTTCCTCGGTATCGAGGTCGTCGAGTCGCACGAAACCCTCGCACCGGACGCCGGGCGGGCGGCCGATGTTGTCAACCGCCTCAAGGACGCTGGCTTTCTCACCTCGAACGCAGGAGCCCACCGCAATGTGGTGAAGATTCGGCCGCCACTGGTCTTTTCTGATGCCAATGCCGACGAGTTCCTGCACGCATTCGACCGCGTGCTGGCCGACCTCGATGGCTGACGCCGATCCCTATCTCTCTGCAGCCGAGCAGGCCCGCGCTGCGTTCGACATCGACGATCACGACCTGGAGCTGGTGGTCGTCGGTGAGAATGTGACCTACTGCGCCCGACGAGACGAGTCTGCGTATGTGCTTCGCCTGCACCGGCCCGGCTATCACAGCCTCGAGGAACTCGACTCCGAACGACTCTGGCTCGCAGCCCTCGCCGACGCGGGTGTGAGGGTCCCCGAGCCCGTATGCGCCGCAGACGGCCGGTTCTTCATCCCTGTCGGGGCAACACCGACCGACGAACGCTTCGCCGGCCTGACCCGATGGCGCGAAGGAGCAGTCGTCGCTGATCTCCAACAATCGACCGACGTGACTGCACCGGTGGCCGACCAGTTCGCCCAACTCGGCTCACTCATGGCCCAGATGCACACACAAGCGGTTGCTTGGGATCCACCCGCTGGCTTCGTCCGCCAACGACTCGGTGCCGACGGACTACTCGGTGAGACTCCGTTCTGGGGGCGCTTCTGGGAGGCCGACGAGTTAACGCCCTCGCAAGCCGATGCGTTGGGTCAGGCTCGTCTCGTTGCCCTCGACCGGCTTCGCTGGTACGGCGAACCGGCTGAGCGGTTCAGTGTCATCCATGCTGACCTGCACCTTGGCAACCTCCTTGTCGACTCCGCCGGAGCATTGAGCGTGATCGACTTCGATGATGCCGGGTACGGCTGGCACCAATACGACATGGCTGTTGCCCTTTTGCACATGCAGGAGGCACCCGACGCCGAGATCGCCCGGGCTGCGTTCTTCGAGGCATACCGTGCGATTCGACCGATCAGTGATGATGAGCTCACCTGGGTGTCGTTCTTCGAGACGGTGCGATTGATGATGCTGATCGGGTGGAAGGCTCAGCGTCCCGAAGTGACGTGGCCGGCCGGCCGGCTCGACACCGTGGTCGAGCAGGCACTCGCTGGCCTCGCCGACCTCGAACAACACAACCAGCGTTGAGCTCAGATGTCGTCGAAGGTGCCGCCTCGGCCTCTCCCAGCGCTGAAACGACGCGCTCCTTCGCGACTCTCGCCAGATCGAAGCGTCCCGTCACCCAGCATTCCCTCGTTCTCCATTGCCGTATCGAAGTCGAGGTCCCACTGGTCGTAGGCCGAGCGGCGGTCGCTGCGCATGCAGAGCTGCGGGAACTGAGCGATCTGTTCGGCCAACTCGACGGCTGCCTCGAGCGACGTGCCGGTCGGGACGACGCGGTTCGCGAGGCCCATCCTTCTCGCTTCGTCGGCCCCGACGGGACGGCCCGTCAGGATCATGTCGATCGCGTTCGAGTGACCGATCAACCGCGGGAGGCGCACCGTGCCGCCGTCGATAAGCGGCACGCCCCATCGTCGGCAGTAGACGCCGAACGTTGCGTCTTGGTCGACGACGCGCATGTCACACCACAGCGACAACTCGAGACCCCCGGCGACGGCATGACCCGATACCGCAGCAATGACAGGCTTGTCGAGGCGAAGGTACGAGGGCCCCATGGGTGCCCATGCATGGTGGCGATCGATCGGAGGCATGGGCGGTGGGGTCGGCTCGAAGGTGCCGTCACCGACCGACTTCAGGTCTGCACCGGCACAGAAGGTGCCTGCGGCTCCGGTGAGCACGGCGACCTTGAGCGAATCGTCGTGATCGAAATCGACAAACGTCTGTCCGAGCATGCGGGCCGTGGGCGAGTCGACTGCGTTGCGGACGTGAGGGCGGTTGATCGTGACGACAAGGATCTCCCCTCGCCGTTCCGTCAAGACGGTGTCAGTCATGACTCCTCTCTAGCCGAGAAGAGCCCGATCAGCCCATCGGCATCCCTTGACAGTTCCGCCGAGATTCGGTGCAGTGACAACTCGTGACCCCACCAGAAGCCATGGTCGACCCTTTTGTGACCGACGCCCCACCCGAACTGGATTCGGTTCGTGCCGGCGAGGATCTCGATTGGGCTCGGGTCGAGGTTTATCTTCGCGCCGAACTCCCCAACGATCTCGACACCGACGGTGAGTTCTCGGTCCTTCAGTTTCCCAACGGATCGGCAAACCTGACCTACATGATTCGCTTCGGCGACACGGAGTTGGTGTTGCGGCGCCCGCCGCACGGCACGCTTGCGCCAGGCGCCCACGACATGCAACGTGAGTACAGGGTGCTCTCCGTTCTCTGGCAGATCTTCAACAAGGCCCCCCGGGCCTACCTGTTCTGCGATGACCACGAGATCGCCGGCGCCGACTTTTTCGTCATGGAGCGCTGCCGCGGCGAGGTGATCCGCGGCGTGATTCCTGAGTCGATGCGGAACCAAACCGACGTCGGTCGCCGGCTCGGCTTTGCTCTCGTCGACGCCATCGCCGAGTTCCACCTACTCGACCCCAACGACGTCGGGTTGGGTGACCTCGGCCGTCCAGGTGGCTTCATCGTTCGCCAGGTTGCGGGCTGGAAGAGGCGCTGGGACTTGGTGGCCGACGAGCGCTACGACGTCGGCATGTGTGAGATCCATGCCCGCCTCGAGCGCTCGATACCGACACCCCAGCGGGTGAGTTTTGTGCACAACGACCTGAAGCTGGACAACTGCATGTTCGCCGCCGGTCAGCCAGATGCACTGATCTCGTTCTTCGATTGGGACATGACCACGCTCGGCGACCCACTGGTCGACATCGGGACGCTTCTCAACTACTGGCCTGAAGCCGATGACAGCCCGGACTCACCCCGGCTCAGCCACGATGGGATGCAACGGATGGGCCTGCCGACCAGGGCCGAAATGGCTGCACGGTACGGCAACCAGAGCGGACTTGATGTGTCGGTCACCCGTTGGTACGACGCCTTTGCCCAGTGGAAGACCGCCACCGTCGTTCAGCAACTGCACCACCGCTGGTTGGTCGGGGCGTCAACCGACCCGCGTATGGCGTTCGTCGCAGCTCGAGTACCTCAACTGATTGAGAACGCAATCGAGATGCTCGACGATCTCGGCGAATAGTCGCTCCTACTCCTCAACAGGAGGCAGTGTCGTCGTGGCCTCAACAGGAGGCAGTGTCGTCGTGGTTGGCGGCGGATCGGGCGACGTCGGGTACTGGAAGACACCGATATGCACGTGGTCGTAGTGCACTTCGTTCGTGAACGTGTGCGCAATCGCCTCCGGAAAGAGCCAAGGGCTCCCGAATTCCCTGATGTCGTAGCGCGACACGATCCATTCCGAGAGTTCGTAAAGGTCTGACGATCTGTCGTGCGAATCGATCACCAACTCCGAGCCAAACTTGTAGATGTCGACCGCACGACCCACCGAATGATTACTCACACGGTCGGTGCCGAAAACGTTGTAGGCGTGGCCGGTCTGGAACACGACGACCGAGTACGGCATGCGGTCCGCAGCATCAAGCATCAACTGCAACAACTGCAGGTCGATCTTTCCGTCGTAGATGTCCCACACGGCGGTATCGGGAAGATCGATCCGTTCGTGGTCGACTACGGCTGCTGCGATGGGGTCGAGATCCGTTGGCCGTTCGACCGGGCTGCCACCGACCGAGGCGATCGTCTCGAGCGCCCACCCCCCGGTTGCAGATCCAGTGAGGCGGACCTCCATCGTTCGCGTCTCGACCCGCTCGGGGACGCTGCTCCCCTCGCGTCCGAGCTCTTGGCGTATCACCACGATGATTGAGATCCTGTCGTCGAGGTGGCCTCCCAGTTGGGCGTACTCAACGGTGCCTCGCGACCACATGCCCGGGTGGTGCACCCGCTGCACCTGGAGGACCATGGCGCCGTAGAGGTCTGGAGCGACGGGCGGAACGCTCTCGAGGACTCCGCTGAGCGACGTACCGCTCTCATAGTTGGTAATGCCGTGTGCCACCAGCGAGCCGAGGAACTTCGCCTCGGGCTGCACTTCATTCGCCACGGGTTCGAAAGGATCCGGGTACGGGGGCGACCAGCGAGGAGCGGTTACCTGATCCGGGGTGCTATCAAGGCCAGCGATTACTTCAACGACCGTTTCCGCAGACGTCTCTTCGACGACCGTTTCCGGAACCGTGCTGGTCGAGACGAGGTCGTCAGCGATCACGCTTACGTCATCGGAGACGGAGACGGAGAGGTCGTCATCGCCCGCGCTGACCTTGACCATGAGCAGCGCAAACAGAACGACAACGTTGAGCGCTCCGACGAAGAACACGAGCTTCTTCACGAGGGCCGATGCAGCGTCCAGGCGCGACCAGGCCGCAGACCGATCCGTCGTCACGTCGTAGGGCTCTGACAGCGCCGCACCCTCACCACCTGCACGGGCGTTCGCCCACGTGTTCCCGCCGCTACTCACGTCACGTCTCCGGTCCCTGCGCCGGATCGCAATGAACGTTCCGCAACAGTTCGTCAGAGGCCGCCTGTGATCGGGCCATTCGGTTGGCGTCCCACACGGCGATCGGCCGTTCGACAAGGTGCCAAGACGCCAGGGCTGCGGCGATCGTGAAAATCCCTGCGCTCCACAGCGAAATGTCGGAGCGAACGAACACGTAGTGCCACAGGAAGATCCCAAACGAGACCTCGGCAACTTTGAGCAAGACTCGGTTCTCAAGCCAGGCAGGCGCGGTTCTCGCGTACTGGAGCGCAATCGCAGACAGCCCGACAGCGAGGAAGCCACCCCACAAGATCATGCTCCCCGTGTTGCCGAAGACCGGGAGAAACATCAGGCCAAGCAGCGCCGGAATCGACCAACGGGCGAACGGAATCCTTGCCATGCCCGTGACGGCCAACAAGCAACCGACCAGTAGTGCCGCTGCGTTGGTGTCGGTCGAGTTGTACACCCACCCCGGGGACATGACCTCGATCGCGATCGCCCGCCATGCGAGGGCAGCAACGGTAAGAGCGCCGATGACAGGGACCCACCACTTTGCCGGGATGATCTTCATCACCAGCGGCCACAGCATGTAGAAGTGAACGATCACGGCGACAAACCACGTGTGGGTCAGTCGGCCGAGGGTGATGCCCTCGGTGCGCGCGTAGTTTGCGTAGAAGCCGATAGCCGGCTGAACCTGTGCCCACGGCGTCCCGACTGCCAACAACGCCACGCACACGACGAGCATGGCGGGCACCAAGCGAACGAGCCTTTTCCGGTAAAAACCGAGCAGGTCGAGACGACCGCTTCGATCTATCTCGGCACAGATCGAGCTGGTGATCACGAAGCCCGACAGCACGAAGAACAGTGGCACTCCCCAATGTCCTGCTGGAACGAGTTCGTTGTCGACGTGATAGGCGACGACCATCGCGATGGCGACCGTACGCAATCCATCGAGAGCGGCAATCCGTCCCATCGTCATGCTCCTCGTAAAGACCCAATGATCTTCGCAGTTCGAACGCCACCAGCGCGGGCACCTACGCCCGAATTCGCCCACGACCCACCGACGGGTCCGAACGCGAGGTCGGGGTCGGATCGATGCGGATCGCAGCCCTCGCCGCCCGCTTGCACCGAAATGGCGTTGAGGCCCGAACCGCCTCGGGCGAGTACGGCGTGGCGATCGCCACCCGGTGGAGGTCGACTTGGCGCATCGCCTGGATATGGAACTGGGTCCGGGAGGACACTGCCCACCAGCTCTTTCAACGCGTCGTCGTCACCGAAGCGCTGCTAGATCATCTCGTCGACGGCTGCGGCCGTGATCACTGGCGAGCCCATTCGCTCTTGGCCATGGCATCGTCGGCGTCGGGGTCGCGGCCACCGGGAAGTTGGACCGTTACGTCGTGCAGGATTCCGGTGAACGCGAACGGAGCGTCGTAACGACCCGAGACGGGTGAGCCATGATCCATACCCACGCTCACGCCGGTCGACGTAAACGACACGAGGTACAGAGGAATGTCGGCGCGACCACAGGGTTCGCCATCGATCAAGACTTCCATCCAGCCGCTGCGACCGTTGCGCTCCAGATGCACACCGAGTACGCAGTCACCAGCTGGAACCGCGGCGCTCGACTCCACCACGGTGTGCTCGCCGAAGGCGTTGTAGTCGACTACGAGTCGTCGGTTTTGGATGAACATCGTGAGGCCACACGTTGCATTACCGGTTGCGATGATCACCCCTTCGTCGGTTCCAACACCGGTCGTTTGCGCCGAAATGTCGACCTGGGAATCGGTCAACGAGGCAGCGGTGCGCGTTGGTATGGGCGTCATCGGTGTGCGATACGTGTACCGCCGCGTGGGGCGGTGGATCTCATGGTCGCCAATGCGGGGGATGAAGAGTTCGAGTCGTCGCTCGTCGAGAGGCAGAACGTTGTGCGCAGCCGCCTCCTCCCACCACAGATCGACCAGCTGGGTGAGCTGATCAGGGTTGGACTCGGCAAGGTCGTTGCACTCCGACGGGTCAGATGAGAGTTCGAAGAGTTCCCACCGGTCGTTGTCGAACGCGTTGCCGGGTTTGTGGCGCGTGACGGCTTTCCACCAGACACCATCGAGCTCGGCGATAAGCGCTCGATTCCCGGCGAACTCGAAGTACTGCCTCGTGTTCGTCGCAGGAGACTGGGAGTCGTCGAGTACTGCGGCGAAGGAATGACCGGTCACCGGCAACTGCTCGACACCCCGGTACGTGTCGGGAGGGGTCACGCCCAGAAGTTCGTAGATCGTCGGGACGATGTCAGAGACATACGCAAACTGGTCACGCTTGGTACCGGCCCTGTCGGCTCCAAGGCCGTCGGGCCAATGCACGATGAGCGGAACGTGAACGCCCCCTTCGTGAGTCAACGTCTTGTACCAACGGAACGGTGAATTGCCGCACTGGGCCCAACCCCAGGGGTAGTTGGTGTGACTGCCCGGGCGGCCGATCTCATCGAGTCGCTCCACCGCTTCTTCGGCCGGTTGGTGAAGCCCGTTGAAATGGCGGAACTCGTGCCAGGTCCCGGCTGCACCTCCTTCCTGCGAGGCGCCGTTGTCGGTGAGGAGAACGAGGATCGTGTTGTCGAGTTCGCCCATGTCGCGCAGGCCGTCGACAAACCGCCCGATCTGGTCGTCGGTGTGGTCAAGGAATGCAGCGAAGGCTTCTTGCAGGCGCGCTGCGAAGCGTCTCTGATCATCGGATAGGTCGTCCCATGCCTCCACTCCGGGGTTGCGAGGGGCGAGCGTGGTGTCTGGATCGATCACCCCAAGTGCGACCTGACGATCGAACCACTGCTTTCGTACGACGTCCCAGCCGTCGTCGTACCGACCCCGGTACTTCTGGAGATACTCGTCAGGGGCCTGGTGTGGGGCGTGCGTTGCGCCGAACGGCAGGTACGCGAAAAACGGACGGTCGGGCCGCAACCCCTTGTTGTCGTTGATCATCAACAACAGCTGGTCAACCAAGTCTTCGGAGAGGTGGTAGCCATCTTCGGGCGTCGCCGGCGGATCGATGTGGGTGTTGTCGCAAACCAGTTCGGGGTGGAACTGATCGGTTTCACCCGGCAGGAACCCGTAGAAGCGCTCGAAGCCACGGCCAAGTGGCCACTGGTCGAATGGGCCTGCGGCCGAGACGTGGGTTCCCGGCGCAAGATGCCATTTGCCAGCACACAGGGTGGCGTAGCCCTCGTCACGCAGTACCTCGGCCACCGTCGCCGCAGCGTTCGACACATGTCCAAGCGAGTTGGGGAAGCCGGTGACCCATCCAGCGAGGCCGCGCATGCCGACCTCGTGCTGGGAGCGCCCGGTCAACAGCGCAGCGCGGGTCGGTGAACAGACCGGCGTGACGTGAAAGTTCGTGAACTGCACCCCTCCGGCAGCCAGTGCATCAATGTTTGGCGTGTCAATGTCGGAGCCGTAGCACCCAAACTGGGCAAAGCCGGTGTCGTCCAAGAGAACGAAGACGACGTTCGGTGAGCCTTTCTCGGGGTGCGGGAGTTCCTCGAAGTGCGGTTCGGACTCGGCGAGTGTTGGTCCGATCGTTCCCTCGAACCCGTCGGTCGGTGAAGCCATGGGTATCTCCTACACCGTGATGGTGGTCAAGTCATCACCGATGAGTATCTCACCGGTGAAGTGTTCGGCCGCCCGGGCGATCCACTCGGGATACTCGTCAGGGGTCGGTGCTGGAACCATATGGGTCATCACGAGACGCTTCGCTCCCACTCTGGCCGCAGTCTGGGCGGCGTCGACGACGCTCGAGTGATACTCGAGAATGTCTTGGGCCATCTCGCCGGGAAACAGTTCGACCAACTCGCGTCGCAGGACGGTCTGGACGTAGACGTCCGCCTCAGAAGCGAGGATGTCTACCCCCTCACACGGAAGGGTGTCGCCGACCAGTGCTGCAGCCACTCCGTCATGCTCTAGTCGGAAACCGATCGTCGGGTGCACCGGCGCGTGTGCCGTCCCGGCCGTCGTGATGTCGACGTCGTTGATGCAAAACGAGTCACCGGGAGAGAGTTCGGTGACCTCGACCTGCGGGCCAGCGACGAGTGGTTCGTGGTGGTCAATCCGGTAGCCGATGTCGTCCTCGAGCATCAGAAGCGTCCGTTCGACCAGGCGAGCGGTACCGATCGGACCCCAGATCTTGAGCGGCTCACGCTCTCGAGTCCGCACCCAATGCGTGGTGATGACGTCGTTGAGTGCACACACGTGATCGCTGTGCATGTGGGTGATGATCACACCATCGAGATCGTCAGGCCGGACCCCAACGGCCATCATCCGCATGACAACTCCGCGACCGGCATCGGCCAGAACGGTGGTGTCCCCCGCCTTGACCAGTGTCGAGGGCCCGGCGCGATCAGCGCTCGGCAGCGGGGATCCCGTCCCAGTCAAGATGACGTCCACCCGATTGACCCTAGCAGTCTATTTTCATATTATATGAAATAATCTGCACCGGTTGCCCGATTCCGCATCGATTCACAACCGGGCAATTCATCGCCCACCACGGAGGACGGTCGTGATGGCCGATCAGCAGAAGACTGCGCAACAACAGCCCCGGCCGACGCTCCCGCCAAAGCCGCCAGCGAGCGCGCTGGTGACCGACGGCGTATGGATTCTGGCTGCGCAGGGCAACGCGTTCGCAGTCGAGACCGCCGAGGGCGGAGACCCCCAGCTGGCCATGCACGTGATCGATCTCGTTGCGCTCGGCCCCGACAACGAGCCAGCCGTAATCCGAGCTCGCTCGCTCAAGTACGACCTGTGTCGGGCCCGGTCCAAGCAGATCGCCCCCTACCCGAGCAAAGGCCCCTACAAGTCGAGCGGCATCCGTCTCAAGCAGGGCATCATCACCTGGGAAGGTGTGATCCGATGACAAACCAAAAGCCAAACCTGCTCTTCCTCTACGCCGACCAGCACCGTGCCGACGTCATGGGTTGCGCAGGCAACGACATCGTGGTCACACCGAACCTCGATCGCCTCGCAGCCGAGGGCGTACGCTTCGACCAGGCGTGGACCGAGAGTCCCATCTGCCAGCCGGCGCGTGCCTCACTCCTCTCCGGTCGCTTCCCCAGCGACCACGGCGTGCTCGGCAACTTCGCCGGCGACTGCAAGCCGGAGTGGGACAACTTCCCCCGCCGTCTCCAGGCAGCCGGCTACACCACGGCGTCGATCGGCAAGACCCATTTCGACTCCTGGCCGATGGGCGCCGAACCGGGCACGCCGCCGCCCACCCAGGAATGGATCGGTAGCTTCGGCTTCGATCACGTGGTGGAAGAGTTCGACAAGTACGTCCACCTCTTCGACGTCGACACGCCGTACATGTCGTTCCTGCGCGAGCACGATGCGCTTGAGCCATACCAGGACGTCATCCGCGACAACTTTCGCGGCGGCGACAAACACTGGAACGCAGTGACTTCTCCCCTGCCTCAAGAACTCGACCTCACCAGCTTCCTGGCCGACGAGGCCGAGCGGTGGGTGACAGGCCGACCGGCAAACCATCCGTGGTTCCTCCAGCTCTCGTTCGTGCAACCGCACGTGCCCCTGATCGGCGACCCGATCTGGGCCGAGCACTATGGCGGTGCAATGATCGAACGCACTGCTCGAGCCGAACCAGTCACGACCACCGAGGCGTGGGGGAAGCACCTCTTCTTCTGCCGGAGGCACTCGCACAGCGACCTCTTGACCGACGACTTCGTGTTGGCAGGCGCCCGCCAGTACTACGCCATGGTGTCGCTCATCGATCAGCGCATCGGTGCACTCCTCGCCCAACTTGAAGCCCAGGGCCAACTCGACAACACCTGGGTCGTCTACTGCGCGGATCACGGCGAGATGCTTGGCGACCACGGCCTGATGGCAAAGATGAACTTCTACCGCTCGTCGGTTCGGGTTCCGCTCATCATCCGCCCGCCAGGCGGAGCCGGCGACCGCGCCGGCCACGTCGAGTCGTCACCAGTCCAGGGTTTCGACGTCGCCGCAACCCTGCTGGACGCAGGCGATGCCGCTCCACTCGAGGGCGCCCCAGCACGATCGCTGATCCCTCTGATCACCGGTGACAGCAGCTCCGAACGCACGCACGCAATCAGCATGATCCGCATGCGCCCCGGCAGCCCCACCTGGCAGGCCATCACCGACGGCCGCTGGCGGGTCACGATCAATGCCGACACCGGCGAGCCGAGCGAGCTGTTCGATCTCGCGTCTGACCCGGATGAGGCAACGAATCTGGTCGATCATCCGAGTGCCGGTGAGCCGGTGGAAGCGCTGGCCGCGGTACTGGCAGCTACCGTCGGCAGCCATGGAGAAGTCTGAGGACGGGCGGGTTGCGAGGGGCCAACGCACCCGCGAGGCGGTCATCGACACGCTGTTCGAGCTGTACTGCGAAGGCAACCTCACTCCCACCATCGAACAGATCGCAGAGCGGATCGGTCGCACCTCACGTGCGATCTATCAGCACTTCCAGGACAAGGAAGCCCTGGCGGTGGCGATGGCCGAGCGGCAGCTTGCAATTCACGGTGAGCTGTACCGTGCCACCCCGATCGTGGGCGACGTTGACCAGCGGATCAGAGGCATCGTCACCCATCGGTCGACGCTGTTCGAAGCGGTTGCCCCCGCGCGCCGCTCAGCGCTCGTACGTCTCCATCTGTCTCCCGAGCTCCAACAACAGCAGACGGGTCTGGCTGCGCGCTTTCGAGACCAGCTGGCCGAAACGTTCCGGTCCGAGCTCAGCGTGCTCAGCACCGTCTCCGCTGCCGACACGCTCGACCTCCTCGACCTTCACACCAGCTGGGAGACGTGGGAACGACTTCGCACCTGGCAGGGCATCTCGGTCGACCGGGCCGAGCAGCTCATCACCCAATTGATCAACCGCGCCCTGCGGTCCTGATCATTTTTGACCGCGGTCAGCTCCTTTCATCCTGGTCAACGTTGTCGTTGATCATCGGTTGCGAGGGGCTCGAGGCTGAAGAAGCCCAGCACGCTGTTGCGGTTCGACCCACCGACGAGCTCTCCGGCGTCGGTCATGAACGGGTGATCAGCTCCATTGCAGTAGTCGACCACGGCGATCTCATTCGTTGCCGACCCCAGCAAACCCACAACCGGCCACCGTCACGAACGCGGGCGACGTGACCGGGCGCTACGGTGACGCTGTGTACGCCATCGCCGTCAGCGTGAACGCGTGCCTTCGGGGCGGCACGCGGGTTGATGTCGCATGGAACCTCGACCCCGGAGCAACGCCAAGTTTCGACCCGAATGACGCTGTTGCGATCACCCCGGGCGGGGGTCGCCTCGGTGAGTTGCTTGGGGGCGCGTTCGACAGTCGCCTCATTGAGGTCGCTGCAGCGAAACCAAGCGCCGGGCGAGTAATCGACGTCGAGTGCAATCCCATCGAGGCATCCGTGCTCGGCGTGGACCTGGGAACACCCCTCCGGATCATGCTCGCACCCGCTGACACCTTGCCGAGCGCCCTCTGGGATCATCTGATCGAGCGTGACCAGATCGGACTTTCCTGTCGTGTCGAGGACGGCACGGTCCTTGGCTCAGAACTGGTACCGATCGACGGCGCCGCTCCCCCATCCGTCGTCATCAGTGACACCACGATCGAAACGGTTTTCAGCCCTCGCACGACCCTGCTCGTAATGGGCGGTGGGCCCATGGCCGATGCAGTCACCCAAGCCGGTGAATTCGTCGGCTGGAACGTCGTGTCGATGCCGGGACCAGACGCAGCGGTCGGGTTCGCAGCAACGCTCTCGCCCATCGACGGCGTCGTCGTTGTCGGTCACGATGTCGAAGCGACGGGACGGGTGCTTCAGGCTGCGCTCGGTTCGCGCGCCGGCTACATCGGTTCGCTCGGACCCGAGTCGGTACGCACGGCCCGAGACGACTGGCTGGCCTACCGAGGTGTGACTGAAACCGGGCGAATTGCCTCACCTGCCGGGCTCCCGATCGGAGCAAAGGCGCCCCGTGAGGTCGGGATCGCAGTGGTCGCCGACATGATCGCCCGCCACGCTCGCGGGCCAGCCTGAGTCACGGGTGGGTTTGGTCACCACCTGGCATCTACACTCAGCACATGTCACCGTCAGACGACACGAACCTCGACCCGGTATGGAAGACCGACGAACTGCTGGGCATCGACCCCGATTGCAGCCCGACGAAAGTGTGCCGTAACGCCCGCGACTTCACGTTCGACGGCATCGCCGAGGGCGATGAAGATCTCGCCACCGCCTGGAAACGCATCCTGGTGGCCGAAGGCAAGGTGGCCCCTGACGGCGGCAGCCTCCGCGACCTCGTCCTCGGCCCACCCGCCGACGTCTGAGCGCGTCGAACCCGGACGACCGTGTGAGCGACACGACCCCAACCACGTCGCCGACGAGCGTCCCTGAACTCCAAGACCGACTGCGCGCCGAGGGATACCTCGCTGGCCGCGGACTCGCCACCGCAACGTTCATCGGCTTGCGACTCGGTCGTCCAATCCTGCTCGAGGGCGAGGTTGGTGTCGGCAAGACCGAACTGGCCAAGTGCCTCGCCAAGATCCACGGTCGCGAACTCATCCGCCTGCAGTGCTACGAGGGGATCGACACCCAGCAGGCGCTTTACGAGTGGGACTACGCCCGCCAGATGCTTCACGTACGCGCCCTGTCCGAGCGCGAACTGAACGACGCCGAGACGACCGCCGGTCTGTACGGCACCGATTTTCTCCTTGAGCGCCCGCTTCTTCAGGCGATCCGCAGCGGCGGCAAGGCAGTGCTGTTAATTGACGAGATCGACCGAGCTGACGACGAGTTCGAGGCCTTCCTGCTCGAGCTGTTGTCCGACTTCCAGATCACCATTCCCGAGGTCGGTACCATCACCGCTACCGAACGCCCGATCGTGGTCCTGACATCCAACCGGACCCGCGAGCTCCATGACGCCCTTAAGCGGCGGTGTCTCTACCACTGGATCGGCTTCCCCACGATCGCCGAAGAGCTCGACATCGTGCGGCTGCGCGTGCCCGACATCACCGAGGCGCTCGTCGAGCAAGTTGTGAAGGCCGTTCACCGGCTCCGCGACATGGACCTCGCCAAGCCGCCCGGCATCGCCGAGACTCTCGACTGGGTCGACGCTCTTGGTGTGGTGGGAACTGAACAGCTCGACACCGAGACGGCAGCCGACACGCTCGGTTCGGTGATCAAGGACCGCGACGACCTCGAGCTCGTGCATGCCGAACTCGACCAAGTCGTTGCCGATGGCTGATACGTCCGAGATCACCAGACCAGAACACATCGTCGACCGCCTTGTCGGATTCGGGCACGCGCTTCGCGATCGCGGCCTTCCTGTTGGTAGCGATGACGTCCTCACCTTCTGCGCTGCAGTGGCGGAGCTTTCGCCGGGCGATCCCAACGACGTCTACTGGAGCGGTCGCACGACACTTGTCCACCGTCGAGACCACCTTCCCGTCTACGACGAGGTGTTTCGGACCTACTTCCTCCACGTACCGCCACCGAAAGGCGACACTCCGAACGAAGAGCGACCGGTCCCGCAGGGCGCCACCGGCACCCTCGACGTGCCCGACAGCGAACCAGGCGACGAGCCAGGCGACGAACAGCCTCTGATCTTGGGACTTCAGGCTTCATCAGTCGACATCAAGCGTGAGAAGCGGTTTGCCGCCTGCTCCCCCGAGGAACTCGCCCATCTTCGCCGGATCATGGCTCGTATCCGACTCGAGCCGCCGACCCGCAGAACCCGGCGGCGGGCCACCGATCCTCGGGGGCCGGTGATCGATATCCGTCGGATGGCTCGCGACGCCATGCGCCTGAGCGACAGCAGCCCTGCGCTCCACCGAATGGATCGGAAGCACCGGGCTCGGCCACTCGTGTTGATCCTCGACGTCTCCGGCTCGATGGCTGATCATTCGCGCAACCTGCTGCAGTTCGCGTACTCGATGCGACGCGCTGCGCAGAAGGTCGAGGTGTTCTGCTTCGGCACCCGCCTGACCCGGATCACGGCGGCGCTCGACCGTCGCAGCCCCGACGATGCGATGCGCCTTGCGGCTGCGCGGGTTCTCGACTGGGACGGTGGGACCCGAATCGGCGAGTCGCTCGACCACTTCATTCGCACATGGGGGCGTCGCGGCCTGAGCCGGGGGGCGACGATCGTGATCTGCTCCGACGGCCTCGACCGCGGCAGTCCGGCGCTGCTCGCTGACTCGATGGAACGGCTCCAGCGGCTCTCGCATCGCATCATCTGGATGAATCCGTTGATCGGTAACAACGTCGGCGAGTCGCCGAACACCCTCGGCATGCTGGCCGCCGGTCCCTTCATCGACGAATTGGCGTCAGGACATGACCTCGCCAGTCTGGAACGCTTTGCAACCCGCCTCCCTGACATCGGATGATGGAAGCATGAGCAAGTGGAGTGTCTCAATCCGGGCCGAGGGCGATCGAGTGGTCGAGCTGCAGGAGGTCGTTGCGCTCGCAGATGCGGTGGCGAAGCTCGGCGGCATTGCGTCGGGCGTCGGTGCGATGGCGTACGGCGCTCAGATCGTGGTCGATGCCGAAAATGCGGACGAGGCCGTCGAGCAGGCAGTCCCCGCATTCGAAGCCGCCGTCGCCGAGGCCGAGCTGCCAGCATGGCCCATCACCCACGCCGAGGTCGTTGGCGAAGACGAATACGATTTCGGCGAATGATTCGCCTCGGCTCACTCGCTGGTTATCCCTTCGAAGGGCCACGAGTCCTGGGGGGTTGGACCCCGCCGGAGCAGGCCGCCGTGTACGCAATTCTCTATCGCGCCGACCCGGTCGGAAAGCCCCACGACTTCGCAGTGATCGACGTCGACGAGGCCGAAGATCTCAGCAAGATTCGACTTCCGTTCAGGCACCCAAGGGCGCACTGTTGGGAACGCCGAGCCGGAGACAAGTGGGGACTTCACATCTGCACCTACGAGGTGCCGGGCGGATCTGCCGCTCATCGCCAGCAGATCGTGAAAGAACTGATCGCCGTGTACCAGCCGGGTTGCGCGCCCGAGCAGTACGACCAAGCGTGGGAAGCCGAATGGATCGGCAGCTACGAGGCGCCGACCACCGGGCCGCTCACGACGAGTCGGGAGCGGCCCGAAGGCTCGGGGACATCCGAGCGAGGGTGACGATCAGCGAAGTTCAGGGTGATAGCCGACGCCTTCGTGCAGGCGGCTACGACGGGTCCCCATTGCCGGCTTGGCTGGCTCGGGCTGTGGGTCGGGATCGGGTTCGTACGTAGCCCCAACCACGATTCCCTCTGCCATGCCGTAAAGCAATGGAAGGGCTCCAGCGATCACGCCACCCGTATTGTTGATTCGCTCGACACCGGGTTCGATGACCTCGGCGTCTCGGTTGATCTTCCACACGATCTCGGCGCACTCCTCTAAGAGCGTCGCAATCCGGGTCAGCTGTCCTCCGACGATAAACAGATAGCCCGCAAGGCCGGCGATGAAGACCCCGATCACTATGACGGAAAGAACGACGAGCGTGGTCATGAGCGCACCTTTTCCAGAACGCGGCCGAGGAACAGGTGATGTTGCAGGCCTTCGGCGAGAACGCCGTCGACCTGTGCGGCCGTCTCAGCGATGAGCGCGGTGTCGGCGGTGTTGGCCGCCGCACGCTCGAGGGTGTCCTTGATGGCTTCGACGCGACGCTCGATGGTGCGAACCAGCATCACGAGCATCGTGAGCAGGACAACGACGGCGACAATGACGACAGCGCCACCGACGATGGCGCCCCACCACAGGTCTTCCTGCGTATCGGTCAGTGCGAGCAACATGTCAGCCTCCCAATCGGGCTCGACCCCGAGCAAGACCAGCGGTGATCGCACCAGCTGACTCGATCGTGGTGTGGAGCTCTTTCAGTGAATCGGTGTTGACGACGGCTTGCTCGAGCGCGTCGTTGATGTCGGTGGCGCGGGTACCGATCGACCGGGCAAGCATCAGGATCGGTACCACGAGCGCAACGACGGCGATCACGACGACGACCCCGATGACGTAGCCGATCGTCCATCCGGTCGTCGAGCCTTCAGCGGCGAGTAACAGCATCTCTTTCCCTCCCTAGATCGAGTCGCAGAAGTCGCGGACGGGTGCGAGGCTGGCGTTCACGGACGGCAGCGCAGTGGGCACGGTGGCGGTCTTGGCGGCAACCACCTGCACCCCACCGGTGACCTGTTCCAGCGTCGAGTCGACCACCTTCAGGTGCAGCACGACTCGTAGGAGTCCGACGGCGGCGGCCACGATGATCAGGCCGGCGACAACGACGGTGAACCAAGCAACAAATGGCATGTCAGGCTCCTTCTCAGCCGAGCAACTTCCCGACGGATCCGGCATAGCGCACGGCACCGTCGGCAACTTCTTCGATGGTTTGGTCGGTGGTCGCAAGCAGAACCGGGGTCGTGTCCAACTCACCGACAAGGGCAACGCCTCCGGCGAGGATGTCATCGCTCGCCTTACGAATTCGCTCGAGCGCACCGAGCACTCTGCTGAGCAACGCGACTGCGACTGGCACGACGGCCAACAGCAGCACGAGATTTCCGATCCACCACAGCATCATGGCCTCCTCAGACGAGCTCGGGGTTGTAGGGCAGGAAGAAACGACGGAAGACCCGGGCGAGTGCCATGCGAGCCGCCCGCAAGCCGATGGCGAGGCCACTCGCCGCTTGCACATTCTGAACCTGGCTCGGATCGCGGCCTTCCGAGATCGCCTGGAGCCGGTTCTGCACATTGACGGCGAAGTCGTCGAGCAACACGGATGTGATGTCGCCGACGAGACCGCGGCCGTACTGGGCGGCGGCGCCAGAGATGTTGAGATCCATCGTGACGTTGACCGTCGTGCCCCGACCGGACGACTCGAGACTGGCGTCGAGCAACATCGCCGCCTGACCGCGGCCCTTTTTGTCGGCACCGCTGGCGTCAACCTTGATCGTTTTGGACTCCTCGTTGCGTTCGAGGATCTTGGCCTCACCGTCGAAGTCGAGCTTGACGGGCCCGAGCCCGATCGCGACCGTACCCCCGTAGTGATCGTCGCCGAGTTCATCGGTAAGGTCGGTGCCGGGAAGGCACGACGCAACGGCCGGGATATCTCCGAAAAAGTCCCAGACCATGTCGATGGCCTGATCGACTTCAAATTGGTTGGTGATCTCCATCAGATCATCCCTCGTTCCTGGTCATTGGCTCGCTCCTCGCTCGGTGGCGTAGGCCGCCCGGCACCCCGGGCAGCAGAAGTAGAACGTCTCCCCATCGATCTCAAGGGGATGGTTGGTGTCGAGTGCATCGACCGTCATGCCGCAGACTGGGTCGATCGAACGCTCAGCTTCGGATCCCACAATCACGGCCTCGGCAATGAACACGCCCTCGGCTCGCAGCTGGACGAGCTCGGCAAGGATGGCAACTGCGACCTCCTTGTGGGTCGTGCTACCAAGATCGAGCCCGGCTGGGATTCGCAGACTGTCAAGTTCGGCGGCATTCACACCACGCGAACGCAGGTGCTCGCGGACAGCATCGGCCCGTCGGTGTGAAGCGACCACGCCGACGTAGGCAGGCGCAGCCTTGAGGGCAGACGCAATGACATCTTCGTCGCCGTGACCCTGCGTGGCGACCACAACGATCGACGATTCTCCGACCATACCCTCACTGAACTCGGGGCCGGTCAGGCGTTCGACCCGCCAGTCGAGTTGGGCCGCCATGCCGGCCAGGCTCGCAGCCATGGGTGAGTCACCGACGATGACGAGGTGAGGGACGGGCACGACCGGCTCCAGATAGATCTGCAAAGCACCTTCGCTCTGGCATGACATGGTGATGGCTGAAGTGCCTTGGGGCAGATCACCGAAACGCTCCACTTCACCGAGCGCAATCAGGCGAGGCTGCCCGGTTGCGAGAACGCTCTGTGCTTCGCGGATGAAGACAGGTTCGGCACAGGCACCACCGATCCATCCATGCATCTGGCCCGATGCCGTGTAGATCGCCCTCGACCCCTGTTGGCCTGACGACGGTCCTTCCCGCCAGACGACGGTAGCGAGCACGAAAGCTTCACCGCTTTCCGCAAGTTCGACCGCGCGTTCGAGGACCCTCCAACCCTCAACGGCGCGGTGCCCACTCATTGGAACTTCCTCAGGCCTCGGTCTTGACGGGCGGCATGCCGGAGATGTCGTTGCCGGTCATAAGCGCCCCATACACCCGGTCGGGCAGCAACGGCATATCGATGTTGCGCACGCCGGTGTGCTTGAGGGCGTCCATCACCGCGTTCACGAATGCGGCCGGCCCGCCGACGGTCGCACACTCGCCGATGCCCTTGGCGCCGATCGGGTGGTGCGGGCACGGGGTCACGACTTCGTGCAATTCGAACCCAGGGGTCTCCCAGGCCGTCGGAAGCAGGTAGTCCATGTAGTTGGACCCGATGCAGTTGCCGTCTTCGTCGAAGGTGATGAACTGCATGTTGGCCATGGCGTAAGCCTCGGTTAGGCCACCCATGATCTGTCCTTCGACAATCATGGGGTTGATGCGAACACCGCAGTCGTCGACCGCCACCATCTTGAGCACGTCCCATACCCCGGTCTCCGGGTCGACCTCGACCTTTGCGATATAGCAGGCAAAAGGCCAGGTCAGGTTGGGCGGGTCGTAGTACGCGTTGTTCTCGAGGCCTGGCTCAAGGCCATCGGGCACGTTGCTGTAGGCAGCCATGGCGCACTCTTGGATGGAGACGCCACGGTCTTGGGCACCACGTACGTAGAAGCGTCCGAGTTCCCACTCGACATCTTCTTCGGAGACCTCAAGAAGGTGGGCAGCGATCTTGCGGGCCTTCGCCCGGATCTTGCGCGACACCATCGCTACCGCTGCGCCTGCGACCGGCGTCGAACGTGAGGCATAGGTGCCCATGCCGAACGGCGCCGTGTCGGTGTCACCTTCCTCGACCACAATGTCATCGGCGGGTATGCCAAGTTCGTGGGCCACGATCTGGGCCCAAGTGGTCTCGTGACCTTGACCCTGCGTCTTCGCTCCAGTTCGCAGGATCGCCTTGCCGGTCATGTGCACCCGCAGTTCGGCGGAGTCGAACATCTTGATGCCGAGGATGTCGTACTCCCGACTGTTCCCGGCGCCAAGCGGCTCAGTCATCGTCGAGATACCGATACCGAGGAGACGACCGCGCTTGCGCGCCTCTTCCTGCTCCTGTTTGAAATCGGCATACCCAACCGCCTCGAGACCGATATCGAGACACTTCTCGTACTGACCGGAGTCGGTGAGGAACCCGAACGGCGTTCGATGGGGGAAGTCGTCGTCGCGCACCAGGTTCACCCGGCGGAACTCGGCCTGGTCCATACCGAGATCATCAGCTGCGGCTTGGATCATGCGCTCCTGGAAGTACATCGCCTCGGTGACACGGAACGAACACCGATAGGCCACGCCACCGGGTGCCTTGTTGGTGTAGACCCCGGTCGCAGTGAGATGTGCATTCGGGATGTCGTAACAAGCAAACGCCGAGTGCATGAGGCCGATCTTGAACTTCGATGGCTGAGCATCGGAGAAAAACGCTCCGTGATCGGAGTCGGTGTGCATCCGTACACCCAAGATCTTGCCGTCGTTTCGCATGGCGAGCTGGCCCTTGAGGTACACATCTCTACCAAACCCGGTCGAGATCAGGTTGCCGCTCTTGTCCTCAATCCACTTGACCGGGCGCTCAGTCAGGATCGACGCCAGGATTGACGCAACGTAGCCCGGGTACACCGGGACTTTGTTGCCGAAGCCACCACCAAGGTCGGGGGAGATGATCCGAATCATGTGCTCGGGAATCTCGGCAACCAGCGAGACCGCTGCGCGGATGATGTGTGGAGCCTGCGTAGTCATGTAGACCGTCAGCTTCGACGTCGAACGATCGAAGTCGGCGATCGACCCGCACGCCTCGATCGGCGACGGATGCGACCTTGGGTAGTGCATCTCGATCTCGGATACGACATCGGCATCGGCAAAGGCTCGGTCGGTGCCGTCCTTGTCGCCGACCTCCCAATCGAAGATCTTGTTATCGACTTGATTGACCTTGTCGTCGCGAATCAGCGGCGCGTCGGGCGCCATCGCCTGCACCGGGTTGACAATCGGGGGCAGCGGCTCGTAGTCGACGACGATCGCCTCGCAGCCGTCCTTGGCAATGTAGGGATCGTCAGCGATGACGCACGCCACCTCTTGGCCTTGAAAACGAACCTTGTCGGTGGCGAGTACTGCTTGGGTGTCGTATGACAACGTCGGCATCCATGCGAGATTTCGCGCCGCCATCATCTCGCCGGTGAGCACGAGCCGGACGCCCGGGATCGCCCAGGCTCCGCTCACGTCGATTGACTTGATGCGGGCGTGAGCGAGCGGGCTGCGCAGAATCTCCATATGGAGCATCCCAGGCAGGACCACATCGTCGACATAGTTGCCCTTGCCGCGAATGAAGCGGTTGTCCTCGACACGCTTACGGCTCGCGCCGAGCCCGCCGATCTTGATCTCGTCAAGTGCCATCAGGCATCTCCTCCGTCGTCGGCGGACGCATCGGCCGGCGCGCCACCTCGCATTTTCTCGGCAGCCCACAGGACGGCCTTCACGATGTTCTGGTAGCCGGTACACCGACAGAGATTGCCTGACAGCGCCCACCGGACTTCGTCCTCAGTGGGGTTCGGGTTCTCGTCAAGGAGCGCCTTCGCGCTGAGCATCATGCCGGGTGTGCAGAACCCGCACTGCAAGCCGTGCTCGTCCTTGAAGCCTTCCTGGATCGGATGGAGTTCGCTGGCAGTGGCGAGACCCTCCACCGTGGTGATGTCATGGCCGTCAGCCTGGACTGCGAACACCGTGCAACTCTTGACCGGCTGCCCGTCGAATAACACGGTGCAGGCCCCACAGTTGGTGGTGTCGCAGCCGGTGTGGGTGCCAGTCAGTTGCAGACCGTTGCGGATCAGGTGAGCCAGCAGTAACCGGGGCTCGATGTTGGCAGCGCGGGTCTCACCATTGACTCGCATCTCGACACGTCGGACCGGAATATCGTCGGTAGTAGTGACCGGAACCTCTTCGAACAACGTCATGTCAGGCAACCTTTGCTTCGACGGGCTGATGCTGGGCCAGAAGACGGCGCACGAATGTCGCCACGATGTGGCGTTTGTAGTCGGCGCTGCCTCGGTGATCGGAACGGGGGCTCGTGGCCGCAGCGGCTGCCTCGGCGGCTGCAGCGATGGTGGCATCGTCGAGCGACGATCCGACCAGTACGGCGGACGCCTCAGTCGCACTGATCGTGGAAGAGCCGACGCCGGTGAGACCGATTCCTGCCTTGGCGACGGTCGAACCTGACATCTCGAGCGAGAGTGCAACACCCGCGGTGGCGAAGTCACCGACGCGCCGTTCGAGCTTGAGGTAGCCGCCCTTCCGGGTGCCGCTTGCGGGAGGGATAACTGCCTCAACAGCGATCTCGTCGGCGGCGAGGACCGTCTGGAACGGACCCGAGACGAACTCGTCGACGGCGATCGTGCGACGGCCATTCGGACCCTGGGCCACGATCGACCCGCCGAGTGCGACCATGCACGAGGCCCAGTCACCTTGCGGATCGGCATGGCACACCGAGCCGACGAACGTTCCGCGAGTCCGCACGATGGGGTCGGCTACCAGCGGCGCTGCAGCAGCGATCGTCGGCTGATGGTCGCCAAGCGTGGACGACTTCTCGAGGTCAGCATGACGCACAAGCGCTCCGATGCGATAGCTACCGTCGGACTGGGCTCCGTGCCCATCAAGACCAGGAATGTTGTTGATGTCGACGAGCACAGCCGGCGCAGCGAAGCGCAGCTTCATCATTGGGATGAGGCTCTGTCCTCCGGCGAGAACCTTTGCGTCCTCGTTCGCCGCGAGCAGCGAGATCGCCTCTTCGAGGCTCGTCGGGGACTTGTAATCAAAACGTGACGGGAACACAGGCTCTCCTTTAGTGCTCTTCGGGACCCTGCGGGTCCGGTACGGCACGTGGCAACGAGTCGGGGTCGGGATCAGGACGCGGCTCTTGATGCGGGGGCCACGGTCC
Organism: uncultured Acidimicrobiales bacterium; assembly: GCA_905480195.1. Lineage (GTDB taxonomy): Bacteria > Actinomycetota > Acidimicrobiia > Acidimicrobiales > Aldehydirespiratoraceae > UBA11606. The sequence goes on from CAJQPN010000010.1 coordinate 23,665, forward strand.
CTGCACCGGCTGGCCGGCGACCTTGAGGTGGTCGATCAGTTGTGGCCAGGCCCAGACCGTCGGGCTCGACCCTTCCTTGGGTGAGTCCGCAATGAGTTCGTACAGCCGGGGATTCCCCGAACTGAGACCCGATGATTCGATGGGCATCTGGCCCTCCCCCTCCCCGGGCACAGCAGCCCGAGAGCGCGAACCGTAACAGATCGATCGGGGCGCCGCATCTGCCTGCCGCGCGGGGCACACCTGCGGTTGGCGCAGAGGCCTGGCGCTACAGTCTTCGCCTGTGACACTTTCAGATCGGTCGATTGGCTGGCTTCGTTATCTTCACCGCAAGGCCAACACGCCCGATAGTTGGAATCGGGACGGTCATCCACATTCGCACTGGGACGATCGCTCCGATCCACCGATGGCGAGCTGGCATCGGTTTGACCTCGTCGACTCCTCGTATGCGATGGGGCTCCTCGCCCATCGCACACCGGCGTGGACCGAACCCTACGTCGAGATCCTCGACCAACTGATAGAGCGACATACGGGCTGGTGGTCGGCAGCGGACTGGCTGACTCAGTTCGGTCCCGACCCCGACCGTGCCCGTTACCCGGACGCCTTCCGACCCTTGATCCCGAGACATCTGTGGGGCGACTACGACGTTCCCGGGTGGACGGCGAACGGTACCCAACCGTGGGGCGTGCAGATGGATCCGGTGGCAGCCGACGGCATGCTGTTTTATAAGGGTTTCTTCCTCGTGTTGCTCGGCATTCGCTCGATGATCGCCGACGACGACCGATGGAACGAGCCGTTCGACATGATTCGTGACGGGTTGGACACGTTCACCTGGACCCATTCCAGCATTGCCGATCAGCTCTCCCGGCAGTGGCTGGCGGCGCCGATCGGCTGTCATTGAGAGAACACCAAGATCTGGCCGTTTTGACTGGCTGGAGCTGGCCTCGGTCTGAGGTTGCACGACAACCGACATGGCACCAATCACCACGCTGAGGTTTTCGAACCATGGTGGCGCTACGCACGTGAGCATTACCTCGATCTCGACCAGGGCACACCGACCGCCACGACGCTCTACTACGACCCGATCCTCGATGTTCACCATCGACTCCCTGTGGCCGCAGCACTCACGACTGCGTATTACGCTGCGCCCCAGGTATCCGACGACGCACGACTGTTGTTCGATGCTGCGTGCACGTCGATGGGCCTCGATCGGGAACTCTCGCTTCCGATCGCCGCCTCCCGGGGATACGGCTCCTCGCTGGTTCTCGCCCGTGAGTGGTCGATGACAGAGCTCGAAGAACGCCTCGTCGCAGCAATCGAGGGGTCGTACGAGCCGACCTGGGATCGGGTACTCGGAGAGTTCACCTGGGGCCTCGGGCTTGGGGAAGCGCACCCCCGCGGCCAGTACAACGCGTTCCTTGCGGCGGCCGAAGCCGCCGGACCCGGCCGGTGGGAGCGTCTGTCCGCAGCACCAATCGAGCGCCAACCACAGGTCGTCGGTGTCGACTTTCCGAACGTTGCGCTCCGTACCGCTGAGTGGCGGAGCGGTTCGCTACACCTCGAACTCGACGTGCACGACGAGGACCCCTCCTCCAGGACCATGTTTCGTATTGTCGGCGCCGAACCGCGGATCTGGGAACTGACAGGTATCGACGGTGCTTCACTCGAACACACCGCGCATGCGGTCATCGTGCGGGTTCCAAAGGTGAGCGGTCGACTGACGTTTACGCGCGGCAGCTACTGACCACCGACGGGCCCAACGAGTCGCCGACGTCTACCATCCGCCAATAGTTCGCAGAGATCCCTGAGTTCATGCGACATCTGGTACGTCAACGCTCGTTCCCAGCAGCAGACGGGCTTCAGCGGCGGGGACCGGCTTGCTGAAGAGGTAGCCCTGCGCTCGATCGATACCGATCTCGAGAAGGCAGTCGCGTTGTGCTTCGGTCTCGACCCCCTC
>CAJQPN010000011.1 GCA_905480195.1 uncultured Acidimicrobiales bacterium
TGGACCGCAGCCAACATGCCGGTCCTCGAGTTGACCACCATCGGTCGCACGTCGGGCGAGCCCCGCACGGTCTTGCTCACTGCACCGGTTGCGATGGGCGAGTCCCTCGTGATCGTCGCCAGCAAGGGTGGTCACCCGACCCACCCGGCTTGGTATCTGAACCTTCTCGAGAACCCGAACGTCACCGTGACGACCGAGGTTGGTACCCGTCGCATGCGGGCCCGCGTGGTGGACGATACCGAGCGGGTGCAGCTCTGGACGGAGGTCACCGCAGCAGCACGGAACTACGCGACCTATCAAGAAAAGACCGACCGGCAGATTCCGATCGTCGTTCTCGAACCGACGTAGCGCCGATCGGTCCTGCGATCGATCAACGTCACCCGAAGCGCATCGCTACGATCTGTCGATGATCGAGGCCGAGATCCTGCTCACGACCGCCGATGGAACGATGTCGGCGTTCACTACCCAGCCCGACGAGGGCGGCCCGTTTCCTGCGGTGTTCTTCTACATGGACGCTCCTGGCAAGCGCGAGGAACTTCACGACATGGCCCGCCGCATCGCGACCACCGGTTACCACGTGGTATTGCCGAACCTCTACTACCGCACCGCACCTGACTTTGTGCTCGACTTCGAGAGCAACTCGAATCGTGACGAGATGTTCGAGCTCATGTATGGGCTCAGCAATCGGATGGTGATCGACGACACCGCGGCGCTGTTCGCGCACATCGACGCCCACCCTGCCGTGGCATCCGATGGGCCGGTCGGTTGCCTGGGTTACTGCATGAGTGGTCCGTTTGCGCTGTCGGTTGCGGCTGCGTACCCCGACCGGATCAAGGCTGCCGCATCGCTGTACGGGGTGCGACTTGCGGTCGATGCAGATGACTCGCCGCATCGGAGGTTCGGCGACATCGCAGGTGAGGTTTACATCGCCTGCGCCGAGACCGACTCGTATGCGCCACCCGAAATGGTCGCTGAGGTCGAGGCTGCAATCGTCAGCTCGGGGGTGAACGGACGAGTCGAGTGGTATCCGGGCACCCATCACGGGTTCGCCTTCCCGACGCGCGGCGCGGTCTTCGACAAGGACGCATCCGAAACGCACTGGTCACGGCTCCACGGTCTCTTCGATCGCAATCTGCGAACGTGACTCCCGAGGCAATCACTTAAAGATTGAAATAAAACGTGACGGTCGGTAAGGTGAAGAAGTGATGACCCCCGAGACTGCAACCCCCGTTCTCCAGACTTTCCCGCTGGGGGCTCAATGGCCGACGATCGATCCGTTCCTGTTCGTCGCCCACCACGACGATCACTACCCGGCTGGCGAGGTCGACCTCGGTCCCGACCCTGCGCAGCTTCGCGGTCGCAACATCGGCAGCGATTTCTCGCAGCGTGACGGCTGGTCGATGTACCACGGCAGTCGGGTTCCCGGCTTCCCGCAACACCCGCACCGCGGATTCGAGACGATCACGCACGTTCGCCACGGTTACATCGACCATGCCGACTCCATGGGCGCCACGGCGCGCTTTGGGCATGGGGACACCCAGTGGATGACCGCTGGCGGTGGTGTGCAGCATTGCGAGATGTTTCCGCTCGTCAACGACGACGCCGACAACCCACTCGAGCTCTTCCAAATCTGGCTCAACTTGCCGGCCGTCGACAAGATGGTCGAGCCGTATTTCACGATGCTGTGGAACGAGCAGACGCCGCAGATTCGCCACATCGACGACAACGGCACGGCCACCGAAGTCACCGTCATTGCCGGGTCACTCGGCGACACGAACGCTCCGACCCCACCTCCCAACTCGTGGGCTGCTCGAGCGGAAGCCGATGTTGCCGTTTGGCACATCCGAATCGATGCTGGTGGCACATGGCCGATGCCGAAGGCGAGCGGTGATGGCACGATTCGAGTGCTCTACGCCTTCGAGGGGTCGAGCCTTCAAATCGGCGACAGCGAGCCAATCGCCGCCGGTACCGGTGCGGCGGTTCAGGCCGACCTGCCCCTCGTGCTGCGAGCAGGCGACGGCCCGATCGAACTGATGGTCCTCCAAGGACGACCGATCGGCGAACCTGTGGCCCAGCACGGCCCATTCGTGATGAACACTCGTGACGAACTCGTGCAGGCGTTCGAGGACTATCAAGCCACCCAGTTCGGCGGGTGGCCGTGGGACGGTCCCGATCCCGATCACGGTTCCGAGTCGGGACGCTTCGCCATCCATGCCGATGGACGCCGCGAAGAACCGAACTGATCGAGATAGACGCAACTCGTGCGTTGACGCCTCGTGCACCTCACGTGAGGCGACGTGCTCCGAGAGCGCAGTTCAGCAGCCCAGGCAAACTCAGGGGTCGAGGGTCGATGCAGCTAGTGCCGCGAAGGCCGCCGAGGCCGCTGCAGTCAGTGGACCAGGTTTGAGCACTCGGTCATCGATGCGGTCGATCGGCATCACGTCACGGGTTGACGAGGTCAAGAACGCCTCGGTCGTGGTCGAGAGGACCTCGATTGGGAGATCGATCTCGTCGACTTCCGACGTCTCGACGACGAGCCCGCGGGTAACGCCGGCGAGACAACCGCTCGTTAGTGGAGGGGTTACGAGGCGGCCCTCGTGTTCGACAAAGATGTTGGTACCCGTGCCTTCGCAGAGGTTGCCGAGCGTGTTCGGGAAGATCGCCTCGGACGCGCCGGCGGCCTTGGCCCGGGCGAGGGCGATCACGTTCTCGGCGTAGCTCGTCGACTTGATGCCAGCGAGGGCGCCGCGTTCATTGCGAGGCCAGGACACCGTGATAACCCTCGCTTGGTTCCCCCATCCACGGTTGGGGCCGGCGGCGACGACGACCGTGGGGGAACCCTCACCTCGACCCGATCCGAGCGGACCGGTCCCAGCGGTGACCGTGATGCGAATGATTCCAGCGCCTGGGTTCGCAGCCACGACTGCATCGGTCGCAGCTCGGAGTTCGGTGTCGGTGGTCGCCAGGTCGATCAGCAAACCGGAGAGGCTGTGGCGAAGACGGCTCAGATGACGTGTCATCGCAAATGCGGCACCACGGACGATGGCGGTGGTCTCGAAGCAGCCGTCACCCACAGTGAGTCCGTGGTCGGCAACCGGCAGCATCGCATCCTCGGACGACACCATCTCGCCGTTGATCCACCACACGTATGGGTTCATGGTCGAAGCGTAGAACGCTGCGCCGTGTCGATGTGCCCTCAACCGACAGGTACGCGAGCATCGACATCTGTGTAGGTGACCTTCGGGGGTCACCCGAAACGACGGAGGTCTTCGGATGCGTGTCCTCGTGATGGGCGGCACCCAGTTCAACGGTCTGGCCTTGGTTCACCGGTTGGTGGCGGAGGGTCACGATGTCACCGTGTGCAACCGGGGACGCACCGAGTCCGACATTCCCGACTCCGTTGCTCGCGTTGTGGCCGACCGCACCGATCACGACCGACTTCGCGATGTGCTCGGCGGGACCGAGTGGGACTGCGTACAGGACATGTCGGCGTACCACCCCGAAGACGTCGACATCATGATGGAGCTCTTCCGCGACCGCATCGGTCACTATGTGTTTGCCAGTTCGACGGTGACCTACGCGTCGAAGGACACGCCGATCACCGAAGACGACCCCGACGAACGTGGCGAGACCCAGATCGAGTACGGCTACCACAAGATCCTCTGCGAGGAGCGACTGTTCGCGGCGCACGCCGAGTACGGCTTCCCGGCGACCACCGTGCCGTTCTCGATGGTGCTCGGCCCCCACAACGCAATGACCGACCGAGAGCAGCGCATGTTCGCCCGGTTGCGCGATGGCCGGCCGATCCTCATCCCTGGCGACGGATCCACTCGCCTCCAAGTCGGCGATGTCGACGATCAGGCCCGGGCGCTCGTTGCCCTTATGGGTAACGGCTCGACCCACGGCCGGCGCTACAACCTGACCGGGATCGAGTCGGTCACCCGGAACGAGTACGTCGCGCTCGCTGCTCAGGCCGTCGGTGTCGAGGCTGACATCCGTCACATCCCTCCCGACCTCATGGAGTCGTTGTGGACTGGCGAGCGTTCGATCGATATCGCAGCTGCATCGGGTGCACTGAACGTCCGTTCCTCGGAAACGGCACAGAAGGAACAGACGGCTGGGCCGCGTGCCTTGCTCCGAACTCGTTTCATGCTCTGCATCAACCTGGTGCAGCATCTCGCCCCCAACGTCCACTGGTGGGATCAAGACACGTCGTTCAGCATTGATCGCTTGCGGGCGGACACTGAGTGGGTACCCCAGGAGAACACCGCTTCGATGTTGGTGAAGGCCCACGAATGGTGGGCCAACAGCGCGAATGCAGGGTTTGACTACGACTGGACCACTGAAGACCAAATCCTCGCCCAGCTCGACTGACCCGACACCTGCGCCGGGAGATGGTGTGAGAACATCGGCGCCATGTTTCGCCGCGTTGTCACGGGCCTCATCCTCGGCCCCGCGCTTCTCATCGGCTCGCTGGCTTGGACGGGGTATCTTTCGCTCCAGACCGTCTTCGACGAGAACCGATCCGAGGCGATTGCTCGCGAGTTGCTCGAAAACGAAGAGGTCCGAAGCCGGGTCGCAGAAAACCTTGGCTCAGTCATCGAGCGTGCACTCCCCGAAGACGTTCCGGTCTCGACCGCCCAGATCGATGCTGCAGCGCTCGCTGTCCTCGAGGATCCGCGGGTTGCCGACCTGCTGATCGAGTCGCTCGGCTCGACCCACCGCGCCTTTCTCGGTGAGGGTGACGCCCCCGAGACGGTCGATCTCAACCCACTCGCCGAGGTGGCACGCGAACAGGTCGCTCGGGTTTCGCCCGCGGCCGCCAATGCCATCACGACTGAGACCGACTGGACCGTCGACCTGCCGACCGAGCGCATCCCCGACGCGGGTCCGGTGAAGTCGTCCCTCGAGACGGTGGTCCCGTATCTCGCTGGGGTCTCGCTCGGGATGGT
>CAJQPN010000012.1 GCA_905480195.1 uncultured Acidimicrobiales bacterium
GGCCTTGCTCGCAGCGCTCATTGCGATCTTCCTCGTCGTCATCCTTCGGGCTGGCGCCACCGGTGACGTGAGTTTCGACGACGACGTCTCCGACATTGTCGGTGACGAACCGTTTCACTTCCGCTACGAGTTGCTTCGCACCATCAACGGCCTGGTCGGCGTTATCGCTGCCTCCTGGTTCATCGTCGATGGCGCCCAACGGGTTGCCGAGGCACTCGACCTCTCGGGTGGATTCGTGGGCTTCACCCTCGTTGCGCTCGGGACTTCGGCACCGGAACTCGTCACCAGCGTTCAGGCGGCCCGACAAGGTGAAACCGAACTCCTCGTCGGCAACCTGCTCGGATCGAATGTGTTCAACAGTCTTGCCGTCGGTGGCATCATCGGTCTCGTCGGGCCTGGGCCGATCGTTGACACCACCATGGCTGAGACCGGATCGATGCTGATGGTCGGCATCGTGTTCGTCAGCGCTGTCTTCATGGTCGTGGGAGGCAAGGTTGACCGCCCCAAGGCGTTCGTCTTGTTCTTCCTCTGGGTCGTTTCCGTGGTCATCCTCTCCGGCGGCGACTCGGTTGACACCGCTGCGCTCGGATTCTGAATCGGGACTGTTCTCCGAGGACTCCAGACCACACCTCTAGGCTGGGACGGTGAGCGAAATGCCGAGCACCTACTTCCTTGAGACTCTCGGCTGCCCGAAGAATCAGGTCGACTCCGACAAGCTCGAAGGCACGCTGGCCGCCGAAGGCCTCCAGCGCGTCGCCGCTGCCGAGGAAGCCGACGTGGTGGTCGTCAACACCTGCGCGTTTATCGACGAAGCGCGGGCCGAGTCAATCGAGACGATCCTCGCTCTGTCCGCGCAGCGGCGGCCGGGCGCTGAACTGGTCGTCACCGGCTGTATGGCCGAACGCCACGGTGACGAGCTCGCTGCAGAACTCCCCGAAATCGACCGGATCGCACCATTTGGTGCTGCGCTCGTGCCGGCCGCACGTTCTCGATCGATCCCGGTGTCGCTCGGTCCGACTCGCCGGGCCCCCGACTTCGATCTACTCAACCTGCCCCGGCCAGCGTCGGAGCGACCGTGGGCGTACGTCAAAATCGCCGAAGGCTGCGACCGAGCCTGCGGATTCTGCGCCATCCCGACGTTCCGAGGGCCGCAACGCAGTCGTTCGATCGACAAGATCCTGGCCGAGGTCGAGCAACTCAGCGTCTCCGAGATTGTGCTCGTCGCACAAGACCTCGCCGCGTACGGCCGAGATCAGGGAGTGGGGGAGCGTTCGATCATCCCCCTCGTCGAGCAGGTTGCACGCCGGGTCGATCGCGTGCGCTTGCTCTACCTGTACCCCTCCGACCTCAACGATGCCCTCATCGACACGATCTGCGACACCGGGGTGCCGTACTTCGATCTGAGCCTCCAACACGTGTCGCCATCGTTGATGCGGAGGATGCGGCGCTGGGGCGACGGTGACCGATTCTTGGAACGCATCGAAGCGATACGGCGGCGCGAACCCGATGCAGCCTTTCGATCGAACTTCATCGTCGGGTATCCCGGCGAGACCGAAGCCGACCACGACGCATTGCTTGGCTTCGTCGAGACCGCCCAGCTTGATTGGTGTGGGTTTTTTGCCTATTCCCCCGAGGCGGGAACGTACGCCATGGAGCTTGACGGTGATGTCGATGCTGCGCTGCGAAGCGATCGCCTCGCCGAACTCCGTGAACTGCAAGACGAGATCACGGCGACGAAACGTGACCTTCTGGTCGGTTCGCAGGTCGAAGTCCTCGTGGACGAAAGAGGTGTAGGTCGAAGTCATCGCGAGGCACCCGAGATCGACGGCATCATCGAGGTGCCGGCCGATCTGGACGTCGGAACCACGCATTCGCTCAGGGTCATTGCTGCGATGGGCCCCGACCTGGAGGCCTCCTGATGCCCGACGCGCACACCACCGAACCGCGCCAGGTCGGGATCACCCACCCGGCGAACCTTTTGACGCTTGCGCGCTTGCTCTTCGCGCCCCTGCTGTTTTGGTTCGTGCTCGATGCTGAGGCCACCGGTGGGGCGTCGTGGGCTGCATTCGGCCTTGGTTTCGCACTCGCAGGTACCGATTTCTTCGACGGTCGCGTCGCTCGCCGCTCCAACGTCGTCAGTCGAAGTGGCGCCTTTCTCGACCCGCTCGCCGACAAGATCGCCGTCATCGGTGGTGCGTACTGCTTGGTCTACGTCGAGCGGTACTGGTGGTTACCTGTCACCATCATTGCCCTTCGCGAATTCGGGATCACCGCATGGCGAAGTCGATGGGCTCGTGAAGGTCTCGCGCTGCCAGCTCGAACGTCTGCGAAGTACAAGACGTTCGTCCAGGGCGGCGCCTTGTTGCTGGCAGTACTCCCGACTCTGCGCGAACAGGAAGCGATCGTCGACGCCGCCTTGTGGGTCGCCGTGCTGTGGACCGTCGTCACCGGTGTCCAGTACCTGATCGACGGTCAGAACGCGCTCAGCACCACTGGGGACTGAGAATCGGGCCGGAGGCAGCGAATGAACTGTGAAGTCGTGGCGATTGGGACGGAGCTTCTCCTCGGGCAAATCGTTGACACGAACTCTTCCTTCATCGGTGAGCAGCTTGCGATGGCCGGAATCGATTCGCACCACCAAACCAAGGTCGGCGACAACCACGACCGGATGGTTGCGGTGCTTCGCCAAGCGCTGGGGAGAAGTGATGCGGTGATCTGCTGCGGAGGACTCGGGCCAACCCAGGATGACATCACGCGTTCAGCCATCGCAGAGGTAATGGGGGTCGAGCTCGTACGCAACGAAACGATCGCCGAGCGCATCAGCGCCATGTTCAGCGGCCGCGGTCGTCCGATGCCCCAGAACAACCTCCTGCAGGCCGACGTCCCCGAGGGCGCCCTGATCAACCCTGCGATGCCGGGCACTGCGCCCGGGCTGATCTGTCCTCTCACCGGTGAGCACAATGGCAAGGTCATCTACGCAGTGCCTGGTGTTCCCTGGGAGATGAAGCAGATGATGGCTGCGGGCGTCCTGCCGGACCTTCAACGGCGGTCAGGGTTCACGGGCGTCATCCGGAGCCGGACCTTGCGCACGTGGGGACAGTCGGAGTCGGGTTTGGCCGAGCAGCTTGACGAGGAGATCCGCCGCCTCGATGTGACCGGCGATGCAACCATTGCGTTCCTGGCATCGGGTTGGGAGGGGCTCAAGGTGCGGATCACCTGCAAGGCGGCGTCCGATCCTGAGGCAGACACTGCGCTCGATCGCGAGGAAGAGATCGTCCGCCGCATCATCGGCGACATCGTGTTCGGTATCGACGACGACTCGATGGAGTCTGTCGTCCTTCAACTCCTGCGGGAGCGGGGTCGGACCCTTGCAGTCGCCGAATCTCTGACCGGCGGCCTCATCGGTTCCCGGCTCACCGGCGTCTCGGGATCGAGTGATGTCTTTCGAGGTGGCATCACGCCATACGACCGCGAACTCAAGCGTTCCTTGCTTGGTTGTCCTGATGTCCCGGCGGTAAGCGAGGAGATGGCGGTCGCAATGGCACGAGGTGTGTGTCGCGCGCTCGGCGCCGATTCGGGTCTCGCAGTGACCGGGGTGGCGGGCCCAGCCCCCCTCGAGGGAAATGAGCCGGGCGATGTCTGGATCGCGGTCCACTACGACGACGAGACCGAATCCCGCTTCCTCAAGATGCCGTTCGATCGTGAACGAATCCGGCAGTTCACCTGCATCCAGTCACTCAACCTTTTGCGAACCCGCATCCTGGCTTCGAGTTGAACGGCAGTCGGTAACCGCCGCTTGGGTGGCCCCGCATGCAGATTCTTTCCCGGCGAAACACGGTGCGGCGCTGCCGCTGAGTGAGCCGATAGTCGATGCTGTCGGCTAATCGAGTGGGTTCTCCAGAAACGCCGGTATCACCTGCCACAGGGCGAAGCTGAAATCGTCCCACTGTTCTGGAGACCCGTCGGGGCCGGACGGCAGTTCGAAGGTCTCGATGAGGCCCGCGCCCTCGCGAATCGAGAAGCCGTCTGCCATGGCCAGAATCATCGACGTCCATTTTTCCACCATCTGCCTCTCGGTGAGGCCGGGAACTTGGCGGATTCGGTACCCAAGCATCTGCGCAGCATCGAAGTAGAGCTCGGTCCGAGCGGTGAAGAGTTTGTGGTACGCCGTGGTGGCCACTTGTCTCACGGTCGCAACGTTCTCGTCGGTCGACGAGTGGGAGAACACCGAATGAACAGTTGCGTGCCACAGGGCCCATTTGTCGACCGTCTTGCTCCTCTGAATGCTTTGCATGGGAGTGACGCGGAGCAGAAAGCGCATTGCTTCTTCACGCGCTGCGTGCGTTGAAAGGTCGGCCTCGTTTACGGTGGCTTCGACCGTGGCGCGGGTTTCTCCGAGGAACGAGACGACGTCCCATTCGACCACCGCAGCCAAAACCTCCAGTTGAAAGTCGCGCTGACTTTCCCAAATGCGTTCGTGCACGGAACCTCGGGTGACGCGGAGGCCCGCTGTCTGTTCCAGATGTTCGAAAACCTTCGCGTACGTGAGATCCTCCGCCCCAAATCCGATGCCGTCGCGTTCGAGCACCTCGACACCCGCCTCGAGGACGAGGCGCTTGAGGTCAGCGCGCTTTCTTCGCTTCGCTGCCGTGGCCGTGGCCGTCATCGGAACCTTTCGAGGAAAGTGGACGCTACCCAGCGCCATGCTTCTCGAACATTAGTTGGCCAAGGCCTGAAAGAAGGGAGGCCTGCTGCGCAGCCAGGCTGGGAATCCGGCGCGCCGAGTCGGTGTTGGGCTGTGGTGCTGACACACTGACAGAACAACAAGCTTCGGAGAAGTCGTGCTCGAACAGGTCGAGAAAGTCATCGCAGCGATCCGCCCGGCTATTCAGGCCGATGAGGGCGACATCGAGCTGGTGAGTGTCGACGAGCCCAGCGGCGTTGTCACCGTGGAACTCAAGGGTGCGTGCGTCACCTGCCCTGCGTCGACGCAGACACTCAAAGCCGGAATCGAGCGGATCATGAAGGACCGAGTCGATGGTGTCACCGCGGTCGTTGAGATCAATGCGCTCGGCATGAGCGAGAGTCCCGTTCAGCTCTAGTCATCGCTCGGCGAGATCGTTGTACGCTCCAAAAAGCTGGCGGGGGCTGCCCACGTCACCAGTTTGGCTCTGGGCGTCGATCAGCCACGATGACATGAGGTTGAAGCCACCTTCGGTCTCGGGAAGGCCGTCGCTGTTCGTGTCGCGGCACCGAGTCTTGCCGATTCGGAGTGCGAACCCCCAGAGGTTTGGTCGGGTTCTGTCCGGCGGGTGTCAACGGCGGCGACGGTCCGGGCACAGCGGTCGCCGTTGAGCCCCGCAGCGCAGGGGTTGTCGAACGGCGAATGGTCCGCCTGCCATCAACGTTCGAAGCGTCGCCGAAGCAGGCTGAGGTTCCGTTTCCAGATCTGCTTGAGGATGAGCGATCCGACGAAGCCGCCGATCGGTCCACCCATCCACCAGGGAAAGCGGAGCCGCTCTTCCCACACGAATGCGGTTTTGTCGGTGCCAACGGCAGTCAAGGTGAACACGCCCTCACCCGTCACGAGTCCGTCGTGGCGGACGCCCATTTCAGCCGCTTCGACCCAGGAGGTGATCTGCATGCGGTCGATCAGCTTGAGGGGTCCGACCTTGGTGAGGCAGTCGAAGGTCGTTCCCGTGCCCTCTGTCTGATCGCCGGTGAAGGTGATGTCGACTGCGTCGTGCATCCATTCGACATGGCTCGGGATATGGCGAACGTCCGCCCACACGACATCGGGCGATGCCGCCAGTTCGGTTTCGACTCGGACGTGGCTCATGGGGAGGAAACCTTGCGGTAGAGGGTGACGTGGACGTCGTGGACGGCAGGATCGAACGGCATACCGCGCCAATCGGCCCAACGCTGGTCGAGTACGAACCCCGCCGCAGCGGCGGATGCATCAAGCTGCTCGGGGGTCCGGTAGTGGATGACCCACGGCCGCATGGTGTTGCCGTCGGATCGCATCTCGATGTGATGACCGTGAATGAGCTGGTTGTCGGCATCGTGTTTGGAGACGGTGAGCACGGCGGTGGTTGTGGTGACGTCTCGAACGGAGATGCCACCATCGGTGAGGCCGCCTTCGGGAGGTACGAACCCCTCGATCACCAGCGTGCCGTCGTCGGAGATCAGGCTGTGACACCCTTCGAGGCAGTCGGCTTGATCTTGGTCGCTTGGCAGATTGAAGAAGGTGTTGAACGCTGCGAAAACGACCCCGAACGGACCACGATCGGTGAGCCCAGGAGCGTCGCCGAGTGCTGCCATGTCACCCTCGACCGCAACGATGGCTGCAGCACCTGGTTTCGTCTGGAGGACGTCGAGCATTGCCGGTGATGCATCGACGCCGACCACGGGCGTACCGGTCGCGGCGAGGGGGAGCGCGATCCGCCCGGTGCCGATCCCGAGTTCGAGAACGGGACGGCCGCCAGCCAGGGTCCCGAGCGTGGCGACGGTGGCGCCAATGTCACTGACGTCGGCATACCAGTCGTCGTAAACGTCGGCAAAGCTCTCCCCGTAGCTGCTCGGCGGGTAACCGTCTTGCACGTTCACGACACCAGTGTGCCTGGTCGTAGGCTGAACTCATGGTGACGATCGAGCGTCATGAGGCGCCGGAGGTTTATCTCGACCATGCAGCGAGCACGCCGCTTCGCGCTGAAGCGCGCTCGGCGTGGCTCGAGGCATCTGAGCGCCACCATGCCAACCCCACCGGCTCGCATCGCGCGGCTCGGGCCGCGCGGCGGGCTCTCGATGATGCGCGCGACGACCTCGCCGCCCTGCTCGACCGGTCGCCGACCGAGGTCGTCTTTACGAGCGGTGGGAGCGAGGCCGACAACATGGCGATTCGTGGTGTGCTCCATGACCGCGGTGGTACTGCGGTTTGCTCGGCTGGCGAACATCACGCCGTGCTCGAACCAGTCGAACACGCAGGCGGCATCACTGTCGCACTTGAGGCCGACGGCTCGGTGTCGCCCGATCGACTTGCCGACGTGTTGCGAGCTGAGGAATCGGTGAGCGTCGTCTCGATTATGACGGTCAACAACGAGACAGGGGTGATCAATGACATCCCCGGGCTGGTCGACGTCACCCGGGCCTGTGCTCCAAGTGCCGTATTTCACACCGATGCCGTTCAGGCGATGAGTTGGCTCGACCTTCGTACGCACGTGGCGAGTGCGGACCTGGTTTCGATCACGGGCCACAAAATCGGTGGACCGGTAGGTATCGGCGCATTGCTGATGGGTGACGGTGTTGTGCTCGATCCGTTGATCCTGGGGGGTGGCCAGGAGCGCGGGCGTCGTGCCGGCACCCCCGATGTCGCCGGGGCATTGGCATTTACCGCTGCGGCCGTTGCCGCTGATGCCGAGCGTCCTGAGTCGGTCAAGCGCCTCGGCGCGCTTCGCGACCGCCTGATCAACGGGCTCCGATCCCAGCTTGGCGATCAGATGATGGTGACCGTTCTCGACGGTGGGGCACCGGTCGCTGCCGGAATCGCCCACGTCATCTTCTGCGATCTCGAAGCCGAAGCGCTCTTGTTCTTGCTCGACGCAGCCGGCCTTCACGCAGCGGCCGCCTCGTCGTGTTCGAGCGGGGCACAGGACCCTTCTCATGTTCTGGCTGCGATGGGAATCGATCGAATGGTCGCTCAGGGATCGCTGCGGCTGTCGCTCGGCCACACCACAACCGATGCCGACATCGACGCTGCGCTTGCGATCATTCCGCCGGCGGTCCAACGCCTCACGGCCTGCGGAGGGGGTTGAGATGACTTCCCACACAGACGGACCGGTGCTCGTGATGATGTCGGGGGGTGTCGATTCGTCCGTCGCTGCTGCGTTGCTGCTCAATGCCGGTCACGAGGTCGTTGGTGTCACGATGAAGCTCTGGGGCGGACCGTCCGACACCGGTTGTTGCGCAGTGAGCGACGTCGACGATGCCCGCCGCGTGGCCGACCGGCTTGGAATTGAGCATCACGTCTTCAACTTTGGCGATGACTTCGAACGGAAGGTGGTGGCCCCCTACGTCGATGACCACGCGTCGGGTCGGACACCCAATCCGTGCATCGAATGCAACCGACACCTCAAGTTCGACCGACTCGTGCGTCGGGCCGACGCCCTTGGCTTCGATCGGATTGCCTCCGGGCATCACGCCCGCGTCGTCGACACGCCCAGCGGCCCTCGGCTTGCGCGTGGGGTCGACGATGCGAAGGACCAGTCTTACGTGTTGCACGTGATCGACGAGTCGGTCTTGAGACGGCTGTTGCTGCCGGTGGGAATGATGACGAAGACCGAGGTCCGAGCGGTCGCCGCTGATCTCGATCTCCGGACGGCGACGAAGCCCGAGAGCCAGGATGTCTGCTTCATCACCAATGAACACGGGCGCAAGTCCTTTCTCGGCGATCGCATACCGCTGCGGTCGGCACGTGTGCAGAACAGCAACGGCGACGAAGTCGGCCGGGTCGAGTCGGTCGAGTTAGTGACAATCGGGCAACGCAAGGGACTCGGGCTCGTCGGGGGCACCGATCCTCGGTATGTGCTCGATATCGACGCCGGTCGAGGTCGTCAGCCGGTGGTGACGGTGGGGGAGAAGGCCGATCTCGCTGTCGATCACACACCCCTCGAGACGTGGCGCTGGGTCGGAGAAACGCTCGACGACCGAGAGCTCAGCTTCCAGTGCTCGGCCCATGGGTCGCCCGAACCCGGTCGCGTCATCGATGGTCGGGTCGAGTGGGCGGTGCCCCACCGCAGGATCGCCCTCGGTCAGAGCGTCGTGGCTTATGACGCACAGGGTTGTGTGGTCGGTGGTGGCGTCGCAGGTCGGCTTCCACTCTGATCAGGCGATTGGCAGGCCGCGCTCGAGTGCGGTGGTCACAACAGCCCCAGGACGGCTCGGGGCCAAGAGCAAGGATCGGACCGTCTGTTCTTCGGTCTCGCTGCGCCCGGTGACCACGGGGATCTGGACTGCAGAGGTAAGCCGCAACTCCAGCGCCAAGCCGAGGGCATTGTTGGTCAAGTCGGTAGCAATCGTGTCGGGAGCAGCAGGTGCAAGACCGGCAATCTCGCGAGTCACGAAGAGGACCGGCTCGCGTATGACCGTCGGGTCGTGAACGACGAGCCCGTTCGGCACGAACACCAGGAAGCGGTTGGTCAGTCGGTGGAGCGCGTTCAGCGGGAACCACGCAACTGCCCAGCCCCCGAGAGTGACGATCGCGCCTACCGCCCATTGTTCATCGGCCAACAGAAGAGGGCCGGCGGTGAGCCCGACGATGACGATTACAGACGCGGGTACGAGCGCTACGAAGAGAACCGGCCCCGGTGCCCGGAGAAGGAAGCGCTTCTCGTCGCCGTAGCTGATCCCGTCGACGAAACGGTCGCCGACCCCCGGCAGGTGGAAGGCGAAGGCGGCGAGTGCGGCTGTGCCGACGCCGAGGAGGATCAACACTGCATCGGCGTCGTCTCGACCGCCGAGCTCGATGGACGCCCACAGCGCAGCCGCCAGCGCTCCAGCAGTCCCGAGCCGACCCACGGTGAGGGTGACTGGTCGCGCCACCGCAATGGCGACGAGCATCACCGTCCACGCGGTCCATGCGGCGACGCTCACCGCTGTTTGGAACGGGTCATCGGCCTGCTGCAGGGCATGACCGATGAGCTCGCCCGTCGTGAACGGCACGAGAACCCACAGGACGATCGCCGGGAGGATCAGTCGGTTTGAGCCGGTCGGTAGCGGCAGCGTCACCACCTCAAACTATCCTCGCCCTCGATGGCCCCCTCAGACAACCCGGTAGCCCGTATCAGCGAGCTTCGCGCCGCACTCGATCATCATGCGCGCCAGTACTACGAACTCGATGAGCCCGAGATTTCTGATGCCGAGTGGGATCGTCTCTATCGCGAACTCGTCGAACTCGAAGCCGCCAATCCATCCCTGGTCAGTGCCGACTCGATCACCCAGCGGGTCGGAGGTTCCACCAGTTCGGCCTTCGCGCCGGTCACCCACACGGTGCCGATGATGTCGTTGCACAACGCCTTCGATCTTGACGAACTTCGCGGGTGGAACGAACGGGTGGTTCGTCGGCTCGAAGACCAGGCGGTGCCCAAGTTCGCGGTCGAACTCAAATTTGATGGTCTCGCCATCTCGTTGCGTTACGAGAACGGCGTTCTGGTGCAGGGGGCCACCCGTGGTGACGGCAGGGTCGGGGAAGACGTCACCCATAATGTTCGGACCATCGCTGATATCCCGCAGAGGCTTATCGGCGACTATCCGCCGGTGCTCGAAGCGCGCGGCGAGGTCTACATGCGGCTCTCGGCCTTCGAGCAACTCAACCAGCGCCAACGAGACGAAGCTCAGGCAGCGGGGAAGGAACCCAAGCTCTACGTCAACCCGCGCAACACAGCCGCAGGCTCACTCCGTCAGATCGACGCAGCGGTCACTGCTGATCGTGAACTGTCGTTCTTTTGCTATCAGCTGGGCGTGGTCGAGCGCGGTCCTGAACTCGGGTCCCACACCGAAACACTTGCGTGGTTGGGGTCGCTCGGTCTTCCCGTGAATGAGCACACGAAGCCCTTCGGCTCGATCGACGAGGTCGAGCGCCGTGTCGCCGAGTTCCATTCGATGCGTCATGACCTCGACTACGAGTTCGACGGTGTGGTCGTGAAGGTCGACGATTTCCGGCTTCAAGCAGAACTTGGCGCCGATGCGAAGGCCCCGCGCTGGGCGATCGCTTACAAGCTGCCGCCCGAGGAGCGAACCACGACACTGCTCGACATCGAGGTGTCGATCGGGCCGTCGGGTCGCGCAACACCATTCGCCGTGCTCGAACCCGTCTTCGTCGGTGGGGTCACGGTCGGCACAGCCACACTGCACAACCAGGATCAGGTGGCATCCAAAGACGTTCGCCCTGGAGACACCGTGATCGTGCGTCGGGCTGGTGACGTCATTCCCGAGGTGTTGGGTCCGGTACTCGCTGATCGTGATCCGAAGAGTACGCCGTGGGTGTTTCCGAAAGACTGCCCGGTCTGTGGCGAGGCCCTCCTGCGCGACGAAACCGCGGCTGCGACGCACTGTGTCAACTTCCGATGTCCACGCCAGGTTCGTGGCCGTATCGAACACTTTGCAGGTCGTGCCGCGATGGACATCGAGTTTCTGGGCGAAAAGAGCGTCGATCTCTTCGTTTCGCTTGGCTTGCTCGATGATGTCGCCGACCTTTACACGCTCGACTTCGACCGTATTCTCGAACTCGATGGCTTCAAACAGAAGTCCGTTGACAACTTGCGACGAGC
This sequence comes from uncultured Acidimicrobiales bacterium, assembly GCA_905480195.1. GTDB lineage: Bacteria > Actinomycetota > Acidimicrobiia > Acidimicrobiales > Aldehydirespiratoraceae > UBA11606. Next base: position 11,325 of record CAJQPN010000012.1, read on the forward strand.
GATCGAAGGATCCAAGGCCCGTCCGCTCGGCAACTTGTTGTTTGGGCTTCGCATTCCCGAGATCGGGCAAGTCAACGGCCAAACGCTCGCCAGCGCCTTTGGTTCGATGACGGCCATCCAGAGCGCAACAGTCGAAGAGATCGCAGCCGTCGACGGGTTCGGACGGGTCATCGCTGAAGCGGTCCATGCCTGGTTCGCTACAGACAATGCCAAGGATCTCATCGGCCGGTTGTATGCCGCAGGTCTCAGCATGGAAGCGGCCCAGGTCGACCGATCCAGCGAGCAGACCCTCGAGGGTCATGTCGTCGTCGTCAGCGGCACACTCGCCAACTTCACTCGTGACGGTGCCAAGCAGGCGATCCTGGAACGAGGTGGCAAGTCGCCGGGAAGTGTCTCCAAGAAGACCCTGGCGCTGGTCGTCGGTGCCGACCCCGGCGCGTCCAAGGTGAGCAAAGCCGAAGAAGCGGGTGTGCCGATCATCGATGAAGCGGGCTTCGTGCAACTGCTTGAGACCGGGGAGCTTCCCGGGTGAGTGCAGCAGCGATCCGGGCGATCTGCTGGGATGTCGGCGGCGTCTTCACCGCAACCCCACACGCAGCGATCGCGTCGCTTGCCGGTGAGCATGAGATCGATGCTTCCTCCCTCTCTGAGGCAGTTTTCGGTCGGTTCGAGGTCGACAGCGACCATCCGTGGCATCGCCTCGAGCGGGGTGAACTCGAGCTGCGCGACGGCTGGCCGTTGATCGAAGCCGAGTTGGCCACCCTCGGTATCGAACTCACCTTGCGCAGCGTCTTTCGACGTATCAGCGGCAGTACGGGTGATCGATCCGAGGTGGTCCGGCTCGTCCGCGAAGCCCACGCCGCAGGGATCCACAATGCGGTCATCACCAACAACGTGCGTGAGTTCGCAGACATCGGCGACGGCCGAGGCTGGCACCGATGGGTGCCGCTCGAACTGATGCGGGTTGTCGCCGACTCGTCGGCGCTCGGCTTCCGCAAACCTGACCCGGCGATCTATCGACACACCCTCGCCGAGCTCGGTGTCGATCCTCACGAGGCTGTGTTCGTCGACGACACTGCGATCAACGTCACCGCGGCGGCTGCGCTCGGGATGCACGGCGTGCTCGTCGGCTGCGACCCCGGCCCGGCACTCGAGCAGATCAGGGAGATCGTCGGTCTCAGTTGACGGTGAAATTCCAGTCGATCTTCTCTGTCTCGCCCGGCCGCGCGATTTCCTCGTAGACCGCCACCGCACAGTTGTCGTCGGCGGCGAGCGCTTCGATCAACTGACCTTTGCCAGGCGTGAACAGATACTGCTGCAGGCCCTCGACATAACGCGTTTGGCTGGTGACATCGACGCCGAACTGGCAGTTGCTGTTGGGTGAGATCGTCAGCCGAACCAGGCGGTAGCCAGGTGCCAGATCGATCCCGACCTGCTGTTGTTGCAGGACTTCGTCACCTCGTTGCGGAACGATGCCGTCGATACCCGGCGCGTTCTGCACGGAGATGTCACCGCGATCGTTACCACCCACGAGTGTGGCCACGACGAACATCAGGATTCCGAGGCCGAGAAGGGTGGAGAAGATGATGTATTGGCGTCGTTGCACGCTGTGAGTCTGTCAGAACTGCGGGCGCTATCCGTTGCCGGGCAGGAAGCCACCAGCGGGAGGCGAGGGCCGGTTACGTTTGGTCTCGATGTCTGCCACTCCCCCCGCCGGCGATATTGGCCGCGTGGTTGGCGGTCGATACCGACTCGTGACGCCGATCGGCGCAGGTGGATCGGCGCGCGTCTACCTCGCAGACGACATCACGTTGCGCCGCCGGGTTGCCGTCAAGGTGCTGCACGCTGGACTCGCAGACGATCCAGCGTTTCTTCGTCGCTTTCGAGCCGAAGCCCAGGCGGCCGCATCGCTCAACAGCCCACACGTGCTCGGCGTCTATGACTGGGGCCACGAAGACGTTGCGTACCTGGTCACGGAGTACCTGGGCGGTGGGAGTCTTCGATCGCTGCTTGACGCGGGTCATCGGCTCTCGCCGAGCCAGGCGCTGCTTCTCGGACTGGAGGGCTCTCGGGGGCTCGAGTACGCCCATGACCGGGGGCTGGTGCACCGTGACATCAAGCCGGCGAACCTCCTGTTTGGCGAGGATGGACGACTTCGTATCGCTGACTTCGGGTTAGCGCGAGCGATCGCCGAAGCCGGGTGGACCGACGAAGCGGGCTCGATGGTTGGCACTGCTCGCTACGCCGCACCCGAGCAGGCGCGTGGTGAGCGGGTCGGCCCTGCCGCCGATATCTTCGCGCTCGCGCTGTCGATCAATGAATCGGTGAGCGGTACGGTCCCGTTCACGAACGACACCGTCGTTGCGACCTTGATGGCGCGCACCGAAACTCCGTTCGAGCCTGACCCGGGTCTGGGTGTGCTTGCGCCGGTGCTTCGGCGAGCAGGCGCGCTCGATCCAGCCGATCGCCCGGCTGCGGGTGATCTCGTTGCCTCGTTCATGGCGGCTGCGTCGGAGCTCCCGCCGCCCGCTCCCTTGCCCCTCGTCGGTTCGAGCGTGGAGGTCGGTGCGGTCCTCGAGCCGACCGAACACGGAACATTGCACATCGCCCCGGTGTCAGCAGCAGCCTCTCGGGTGGAGGAGACCGCACCAGCTCGGCGATGGCCGTGGGCTCTGCTCCTCGCCGCCATCGTTGCACTCGTGACGGCCGCCGCGCTGAGCGCGTGGTGGACCGATGCAGAAGCCTTGGCTGTTGTACCTGACATTGGCGGTCAAGATCGTATGACTGCAGTCGCAGAACTGGCTGCGTATGGCTGGGAGCTCGATTTCGTCGATGTGAGGAAAGAAGGCACTGCGCTCGACGAGGTGGTGCGCACCGACCCACCGCCCGGCCAAGCACTTGCGGCTGGCGAGACCTTGCAGCTTTTCGTGTCCCTCGGTGAGCCGCTCGTCGTCGTGCCGGACACATTCGGCCTGACGATCACCGATGCCAGCGACCGGCTCTCCGAGTTAGGATTCACGATCGGCGAGATCCGTGAGACTGCAGATGAAACTGTCGCCTCAGGGCTGGTGATTGGGCTGGTCACTCCCGGTGATGCAGTCGAACTCGAGCCGGGCACCGTCATCGACCTGGTCGTTTCCACCGGCCCCCAAGACCGGGCCGTCCCCGACATTGCGGTCGGTGGCGATCCGGCCGAAGCGATCGGCCAACTGACGGCGCTCCGGCTGACGGCCACCGAGGTTCGCGAGTTTGATGAGACGATCGCGGCAGGCAAGATCATCCGCTACGAGCCGCCTTCCGGCACCATCGTCCCGGTCGGAGCCGATGTCTTGGTCTACGTGTCCGACGGTCCTCGACCTCGAGCGGTTCCCGCAGTGATCGGCCTCGATGTCGACGAAGCGACGAGGATCCTCGAAGCCGAAGGCTTCGTCGTCGTCGGGGTGCTGGGATCGCCCACACTCCCCGTGCTTGCGACCGACCCGGCGGCTGGTGAGGTCCATAGCAAGGGAACCGAGATCGTCATTGCCACCAGCCTGACCGCCGACTGACGGGAATGCGGACCTGCGTTATGGCTCGGTGATCTCGTCGACGCGTTGGATCAGATCACGGACAATGTCGGGTGCGCCGCTCTTGTCCGGGTCGCCAGCTGGCGGCGGTGCCAAAATCGATGCAAGGGCGAGGATCTTCGAAGAGTCGCCCGTGAGTTTGATTGCGCCGCCGAACAGCGCAGGCATGACTTGGGTTGGGTCGCGATCGATGAACAGCTGCTTCGCCAACATCCAGGGCACTTCGATGCCGAAGTCGGAGTCTTCGAGGTGACCCTCTTCGATCAAGAGCGCAGGACCGGTGGTGTCGATGTGTCCAAGGATCGGCTCGTCGGAGAACGGGGGATCGGTGACCGTGACGTTGGCGGCGAGTTGCAGCGCAGCGTCTGTGGCGGCTTGCGTGGCCTCGGCTTCGTGCTCTGCGTAGTCGGCGCGGAGTTCCCGCATGGCGGCGATCCACTCAGGGCTGAGAAAGGGGTAGCGCATCGCCCCCCAGAGTACGGGAACTCTGGGTGAGGTTACGCACCGTGCAGCACCCGACAGGCCACGTATCCTTCAGCCCATGTCCGAACGCATCACCCGCAACGAGGTGATTCATGTGGCGCGACTGGCTCGCCTCTCGCTGACCGATACTGAGATCGATGAATTCACCGGCCAACTCGGAGACATCCTCGAGCACGCGGCCGATGTCGAAGCTCTCGACGTGGGTGACATCGAGCCCACGTCGCTCCCTTTGCCGATGACCAACGTGTTGCGGGCCGACGTGCGGCGCGCCTCGCTCGCACGCGACGAGTTCTTGACACAGGCACCCGCGTCTGAGGCCGGGCAGTTCCGAGTACCGCCGATCTTGGGAGAGGAGCCGTGAGTGCACTCGGCGTCGCTGCAGCCGTCCGCAGCGGTGAGGTTCGCGCCGTCGACGTGGTCGAGGAGTATCTCGCCCGCATCGAGACCCGCAATGGGGAACTGAACGCCTTCAACCTCGTCATGGCCGACGAAGCCCGGGCGGCGGCCGCAGCGGTCGATGCCTGCGTTGCTGCTGGCGACGACCCTGGGCCTCTTGCCGGCGTGCCGGTCGCCTTGAAAGACAACATGTGCACGCAGGGCATCGCCACGACGTGCAGCTCCAAGATCCTCGAGGGCTGGGAGCCACCGTACGACGCAACCGTTGTTGCTCGTCTCGCAGCCGCAGGCGCAGTGGCTGTGGGCAAGACAAACCTTGACGAGTTCGCCATGGGTTCGTCGACGGAGAACTCGGCGTTTGGTCCGACCCGCAACCCACTCGACACCGACCGCGTTCCCGGTGGCTCCAGCGGGGGTTCAGCGGCTGCGGTCGCGGCCGACCTTGCAGCGATCTCGCTCGGATCCGACACTGGTGGTTCGATCCGCCAGCCCGCTGCGTTCTGCGGCGTCGTCGGCATGAAGCCGACATACGGAGCGGTTTCGCGTTACGGCCTGATCGCCTTCGGCTCGTCGCTTGATCAAATCGGACCGTTCTCGACCTCTGTGGCCGACTCCGCTGCTGTGCTCGAGGTGATCGGCGGTCACGATCCCTTCGACTCGACCTCGATCGATGCTCCGGCGTTCGATTTGCGATCCGTGCTCGGCCGCGGGGTCGACGGTATGCGAATTGGCATCCTGCGCGAGCTCAGCGGTGGTATCGGCAGTGTTGACGGTATTTCTCCTGATGTGCAGGCCCGTGCTGCCGCCGCAGCCGAGGCACTCGAAGCTGCGGGTGCGAGGGTGCAGGAAGTCTCAGTCCCCTCGGCGACACTCGGGCTTTCCGCGTACTACCTCGTTGCGCCCGCGGAGGCATCGTCGAACCTCAGTCGGTTCGACGGCGTTCGGTTCGGTCTCCGAGTCGACGCGCCGACTACCGGTGAGATGATGACCGCCACCCGAACAGCCGGGTTCGGTCCTGAGGTCAAGCGGCGGATCATGCTTGGCACGTACGCGTTGTCGGCGGGCTACTACGACGCCTTCTACGGCAAAGCGCTGAAGGTGCGTACGTTGATGCTGGCCGAGTTCGCCTCGGCGTACGAGCAGGTCGATCTGCTCCTCACTCCAACGGCACCCACGACTGCGTTCCGGCTTGGTGAGCGCACCGCCGACCCCATGACGATGTATGTCAACGACGTGTGCACGATTCCATCGAACCTCACTGGTCACCCGGGTATCTCGGTGCCGTTCGGGGTCGGCGATGACGGCATGCCGGTCGGCATCCAGCTGTTGGGTCCTGCATTGAGTGAGCCGACCATCTACCAAGCGGCCGCTGTGCTCGAAGCCTCCGCTCCCCACCCCGGTGGAAAGGAGGGTCGATGAGCGACCTGCACGAGCCTGCGCTTTCCGACGAGTGGGAACTCGTCGTCGGCCTCGAGGTCCATGTCGAGCTCGCCACGCAGACGAAACTCTTCTGCGGCTGTGCCAACGAGTTCTCGACCGAACCGAATACGAATGTCTGTCCCACCTGTCTCGGCCTGCCGGGTTCACTGCCGGTGATGAACGAGACGGCAGTCGAGTTCGCGATGCGCCTCGGCCGCGCCCTCGGCTGCGACGTCCACCCCTCGGTCATGGCGAGGAAGAACTACTTCTACCCCGACATGGCGAAAGATTTTCAGACCACCCAGTACGACCAGCCGACCAACCGCGATGGTGAGCTCGCTCTCGCCGACGGGACCGTCGTCGGCATCGAGCGGGCCCACATCGAAGAGGATGCGGGCAAGACCACTCACGTGGGTGGAGGTGGTCGGATCAATGACGCGACCTATTCGCTCGTCGACTACAACCGCGCTGGCGTGCCCTTGGTCGAGATCGTGAGCCACCCCGACATCCGAACCGTCGAGCATGCCAAGGCGTACGTCTCGGAGCTCCGCAACATCCTTCTGGCGATTGCGGTCAGCGACGCCAAGATGGAGGAGGGCTCGATGCGGGTCGATGCGAACGTGTCGGTTCGCCCGGTCGGCTCCGACGAGCTTCGGACCCGTTGCGAGTTGAAGAACATCAATTCCATCCGATCGCTCGGGAGGGCCATCGAGTACGAGGCCCGTCGGCACGTCGACCTTTACGAGTCGGGAGAAGCCCCTCGTCAAGAGACCCGTCACTGGGACGAAGACGGCGGGCGCTCGACTGCTGGCCGCTCGAAGGAGGATGCCGACGATTATCGGTACTTCCAGGAGCCTGATCTTGTCCCACTCGCGCCGACAGCCGAGCAAGTTGCCGAGATCGACGCCGCCATGCCCGTGTTGCCCGCCGCCAGGCGTGCACGGCTCGGTGCGCTCTCAAGCGTCGCAGACGACGTCCTCGTCACCGTCGTAGAGCGTGGTCAAGACATGCTGGCGCTGGGCGCGATCGAGGTGGGAGCTGACCCCGACAAGGTCCTGACTCGTATTCAGAACGACCTCGCAGTCGACGAGTGGTCCTCAGTGAACGCAGAGACGTTGGCGGTCTTGATCCAGATGGAGTCTGTCGGTGAACTCTCGGCCACGCAGGCGAAACAGGTGCTCGCCGATATGGCGGCAGGGCTCCACGGCGGCGATCCGAGGGCGATCGCAGCGTTCCACGGGTTCGAAGCGATGGAATCCGACGCACTCGAAGTGCTCGTCGATCAACTCATCTCCGATCACCCCGATGAATGGACCCGGTTCACCGGTGGTGATGACAGCGACCGGAAGAAGATGCAAGGCTTCTTTACCGGCCAGATCATGAAGGCGACGAAGGGGCAGGCCGACGGTCGCGCCGTTGCCGAACTCCTCGGCCGCAAGTCGAAGTAGCCGACCTGGGAGTGAAGCGAGACGAGCCGTGTCGAGAACCGGTGGCGGTTTTCAGGCCCGTGTGGCGCCGGTGATCGCCCAAACGCCGGTTTGGTAGCGCCACAGCAGCGTTGCTGCTCGTACGACCATCCAAGCGCCGATGGCCCCCCAGAGCCAGCCGATGCCGAGGCCGAACCACAGCACACTGAACGACCACGGCACCAGGACTGCCGTGGCGGTGACCATCGCAATGGCGAGGAAGCGCAGGTCGCCGGCGCCGATGAGGATGCCGTCGAGCGCGAAGACGATGCCGTTCACCGGTTGCCACGCGGCGACGTGGATGAACAAGAAGGCTGCGAGCGAGACGACCTCGGGGTCGGCGGAGAATACGTCGGGCAGCACGGGGATCGACGCGAAAACGATTGCGGCCATCGCGAACCCGCCCCACCATCCCCATTGGATCATGCGGTCACCGAGGCGTCGGGCCTCTTGTGCATCGCCGGCGCCGAGGGCATGGCCGATCATCGCTTGGGCCGCAATGGCGACGGCGTCGAGTGACAGCGCAAGGATGCTCCAGATCTGGAACGCAATCTCGTGGGCGGCGAGGTCGTCGGTGCCGATCCGGGCGGCGACGGCCACCGTGACGGTGATGCCGCCTCGAAGCGCTGCGGTCCGCATGAGGAGGTCGAGTCCGGCTCCGGCGAGCTTGCCGATGACTTTCCAGTCCGGCGTAAGCCCAACGTCGTGTTCGGCAACCGCCCGGGCAATCCACCAGCAGTAGGCGCCAGCGCCAACCCACTGGGCGATCACCGTCGACAGCGCAGAGGCCCCGATGCCGAAGTCGAGGCCGTAGATCAGCACGAGCTCGAGTACAAGGTTGAGGGTGGCGGTGCCGACGGCGACGTACAGCGGCCGCTTCGTGTCCTGGAGGCCGCGCAGGTAACCGACCCCGGCCAGCACCATCAACATCGGTGGGATGCCGAGGAGCGAGATCCGGAGGTAGATCTCTGCGTTGGTGGCAGTCTCACCATCACCACCCATAACCGAGATGAGTGGGTTGCGGAAGAGATAGGTGATGCTGGCGATGACGAGGCCGACCCCGAACGCAAGCCACAGGCTCTGCACGGCCTGATGTGCGGCCTGCCGGTGTTCGCCGGCGCCTAAGAGGCGCGATACGGCAGAGGTAGTGCCGTAAGCGAGGAAGATGAAGACAGCGAAAGCGATCAGTAGCAGTGAGGAGGCGAGGGCGAGGCCGGCGAGTTGGGGCGTCCCGAGGTGCCCGACGACAGCAGTGTCGGCGAGGATGTACAGCGGCTCGGCGACGAGTGCGCCGAGGGCTGGGAAGGCGAGCGCGAGAATCCTCCGGTCGGTTTCGGTCCAGCGAGGCCATCCGGGCAGCAGAAGTCGCAACATCAGCGGCACGCTAACTGCGGACCTGCGGCCCACCCGCACCGGTGGCGGCCTTGCGTGGGCTGATCGCCGACTTCTAGTGCGTTCGCGTTTTCACTTGGGGCCCCACGGATGGGACTACTTCCACGCTCCGGTGGCCTGGTGGTGGGCCCTCGCCTGGGGTGTCATCCATTCGGTGCGGCCAGCGCGTACCGCTGACGACGAGACGTCGAGCAGATGGGCATCCACCGGCAAGCGATGTTCGTCGGGCACGGAGAAGCCGGTCCGCGGTGCCAACGCCAGCGCGGGCAGCGAGGCGATCGCTGCGTCTCGCTCGGCCTCGCCTGTGTACCACGACACGTCGTTGACCTGATGCCATTTGTCAGCGCCCATGACGACGACCTGGTAGCCGTCGGCGATGTCAGCGATCAGTTGGTGCTCGGTGACGATCACGCCCAGCCCATCGACTGCGGCCACCGACGCCTCGATCACGGCAAGACGCTCTGCGAAGGTTGGTCGCACAACGTCGACCTTCCCCAGAGCCGACACTGAAACGGCGAGGTCGACTCGATCGAGCCTATGAATCGAACGAGCTGTCAGAGCGATCTCTACGTGGGCGATCGTCGGCGGGTTGAACGATCCCGGATACACGCCGATGCGCTGGCGACGCAATGCCTTCACGCAAGTACGTTGCCATGCAGTTGGAGTCCGGTCATACTCTGAGATGTGAACCTCGCTGCCAGCGCCCGACTCGTAGTAGTTATTCGCTAGCACTCGTTTGCGTCCAACCCGACCCGATCGTGTGCCTCGACCTCCCCAGCGGGAGGTCGTTTGCTTTTTCGGCCGGTAGTTTTCACCCGGCGCATCTGCGTCCCAGATCCTGGAATTCACGTCTCATGAGCACCAATCCCACCAATGGCGGCGAAGCCCTCGTCAGGGCCCTCGAGTGCGAGGGTGTCGAGGTAATGTTTGGCCTTCCCGGCGGCGCAATTCTGCCGGTTTACGACCCGATCATCGATTCTTCGATCCGCCACGTGCTCGTGCGTCACGAGCAGGGTGCCGGCCATATGGCGGAAGGGTATGCCCACGCCACCGGCAAGCCTGGCGTCTGCATGGTCACGTCTGGCCCGGCGGCCACCAACGTCGTCACACCGCTCGCTGATGCGATGCTCGACTCGGTCCCGATGGTGTGCATAACGGGTCAGGTCCCTCTCGCCGCAATCGGTACCGACGCGTTCCAGGAGTGCGACACCACCGGCATCACGATGGCAGTGACAAAGCACAACTTCCTGGTGACCGATCCCCAGGACATCCCGCGCATCATCCACGAGGCGTTCCATATCGCCACGACGGGTCGTCCGGGACCGGTGTTGGTCGACATTCCGAAAGACATCGTCGATCCGGTGAACCCGCGTTCGGCAATGACCTGGTACGAACCTGACTCGGTGCCGATGGAGCTTCCTGGCTACCACCCGCAGACCGATGGCGACCCGGCCCTCATCCAGGAGGCCGCCGAACTCATCGCTCATGCCGAGCGCCCCGTGCTTTACGTGGGCGGCGGTATTCTCAAGGCCCGCGCCGCCGAACCCCTCCTCGAACTGGCGGAGCTGCTGCAGATCCCGGTCGTCACCACACTGATGGCTCGGGGCGCGTTCCCCGACAGCCACGAGCTGTGCCTCGGTATGCCGGGGATGCACGGCAACTACACGGCCGTCACCGCCATGCAGCGGGCTGATCTTCTCGTCTCGCTGGGCGCTCGTTTCGATGACCGCGTCACCGGACGGCTTGATGGCTTCGCCCCCGACGCCAAGATCATCCACGTCGACATCGACCCGGCCGAACTCGGCAAGGTGCGGCAGTACAACGTCGGTATCCAGGGCGACTGCAAGGTGGTCATCGAGGGGCTCGTCGACATCACCAAGAAGCTCGGCTCGGGCGCTCAAGCCGATCGCAGCGCGTGGCGCTCCACCGTTTCGGGTTGGCAGGAGAAGTTCCCGCTCACCTATGAGCAGTCGTTGCCCGGCGACAAGTTGAAGCCGCAGTTCGTGATGGAGCAGCTCCGCGACGGCAACCCTGCTGACACGATCCTCTGCTCGGGCGTTGGCCAGCACCAGATGCACGCGAGCCAGTTCTGGCGGTTCGATCATCCATATACCTGGATCAACTCCGGTGGTCTCGGCACGATGGGATTTTCGATTCCGGCGGCTATCGGCGCCAAGGCCGGCATGCCCGATCGCCGGGTCTGGGCGGTCGATGGCGATGGCAACTTCCAGATGACGGCTCAAGAGCTCGTCACGGCGACGGTCGAGGACATTCCGATCAAGGTGGCGTTGTTCAACAACAGCTACCTGGGCATGGTTCGCCAGTGGCAGGAGATGTTCTACGACGAGCGGTTCTCCGAGGTGCACCTCTCTGATCATGTGCCCGACTACGTCAAGTGGGCTGAGTCGATGGGTGCGGTTGGTATTCGCGTCGAGTCACCCGAGGAGGTCGCTCCCGCTATCGCGAAGGCGAACGAGATCAACGACCGCTCCGTCGTGATCGAGTTCGTCACTGATGCCCGCGAGAACGTCTTCCCGATGGTTCCCGCCGGTGCGACCAATTCCGATGTCGTTGTCGACCCGAGCCAGCAGCACCTGCTCGACGACACTGGGGGCGAGTCGTGAACGTCTCATCCGCCAGCCCGCGCTGGCACACGCTCGTCGCGACGGTCGAGAACAAGCCTGGCGTGCTCGCCCGTGTCGCCGGCCTTTTCTCTCGTCGCGGTTTCAACATCCACTCGCTCGCTGTCGCTCCCACCGACGACGAACGCTTCAGTCGCATCACGTTCACCGTCGACATCGAAGGCACGCCGCTCGATCAGGTTGTGAAGCAACTCGACAAACTCATCAACGTCGTCGACATCAGCGAACTCAATCCAGCTCACTCGGTCGAGCGTGAGTTGATGCTGATCACTGTCGAGGTTGGCGAGTACCGCAAGGAACTCATGGAGATTGTCGACGACTACCGCGCCTACGTGCTCTCCGAGGGTGACGACCGGCTGATGTTGTCGTGGTCGGCCCGCCCAGCCCGTCTCGACGAACTGGAAGAACGACTGCGACCCTTCGGGATCGTGGAACTCCAGCGGACGGGGCGAGTGGCGCTCCCGTCACTCGACAACTGAGCCTGCGTACGGAATACGTCCCTACGAGGGACACCTACTCCGTCAGCGTGAGATGGTTGTCAATGCCGGGAACGCGGTCTTGTTCGCGGTGGTTGACGTAGAGCACCGTCGTCTCGCTGTCCAGGCAGATGCGCTCGACGAGCGCAAGCACAAGCTGGCGGTTCATGTCGTCGAGGCCGAGGCAGGGTTCGTCAAGGATGAGCAGCGGTGGGTGTTTCACCATCGCCCGGGCGATCAGTACGAGGCGCTGGTCTCCGAACGACAAGGTGTTGAACGGTTCATCGGCCCGCTCCGACATCCCCAACAGCGCAAGCCACTCGTCGGCGATGGCCTTCTGTGTGTCGGTGCTCTTGGTGTAGAGCCCGATGCTGTCATAGAAGCCGGAGATGATGACGTTCCGCAGCCCTGTCCCGACCCGGTATTCCCATTGGAGTGCGGTGGAGACATATCCGATGAACTGCTTGATCTGCCAGATGCTCTCGCCTGTGCCTCGCTGAAACCCGAACGCCATGATGTCGTTGACGTAGCACTGCGGATGATCGCCCGTGATCAGCGACAGCAGGCAGGTCTTGCCGCTGCCGTTCGGCCCACTCAGTTGCCAACTCTGGTTCGCTTCGATCGTCCAGTTGAGGTCCTCGAACACGGTGTTCTCGGCGTAACGAACGCTAGCTCCCGTCAGCCGAACGAGAGGGGCGTCGGGGTTGAGTGCAGGGAGTCGGGCGGCCGGATCGGCTGCAGGGATCTCGAGCCCGCTCGTCTTCAGATGCAGGAGCTGGTAGAGCTCGGCGTAGGCGCGCTCGTTGTCACGGTCTACGCGATGAAGAAGCTGGCCGTTTTCCAGGTATGCGACGTGGGTGATGAAGTCGGGGCACTCGTCGAACCGGTTGAGCACGATGACCATGGGCATCACCTCGGCGAGAGCGCTGAGGTGATCCTGGAGCCATGCCATCGAGTTGTGGTCGAGGCCGTCGAATGGCTCGTCCAGAACGAGCACGTCCGGCTGACTGGTCAGGGCGCGAATGAGCATGACCTTGCGCGTCTCGCCAGTCGAGAGCTTGCGGAACGCCCTGCCCATCAGCGGCCGCAGACCCAGGGTGTCGATCAGGGTCTGGGCCAGGTCGGGATCGTGGCAGTCGGCGTCGATGATCTCGGCTACCGGGGTGCCCTCTGAGACCACGTCCATGATGTCGGCGTCGTCTTTGCGGCGCTCGGCCTCGATGAGTTCTGCCTGGCGTTCGTAGGAGACGAGCGCGACACGGTCAGGCACCCCCGACAGCGTGCCCGACAGATGCGTTCCCTCGCCGGCCAGAACGGCTGCCAGAGCCGACTTGCCCGAGCCGTTGGCGCCTGCGATCAACCAGTGTTCGCCGGGCTGGATCGTCCAGTTGATGTCGTGCAGCTGAAAGCGCTCGTCGAAGTCGACCGAGAGCGCATCCAGGCAGATCATGGGAGGACGATCAGACGATGCGCTTCATGTCGGCCATATGGCCGCGCAGAACGCCACCGATCGCTTCGACCGGATGACTGCGGATGGCGTCATTGACTTCGATCAGGCGAGCGTTGTCGACCGCGTTGTCGGCGACGTCGAGCCCCTTGCCGATCACGTCGCTCCTGATGCCCTTCATGAAGTCGCCCAACAGCGGCACGCACGCGTGGTTGTACAGATAGCACCCGTACTCGGCGGTGTCGGAGATCGTCGCGTTCATCTCGTAGAGCTTCTTGCGGGCCACCGTGTTGGCGATCAGCGGCGTCTCGTGCAGCGACTCGTAATAGGCCGACTCGGCGATGATGCCAGCCGATGTCATCGTCTCGAAGGCGAGCTCGACGCCGGCCTTCACCATGGCGACCATGAGGATGCCGTTGTCGAAGTACTCCTGCTCGGAGATCTCTGTGTCGCCAGCCGGGGTCTTCTCGAATGCGGTCTCGGCCGTTTCGGCCCGCCAGCCCAGCAGCTCGGAATCATCGTTCGCCCAGTCGGCCATCATCGTCTTGGAGAAGGTGCCGGTCATGATGTCGTCCTGGTGCTTCCAGTAGAGCGGACGCATGATGTCCTTCATCTCTTGGGCCAGCTCGAAGGCACGGATCTTCGCCGGGTTGGACAGGCGGTCCATCATGTTGGTGACGCCGCCGTACTTGAGGGCTTCGGTGATCGTCTCCCAGCCGTACTGGATGAGCTTGGAGGCGTAGCCGGGGTCGATGCCCTCTTCCATCATCTTGTCGAAGCACAGCAGCGAGCCGGTCTGCAACATGCCGCACAGGATGGTCTGCTCGCCCATGAGGTCGGACTTGACCTCGGCGATGAATGACGACATCAGCACGCCCGCTTTGTGGCCACCCGTGCCGACCGCGTAGGCCTTGGCCAAGGCGAGGCCCTCTCCGTTGGGATCGTTGGCCTCGTGGACGGCGATCAGGGTGGGCACACCGAAGCCGCGCACGTACTCGGCGCGTACCTCAGAGCCCGGGCACTTGGGGGCGACCATGATGACGGTGATGTCTTCACGCACCTGCATGCCCTCCTCGACGATGTTGAAACCGTGCGAGTAGGAGAGGCACGAGCCGTGCTTCATCATCGGCATGATCGTGTTGACGACGTTGGTGTGCTGCTTGTCGGGGGTGAGGTTCAAGACCACATCGGCGGTGGGCAGCAACTCCTCGTAGGTGCCGACCGTGAAACCGTTCTCGGTGGCATTCTTCCAGGATTGACGCTGCTGAGCGATGGCTTGCTCACGGAGCGCGTAGGACACGTCGAGACCGCTGTCGCGGAGGTTGAGACCTTGGTTCAGACCCTGCGCGCCGCAACCGATGATGACCATCTTCTTGCCGCGAAGGGCATCGACGCCCTCGTCGAACTCGTCGAGGTGCATGAAACGGCATTTGCCGAGCTCGGCGAGCTGCTCTCGCAGCGGCAGGGTGTTGAAGTAGTTGGCCATGAGGTGGACGCTCCAGGTGCGATCGATCAGGCCAACACTACCGAATGACTAGCGTTTCGTAAATTGATATATCTGCAACGTGGTATCCTGATTTCTGCAACAATAAGGCCATGGACGTCACCAGACTTCGGCAGTTCATCGTGCTCAGCGAGACCCTGCACTTCGGGCGGGCCGGCAGCCGGGCGAACGTCAGCACATCGGCGCTGTCGCGCCACATCCGGCAGCTGGAAGCCGAGCTCAACGTGTCGTTGTTCGATCGCGACAACCGCACCGTCGAGCTCACGGC
>CAJQPN010000013.1 GCA_905480195.1 uncultured Acidimicrobiales bacterium
GTGGCACGCCGCGACTACGACATCCTCGACGAACTCGAGTTCGGCCTCGTCCTCAAAGGCAGCGAAGTCAAGTCCCTGCGCGAAAGCAAGGTGCAACTCGTAGATACCTACGCGATCTTCTTCCAGAGCGAACTCTGGCTCGTTGGTCTGAACATCTCGTCGTACTCGCACTCTGGTGCCGCCTTCGCTCACCAGACCGACCGTCGGCGAAAGCTGTTGGCCCATCGCTCCCAAATCAATGAATGGTCGAGCCGCGCCGACCGTGAGGGACTCGCCATGATTCCTCTCGCGCTCTACTTCAAGGAAGGTCGAGCCAAGCTCCACCTGGCCCTTGCCCGTGGCAAGAAGCAACACGACCGCCGCCAAGAGATCGCAAAACGCGACGCCGATCGCGAAGCAGCCCGCGCGATCGCCCGCGCTCGCCGGCGCTGACCGCCGCAACGGTTCACAACGCGAAACGGGCGGGGCCCGAGAGCCCCGCCCGTTTTCAGTTGTTCAGTCGAAGACTGGATCAGCCAGCGGCAAGACCGATGGCGACCCACTCGTCTGCGAGGTCACGGTTGTCCGCGATCCACTTGGCGGCGATCTCTTCGACCGCAGCCTGCGAGCCGTCCGACGCGTTGAGGTCGACACCAGCGATGGCCATGTCGATGAGCGGCGGGTTGAAGACCGCAGAGAGCGCGACGATCGCTGGGTTGGCCTCGGCGAACGCAGCATTCAACGTCACGAGGATGTCGGCAGCTTCCCAACCGGTGTTGCACACGTCGCCGGGGCTGAGGCAAACGTCGCTGGCAAGGCCGGTATAGCCCTCACCCTGCGTGTAGGACTCGCCACCCTCCTTACCGAGGGGGTTCGAGTCGTCGAGGATGTTTTCCTGGTGGAGCCACATCGTGGTCTCGCCCGGGATGGCCTGGGCAAGGTACGAGGTCGGGGTCCAGGTGTAGATCAAGGCGGGCTCGCCGGCCTGGGCCTTGGTCAGGAACTCGGCGAACATGGCGTCGTAGCCGGCCTGGGTCTGCTCGAGGTTGTCCCAACCATTGAACGCGATCTGCGAAGCCATGATGTCGTCACAGGTCCAGTCCTCGGGGCAGCCGTAGAACTCGCCCTTGCCGTTGCCGTCGGAGTCAAGCTGGCTCCAGAGAGCCTCTTCGGCGTTGATCTGGTCGAGCGACGTGACGCCGTTGTCCTCGGCCCAGCTCTTGGCGATCAGCATGCCCTGGAGGCCGCCGCCAGGCATGACGGAGCCCTCGACGACGAGCAGGTTGTCGCCGATACGGGTGCCGTCGGGCAGGTCGCCTTCATGCCAGCTGTAGTGACCCGGGTACCAGGAGTTGGCCCAGAGGTCCATCTCGCCGGACGCCATGGTCTGGTAACCGAGGTCGGGAGCGAACTCGAAACCATCGGGCGACGCAACGTCGTAGCCCATTTCTTCGATCAGATCGTGCAGGATCTGGGCGTGAACGTAGCCGGAGCTCCAGTTCGCGCGGCCCATGTTGACCGTGATGCCTTCACCCGGAAGGGCAGCCATGTCGTCACCAGCGTCATCACCCGCGTCGCCGGCGTCATCGCCAGCATCGTCGGCATCGTCGGCCATATCGTCGCCGGCGTCATCGCTAGCGTCGCCGGCGTCATCGCCAGCGTCGGCGGTGGTGCCTTCGTCATCGTCGCCACACGCAGCAGCAAGCAGTGAAAACACCGCCAACAGCGCGAGAAGCAACTTGAACTTGCTCTTCATATCCCCTCCCAGGGTTTGTTTGCAGGACGCAGGGGCCCCGGTGACTGACGTCACAACAGTCAAACAGTATAGCGGCCAGCCTTCACTAGACGAGGCGGGCCACCGAGAGAACGACCAGCTGCCTCGAAACGCACCACTCAGCGGCTCGATTCGACGAGTTCGGCTTCTTCGGCGGAGCCGGCCCCGATGACCGTCTCGACAAGGCCTTCACCCTGGTATTCGGCGTAGAGCTTCGTTCGGCGGAACTCCGAGACGACCGAGCGACCGCTGGCAAAGATGACAAAGCCGCAGATGAACGTGACGAATGCTCCGATGCCGCCGAGTACGTCACCGCCGCTGGTGTCGACCCGCACAATGCCGAAGATAAACGCCAATGGGATCAGTGCGATCCCCAAGCCAAGGCCGGAGAGAACCGTCGTCGCCCGCCATTGCAGCGTCTCGCCTCCTCCGAGGGCCCCTGAAGCAGCGATCGCGACCAGGATCGCCGTGAACGACAAGACGATGCTTAGGTAACCGAGGCCCGGACCGTCTTCGTCGACGCCGGTGTAGACGACACCACCACCCGCCTGCAGCGAGTTGATCTTGTTCGTGATTTCCTGGCCTGCTGCGAGTTGTTTGCCGATGTCGTCGCCCGCTTCAATTTCGATGGCGTCGAACTCGGCCTGAATCTCTGGGGTAATAAGCGAGTCGATACGGCCATCGAAGTACCAGCCGTACTGCGTTTTGGTCTCGACCGTGCCGACTCCGAAGGCCGAAGCGATGATCAGACCCGTTGTAACGATCGTTGCGCCGATCTGGCTCGTGGTGACACCGGACAGCGCGCCGCCGACGGCCGCGATGAATGCCAGTTCGGCGAGGAGGAACTCGTTGGTCCCGGCGAAGACGTTGTCGGTGACGACCAGCACGATGGACAACCCGATCAGCATGATCAAGCCGCCGATCATGATGCCCATGCCAACCTGGTCGACCGTGTCATCCTCGTTGCCCGCAACACGCCCGGCGACCATACGGCTGAGTACGAAAACGCCAACGGCCGCGATAAGAGCAGTTGCGATTCCTCCGAGCCAGTTGGCCTGACCGACGCTCAACGCGCCGTCGAGCGCGTCTTGAGCCCGGTCGCCTTCGACCAGCCAGTTGAAGATGCAGGCCAATCCGGTTGCGAGAAACGCCACGACGGCACCGAAAGCAATAAGGCTGGACTTGGCAGCGGCGATTGTGCGGGCCATCGGGAGGGGATGGCGCGGCGAGTACGGCGCCGACATGGTTGCGACACATGTTGCGAGCGTCATGGCGCCGGTTCCGATGAGGGCGAGGATTGCGCCTGAGCCGACGGAGTACTCCGCAACGAATACCGACTGATCGAGCATGACGAAACCGATGGTGACGATGAACGATGCCAGGCTCGAGATGAGTGCACCGTCGGCTCCCAGACGAGGAGCGCCTGCGGCGAATATCTCGACGACCAACAACACGACGCAGATCGCAAAGATCAGCAGGCCGAGTTCGGGAAGCAGACCAAACTTGCCGTCATTGCCGTCACCGAGCCACACCGAGTCGAGCACTCCGAACGTCGGGAGGTCGAAGAAGAACTTCTCGCCGTTGAACATGTTCAGTAGCCAGATGACGGCTATCAGGCCGGCGACTGTGGCCAGGGAGTAGCCCTGCCACTTCTGCAGCCTTGCCACAAATCCTGGATTGTCCCCGATGAGCGGACGGATGCAGGCGAGGAACGCAACACTGGCGAAGAACGCAACGAAAAGTCCAAAGAAGCTGCCACCCGCTGCATTCAGACCTCCGAAGGACTGGCCTAGGAGATCCTCGTCGGATCGGCGAGCCCACGACGACACTGCACCGGCGTCGTTTGACCACGTCATGAACACGGTCGCCGCGATCGTCACGAGGCTGGCGACCGCTCCGGCCATCAGACCCAGGCGCTCGCGACCTTCGACGGGTGAGGAACGCTCGGCCGGCTCATCCTCAGAGTTCTCTGCAGCGACGGCGGTGGTGGTCGCCGCCATGAAGGCTTCACCGTCTGCC
Source organism: uncultured Acidimicrobiales bacterium (assembly GCA_905480195.1). Lineage (GTDB taxonomy): Bacteria > Actinomycetota > Acidimicrobiia > Acidimicrobiales > Aldehydirespiratoraceae > UBA11606. The sequence continues at coordinate 3,773 of CAJQPN010000013.1, forward strand.
CGGTAACGCCAGGCGAGGCCGATCTTCTTGAAAAGGTTGATTCCGTCCTGTTCCTCGCTCTGGGTGATGCGGTCAAACATGACCGCCACGAGGAAGAAGGCCAGACCAGCCGATGCTGCAAGACCAAGGTTGAGGTTGTTGATCGCCCGGAAGAGCAAGCGGCCGAGGCCGCCCGCACCCATGAGCGCAGCGATACCCAGCATCGAGATGGCGAGTAGGAGCGTTTGGTTGAGGCCAGTGAGGATCGCGGGACGCGCAAGCGGGAGTTGGACGTCGAAGAGCACGCGGGCCTCTGTCGCTCCGAACGCTCGCGACGCCTCAACGACGTCTTCCGGTACTTGCCTGATGCCCAGGTTCGTCAGTCGCACAATCGGCGGGAGTGCGAACACCATCGTCACCATGGTCGCCGAAACCTCACCGATGCCGAAGAAGAAGATGAACGGCAGCATGAATACGAAGGAGTGGACAACCTGCATGGCGTCGAGGGTGGGCCGGACGATGTTCCAGAAGGCGTCGACGCGGCCGGAGATGACACCGACGGGGATACCGACGATCGCGCACAGGGTTACCGACACGAGGATCATGCCGATCGTGCGGGAGGTCTCCGTCCAATAGCCGGCGCCGAGGAAGCCGCAGATAGCCAACATGCCAGCGGAGGCGAGCCCGACCCGGGTGTTACGGGTGAACGAGCCGATAATGAAAACACCGATGACGACCCAGATCCACGGGATCGTCTCGATTGAGTCGCGAGCAACCTTTTCGGAAAGGATGAGATCGAAGAACTGGTCGAATGGCCACTCGACCATGTCGCCAAGCTTGGCGGTGATCGGGTTGTTGACGGCCCAGAACACGAGTTGCTTGATCCACTCACCGAACGGGAAGTTGAACGTGTTCAGCCAGTCATTGGCGGTCCAGCTCGGATTGGCTTCGGTTTCTTGTGCAAGTGACCACATCACATGAACACCTCTCGCTCGAAGTCGTCTATGAGGTTCTCGACTCGGCCCATCTCTTCCATGATGTGACGGGGGTCGAGGTTGCCGACGAGCCTGCCATCGTCGTCACAGACCGCGATCGGGAGTCCTCGGCCGGCAGCCGAATAGATCTCGTTGAGCGTGGTCTGGGGGGTGCAGGAGTTGAAGTCTTCCCGCAGGCCGGCCTGCAATTCGGTGCTGCCCATACCGGCGGCGCGGATACCGTCGGCCGAGGTGAGCACTGCCTTCGGCTTTCCGTCGTCGCCGAGCACGAATGCGCCGGCTCGATCGCCGAGACTCTGGAGCGCTTCCTGCAACGATGTCCCGGCGGCAACGGGCTGAGGCTCCTGCATGATCTCGTGAACCTGGATGACACGACCCTGGTCGACGTCTTGGACGAACTCGGCGACGTAGCCGGTGGCGGGACGGGTGAGGATCTCTTCGGGCGTGCCGATCTGGACGATGGCGCCGTCCTTCATGATGCAGACCTTGTCGCCGATCCGCAGAGCCTCGTTTAGGTCGTGGGTGATGAAAAGGATCGTCTTTTTCAGCTCGGCGTTGATCGCCATCATCTCGTCTTGCATCTGGCGACGGATGAGCGGATCGAGCGCAGAGAACGCTTCGTCCATGAGCAACACGTCGGGGTCGGCGGCAAGTGCTCGAGCAAGGCCCACACGCTGCTGCATACCGCCGGAAAGCTCACGGGGCATCGATTTGGCGAACGACCCGAGGCCCACCAGATTCAGGGCTCGCATCGAGGCCTCATCGCGGGCGGTTTTATCGACGCCCTGCACTTTGAGCCCGTAGCCGGTGTTGTCAATCACCGACCGGTGCGGGAACAAGGCGAAGTGCTGGAACACCATGCCCATCTTTTCGCGCCGGAACTGCTGCAGCGGCGGGCCGCTGAGCGCTTGCACATCGACGCCGTCGACCCAGACGTGGCCGTCGGTGATGTCGTGCAGTTTGTTGACCGTGCGAATCGCAGTGGACTTACCCGAACCGGACAGGCCCATGATCACAAAGGTCTCACCTCGATTCACCTGGAACGACACGTTGGTCATCCCGACGACGTGCTCGGTCTGTGCCTGCACGTCGTTCTTACGCATGCCGCTCTTCGCAAGCTGAAGCGCTCGACCTCGGGGTTGTGGACCGAAGATCTTGTAGACCTTGTCCAGCTCGATGATCACATCGTCTTGTGCTGCCATCTCACTCTCGACTGCGTTATGGAGAGGTGATGGCGCGTCAGCGACCGTAGGCCACCACTGTGCACGCGTCCCCCCCCGGGTTGTCTCTGCTTCGACCATAGCAGTGGCAAGAAGTCCCCGATCAAGCACAGTCCTGGAGAAATGTGACCCGGCGTGAACTGGTCATTTGACCAGCAATCGACCGTTTCGGTCACCCCAGATCAGCGAGCCTGGCCGGGTTCGAACGACAACGGCATGACACGCGGACCACGCACCTGGCCCCCGGCCCACTTCATTGGCTCACGGTCGCTCAGCTCGAAATGCGGGATCCGTTCGAGGAACACCCGGATCGCTGTGGTCATCTCCAGCCGAGCCAGGTTCGAACCGGCGCAGCGATGGATGCCGGACCCGAACGCAACATGACGGTTCCGGGCACGGTCGATGATGAAGTCGTCCGGGTTCTCAAAGTGCTCTGGGTCGTGGCAGGCGGCCGGGAAGTTCATGAGGATCTTGTCGCCGTTTTTGATGTGTACGCCGTTGAACTCGACGTCTTGTTCGGCGACGCGAGCCATGGTGACGGGTGCGTAGTACCGAAGGAACTCCTCGATCGCGACCGGCAACAGGTCGGATTCGTCGAGTAGTCGCTGGCGATCGTTGGGGTTCTGGCTGAGGTGCCACAAGGCGGAACCGATCGAACTCCACGTTGTGTCGATTCCGGCCACGATCAACAGGTTGGTGATTCCGACGACAACAGCGGGGGTGACGTTGGCCTCGGGGTGGTCGAGTTCCATGAAGATCAGTTCGGTGAGCAGGTCGTCCTGTGGGTCCTGTGAACGCTTCGCGACTTCCTCACTGATAAAGCCAATGAGTTCGTCGCGGGCCTTCAGACGAGCGACGGGATCGCTCATCGCCTCACCGAGGACGGCGTTGACCCAGATAACGAACTGGTCGGCCATGCCCGCATCAACGCCGATCATGTGGGCGATGACACGGGGCGGGATCTGCTGGCTGAAGTCAACCGCACCGTCGCACTGTCCCGACTCGATGAATCCGTCGATCAACTGATGACAGAGTTCCTCGGTGTAGTCCTGCCAGCGAGTCACTGCCTTTGGCGCGAACGCCGGCAGCAGCATTCGACGGGTCCAGGTGTGGATCGGAGGATCTGCGGTGATCGGCGCCGCGGCGATCATCTGCTCATAACGGCTCATCTCGGGAGTGTTGGGCGCAGGCGGCATGACCAGCACCTGCCGTGACGAGAACTCGTCGGTCATCTTCGCCATCTCGCGAACGTCGTCGAACCTTGTCGGGTTCCACGAGCCGCCAAGCCGATCGGTGTGCGCGATCGGGCACTTCTCGCGCATCGCAGCCCACATCGGAACCGGGTTCTCGATGTAGCCCTCGTCGCGGATGTCGTAGTCGGTCGTCCAATCCTCGACCGGCCCGCCGGGCTTCCAGATCTCCTCGCTGGTGGCGATTTTCATCTTGACGTGCATGTCGTCGTGGAGGTCCGTCATGATTTCGACGCTAGCACTCGCACGCTTACGTCGTAAGTGGTGCAGGTGCCCGAGGGCGTGCTGTCACGCGCAAGCTGTACCCTTTCGGTAGCAACGCTTCCGGCGTTGTTCGCCACTTGACAAGAGACGGCACTACGGGGCTGATCGGTTTCGACGTTGGGACCAGGATGCGTCGGTGTGCGACCGGAGTTGCTCAGACTCCAAAAACGGGGCACAAACAGAGACGCCGATACGGACGATCTCACTCTCGCCGCCTGACGCCTAGTTAGGTAGTGGAGAGTCATCGCGAGCAGCAATGCCACGCGGGGCCTGACCACTGCAGCCTGTCAACAGAAGCAGTGGTGGACGGTAGGGAAAGACCACTGACAGCAGGCAAAGACCGCTGACACTGGAGAAAGATCCGGTGGCCGAGCTTGCTCATTCGACCCGGCGAACCAACAGCCACAAGTTGGGATCACGGGAATGGTCGTAACGCATTACGTGACCACCTGACGGACGAGGGTTCGATTCCCTCCAGCTCCACAACGGGGGACTCGAAGAATTCGGCGGTTTCTCTCGCAGAAATCAGCCGGGTTCTGCGAGCCCTGATGCCGTTCTCTCGATCTGACCCGTGCAGCACTGCAGACACATGCATTGCTGCCGTTGGCCTCGGCGTGATACGGCATGCCGCCGACCCGAAAACGCAGCCCACGGTTACCGAGTCATGGCAGCCGACTCACCCTCTGCTTTGTTTGCAGATGGCGTCTTTGTTTGCAGATGGCGTCGGTGTGGATCCCCACTCTCGACGATGTTCGGACACGTTCTTTGTCACTTCTTTGTTACGGCCAGCTGGTGGAGGTGAAGCCCCATCAGGTGGGCGGCAACAAGCTTGTCCAAGGCGACGTAGATGCGGCCACCATCACTGTCGGTCTGTAGCTCAGCTGTGACTGCCACCTTGACAAGTCAGCGACAATGTCGGAACTAATCGCCTGTGTCGGTCGAGGTGGTCGGTTCGCCAGTGTCGGTCGACGTGGTCGGCTCGTTCGCGTCTGGCTTATCGGGGGAATCGTCTCCGCATCCCGCAAGCACAACCGCAACAACCAAACACGCAAACATCTTTCGCATACCGCAAACCCTAGAACACAACCCGCGTTTGCCGAGCCAGAGCTGGGGCTCACCCTCGAAGAGGTCTTCGTAAGGTTCCCAGCAGCCCGGCATGCTACCGAACCGGATGTCGCCTGATTTTGATCCGGTTTTGTCGTTTGTTGGCGACAGGAAAAATCGTCGGGCCGCTCGGATGGGACCCGCTCCACGATCGAACGCGTGTGGGATCAGTTGCTCAACCCCTGGTGACGTCGAAGACGGCGACAGCGAACACCTCCTCGATTCGCTCCACACGCACCACCTCCGCTTCCGAGCCGCCTTTCTCCCAATCATCGCTCAGCACCCCGGCAAGCTCTCGCCATGAACTAGATCACCTCAACACCGGTGAATGGCCAGCACTCCGCCACACCGGCGCATGAACAAACCGACAAATCAGTGTGAACACATCTACGCCACGAGTGCTGACTTGCGCTCCAGGACGAGCGAAACAGAGTTCTCTCGGAGAAACCGACAGGGTTCTGGTCTTCCGTCGACGTCTCGAAGGTGATGCCGGGCTACATCAGCGGGCGAGAAACCCTCCACGAGGCTCAAAGCTT
>CAJQPN010000014.1 GCA_905480195.1 uncultured Acidimicrobiales bacterium
AAGTTGAAGCGGCAGAGGCACGGCTGGACGATTCCGGTCTCGACACCACCGGCGTCAACGACACCGTGTGCTGCTACGCAGGGAAGACCGAAACCTGGGTCGTCGGCCCCGACCAGGAGCGTTGGGAGTGGTACGTGAAGACCTCCGACGAAGCCGACTTTGGCACCGATGTGATCGCCGAGTTCAAGACCGTTGTGGGCGTAAACGTCGATGGAGATTCGGGTAGCGCCTGCTGCCCGTGACTCACGTCGCAGCCATCGTCTAGCGGGGGATTTCCCTCCACGGTTGGTCCTTTGCGTAACCCGGTTCGCGTGGAAGTCCAAGCACCCGTTCTCCGAGGTTGTTTCGCAGCACCTCGTTGGTTCCCCCACCGATCGAGATCGAGAAACGACCGTACAACTCCGCCTGCGACCACAGAGTCTGCGACGCCTCACCGCAACTTGCAGCGGGGCCTTGCAGCTCCATCGCGAGATTGCCGGTGCGAACCCTGTTCTGGGCGGTCATCAACTTGATGAGGCCAGGGTCGATGGGCGGCATGTCGCCGCGACGAATCGCCTGTTGAATTTGTTCGCCCATCCAGCCAGCAATGTGTTCGCGGCTGATGATGGCGGCGAGTTCTTGGCGAACGGTGGGGTCACCCGAGCGGTCGGCTTGTTCGGCGAGGGTGCGGAGGTTCTCACTCGCCGGTGTCTTCGGGCCCCCACCGATGAAGGCTGCCTCGTTCGCGAGCACCGTACGGGCCACCGCCCATCCGTCATCGACCTCACCGATGACGTTCGTGACCGGGATCCGAACATCGCTCAGGAAAACCTCGTTGAAGTGTGCCGACCGGTTGATCTGTACGAGCGGTCGGACTTCGATCCCCGGTGTCGCCATGTCGACGAGCAAGAATGTGATGCCTCGGTGCTTCGGCGCATTCGGGTCGCTCCGAACCAGGAGGAATGCCCAGTCGGCGTGCTGGGCTGCGCTGTTCCACACCTTCTGGCCGGTGACGACGAAGTCGTCACCGTCGTGGTCTGCCCGCGTCGACAACGAGGCGAGATCACTCCCGGCCCCCGGCTCGCTGAAGAGTTGACAGAACGTCAGCTCAGCGCTGAGAAGCTTCGGCAGGAACACGCGCTTTTGTTCGTCGCTGCCGTGGCGAAGCAGGGCTGGCCCAATCATGGCCGTGCTCGCTCCTACGAACCCGGTCCCTTCCTCGTACTCGCGCGCGATCTCGCGTTCGATACGACTCATCCAGGGCTCGCCGCCACCTCCGCCGAACTCAGATGGCCAAGCGATTCCCATGAGGCCCGCTTCGTGGAGGCGTCCTTGCCAGGCTCGACACGCCTCGAAGTGGGCAACGGCGTCACCGGGATCGGTCTGGACATTGACAGCCCACGGGTCGGTGGCGCCGCGGCGGGTGGCGTTTGCCTCGTACCAGTCGCGTACGTGCGCCCGGAAGTCGTCAGCGTTGTCGCCCATGGCAGCGGACTGTATCGGGGTCGGCAGTGTGGAATCCGCTGCCCGCTACTTGGGACGGCACCGAGTGTTTGGCACACTGGCGCCATGCCTGAGGCCTACATCGTAGACGCAGTCCGTACCCCCACCGGAAAGCGAGGGGGTGGCTTGGCTCATGTCCACCCCGCCGACCTCGGCGCTGCGAGCATCTCTGCGCTCATGCAGCGCACCGGTGTCGACCCCTCAGCCATCGAAGACGTGATCTTCGGCAACGTCGATTCGGTCGGAGGTCAGGCCGGCGACATCGCTCGAACATGTTGGCTTGCCGCCGGCCTTCCCCAGCACGTGCCCGGCACCACAGTCGATCGCCAATGCGGCTCTGGGCAGCAGGCCATTTCGTTCGCGGCGATGGGCATCATGGCTGGGGTTCACGACCTCGTCGTTGCCGGTGGCGTCCAACAGATGTCGCAGATCCCGATCTCGTCGGCGATGACCCTCGCTGCCGATCTCGGATTCGAAGATCCGTTCAGCGGCTCAGAAGGGTGGGTCGATCGGTACGGCACGCAAGAGGTCTCGCAATTCCGAGGCGCCGAGCTCATCGCCGAGAAGTGGGACATCAGCCGTGATGACATGGAGGCGTTCGCGTTGGAGAGCCACGAACGAGCGATCCGGGCGATCGACGAAGGTCGGTTCGACAACGAGATCGTCGCAGTGGGGGAGTGCACGATGGACGAAGGCCCCCGCCGGGGCGGTTCGATCGAGAAAATGCAGCAACTCCAGACCCTGATCGCAGGCGGACGTATCACTGCGGCGGTTGCAAGCCAGATCAGTGATGCCTCGGTCAGCCTCTTGCTGGCGAGCGAGCAGGCCATTGAGGAACACGGGCTCTCACCGCGAGCTCGAATTCACCATATGAGCGTGCGCGGGGACGACCCGATCTACATGCTCACCGGTCCGATCCCGGCGACCGAATACGCGCTCCAAAAGACGGGTATGACCATCGACGAGATCGATCTCTTCGAGTGCAATGAGGCCTTCGCCAGTGTGCCCCTCGCCTGGATGATCGAGCACGACATTCCGCACGAGAAGGTCAACGTTAACGGTGGAGCCATCGCCCTCGGCCATCCCCTCGGAGCGACCGGTGCCAAGTTGATGACCACGCTGCTCAATGAGCTCGAGCGCACGGGAGGCCGCTTCGGCTTGCAGACCATGTGTGAGGGCGGCGGCCAGGCCAACGTCACCATTCTTGAACGCCTCTGACTCGTAAGGCACCTGATGGTCGAACTCGCAACCGGGAAAATCGTCTTCGTTACTGGAGGCGCGAGCGGGATCGGACGGGCGGCTGCAGTGGAGTTTTCGGCGGAGGGCGCATCCCACGTCGTCGTCGCCGACATCGACAGCGAGGGCGCTGAAGTCACTGTTGCCGCACTGCGCGGGTCTGGGTCGTGGGTGCAACTCGACGTCACTGATGACGATGCGGTTGCTCGAACACTCGATCAGATCGTCGCCGAACATGGACGCATCGACATCGCCTTCAACAATGCGGGAATCAACGACACTCCTCACCAGTTTCACAACCTTCCGGTCGAGCGATGGGATCGCATGCTCGACGTCAACCTCGGCAGCGTCTACTCGTGCATGCGTCATGAACTTCGTCACATGGCCGCTGCTGGTCGAGGCGCAATCGTCAACACCTCCTCCGGTGCCGGTGTTGTTGCCGCCCCAGGGCTCCCGCACTACACCGCAGCCAAACACGGTGTGATCGGGCTCACGAAAGCGGCTGCGCAGGAGTACGCCCGGCAGGGGATCCGCGTCAACGCCGTGTTGCCCGGATCGACCGACACGGCCATGCTCCAGAATTTCATCGCAGGTGATGAGGGGATGGCCAAGCTCATCGCCAATGCAAACATCCATGGTGAACTTCTTCGTCCCGAAGCGGTCGCAGCGGCGGTGGTGTGGCTCTGCTCAGATCACGCCGGCATGGTCAACGGGCAGTCGCTCGTCGTCGACGGTGGGGGGCTCGTTCGCTGAGAGCTCAAGCTGCTGCAGTACCGACCGACGAAAGCAGAGTGACCCCGATGGAAGCTGAAGCCCTCGAACCGCTCGATCCTGAGTCCCAGGCCAGGTTCGACGCGGTTGTCGGTGAGATCCAAAAACGGGAGAAGTCCAAGCGATCCGCTCGCGAGATCTGGCACGCACACCACTGGCCCGACGAGTACGACCGCTGCATGGTCATCGCCGGGCGCCACATCTGTCGCCGGTGTCTGATCCTCTACCCAGCTGCCCTCGCAGTCGCCGTGCTTTCGCTCAGCGGTGTCACGCTGTGGCCACGCTCGCTCGACCTCTGGTTCATTTGGGGCCTCTGCCTCCCCGCGTCTGGCGACTTCGTGCTCGAACAACTCGGCGTGATCCGGTACTCCGCCCGTCGGCAGGTCATAACGACGGCGCTTCTCGCCCCTGCGCTCGGACGGGGTTTCGGTCACGAACTCGCCCAAACCTGGTCATGGGAGTTCTGGGGACCAGTTTTTACGTTCTGTACGGTCTGGTTCGTGGCCGCGCTGATCGGCTGGCAACGCCGTCAGAAGGTGTGAAGCCGAACTCGGCGACGAACGCCGGATGAGCGGGTCGGCTCAGACGAGTGCGCCGTCGACCTTGGCCATTGCGTCGTCTTCTTCGACATCGAGGGCAAAGGCGAGTTCGCTGACCAACACGTTGCGGGCCTTGGTGTAGAGCGTCTTCTCGCCAGCAGACAGCCCCTTGGCCTGGTCGCGTAGAGCGAGGTTTCGGACGACCTCGGCCACCTGGTAGACGTCACCGCTCTTGAGCTTCTCTTGGTGGTTTTTGAAACGCCGAGACCAGTTGGCGGGTTCTCGAACGTCGCGTTTGGCGAGCACCTCGAAGAGGTCTTCGACGTCTTCTTCGCTGATCGGCCAGCGCATGCCTACCTCGTCGACCTTGTCAACGGGAACGGCGAGTGTCATCTCGCCGTGCGCCATACGGAGCACGAGGTATTCGGTTTCTTCGCCGAACGCCTTGCGCTTCTCCTTCTTCTCGATCACCGCCGCGCCGTGATGGGGGTACACCACTCGATCACCAGGCTTGAAGGTCAACTGATCCGTCCTCGAAGTTCGCAAGCACCGCTCACACAATGATGCCAGCGAAGTCTTCGTTCGCAAACTCGGAGATCGAACCGATTGCGTCGGGTCGGGGCCCTACGATCCGGTGATGAGTCGCGAAACGATCCTCGCCTGGTTTGCGGTGATCGCCTTTGTGGGTGGTGGCATCGCGTATGTCGTGGCTACGAGCGGTACGACGCCACCGCCACTGCGAGTCTTGCCCTCACCGGCCGTGGCCGACATTCGCACTGGCGAGTTGAACGCGCCGTTGCCGCCGAAGCGAGATGTCGACTCCTACCGCGGGTACGGCACATGGGTCGATGTGTTCGACTTCTCGCCGCCGTACGCAGGTCGCTCGCCGTCGTTGCGGAGCTCGGACTTGCAGGTGATGGCCGATGCCGGTGTGAGGACCGTGTACCTCCAGGTTGCCCGCCTCGATGAGCGATCACCATCGGGGCTCGAGGACCGTTGGCTGCTTGCCGAGTGGTTGTTGACCGCGCACGAGTTGGGGATCGATGTGGTGGCTTGGTACCTGCCTCGGTTCGGGGAGGGCACTGCCGACCTCGATCGCGTGCAGGCGATGATCGACTTCGAGGTGCTCGGCCAACGATTCGACGGTATTGGGATCGACATCGAATGGACTGGTGACGGGGTCGACGACGAGACCCGGAGTGGGCGCCTCATCAACCTGGGAGAGGCGGTAACGGCAGTCAATCCTGACGTGCCGCTCGGCGCAATCGTGTTGCCGCCAGTCCTGACCGAGGTGGTCAACGAAGACTTTTGGCCCGGGTTTCCGTGGCAAGAAATCGCTCCCTCCTTCGACGTGTGGCTTCCGATGGCGTACTGGTCGTTTCGTTCGGACGCATCGGGCTACGGCGATGGCTATGCATATGTGAAGGAGTCGGTGCGCCGATTGCGCGACAACATCGGCGATCCGAACGCGCTCGTGCACCCGATCGGCGGGATCGGCGGCATTGATGGCATCGATGACCCGGACGATCCGGCCGAGCCGCTGGCCACCCTCGCCGAGCTCGACAACTTCGCGTTCGCTGTCGCAGAAACGGCGAGTATCGGTGCGTCGATTTACGACTGGAACACGCTCGATGACGCAGCCCGCGTGAGGTTGACCGAGCTTTTCGCGAGCTGAGGGGGCGGTTCACGAGACCATCACCGCTTCGATCCGGGCACTGTCTTGGGCGGAGAGCAACTCGCATAGCTCAGCCCGAACAATCTCGGGCTCGGGAAGGAGTGAAAAGAGGTGGCGGCACAGCGAGCCAGGATCGAACCAGGCGGCGAGTGCGCCGGTGATCGGTGACCACGAGACCATCCCCTCGATCAGTGACGATCGAAAAGCCGGCCAGCTGAGTGAAGCGACCCGTCGGCGGTGGACGAGGTGCTCCGGGCTCGTCAAGCGACCTGTGGCTGGTGCACACGGGTGGAGCGTGGCGAGTTCGCCCCAGCCAGGAGGCTCGCCCACCGGAGCAGCGAGCGTCACCATCAGGGTACGGTCGAGCCACACCGCGTCGAGGAGGCTGAGCACGGAGCGGTCGGGGGCCGACGTTTCGAGGCCAAGGGCCCGCAGCCCGGTATCGACGACGATCGAGGTCTCGCCGGTCACGTCGTAAGGCGCTTCGAGGAGTGGGTCGAGCAGCACAGCCTCGCCGAAGCGGTCGACCGCGACGACCGGTGGTGGGCTGCCGGTTCGACCGAAGCCGGCCCGAGAAGCGACCGCATCGACCGATCGACTGAGTCGGATGCCGAGGAGAGGAAGGCCCAGCGGGGTCGGGTCGGGGATCGGTACGATCTTGCCGCCTGTCAGCAGGACCGGCACTCGCCGCTGCGCCGCTTCGGTCGCAACGGCCATCAACGGAAACGACACCATGTCGTGCTCCAACCATCAGCGTTCGATGGCCGGACAACCCATCCGACGAGGGACCCACATCGTGGCGCGTCGGTGTGACAGTGCGCAGATCGAGGGATCTTGGCCACCGTGTCAAGAGGGAGCACTGTCACACCCACTGGGCAGGATCTTGAGGAGAGGCTCGGGGCTTTTCTCGAGCCCGCATAGGATCGACTGTCGAGTCGGAGGAATCGTGACCGAACGCCGTAAATCAACCGCCACTACCGCCTTCGGGGTGGGGCGTCGCGAAAGCCATGATGCCTCCGACTTCTATGCCCGCTTCACGACTCCAGAGATCAGCAGCAACGATTCGGTAAACCCCATCCCCGAGTCGTTGGGGCCGATCCACAATCGTGATAGCCGCGAGATCTCGCAGGTGTTCCCCGAGAACTCGGTGGCCTTGGTGGTGACGTCACCGCCGTACTTCGTCGGCAAGGAGTACGAACTGGCGGTCACCGGCGATCCGCAGACCCGAGGTGCGGTGCCGTCGGTACCCGAGTCGTATCTCGACTATCTGCAGATGCTGCACGATGTCTTCAAATCGTGCGTCGACGTGCTGGAACCGGGGGGTCGCATCGCCGTGAACGTCGCGAATCTCGGCCGTAAGCCCTACCGGAGCTTGTCTGCCGACGTGATTTCGATCCTGCAGGACGATCTCGGTCTGCTCTTGCGGGGCGAAATCATTTGGCAAAAGGCCGAGGGCGCAACGGGTTCGGTGGCGTGGGGGAGCTACCGCAAGGCCACGAATCCGGTACTACGCGACCTCACCGAGCGTGTCGTGGTGGCGAGCAAGGGCCGGTTCGATCGGGTCCAACCCAAGGGTCGCCAGAGCACGATGTCGGCTGACGACTTCATGGAGGCAACGCTCGACGTCTGGAAGATCAGCCCCGAGTCGGCTCGTCGGGTCCAGCACCCTGCGCCGTTCCCCGTCGAGTTGCCTCGCCGGCTGATCGATCTTTACACCTACGAAGGCGATGCAGTACTCGACCCGTTCCTCGGTTCTGGGTCCACCCTGGTGGCCGCAGAGCGCACGGGTCGTCGTGGGTTCGGCTTCGACCTCGACCCGGAGTACTGCGAGATCGCGCAGGCGCGACTCGATGCCGAGCGCGAGCGTCCCAAGATCCGTGCGGTCGAGGTGCTCGGTGAAGACCCGCTGTTCGAACCACCCGAAGACGACGAGGACCGTCAAGAGTTCTTCCAACGGCGTGCTACCAGCGAAGGCAAAAAGGCTGCTGACATCGCTGAGCGAGTCCTTGCCGATGCCGGCTTCACGGTCGTGAAGGATCCGGTCAAGATCCCGAAGGTCGGCGTGCAGTTCAACTTCCAGGTCGAAGACGCAGAGGGCGGCCAGTGGTACGTCGATGTCTCAGGTGCGTTCACCACGGTTCGGCCCGGACTGATGCGGACTGACACGCTCTGGAAGACACTCGGCCGGATTCACGTCCTTCGGGCGACTGACGAACCGCAAAACCCGAGCCGGGTCTTGGTGCTGACCTCCAACCTGCCGAAATCGAACAGTGAGGGCGACAAAGCACTCCGTGCGGTTGGCCCCGATCAAGTCTGGGACGCAATCGAAATGTTCGACCGAGCCGGAGTGGCCCGGTTGCGCGAGTACGCCAAGGGCGACTCGATACTTCCGATCCCCGGCTTCTGGGCCGAGTCCGACATCGAGATGTTCGAGGCGCAGCGGGCACGGCCGTCGTGACCGAGGTCATCGCCTACGCAGTCGTTCATACCGAACCTGCGTCGATCTTTCTGGCCGAAGATATCGATGTGTTACACCGGGTACTAGCGCTGGAGGTCGTGGCTCGAACCGATCCGGCGCTGCTCGGCGCCGATGCCGAGTCGATCCGAGATGCACTGCTCGAGGAGCGTTGGGGCGATGCTGTCGTGTCATGGATTCGCTCCGTAGGGACCGGGATCGACGTCTATGACGGCAAGTCGATCTACACCAGCGACGATCTACCAGCCGACCTGATCGGTGCGCAGCTCCAGTTCACCCGTCTGTTTGGTGCTGCTTCGCAACCCCGGCTGCGAAGCCTCGGCTGATGGCCGACACCCGGACTGCGATCTCCGAGATCATCACCGGCCTCGGACTCTTCGGATTCCGCGACCTTCATCGGGCGCTCGCAGCACGACCTCGGTTCATCGTCAATGTCGACGATGTCGTCTACGACCAACTCGACGAAGCGTTCGCCAGCGGTGCCTACGCAGCGCTGTTTGACGTTGCATGGCGCAACGGCCAGAAGTTCGCTCGAGCAGAAGAAGGGCTGCGGGGTCGCCCACCGTGGACCGTGGAGTGGAAAGGGCCGCATCGGCCTCCGGCCTATGAGCAGATCCCGGCTGATCTTCGCGTCGATCACGTGTACCTCATCAGCTGCAAGTACGGGTCCAAAATTTTGCAGAACGCGTCGCCGTGGAACCTTTTTGACCGAGCCCTGAACGAGCGTGAAAAACGTAGCGACGACTGGTTTGCAGAAGTGGCTCCCCAGTCGTACCAGGAGATCTACGACGAGGTGCGTGCCTACCTCGCCGATCGATCGCTGCCAACTCGAGTCGACGCGCTCGACGCCACTGACCGCGCACGACTTCGGCGCGCTCTACCCGGCCGGTGGCCGGTTGAGCTTCGCGAGCAATGGGAACTGGTTGCGTTCGAGATCGCTCGGGCCAGTTCGGCTCGTTTGCTCACGCGGCTCACGACCAAGAGCGAGCGCGAGGCGTTTGTGTGGCGGGTGTTGCGTCTGCAGGCAGCGCCCTATTTCGTACTCGGTGCCGATCTGAAGGAGCGATCCCTGAGCTATCGGGTCACCACTCCGTGGGACTTTCGCACGCGCTACGCCCTCCGCTCTGTCGACGTCTGGGGCGAGCACGCCGGCCAGCCGCTCGTCCGGTGGCGCGTCGACATTCACGACCGCGAACGACGCACCGACCGGGTCATCGACGGACATGTCGAGGTGCGATGGAGCCACGGGAAGTTTGGAGGCGCACCCGAGGCCAAGATCTATCTCGACACGCCCCACCACGAGGTTGCCGGCTACGAACCGTTGACGGTTGGTGGTTGATCGATCCAGCGCCTCGCATCGGCGCGACGCTCGACCAAGATGCGAGCGAGCATGGCGTCGGATGCGACGTAAGCCCGCCGCTCGGATTCGCTCAAGAGGTGAATGGCGCTTCGGTCCACCTCGATGAGCGGGAGTCCGACGAGGCGGGCGAGCGGCTTTAGGCCGCACGAAACTGGAAGGACACGCCCGACGTCGGACCGGTACACCAGGTAGCCGTCGATGTGGCCGAGTTCGTGCCACCGCCCCCGAACCCGCTCACGCTGATGGGGGAGTTGGTTTCGGCGACCGGAAAGCGTCGGGTCGTGCCAAATCGAGAGGCCGAGTGGCACGTCGAGTAGCTGCGCTCGCCGCGCAATGAACGGCAGGTCGAACCCTGAACCGTTCCACGTCACAAGGACACCGTCGCCGAGCCCCGCGAGCAGGGTGTCGAGCTCGATGAGCATGGTCGCCTCGTCGGGGCTGTCGAGGACGAAATCGGTTTCGGCTCCGGACACGGCGATGGAAACGATTGGCGCGACCGTCGGGTCGAGCCCGTTGATCGTGGTGTCGGTCTCGATGTCGAGGCCGTAGAGCGGAGGAAGTGTCAGGTTGATGTGCTGACTGTAGGCCTGTGGGCTGACGGCGTCTTGGCGATCGTCAACCAGCGATCACTCGAACCCGGTAGAAGGTCGGCCAGCGCTTGCCTCCGAGTAGCAGGGTCCCGTCGCCGAGGTCGGCGATGCCGTTGAGTACGTCACCACTCATCGCGACCGGCGTGGCGGCTACGAGCGCACTCGCATCGATTGTCGCCACCACGGCACCGTCGCCTCGAACCACCACGAGGACGTTGCTGAACCACACATTGGCGATGATGTGGTCATCGAGGCATTCCAGTTCGTTGAGGTTGGTGACCGGTTCGCCACGCAATCGCACGTCCACGGTGCTGAGCACCTCGAAGGTGTCCGCATTGCGCCATCTGAGGGTCGATGATCCGTCACTCATCACAAGGCGGTCGTCGGCGAGGCACAGCCCCCACCCTTCGCCTTCGTAGGTGAACGGGTCGAGGGGAGTCAGATCGGGCAGACCCCAGCGTCGGGCCACCCCTTCTTGCCATGTCAGTTGGATGATTGTGTCACCGACCAGGGTTGCCCCTTCCCCGAATTCCGTTGCGTCGAGCTCGGCGATTGCAGTGACCTGTCCGGAGTCGAAATCGACGAGCCGGATCGTGCTGAACCCTCGCAATCCTGTCGACTCGAGAACAGCGCCATCGGCGAACAACTCGAGGCCCTGCGTAAACGCTTCTGGGTCATGGGGGTAGGACTCGAGGACCTCGACGGACCAAGTCGGTGGCGTAGTGGGATCGAGGGTGCGCGGATCGACTGGCCAGACCGAGGGGGCGGGCTCACTGGTTCGTTCGCTTGTCTTTGGTTTCACGGTGCTCTTCGAGACCACGGCCGGATCGAGGTCTGCTTCGTCCGGCTGAACCTCGGCGTCCGCCGGTGGCGTGATGGCTTGGTTCAGTTGGCCTTCGTCGCTGTCACTGCCGCAGCCAGAACCCATGAGCAAGACGCTGAGCAATGCGATGAGGGCAGACGGCGGGCGCATGTTCGTCGGCATTCTTGCAGCGTTGCGGCGCAATCACGGGGTCGACGTCTCGTCATCGGGTGGGTCGAGCACGCTGGCCTCGAGTTCGTCGAACATCTCCGACTTGATCGCTGGTTGATCGGGGAGCGCTGGTAGGAGGTGACCCCCGCACTCCGTTCGATTTCGGCTGCCCGTGGCGCGATGACCCCGAGAATGGACCAGACAGATGGCGCGAGTCGCGCAAGGGTCTCGGGACTGGAACTGTTCGGGGACAGGGCCACCTCAGCTTTGAAGTCCGCAGCGCGACCTCTGTTGCTTCTTGCGCTTGTATCGGTGTGTTCGTGCCGGCAGCAGGGAGGGTGTTGTTGTCAACGGTGGTGGTCGGGTGGCGGTGGCCGTTTCGTCCACTGGGAGTGACTCAACGGAGCGCCACGACGCCGCGGTCGCAGCGAGGACCGAGACGACGTTGGCTCCACCGGTCTCACTTCATTGCGTCAGTTTGCTGCAGGTTCACCCACTGTTCCCTTCGCAAGAAGGGACTCGATCTGGTCAGCGCGGCCGAGTTCGGTGAGGATCTGACGTGTGTGCTCGCCGAGTTCGGGCGCCATGCTTCGCGGCGACCAAGGCGTGGCACCGAAATCGGCTGGGGTGGCGATCATGTTGGTGGTCGTCTCACCGTCAGGAACCTCGACGAGCGCGCCGCTTGCGTAGAACTGGGGATCGGCGAGTAGGTCGTCGGGAGACTGCACCGGGGCCCAGAAGTGATCTGGTTCGGTTGCGAAGATCTCGATCCACGCGTCCATGGTCTTGGACGCAAAGATCTCGTCGAGTTCGGCGATCAACTCACGAGCGTTCTGACGTCGGCTGCGGGTGTCGGCGTAGCGCTCGTCCTCCTGCCACTCCGGCCGCCCCACGACCCGCGTCAGTGGTGGCCAGTGTCGGTCCCCCTCGAGACCGACGATCCAGAAGCGCTTCCCGTCACCCGACGAGTAGTTGTTCGTCGTTGGATTGCCCATCTGTTCGCGCTGTCCGATCTCGAGAGTGAGCCCCCAGCCGAGGAGGACCGAGAGATCGAAGCTGATCGTGTAGAGCCCCTCGCGCAGGAGCGATGTCGACACGACCTGGCCTTCACCGGTCTTCTCGCGGTGGTAGAGCGCAGCACACACCGCAGCGGCGGCAGCAAGCCCGGTGTTGTGGTCACCCATTCCTCCGCGTTGAAACGGTGGGTCGCTTCCCGGTGGCGTAAGGAGATGAGCAATACCGCTCCTGGCCCAAAACGCTGCAATGTCGAATGCGGCGCGATCAGCGTCCTCGCCCTCCATGCCGAAGCCGGTTACGGCTGCGTAGATCAGCTTCGGGTGGCGTGCTGACACACTGTCGGGGTCCAGCCCGAGCCGCTCGAGTCCACCGAGCCGCACATTCGTGACCAGCACATCGGCGTCGGCGATGAGTTGCTCCGCAATCGATCTGCCGTCGTCGCTCGTGAGGTCGAGCGCGATGCTTCGCTTCGAGCGGTTGTCCATCTCGAAGATCGGGTTGTTCGGCATCTCTGCGCCGAGCATGGAGCGAAATGAGCGACAGGGATCGCCACCAAGCGGTTCGATCTTGACGACTTCAGCGCCCCAGTCGGCGAGGATGCCGCCGCACGCCGGCCCAGCGATCCAAACACCGAGTTCGACAACTTTCACTCCGTCGAGCGGTCCAGGCATAGCTCCTCCTCGTCCACGCACACTAGGTGCCATCTGCTGCACCGAGCGAGGCAGATTGTCCCTCGCAGCTGCGAACTGTCGACACGAGCCGGACTGGTTCAGCGCTACTGCCGCAAGGCTGAGAGGAAGGCGGTTCGACCGGTTCTCAGCAGTTTCGTACGCTGGAGAGCATGTTCGATCTCCTCATTCGCAATGGCACGGTCGTCGACGGGACCGGTGACGACCGGCGCGTTGCCGACCTGGCGATCATCGATGGCGTGATCGTCGCGATCGGAGAGGGCCTCGAGGGTGATGCTCACGAGCTGATCGATGCGTCTGGGTTGCTCGTCACTCCTGGTTTCGTCGACGTACACACGCACTACGACGGTCAGGTCACGTGGGATGAACTCCTCGAGCCGAGTTCGCTACACGGTGTGACCACCATCGTGATGGGTAATTGTGGCGTCGGGTTTGCTCCCGTCACGCCCGGGTCGGAAGAGTGGCTGATTCAGTTGATGGAAGGCGTTGAGGACATCCCCGGGGCTGCGCTCAGCGAGGGCATTGCCTGGGAGTGGGAAACCTTCCCCGAGTTCCTCGACGCTCTCGAGAAGCGGCGATGGAGCGTCGACATCGGCACCCAGGTTGCTCACGGCGCCGTTCGCGCCTATGTGATGGGGGCCCGCGGTGCTCGAAACGAGCCTGCTGACGCCACCGAGATCGCAGCGATGGCCAACATCGTCTGTGAGGCTGTTGCAGCTGGTGCTCTTGGTGTGTCGACTAGTCGAACCATCGCCCACCGAGCCATGGACGGCGAACCGGTGCCGGGGACCTTTGCTGCCGAGGACGAGTTGTTCGCCCTCGGCTACGGCCTTCGCGATGGCGGGGGAGGCATCTTTGAACTCGCACCTGCCGGCGTTGCCGGCGAAGACGTGGTCGCACCGATGCAGGAGGTCGACTGGATGGTGCGGTTGAGCGCTGAGACCGGGCAGCCCGTCTCGTTTGCAATGCTCCAGGTGAGCAGTGCTCCCGAACTCTGGAAGCACCTCCTCCAAGCTTCGATCGACGCAATCGACCAGGGCGCCGACATTCACCCGCAGGTCGCTGGGCGCCCCTTCGGCGTACTCGTCGGCTGGGAGACCGGCCATCCCTTCCTGCTACGACCGAGCTACCGAGCGATCGCAGACCTGCCGTTGGCCGAACGCATCGTCGAGCTGCGCAAACCCGACGTTCGCGCAGCGATTCTTGGCGAGGCCGACATCGAGAGCAGCGGGCTGTTGATCGAAGGTCTGGCGGGCCTCGCTGCCTCGATGCTCGACAACATCTTCATCCTCGGTGACCCGCCCGATTACGAGCCCACTGCCGATCGGTCGATTGCTGCGATAGCGCGTGCCCGCGGGATCGAACCGCTCGAAGCGGCCTACGACGCGTTCTGTGCCGAGGATGGGCGCGCGCTACTGATGCTGCCGCTACTCAACTACGCCGACGGTGATCACGAGGCGATACGGGCCCAGTTGACCCATCCCCAGTCGGTGAGCGGCCTGTCAGATGGTGGTGCGCACTGCGGGATCATCTGCGACGCGTCGCTGCCGACAACCATGCTGACGCACTGGACCCGAGACCGGACTCGGGGTGAGCTCCTCCCGCTCGAGTGGATCGTGAAGAAGCAGACCCACGACACGGCCGAGCTGTATGGCATGTCTGACCGCGGCACCCTCGAGGTGGGGAAGCGAGCCGATGTGAACATCATCGACTTCGCCAACCTGCGCCTCCAGACGCCCGAGATGATCTACGACCTGCCTGCTGGTGGTCGTCGCCTCATCCAGCGTTCCGAGGGGTACGTGGCCACGATCGTGGCGGGCGAGATCACGCGCCGTGACGGCGTTGACACCGGCGCACGGCCTGGTCGTCTCGTTCGCGGGCGTCGCTGACGTGCGATTCGGCCTCGGGATCCCGGTCGGGGCACACCCGATGCCGCAGTGGATCCAGTCGGCCGACGCAATCGCAGCAGTCACCCGGGCTGCGGCAGACAGTGGGTTCGATCACGTTTTCGTCACCGATCATCCGGCTCCGTCGCGCCGCTGGCTTGCGGCAGGTGGCCACGACACCTTCGATCCGTTCGTCTCGTTGACGGCAGTGGCGCTCGCTGACCCGACGGTCGGCCTGCTGACCAACCTCGTCCCGTTGGCGTATCGGCACCCCCTCATCCTTGCGAAAGCTGCCGCATCGCTCGACGTCCTTGCCGGCGGTCGGCTCACACTTGGCGTCGGTGTGGGTTATCTCCGGAGTGAGTTCGCGGCGCTCGGCGTTCCGTTCGACGAACGCAACGCTCGAGTCGATGCTGCGCTTCGCACCCTCGGTCGGCTATGGGCCGACGGCTCGGTCGAGGTGACGCACAGCACGGGCCGAACCGACGAGATCATGCCGCTTCCGCTGCCGCCACGAGGATCGATCCCGATCTGGATCGGGGGTAATGCCGCCCGCACCCGACAGCGGGTTGTCGACCATGCCCAGGGATGGATGCCGATGCCGAATCCGGCTGCAGTCGCCCCGACCGTTCGCAGCCCGGCGATCGAAGGCCCTGAGGATCTGGCTGCGATGCTTCTCGATCTTCGCCGCCGGGTCGACCGGGCTGAGCGAACCGAACCGATCGAGGTCGTGTTCGTTGTTCGCGAAGGGGGCGATCCAGCGACTCCGGATTTCGAGGTCAACGAGCACCTCGACGCGCTCATCACGTACGTCGACCTGGGAGTGACCGGCACCAACGTCACCATCGAGGGACGTGACCTGAGCGAGACGCTCGACGGGGTGGCGAAGTACGGTGCGGCGGTCATCGAGCCGTTCAAGCTGCGAGGGGAGTAACGATGGCAAGGGCCGGAGGCGCAGAACGTTTCGTTCTCGCAGCACAGGAGCTTGGGTTAGATGTCGATGCGATCACGTATCCCGAAGGTACGCGCACGGCAGCCGAAGCCGCAGCGGCCATCGGCTGTGCGTTGAGTCAGATCTGCAAGTCGTTACTCGTGATCGGGCCTGAGGGGCCGGTCCTCGCCCTTACGGCCGGTCACCATCGCGTCGATCTCGACGAACTCGGCACGCTTGTCGGGGGCGAGGTCCGCATGGCCGACGCTCGCGAAGTGCTCGCCTCGACCGGTTACGCGATCGGTGGCACGCCGCCGTTCGGTCATCCAAATCCGATCCGAACCGTGGTCGATCCGGCCTTGCTCGATCACGAAATCATCTATGGCGCGGGCGGCACACCCGATCGGTGTTTTTCGATCCGTCCGAGCGAGCTACTCGAAGTGACCGGAGCGGAGCCGGTTCGGTTCACCCTCTGAGATTCCGGGGACGACGCAGCCGAGGCGAACGACGCGACTTGACGGGCCGTTTCTTGCTGATCCGCGATCGCTGATTGCCGTCACTTCCCGGTGGCGGCATAGGTTTGAAGGCCATGGGGATATGTGAAGGACGTGTCGTGATCGTCACCGGCGCAGCCCGCGGCCTCGGGCGTGCACATGCCCTTGCCTTCGCCGAGGCCGGTGCCTGCGTCGTGGTCAACGACCTAGGTGTCGAACGGGATGGATCCGGCGGAACATCGGCCGCAGCGCAGGAAGTCGTGGCCGAGATCCGTGCCGGTGGCGGTGTAGCAGTCGCCAACGGCGCCGATGTCGCCGACTGGGACCAGGCCGAGGCGATGATCGGTCAGGCGGTCGACGAATTCGGGCGGTTGGACACGCTCGTGTTGAACGCTGGTTTCCTGCGCGACCGGATGCTCGCCGGAATGTCGGAAGACGAATGGGACTCGGTCATTCGTGTGCACATGAAAGGCCATTTCGCGCCGGCGCGCCATGCGATCGAGCATTGGCGGAAGCGAGCGAAGTCGGGCGAAGACGTCGTGGCCCGGGTGGTGAACACCTCGTCGGGCGCTGGCCTGAACGGCTCGATCGGCCAAGGGAACTACGCAGCGGCCAAGGCTGCGATCGCTCAGCTGACGGTTCAGCAGGCAGCCGAGTGGGGTCGGTACGGAGTCATGGTCAACGCCATCGCGCCCGATGCCCGAACCCGCATGACGGCAGGGATCTTCTACGACGCAGAAGCTCCCGAGGGCTGGGATCCGAAGGCACCGGACAATGTCTCACCGCTTGTCTTGTGGCTGGGGAGTGCGTGGTGTGACGTGACCGGTCGGGTATTCGAGGCCACTGGTGGCCAGCTCAACGTCTGCGATGGTTGGCAGAAGGGGCCGATTGAGTCGGTCGGTGACCGACGGATGTCCGGCGAAGAAGCCGGAGAGCTCGTGCACCGGTCGATCGCTGCCGCGCCCGACCCGGCACCGGTGTACGGCGCCTCTTGACGTGGACTTCGATGACACGCCTGAGGAAGCGGCGTGGCGAGTCGAATGTCGCGACTTTCTCGATGCCCACGCGTCGCGTCGTGATGGAGCGATCGACTGGTCGGCATCCCACTGGGCGATTCACCCCACGGTTGCAGAGGCCGAGGCTGCTCGGGTTGCCGCTGCGATGTGGCAGACGACGAAGTTCGAGGCTGGCTGGGCCGGGTTGAGCTGGCCGTGCGAGTTCGGTGGCCGTGGGATGTCCAGTCACTTCAACGCGATTTTCGCCGAGACGGAGGCTGCGTATGACGTCCCGATCGGTGTCTATGCCCAGTCGATCGGCATGGCTGGTCCGACGATCATCGTCCACGGAAACGACGACCAAAAGGCTCGCTACCTCGAACCGATGCTGCGAGGGATCGAGACGTGGTGTCAGCTCTTCAGTGAGCCCAACGCCGGCTCCGATCTTGCCGGGCTGCGCACGGCGGGCGTCATCGACGGTGACGAGATGATCGTCACCGGGCAGAAGGTGTGGACATCGAACGCGATCGAAGCGGCGCACGCCATGTTGCTCGTCCGGACCGATCCTGATGCCCCCAAGCATCGCGGCATCACCTATCTGCTCCTCGACATGACATTGCCAGGTATCGAGATCCGGCCGTTGCAGCAGATCGACGGTCGGGCCGAGTTCAACGAGGTTTTTCTCGACGAGGTCCGCGTGCCGCTCGACTGTGTGCTCGGCGATGTCAATGCCGGTTGGGGACCGATTCTCACGACGCTTGCGAATGAACGACAAAGCATCGGTACCGCTGGTCGTTTCGGGGTTGCCGACGTCGTGGAACTCGCACGCGCCTTCGAGGTCGCTCATCGCCCGACTGTGCGTCAGCAGCTCGCCCGGCTTGTCGAGATGGAATCGACAATTCGCTATCTCTCGTACCGTGTGCGAACAGCCGCCAGTCGCGGCGAGCTGCCCGGTGCAGAGAGTTCGGTGCTGAAGCTCGCAGCCTCGCGTCGGCTCGAGCTGCAAGGCTCACTGGTCATGGAGATCATGGGTGGGGCTGCGATGCTTGCCGCAAGCGACGCTCACATGAACGGGTTCTGGCAGAACGCAAGCTTCCTAGGCCAGTGGATGTCCCGTATCGGTGGCGGTACCGATGAGATCCAGCGAAACATCGTCGGTGAGAACGTCTTGGGACTTCCGCAAGAGCCCCGCCCCGACAAGGGTGTCGCATTTCGCGATATTCCGATCTGATCGTGTAACGCCGCGCGGTTGATCGAGGTCTGATCGGGCGGATCAATCTCCCTCCAGGGGTCTGCCCGATGCCCGCCCGATCAGGGGCGGGCATCGGCGCGCTGGGCGTCGATCACGGCAGAGGCGACGTCGGCATCGGCGACCCCCAGCTGCCGCATGTCGAACACGAAGTGCGCTGCTGCAGCGTGCAGCCGTTCCCGGCGTTCGCGGAGTGGCTCACTGTGGGGTGGTTCGTCGGCGACGAATGTGCCCGCTCGGCCGCGGGTCACCACGGTGCCGTCGCGTTCGAGCTCACGGTACGAGCGGGCGACGGTGCCAGGCGCGAGTCGTAGCTGGTGGGCGAGGTCGCGCACGGTGGGGAGCCGGTCGGCTGGAGAAAGACGGCCGACTGCGACCATCACGGAAAGTTGGGCACGGAGTTGTTCGAAACGGGGAACTCCGCTTCTGGGGTCGAGGCGGATGACGAGCCGGCGAGGTTCACCGGCTCGGTCCGTGTACTCGATGACAGGATTGAGAGCGATATCTGACGGGCGCATTGAGGACATTGTATTGATACAAAGCACAGGATCAAGAGCCAGATGCCACAAAATCTTGCGAAAACCTGACACACTAGTTGACACATAAAGGGTTAGTTGTACATTGTGTACCGCATTGGGCCGAGCTGGTCCGATGGATCAACATTGATTCTCAGAAAGTGAGTCCCCAATGAAGCTCGTCACTGCCGTCATCAAACCCTTCAAGCTCGAAGACGTGAAGACCGCCCTTGCTGAGGTTGGTGTCCAGGGCATGACCGTCTCGGAGGTCCAGGGCTTCGGTCGCCAGGGTGGCCACAGCGAGACGTACCGCGGCACCGAGTACCGGGTCACCTTCACGCCCAAGACCCGCATCGAGGTCTTGGTCGACGACGCAGCAGCCAACGACGCAGTCGAGGCGATCATCAACTCCGCTCGTACCGACAAGATCGGCGACGGCAAGGTTTGGGTTACGCCGGTCGAGAGCCTCGCTCGTATCCGCACCGGCGAGCGTGATGCCGACGCCGTCTAATCGACCTGTGGCTTGGCGCCAGTTGCTCACGAGTGAGCTGCCCGGCGCCGACGAAACGGGGTGACTGCACCGCTTCCGCTGTCGTTGCTCGACGGTGCGGCGAAACGCCCTGTCGTCGACAGCTTGAGTGAGGCGTGGTGGACACCGTTCCTCCTGCTCGGAGTTGTCGTTGCTGTCGGCCTATGGATGCTGCCTTCGCTGGTGAAACACCGGGGCCGGGCGAAAAAAATCCGCAGGGTGGCAGTCGCCGCCGGTCACCGTTTTCAGGAGCAGGACGGCCCCGGGCTCGCCAATAATCGCTTTCGCCTCTTGGTCCCCGATCGTCGCTCGAGGTGGGTGGCGACCAACGTGGTCGCCGCCGACTACGGGTCAGTCTTCGTGCACGTCTTCGATGCCCGGACCTACACCGAACATGAGGTCGATCAGCTGAAAGGTCGATCCAAGACCATCCGGCGTGGTCAGGGCCCGACCATTACCGCTGCGATCGTGCGCCTGCCGAGCAATGCGCCCCGAACGCTCATCACGCACGAAAATCTCGTCTCGAAGCTGTTTGTCACTGCGACGCGCCTCGACCTCGATGTCGAATCTGACCTGTTCAACACCTCGTACCACGTGATCTCCGAGGACCGGCGTTTCGCCCGTGATCTTCTGGAAGCTCGCCTGATCGATTTGATCGTGCAGGGCGAGGGGCGAATGGCTTTTGAGTTCTTCGGTAATCGTCTGCTCGTCACTGCTCCGCTGCTCGAGCCCGAGCTCTTTCCTGGGCTCGCTGGGTACGTACAGCAATTTCCGGGCGTCGTCGGTGCGGTCCTCGGTGATCGTTGGCCCGACGCGAGCGGTATCGAGACCCGGCGCACCTGAGCCCGATCCGGTGTTCTAGTGTGAATCCACGATGACTGCGATTTACCACAACCCGCATTGAAACTCGTCTCAGAACGCCGTGGCGGTCGCCACGGAGAACGGCGTCGAGTTCGAAGAGATCCGCTACACGAAGAATCCTCCCGATGAGGCCACGCTGCGTGCACTGATTGCCAAGCTCGAGGATCCTGTCGAGAACCTTGTTCGCAAAGACAGCCAGTTCAAGAAGCTCGAACTGAACGAAGACGACTATGTGGGAAACGTTGATGCAGTGGTCGAGGTGCTTCTGCGTTATCCCCGTCTGCTGCAGCGGCCGGTCATCGTCACCGCTGACAAAGCGATCATCGGGCGTCCGCTCGATGGTGTGAAGGCAAAGGACCGTCTGGCCGAGATCTTCAGCTGATGGTGGTGAGCACGTCTTTCATCTGACCGAGCGCCTCGTCGGAGGCGTTGTGCGTTGTGAGCGATAACCGATCGGCGACCGAGCCGTACTCCTCGTGGAGGCGGGTTGCACACTCCTGCGGTGTCCCGCGGACGGCGAGGAGGTCAAGCACGTCGTCGTCGATCAACGATGCCATTTCGGACCAGCGACCGGCCTTGGTCATCTCGTTGAGCTCGGGTTGGAGGTCGCCGAGGCTGTGGTGGTCAAGCGTGCGTCGGTAGGCCGGTGTCGAGGCGTAGAACGCAAGGTTGTTGCGGATCGATTTCGACGAGTGCTCGAACTCCTCCTCGGTGAGGCTCGGCGAGCAGATACAGCCGACGTTGAGCACGAGCGCCGAGCGGTCTCGGCCACCAGCGACGAGCCCCTCCTCAATGAGCGGCATCGTGACACTGTCGAGGAACGAACCCGTGTTGAACGGGTGGATGATGATGCCGTCGGCGTGGCGGGCCACCGCCTTGGTCATCTGGGGTCCCAGTGCCCCGGCCCAGATCGGTGGGGGTGCGATGCCATGGCCGAGTGATGGCGGCACGAAGGTCGGGACCATCAGGTCGAGGCGATGGAAGTCGGTTACGTGGTCGAGTGGCGTCCCGTCCGTCCAGTTCGCCCAGATCGCCCTCACGGCCAGGATCATGTCGGCCAGCCGACCCACGGGGCGATCCCACGTCGAGGAGTAGCGCCGCTCGATGTGTGCTCTCACTTGGGTTCCCAGGCCAAGCGCGAACCGTCCGTCGCACGCCCGCTGCAGATCCCAGGCCTGATACGCCAAATGCATCGGCGATCGTGGGAACGCGATCGCAACGTTGGTGTAGAGGTCGAGCCCGGCGCCCGCAGCGGCGACGAGCGGGAAGAACACGTCGCTGTTTCCCTCGAAGGTGAACGCCCCGTCGAGTCCGACGGCGGCTAGTGACCGAGCGCGTTCGGCCGCAGAAGCCAAATCTCCAGCCAGGCTGACGTCGATCTTCATGATCGGCACCGTATCGGTGAGCTGTTCGAGGTGACCAACGCCGCGATGCGTCGGGGTTGTCAGAAATTGTGATTCAGCGTCGGGAAGTCAACGCCGATGAGAACGTATGCGGTGGTTCCCTCGTGCTTCGAACTCGACAATGGAGGACCTGCAACGACTCGTGGAGCAGCAGACGAGCCTGGCTGCCTTGGGCCGCGTCGCTCGCAAAGTACCCTCGGGAGATGTCTACTGCCCGCCGTCTCACTGATCGACAGGCCGAGCGGCGAGATGGGGTGCTCCGGGCTGCGATCGAGTTGGCGGCACAGGGCGGTTACGAGGGCGTACAAATGCGGGCGGTGGCGGAACGAGCAGACGTCGCGATCGGCACCGTCTACCACTACTTCTCGTCGAAGGATCATCTGCTGGCCGAGTCGCTGAGCGAGTGGCTTGACACGTTTCGGCGTGGGGTCGAAGCCAATCCGGTGAACGGCACCACAACGCTCGATCGGGTGCTTGATCTCTTGCGCCGCACGATCGACGGTATGGGTGCGCATCCGAATGTCACCGCTGCGCTGATCAGTGGCTTCGTTGCCGAAGGCGAGGAGGTCGCTGCGTGCCAAGAAGCGCTGCACGTCACCTTCGCCGCCCTGCTTGGCACTGCCTTCCCCCCTGACTTCCCGGCTGATGACCAGGCCCGGATCATCCGTTCGCTTGAGCATGTCTGGTTCTCCGCGTTGATCGGCTGGAAGAACGACTGGCTCACCTATGAACGAGCCAGCGGAGACCTCGAAGACGCAGCGCGAATGCTCCTCGCCGGTCGGTCCTGACAATTCGTCAGGTTTGAGCTTGGCCACTACGGTCGGCCGCAACCGCCGCTGGGAGGGACGTTGTCAGACGAAGTGCTCACTGCACCGTTGGTGCTCGAATATCCGTTCACCCGCACGACGGGTCCCGTGATCGGGGCCTTCCTCACCGGACTGCGCGAAGGCGTGGTACTCGGGGTGAAGCGCACCGATGGTTCCGTCATGTGCCCACCGCTCGAATACGACCCGATCACATCTGAGTCGCTAAGCGAATTGGTTCCGGTGAGCACGGTGGGCACCGTGCAGACGTGGACGTGGAACGGTGATCCCCGACCGCAGCAACCGTTCTCGCAACCCTTCGCCTGGGCGATGATCACACTCGACGGAGCTGATACACCGATGCTGCACGGCGTGATGGTCGATGGTCCCGACCAGATGACCACCGGCATGCGCGTCGAGTTGGTCTGGCGCGCCGAACGCGAAGGCCACATCACCGATATTGCCGGATTCTTGCCGGCGGTCGATTCCGCCACCGGCGAGCCCGGGGCGCTGCCCGAAGGTGTGGAGGAGGTGCGGTCTGTTCGCACACCGATCCGGATGGAGTACACCTATACGCCAGGTCGGGCGCTCTCGCAGTACCTACGGGCGATGAAGGACAAGCGGATTCTTGGCGACCAGTGCCCCGACACTGGGCAGGTGTTCGTGCCGCCTCGGGGTGTCAGTTCGATCGCCGGTAAGTCGACGTTGCCGGATCTCGTGGAACTTCCCGACACCGGCTACATCGAGTCGTTCAACATCACCCGGGTCCCGATCAAGATGCGTCCCGACCTGACCCCGCCTTACGTCTCGGCATGGATCGTGCTCGATGGCGCGTCAGTCGGCTTCATGGGTCTCGGCATGAACGTCGAACCCGAAGAGGTCCGAGTCGGCATGCGGGTGCGCGCTGTCTGGAAGCCCGATGACGAACTCGAGATGAGCGCTCAGAACATCCTCGGGTGGGAACCAACCGGCGAAGCCGACGAGGTGATCGACGACTACTCGAGGGTTGGTCGACCCCAGCGGGAGGGTGCGTCATGAGAGATGTTGCCGTGGTCGCGTTCGCTCAGCGCCAAGAGTCGAAGATCAACACCGAGTCCGAAGTCGAGTTCATGGTGCCGCTCATGAACGAGGCAAAGGACGCTGTCGGGCTCACCCAACAGCAGATCGGATTCACCTGCTCCGGTTCGTCGGATTTCCTCGCCGGTCAGGCGTTCTCGTTCGTCATGACGATCGACGGCACTGGCCCGGTTCCACCGATCAGCGAGAGTCACGTGGAACAAGATGGCGCGTGGGCGTTGTACGAGGCTTGGGTCAAGCTGCAGTGCGGCGAGGTCGACACGGCCCTGGTCTACAGCTACGGCAAGTCGTCACCGGGTTCGCTGCGCGACGTGCTCGCCACCCAGATGGATCCGTACTATGTCGCCCCGCTGTGGCCCGACGCGTTCGCAATCGAGGCGTTGGCAGCTCGCCTGCTACTCGAGCGAGGCGTGGTCAGTGAACAGCAGTTGGCCGAGATCGCAAGCAGGTCGCGTGAGCACGCAGCGTCGAATCCACATGCGATCCGGAAGACACCGAAGTCGGTGGCTGACATTCTCGCCGAAGACTACGCAATGGCGCCGTTGCGGCCCTCCGACCTGCCTGCCTCGGCTGACGGCGGGGCGGTCGTCGTGCTCGCTGCCGGCGCGAGGGCGCAGGAACTCTGCGAACGACCCGCGTGGATTCGCGGCATCGACCACCGATCCGATGCGCACACGTTGGGGGTGCGCAATCTCACGCAGTCGATGTCGGCCCGAATCGCAGCAGAAAAAGCGGGTGTCGGCACCGACAAGATCGACATCGCAGAGCTTCATGCACCGTTCTCCACGAGTGAAGCCGTACTCACGACCGCGCTCGGTCTTGGCGACGACACCGTGATCAACCCGTCGGGAGGCGCACAGGCTGCCCACACAATGATGGCATCGGGTCTCATCCGAATCGGCGAAGCCGCACAACGCATCAGCCGTGGCGATGCCGATCGGGCGGTGGCCACCGCCACCTCCGGCCCCTGCTTGCAGCAGAACCTCGTCGCTGTTTTGGAGGGGGAGTAACCATGGGCAAGCAGAAGGCAGCTGTCCTCGGTGTCGGTCAGACCAAGTACGACACGACGTATCCAGGCTCGATGGCCGGAATGTTGCGCGAAGCGGCCACCAATGCGCTCCAGATGTCTGGAACGTGTTGGGACGATATCGATGCAGTGATCATGGGCAAGGCGCCCGACTTCTTCGAAGGCGTCATGATGCCCGAGGTATATCTCGCCGAGGCTCTCGGGTGTGTCGGCAAGCCGATCATGCGGGTGCATACCGCCGGTTCGGTCGGTGGATCTACGGCATGCGTGGCGACGTCGATGATCCAATCGGGAGTGCATGAAACGGTGCTCACGATTGGCTGGGAGAAACAGTCCGAGTCCAACGCGATGTGGGCGTTGTCCTTGCCGCAACCCTTTGCGACGTCGGTGAACGCCGGTGCAGGCGGGTATTTCAGTCCAATCATCCGTCGCTACATGATGATGACCCAGGCGCCCGAGTTGATCGGTTGCATGGTGGCCCTGAAGGACCGTAGGCACGCGCTCGACAATCCCTACGCCCATCTCCACCAGCCTGACCTCACGTTCGAGCAGGTGGTCGAGTCGCCGATGCTGTGGGACCCGATCCGCTACAGCGAGACCTGCCCGTCCTCCGATGGGGCGTGCGCCATCGTCCTCGGGAGCGAGAAGGTCGCCGAAGCCCACACCGGCCCGGTCGCGTGGATCAAGGGGATCGCAATGCGGTCCGAGTCGGGGTCGTTCGGCGGCCGCAACATGGTGTCACCGGCCGCGTCCGAAGCGTGTGCGAACGACGTGTTCGCCCAGGCCGGCATCCACGACCGCCGCAAGGAGATCGATGCGGTCGAGATGTACGTGCCGTTCTCTTGGTACGAGCCGATGTGGCTCGAGTCGCTCGGGTTCGCGGAGAAAGGCGAAGGTTGGCGCATGGTCGAGAGCGGCGCCACGTCGATCGATGGTGGTGATCTACCGGTCAACTGTTCCGGAGGTGTGTTGTCGTCGAACCCCATCGGAGCGTCGGGCATGATCCGGTTCGGTGAGGCTGCACTGCAGGTCATGGGTTTGGCCGGCGACCATCAAGTCGACGGGGCCAAGACCGCAGTGGGCCACGCCTACGGCGGTGCAGCCCAGTACTACGCCATGTGGGTGGTCGGCTCCGAGAAGTAGTGCGGGCGGGTTCGGTTCGGGCATGTCACGCTGGACCGGTGGATCTGAACGTTCGTCGCATTCGACCCGATGACGGCCTGCTTTTGAAGCGCGTCCGACTGGCCGCACTGGCTGACGCACCGTCGGCGTTTGCTGGGACGTACGAGGATGAGGCGGGCCGCTCCGATGACGAGTGGCACCATCGAGCCGAGGGCGGTTCGAGAGGCGCCGATCGTGCTGCGTTCTTCGCCGAATTCGATGGCGACGTTCGAGGACTCGTTGGGGGGAATCGCTGCAACGACGCAGAGCTGGTGTCGATGTGGGTTCATCCGACGGCGCGGGGAAGCGGTGCAGCGGAGGCATTGCTCGGAGCCGTGATCGAGTGGGCGCAGGGACCGCTCGAACTGTCGGTCGTGCAAGGCAATGCCCGGGCAATCGCCTTCTACCGGCGCATGGGATTCATCGAGGTAAGTGATTTCCAATCGTCGCCATCCGGCCCCTGCGCGAATGAGATGCGTATGCGGCTCGGGCAACGCTCAGGCAGCTGATCATCACGGAATCCGTTGGAACCACTGGAGGCTGAGCGCGCTCGTAAGGAAGGCGAGCACAAGAGCGGCAGCGGTGAACCACATGCTGATGTCGTCGTTGACCTGTTCGAAGCCGACTGCGGTACCGATATCTCGGTAGACCGCAGCGAGTTCCTCGGCCGAGGCGGTGGCGAAGAAGCTGCCTCCGGTCGCCTCGGCGACGCTGCGCAGTGTGGTCTCGTTCACCGGTACCTCGACATCGAAAAACGTCCCGGGGCGGTCGGGGTCCTCAATGGTGACCTGGCCTGTTGGTGTGCCAAGCGAAACGGTCGATACGGGGATGCCGGCCTGTCTCGCCTCGGCGATCGCGTCGCCGATCGGTCGCCCGATCGTCGGCTCACCGTCGGAGAGCAGCACGACGACTGCCGGTGGTGCCGATTCGTCGGTGACCTGGAGCTGTTCGATCGTTCGTTCGAGGGTGCTGATCGAGACCGAGATGGCATCACCGGTGTTGGTGTACGGCCCGAGTTCGAGTGCATCGATGGCATCGACCACGGCCAGTCGATCGGGAGTCGGTGGAACTTCGACGATCGGCGCTTCGTGGAACGACACGAGGCCGACGTCGACGCCGGCCGGCGCTCCCTCGAGAAACTGCCGGGCCGCTTCCTGAGCTGCACCGATTCGGGTGGGGTCGACATCGACTGCGCCCATCGACAGCGACGTGTCGACCGTGAGGATCACGATCGCCCGTTCCCGGGGGACTTCGCGTGAGCGCACCGGTCCGGCAACCGACACCACGAGCAAGGTCACAACGGTGAGGAAGCACGCAGCAACCACGTGACGACGCCAGCCCGGCCGGCGGGGTGCGACCGAGTCGAGCAGCGATGCATCGCTGAACTGCAGCGCGAACTGCCCGCGCCGCCGTTGCACTAGCGCGTAAGCCGTCGCCAGGCCGATGACGACCAGCAAGAGCAGTAGCGCGAGCGGGCGGGTGACCGTCATCTCGGTCGCCTCGGTCGGTGGCTGCGTCGGCGGTGGTCGACGAAACGGGCCAGGTCGATCACCCAGTCGCGATCGGTTCGTAACACGAGGTGGTCGGCTCCGGCCCGACGGACCCGCTGGGCGTGGTCAGCCAAACGGTCACGTCCCGCCTCTTCGTAGCGAGCCCGTACCTTGTCGCTTCGAGTGTCGATCTCGGTGACAGTGCCGGTCTGTCGATCCCGAAGTTCGATGATGCCGACGTTCGGCAGTGTGAGTTCGCGGGGGTCGACGACCTCGACCATCAGGGTCTCGTGCCGTTGGGTTACGGCCCGGAGTGGATCGTCCCACCCGGAACGGAGAAGATCAGAGATCACGACAGCGAGACCGGTGCGGTGTCTGGTTGCGGCGAGACGGTGGAGCGCATCGCAGAACAGGGTCTGGTGGGGATGAGCGACCACCGACGCCGGGTCGTACGTAGCGATGCGCTGGAGTAGTGCCATGAGGTGACGCCGCCCGCTGCGGGCTCTGAGTTCGTGAATCTCGTTCGCGGTGGCGACGATTGCGCCGAGGCGGTTTCCGGAGCGCTCGGTGAGGATCCCAGTTGCAGCTACGACCGCTATCGCGAGGTCTGCCTTTCGGAGTGTGCTGGTTCCGAAGTCGAGGCTGGGGGAGAGGTCGACGAGCACCGATGTCTCGAGCTCGCGGTCGGCGACGGTGTCTCGGACATGGGGCTCGCCCGTACGGGCAGTGACGTTCCAGTCCATGCGGCGCACGTCGTCACCGGGTCGGTACCCGCGAGTGTCGCCGGGCTCGCTGCCAAGGCCGGATACGAGGCCCCGATAGTCGCCTTGCAGCAAGCCGTCGAGGCGACGTTCGACGTCGAGTTCGAGTCGCCGAAGAATCTCACGGGTGCGATCGTCGGCCGACTTCGTTGTTGCCATCGTCACGATTCGGGCGAGGGAACGGGGCCAGTCGGGATCCACGCTGCGTTGTCGATGCGACCCGGGTCCTGTGTCGACGGTGAAATGATTGGCGCAGGCACGGTGGACAGGATCCGCACGAGGATCTGCTCGACGTTCATCTCGGTGGCCAAGGCTTCGTACGACGGCACGATCCGGTGGCGCAGCACATCGGGTGCCACGTCGAAGACGTCTTGGGGCACGACGTAGTCTCGGCCGCGTAGCAAGGCCATGGCGCGCCCGGCGGACACGAGCCCGAGCGATGCTCGAGGACTGGCGCCGAACTCGATCATCGGCGTGAGATCGTCGAGGCCGTACGCCGCCGGCGTTCGGGTGGCAAGCACGAGGTTGACGGCGTACTCGAGGACGCCCTGATCGACGATCATTGTGAGCGCCCGCTTCTGCCAGGCGACAAGGTCGTCGACCTCGAGGACCTGCTCCACCGTTGGTGGCACGGTGCCCATTCGGCGGATGATTTCGATCTCCTCAGCGCCGGTGGGATAGTCGACGAGCACCTTCATCAAGAAGCGATCGCGTTGGGCCTCCGGCAGGCTGTACACCCCTTCGGACTCGATCGGATTCTGGGTGGCGAGCACAAGGAACGGTTTTGGTGCCTCGAAGGTCTCGCCGCCGATCGTGACTTGGCCTTCACCCATGACCTCCAGGAGTGCCGACTGCACTTTTGCGGGCGCCCGGTTGATCTCGTCTGCGAGCACGAAGTTGGCGAAGACCGGGCCGAGTTCGACATCGAATTCCTCTGAGGAGGCGCGATAGATGCGTGTGCCGGTGATGTCTGCCGGAAGGAGATCGGGGGTGAACTGCACCCGACTGAACGTGCCGCCGGTGGTTGCGGCGAGGGTCCGGACCGAGAGGGTCTTGGCCAGACCTGGTGGACCTTCGAGCAGGCAGTGCCCTCCGGCCACGAGGGCGACCACAAGCCGCTCGACGAGTCGTTCCTGGCCGACGATCACCCGGCGCAGCTCTACCAGCGCCCGCTCGAGGGGTGGCAGATCGTCATCATCGGTCATGGCAGGGCTCCGATTCGGGGCTTGATACGAGCTTTCGGCGCGAAGTGCTGTCGTGAGCCCGTGGAAGTTACCGAGGCGCACCATACGCGCAGCCGAACGCGTTCGGTGAGCGCTCTCCCGGCTAGTTTCCGCACCATGCGGATTCTCGTGGTCGACGACGAGGTCGAACTGGCCGAGGCGGTCGCTCGGGGCTTACGCCGCGAGGGCTACGCAGTAGATCTCGCGCACGGTGGTGAAGAAGCGCTCGCGAAAGCCGAGCTGACGCCCTACGACCTCGTGTGCCTCGATCTCACCATGCCGGGCATCGATGGCCTCGAGGTCTGCAGGCAGTTGCGAACCAATCCGCCTCAAGAGGGTGACTCACCACGCATCCTTATGCTCACAGCCCGCGACTCGATCGACGAGCGGATCGAGGGCCTCGATTACGGCGCTGATGATTATCTTGTCAAGCCGTTCGCGTTCGGCGAACTCACCGCACGCGTACGTTCGCTGTTGCGTCGTGAGGCCGGCCGCTCCACGTCGGTGCTTGTCGTCGGCGACATTGAGCTTGATGACGTCAAAAAACGGGCCCACCGCGGTGATCGCAAGCTCGACCTCACTGCGAAAGAGTTTGCGCTCCTGCGATATTTCATGGCCCACGTCGACGAAGTACTCAGTCAGGAACACCTGCTCGAGCATGTGTGGGATGAGCACGCCGATCCGTTCACCAACACGGTGCGAGTCACCGTCGGCACCCTTCGACGCAAGCTCTCCGATGACGACGAGGAGCAGGCGATCGAAACCGTCATCGGGTCGGGCTATCGCCTGCTTCCGTTCGACGACGGTGACCGTGACTGAAGCGCCCGCACCGCCAGTCGCCGTTCGCGCTGCGGAACGGCTCCCAGGCTGGGCAGGATCGATCCGCTTCCGGCTCATGGTCCTCTACTCGGTCCTCCTCTTCGGCCTCGCCACTGTGGTCGTCGGGGGTATCTACGCCGGCCTCGCTCAGGAGTTGCGTGACCAAGACGTCAGCCGCACCGAGGAGATGGTTCGGCTCTTCCAACCACAGGAGGACGGCCCGATCATCGGTGTGCCTGTGGAAGTCGAGGTCGTCGATCAGCTCGCTGTGTTCGAGCGAGAGGTCAACCAACAGGCGCTCGATCAGCTGCGGAAGTACGCATTCGGTGCACTGGGTCTGTTGTTCATTGGCAGTCTCGGCGTCGGCTGGTTCGTGGCCGGTCTCGTGCTCAGACCGGTCGGGCGGATCACTTCGGTCGCTCGGGAGATCTCCGGTACCGACTTGTCGCGCCGTATCGAACTCGAGGGCCCCGACGATGAGCTCAAACAGCTCGCCGACACCTTCGACGACATGCTCGGTCGCCTCGATCACGCGTTCGAAAACCAACGGGAGTTCATCCACGAGGCCAGCCACGAGCTGCGCAATCCACTCGCCGTGATCCGCACGAACCTCGACGTTGTCATGTCCGACGCAAACGCCGACGAAGAAGAGCTCCGGGCGGTCGGTGAGGTCGTCGGCCGTTCAGCCGAGCGCATGTCCCGGCTCGTCGACGACCTCCTCACCTACGCCCGCCACGGCACGCGCACGATGCGGCAGGAGGACTTCGATCTCGTCGAACTCGCCCAAGACCTCACCGAGGAGTTCTCGGCCCCGGCTGAGGCTGCCAACCTCCGGCTTGCGATCCAGCTCCCTGCCGACACACTGCCGGTATGTGGTGACAACTCCGCGGTGAGGCGCGCCGTGGCAAACCTGCTCGCGAATGCGGTGCGGCTTGCGCCCAGCGGATCGACGATTACGGTCTCGGCCGATCGGTTCGACGACTGGAACTTCATCTCCGTCGCCGACGAAGGCCCTGGTGTCGCTCCCGAGAACCACCTGCGGATCTTCCAGCGGTTCTGGAAAGGTGACCGCGGTGCCGCACGTCAGGACGGTCGCTCCGGTCTTGGATTGACGATCGTGCGCCAGATCGTTGAGTCGCACGGTGGCCGCGTGGACCTCGCATCCGATGTTGGTCGTGGCTCGACGTTTGTGCTCTGGTTCCCTCGCAGCATCAACTCGCCCCTGCCGCCGTGAACCCAGGACGACTGACATGTCGAGGTGGGAAAGCATCCGAACCGGTCGGTCGGACCGTAAAACCCCGCGCGCCTCGCTTCACCTGATTTTCGCGGCGTCTTACCGAACCTTTCGCCTACAGCCCGTACTGTCCGCCCATGGATCGATATCCGATCGACAATTCGCCCGGTGAGGAACCCTCCGCCTCGCCGGAGTGGCCCGCCGTTGAGCGGCCTGTCGCGAACGAAAAACCGTTCCCCCCAACGGTGTCCGCGACCGACCGCCCGGCGGGCCCATACTCGACCGCCCCGGTGCCACCACCCCCGCCTCCCCCCGGGCAAGGTGCGCAAGGACCGGGAGCGGCTCCCCCGACCGCTCCGCGGATGTCACCTCCGGTATCGAGTGGTGCTCCTCGCCCAGCCGGTTCGATTCTCCCGCCCGCTTTCATTGCTGGGGCCGGGCCACCCACGGCGTCGCCGATCCCGGCCCCGCCGACACCCTTTGGCGCGTCTCGTCTTCGGTGGCGGGTAGCGGCGGGCTTCGCCGCTGGCATGTTGGTCACTGCGCTGCTCGTCGGAGGAGGTGTCGTGATTGGTATGCAGATCGACGACGACGGGATCAGCATCGAACGAGCCGAAACGTCGCCGGCAGCGCCGGTTGGCAACGAGACGGGAGGCGATCTGAGTCCGACCACGACGCCACCGCCGGTGGTGGAAGACGACCCCGGAGTCGAACCGGTGACCGCTGTCGCTAGAGCGCTCTCGCCTTCGGTGGTGTTGATCAACACAGGGGTAGGGCAAGGCTCCGGCATCATCTGGGACGCCGAGAACGGCTACATCGTCACGAACGATCATGTGGTTGGAAGCGCCAACACGGTGTCGGTTCTGTTCGACGACGGCGTGCAAGTCAGTGGTGTGGTCGTCGGTGGCGACTCTGCCCGTGACATCGCGGTGGTCCAGGTCGACCCCGAGGGCCTCGAGCTCGTGGAGGCGGTGTTTGCTGCCACGGAGACGGTGGCAGTCGGTCAACTCGCCGTTGCGATCGGTAGCCCGTTCGGTCTCGACCAGACCGTCACCGCCGGCATCGTCTCCGCCGTCAACCGCATCAATCAGTTCGGCGGCTCCGACCCGACCAATCCGGTGGCGGTAGAGATGATCCAGACCGATGCACCGATCAATCCGGGCAATTCAGGCGGTGCCCTTGCGAACAAGGATGGCCACGTGATCGGAATGAACACGTCGATCCGCACCGACGGTGTCGCCACCGCCAACGTCGGTGTCGGGTTCGCTGTCCCCTCCGACACCATCCTCATCATCGCCCAACGCATTGTGAACGGTGAGTCGCTCGAGCTTGGATTCCTCGGCATCAACGGCGCCACACCGACTGATGGCACGCTTGGTGCGCTGGTGAGCCTTGTGGTCGATGCGTCGCCGGCTGACGTCGCCGGTCTTGAAGTAGGTGACCTGATCATCGAGGTCGACGGAGAGCTCGTAACGACGATGGAGCAGCTCGCTGCCGACTTCAAGTTCTTCCGGCCCGGTGACGAAATCGACATTGAGGTCCTCCGAGGAGGCCGGCGGATCACCCTCCAGGTCACGGTGGGGAGCAACTAGCGAACCCCGATCGTCGTCTCGGGTTGGGTTTGCTTCCGCCGTTAGGCTGACCCCGCCATGTTGTTCGCAACCCTCATTGCCATTGCTGCCCTCATGATTGTTGCAGCGTCGTTCATCGTTCTTCGTCGTGATCGTGACACCGGTCTCACGGTCGACCCGCCTGATCCCACAGGCATTTTCGACATCTCCGATGTTGTCGACCAGTTCGGTGCAGTGCCCGCCGCTGCCGAGGTCGACGATGCCCGCATCGCCACCGACCCCCCGCTGCCGAGTTTTCGGGAACGTCTCGCCGGTGCTCGTGCGTCGCTGACAGGGTTCTTTGGTGGAATCTTCTCGGGTGGAATCGACCGAGATACGTGGGAGTCCCTGGAAGAAGCCCTCATCCGAGCCGATGTCGGCGTAGCGACCTCAACGTCGATCATGGAGGCGGTAAAGGCGAAAGTCGAAGCCGACGGAACCGAGGATGCAGCTGAGATCCCGGCTCTGGTTCAGGCCGAGATGGTCGAGCGGCTTACCGGTTTCGACCGCTCGTTATCGGCGGATGTTGCCGCTGCCGGTGGTGAGCCCGGTCCGGCTGTCTGGCTCTTTGTCGGGGTCAATGGTGCCGGCAAGACCACCACGATCGGCAAGCTTGCGAAGCGCGAAACCGACAATGGCCGCAAGGTCGTGCTGGCGGCCGGGGACACGTTCCGGGCCGCAGCAGCCGAGCAGCTCACCATGTGGGCCGAGCGGTCCGACGTGCACCTTGTGCGGGGCGCAGAAG
Source organism: uncultured Acidimicrobiales bacterium (assembly GCA_905480195.1). Classification (GTDB taxonomy): domain Bacteria; phylum Actinomycetota; class Acidimicrobiia; order Acidimicrobiales; family Aldehydirespiratoraceae; genus UBA11606. The sequence continues at coordinate 33,622 of CAJQPN010000014.1, forward strand.
GAGCTGACCCCTCTTCGGTCGTATTCGACGCGGTCGAGGCGGCCAACGCACGCGGAGCCGACCTCGTGCTCGCTGACACGGCAGGCCGGTTGCAGACCAAGACCAATCTCATGGACGAGCTCTCGAAGGTCCGACGTGTCGCCGAGAAGGGTGCGGGTACCGTCACCGAGACCCTGCTTGTCATCGATGCCACCACCGGCCAGAACGGCATGAGTCAGGCCAAGCAGTTTGCCGAGGCCGTCGATGTAACCGGGGTCGTACTCACCAAGCTCGACGGTTCGGCCAAGGGAGGCATCGTCGTGGCGATTCACGACGAGCTCGGCGTGCCGGTCAAGCTCGTCGGCCTCGGTGAAGGCATTAACGACCTCGTCGAGTTCGACGAATCGGAGTTCGTCGGCGCACTCTTCGAGTAGATCGCACACGACCCACGGTGGGATCGGTCGAAATAATCAGCTGGTCGTGATCGTGTCGAGGCCGCACTCGCCGAGCGCGTTGTTGAGTGCTGCGACCGCTGACGCGACGCGTTCGGTGTCGACGTTCCCTTGCGCGCTGACGAGACCTGCTGCGAGATCACCTTCGACCTTGTCGCCTTGCTCGACGAGCATGGCGAAGTCCTGGAGCCGAGCGATCTCGAAGCCCAGTTCTTGCGGAGTGACGAGGCGGCCGTCGGCGAGGGCTCGGCGCAAGTTGCGGACGTCGTCGATGGAATCTCCGTCGGCCGACCCGTCGAGGATGCTCGACCAGCGTCGGATCGCATTCGCAGCCTCGCACCACACGACCTCGTCAAACTCGATGGCGGTCTCTTCCACCGCAGGATCTTCGCCCCTGCTCATGAGGATTGCAGCCGCGATGAAACTCGCAGCGAGTACGACGATGATCGACCACTGACGAAGGGTGAAGTTCACTCAGCCGACGCTAGCCACGGCGAGCTGTTCAAGCTTGGTCGGGCCGATACCCTGACCGCACCATGTTCGAGACACTCTCTGACCGCTTCGACGGGATCTTCAGCCGTATTCGTGGGCGTGGAAAGCTCAGCGAGGACGACGTCGACGACGTCTTGCGAGAGATCCGCCTGGCGCTTCTCGAGGCTGACGTCAACCTCGACGTGGCCAAGAACATGGTGGGGCGCATCCGCGAACGCGCAATCGGTGAAGAGCTGAGCAAGGCCCTCAATCCTGCTCAGCAGGTCGTGAAGATCGTGCTGGAAGAGCTCACCACGAGCCTCGGCGGCGAGGCGATGAAAATCTCGTACGCGTCCAAGCCGCCCACCGTCGTGCTCATGGCCGGTCTGCAGGGCGCAGGCAAGACCACCAATACCGGCAAGCTCGCGCAATGGTTCAGGCGACAGGGCCGCAACCCGCTGCTCGTCGGCGCTGACCTTCAGCGTCCGGCCGCCGTCGAACAGCTCCGCACCCTCGGTGGTCAGGTCGGGGTACCGGTCTTCTCTGAGCCGACCGATCCCGTGGACGTTGCCGGCAAGGCAATCGCCGAAGCGACCCGTACCGGCCGAGATGTCGTGATTGTCGACACGGCCGGTCGTCTTGCCATTGACGAAGAACTGATGGAGCAGATCCGTCAAATCAGCGACGCAGTCACGCCCGACTACACATTCCTTGTCATCGACGCGATGACCGGTCAGGACGCCGTCAATACTGCTCGCGCCTTCAATGAGACTCTCGAACTCGATGGCGTCATCATCACCAAGCTCGACGGTGACGCTCGCGGTGGTGCTGCGCTCTCCGTCAAGGAGGTCGTCGGCAAGCCGATCGCCTTCGCGTCCACTGGCGAAAAGCTCGACGATTTTGAGACGTTCTACCCCGATCGTCTCGCCAGTCGCATTCTCGGCATGGGCGATGTCGAGACCCTCATCGAGAAGGCGGAAGAAGCTTTCGATAAGGAAGAGGCCGAGGCGGCCGCCGCCCGCCTCATGGATGGCACGTTCACGCTCGAGGACTTCCTCGAGCAGATGCAGCAGATCAAGAAGATGGGTCCGATCGGGAACCTGATGGGGATGATGCCGGGTATCCCGAAGGAAGCCCGTGACCTCGAGATCGACGATCGACACATCGCCCGGCTCGAAGGCATCATCCGCTCGATGACCCCCGAGGAACGGACCAAACCCGCGATTATCGACGGAAGCCGCCGCACCCGCATCGCCACCGGCTCGGGTATGCAGCCCACCGACGTCAAGCAGCTCCTCGATCAGTTCGGGCAGATGAGCAAGATGATGAAGCAGTTCGCCGGCTTCGGGAGCAAGAAGCAGAACCCGTCAGGCCGGAAGGGCAAGGTCAAGAAGGGCAAGCAGAAGGGTGGGCGACGCAAGGCTCCAGGGGGCCGCGTGACCGAGAGAGGCCCAGCGAAGATTCCAAAGGACGCCCTCACCCTCCCCGGCCTCGAAGGCGACGGGCCTCCCGACTTCTCCGACCTGCTCGGCCGGGGGTAGACGAGGCTTTGGCGGCTGTTCTGTGTCTGGACCGTCAGCCGCAGAGGTTGGTAGTCCTTCGCTGCAGGTTGGTTCGGGGCGCTGCTTCGGATTGAATACGTGGGTTGTCTTGGCCTGTGCCGCGACTCTACGAATTTTCACCCAGCGATCCCAGAAGAAGAGATTCAACCCATGGCCGTCAAGCTCCGCCTCATGCGGATGGGCAAGAAAAAGCAGCCCACCTACCGTGTCGTCGCCGCCGATTCGCGCTCCCCGCGCAACGGCCGGTTCATCGAGATCATCGGTACCTACGAGCCCCGCAAAGATCCGTCGGTTATCAACATCGACAATGAACGGGCTGTTCACTGGCTCTCCAACGGCGCCCAGCCGACCGACCGGGTGGAGAAACTCCTGAAGATCTCCGGCGCCTGGACCGAGCACACCGGCGAGGCGATCGATTCCTCCATTCCGGAGCGCGCCCCTCGCAAGTCGAAGAAGCAGATGGAGAAAGAAGCCGACGCCGCCGTCAAGGCCGAGGCCCCGGCATCTGACGATGGCGGCGCCGACGAGGTGACCGACGACGAAGCTAGCGAGGGCGACGAATGAGCGCTGTCACCGCAGTCGCGGTTTGCGAGTACGTCGTGAAGCAACTGGTCGACAACCCCGACGCGGTGAGCGTCGCTCATTCCGAGACCGACGGCGGCCTCCGGCTCGACGTCACGGTCGGCGATGGCGACATGGGTCGCGTCATTGGCAAGCGTGGCCGTGTGGCCGGTGCGATCCGCACCGTCGTGCGTGCCGCCGGTGTCGATGATGACGTCACCTCGATCGAGGTCGAGTTCGTCGACTGACGTGCTCGAGATCGGCCGCGTCACCCGTCCGCACGGCTTGCGCGGCGAGGTGAACGTGCTGCTCACCTCTAATCGAACCGAGCGCCTCGCCCCCGGCTCAGTGCTCAGCGCTGCGAACGGACCGCTCGAGGTCCGATCGTCGCGGCCGCATAAGGGTGGTTGGCTTGTGCAGTTCATTGGCGTAAACCACCGCGACCAGGCCGAAGCGCTCCGCAATGTGGTGCTGTCGGCCGAGCCGATCGACGATCCCGATGAATTGTGGGTGCACGAGCTGATCGGATCGACCGTCATCGATCAAGACGGCGTCGTTCAGGGCACCGTCGTACAGGTGCTCGACAACCCTGCCTCCGACCTTCTCGAACTCGACTCGGGTTCGCTCGTTCCGGCGCGGTTCATCGTGTCGCGCATCGCCGGTGCAGAGATCCGGGTCGACGTGCCCGCTGGCCTCTTCGACCTCAATGCCGCTGCGTCGGATCACGATGTCGAGTAGAGGGTTGTCACACGTTGCACGGCGAGACGTTGACCCGATGAGAATCGATGTCTTCTCGATCTTCCCGGAGATGGTCGACCACATCGTCGACCAGTCGGTGATCGGACGGGGCCGGCGTGATGGCTATCTTGACATCCGGGTCCACGATCTTCGTCAGACCACGACCGACGTTCACCAGACCGTCGACGACGCTCCGTTCGGTGGTGGCGCCGGAATGGTCATGAAGCCTGAGCCGCTGTTCGGTGCAGTCGAGGCCGTCGATCCACCGCGGCCGCTCTTCTATCTGTCGCCAGCAGGTCGCCGCTTCGATCAGACCATGGCGCACGAGTTGGCAGAACTCACTGGCTTCTCGCTCTTGTGCGGACGCTACGAGGGGGTCGACGAGCGAGTACGAGAGAATCTTTGTGACGGCGAAATTTCGGTGGGTGACGTTGTTCTCGCCGGTGGAGAGGTGGCGGCGGCCCTCGTCATCGAAGCGGTCGGGCGGCTCGTTCCTGGGGTGCTCGGCAACTCGACTTCCACCGATGACGAGTCCTTCTCGAAGGGTTTGCTCGAGTATCCGCATTACACGCGACCCGCCGATTTTCGAGGGTGGGAGATTCCCGATGTCCTGCGGTCCGGTGATCACGCCAAAGTCGATCGTTGGCGTCTTGCTAAGGCCATCGAACGCACTGCACGCGAACGTCCCGACCTCCTCGAGGCCCGAGGCGGTCTCAGTGGGGTCGAGCAAGAGGTCCTGGTCGAGTTCGATATTGAGCTGCAGTAACACGGCGGGTGGGTGGGAGTCTGGCTTTGTCGCCGTAAACTCATCGATCGGCCCGGGTCCTGACACCCCGCTTTCGAACGTTCGCATTATCAAACCGAGGCAGCCATGCAGCCCACCGATCTCGTCGACAACCTCAGCCTCCGGGACGACGTCCCTGATTTCGCGCCGGGTGACACCCTCAAGGTTCATGTGCGCGTGATCGAGGGCAACCGTCAGCGCACCCAGGTCTTCGAAGGCGTCGTGATCCGTCGTCAGGGTGCCGGTGTGCGCGAAACGTTCACCGTTCGCAAGCTGAGCTTCGGCGTCGGTGTCGAGCGCACCTTCCCGCTGCACACCCCGATCGTCGAAAAAATCGAAGTCGGCGCTCGCGGTGACGTGCGTCGCGCCAAGCTCTATTACCTGCGCGATCGCATCGGCAAGGCCGCAAAGGTCAAGGAAAAGCGCTTCAACTGATCGGCTGGCTCGGCACAACACCGAGTCTCTCTTCAGCTTCGGCGGGTGCACTGACGTCAGGTGCGGCGTCATCGACGGCGCGCGTGCACTGCGTGTCACATCCTGTTCGTATCGTCACGACCATGAGCAGACGAGACGGAGAGCAATCCCGAGTTGCGCTCGGACGATGGGGTGAACGTTGCGTGGCGCGGCACTACGAGGCCGTTGGTTATGAAGTGCTCGACCAGAACTGGCGGGTTCGTGGGGGCGAACTCGATCTTGTCGTTGCGAAGGGTGATGAGATCGTCTTTTGCGAGGTCAAAACGCGCTCGAGCGACCGGTTCGGCTCCGGCTTCGAGGCGGTCGACGGTCGCAAGCAACGAATCTTGCGCCGTACGGCCATGGCGTGGCTCGACAGCCACGATCGCCGGGGCCGACTCCGCTTCGACGTGGCGACTGTGACCGGTCCGTCGATCGAGATCATCGAGGCTGCCTTCTAGGTCGTAGTGTCCGGGCGTGCCCAGTCCGTCTCGAGAATTACTGGCTAATCGCGATTTCCGAGGGTTCTGGCTGGCGCAGACGTGCCTCGCTGGTATCGGGGGCACCATGCGGTTTACCTTCGTCTGGTTGGTGGTCACGCTCACCGACTGGACGGCGGCCGAAGGTATCGTCGCCGGTCTGCTCGGACTTCCGGCGATGTTGTTCTCCGCTGCGGCAGGGGCATGGTCCGACCGGGTCGACCGCAAACGGCTGTTCACCACTTGGACGACTATCACGGTCGTGCTGCTCGCCGCATTCACCGTCGTCATCGCCTTCGGTCAGGCGACACCCCTCATCACCGGCATCGCAGCGGTGCTCGTCGGAACCGCAGTCATGGTCAACCCGCCGAACGTGAACGCCATGGTTCCACTGCTCGTTGCTCCTGGCCGGTTGGTCAACGCGATTGCACTGCAGAACGGTGCGATGAACGCTGCGAACTTCGTTGCCGTGATCTTCGCCGGTGTAGCGATCGAGTTCTTCGGCGATGCTGGTGGCTTTGCGCTGCTGACCGTACTCGCCTCCCTGTCGATCGTGTTCATGCGTCCGATTGTCGTTCCTGCGTCAGAGGTCTCAGCGCCGGCCGAGAGTTTCGTGCGCTCCCTCCGTACCGGGCTTCGCTACACCTGGTCGACCGAACCGGTTCGCACGATGGTGTTGCTCTCGCTCGTGCTCGGGAGCTCTTTTTCGGTGATGCAGATCAACATGCCGCGGGTCGTCGAGAGCGAGTTCGGTCGAGAAGCCGCCAGCGCGGGCGCCGTCATGGGGGCGTTTGGGGTCGGCATGATGCTCAGTTCGCTCTACGTTGCGAATCGACCTGTCAGCCGCCACGGACTGAATGTGGCTGTCTTCATCGGCGTCGGTCTCGGCGGGGGACAGTTCGCGCTGAGCCTGGCACCAAGTTGGCGAGCCGCACTCATCGTGATGCTGCTGTGGGGAATCAACGCTGGCTTGGCGATGGCCAGCCACCGCACGATCCTGCAGAAGGCGACGGCCCCCGAGATGATGGGCCGCGTTATGGGACTGATGATGACCGGGTTCATGGGAGGTTTGCCGATCGGCGCCGCAGCGTCGAGTGTGCTGTCGGTGTCATTCGGTCCGGCCGAAACGATGACTGTGGTCGGTTTGTGCACCGTTGCGATCTCTGGGGCGCTCAGTTGGCGTCCGTCGATCGTTGGGCTGAACTGAGGCTCAGCGCTTGGCGCCGCGTGTCTTCCGGCTGTCCCAACACCCGCGGTGCCAGTGTCGTCGGAGGTCCGGAGCATCGACGGGGACCACGGCGTAGTGACCGGTTCCAGGCGGAATATCTCGGTTGCAGTTAGGGCAAAGATACATCTTCGTGGCTTGATACGGCTGCAGAAACCGGATCTCGAGCTCGCCGAGTTTCTCAGGATCGAGCATCACGTGCTCCCGAAGAGGACCCAGACCACCAACAACAGTGCCGCCGCGCAGCCAGCAGCGACGTAGAGGTAGTCAGTCGGCCGCTTGCGGTGCGGCCGAGTCGGGTCCATTCCCATCTACTCAGTATCGTGCGGCTTCGTGCGAGCTTCCACCTTCCATCGATCGTTCTTCGCTGCCGTACTTGTTGCGGTGGCGTTGCCGGTCGCTTGCGCAAGCGAAGCACCGGAGGTGCCGCTCGGCCCAGGAGGCACACCCGATGCTGAGCTGGTCACCGGCCGCGAGATCTATCAGGGTAGGTGTGCGAACTGCCACGGGGCCGATGGGGGTGGCGGGACCGGCCCGATGCTGGCTGACGGCGCAGTCGTGGAGCAGTACCCCGACCCTGCAGACCAGCGAGCGATCATCGCCGATGGTCGCAATGCGATGCCGTCGTTTGGCGGCAGCCTGACGCCCGCTGAACTCGACGCGGTGGTGCGCTACACGCGCGAGGTTCTCCGTTGACCGACAGGGTTGTCGCACCCGACCGGTAGCGTTGCGTTTGCGGCTTGCGTTACGGCCTGACAGGCGCCTTTCACCGTCTCGTGTGGAGGTTGCGCCATGCTCGCCACCATCTCGTCGGCGACCCTGGCAGGAGTCGACGGCCGTCCTGTTTCTGTCGAGGTCCACGTAGCCGATGGACTTCCTGGTTTCACCATCGTTGGCCTGCCCGACGCTTCGTGTCGCGAGGCGCGCGACCGAGTCCGCGCTGCGGTGATCTCGTCTGATTGCACGTGGCCGCTCAGACGAATCACCGTAAACCTTGCGCCCGGAGCGATCCCCAAGGTGGGCGCAGGTCTCGATCTGCCGATCGCCATTGGTGTTCTGATGGCCTCTGGCCAACTCCCAGCGGTTAGCGATCTCGGCGCGTTCGGTGAACTCGGCCTCGACGGTTCGGTCCGGGCGGTACCCGGAGCACTTCCGCTCGCCGACGCGATCCCCGCCGAGCGGGTCCTCGTACCGGCGACCGACGCACAAGTCGTCGGCCTCGTGGTCGGCTCTCGGGTTCGCGCGATTCGCATGCTGACCGATGTTGTCGCCTCGTTGGCGGGCCAACTTCCATGGCCCGACCTCCCGCTTGCGCCAGAATCACCACCAGCGCCCCCCATGCTCGATATGGCCGACGTCCGTGGCCAGCCATCCGCCCGTCTCGCACTCGAGTACGCGGCCGCCGGTGGTCACCATCTGTTGCTCGTCGGGCCTCCCGGGGCAGGAAAGACGATGTTGGCTCGACGACTACCCGGCCTTCTCCCGGCACTCGATCCGGCTCAGGCGATGGAGGTCACGCGCGTCCACAGTGCAGCTGGCCTGTCACTCCCGCATGGGCTCATCTGGCAACCTCCCTTCCGGGCGCCTCATCATTCGGCATCCATGGCCGCACTTGTCGGCGGGGGGTCGGGAAGTGCCCGGCCGGGCGAAGTCAGCGCTGCTTCGAACGGGGTGCTCTTCCTTGACGAACTCGGCGAGTTCGCCCCATCGGTGCTCGACGCACTTCGTCAGCCACTCGAGGAAGGAGTGGTGCGTGTTGCTCGGGCCGGTGGTACCACCGAACAACCCGCCCGAGTACTGCTCGTTGCAGCGATGAACCCGTGTCCGTGCGGTGTCGGAGGCGATGTCGGCTGTCGCTGTCCGGCATCGACTCGCGCCCGATACGCCCGACGTATCTCCGGACCCTTGCTCGACCGAATCGACCTCATGGTCCACGTTGATCGCCCTCATCCGAGCGACCTGCTCGGTGGCTCAGCCGAACCCTCGAGCGCTATCGCGGAGCGGGTCGAGCTGGTACGAAGCCTCGCACGCGACCGAGGGGTTCGCTGCAACGCCGAACTCCAGGGCGAGAGCCTGGCGCAGGCGGCGCCTCTCGAAGCTGAAGCGCGCGCCTTGCTCGAACAGGCGCTCCTCAAGGGTCAACTCAGTGGCCGGGGCCTGCGACGGATCCAGTGTGTGGCCCGAACTATTCGCGACCTCGACGATGCCGGGCCCTCGCTTCGCCCCTGCGATGTGATGCGCGCCATCGGCCTTCGCTCGCGTGCGCCGATCGGCGGTGCTGATGCCTGAGCGTCGATGGTCTGAAACCGCCGCCGCCGTCGCCCTCGCGGGCCTGGCGAAGATGGGACCAACTCGCCTCCACAACGTCCTGACCGAACGAAGCCCGCTCGGGGCTGTCGAGTGGATCTTTGCCGGGGGAGTGCCCGATCGCATCCCGCCGCCGCTGGCCGCTGCATGGCGCTCAGCTCTGCACCGCTTTGACCCGGCTGCTGCCGATGCTTGGCTGAGCGAGTCTGGAACTGAGGTCACGTGGAGCGCTCAGCCGGATCATCCGGTATTTCTCACCAACGACGTCATGCCTGCGCCAGTGCTGTTTCGTCGCGGCTGTCTGCTCGACGAAATAGCACCCGCAGTTGCGGTCGTGGGTACCCGACGGGCCTCGGGCACGGGGCGAGAGATCGCCCGCGAGCTCGGGTTTGGACTTGCCGAGGCAGGTGTCACTGTCGTGTCAGGCCTTGCGCTCGGCATCGACGGTTCTGCTCACGAAGGGGCACTACTCGCAGGTGCTGCGCCGCCGCTCGCATTCGTCGGCGGAGGAGTCGATGTCGTTTACCCAAAGCGACACCAAGACCTCTGGAGTCGACTGCTCGAAGTCGGCACCGTCGCGTCAGAAGCACCCCCTGGAGCGCAGCCAGCGCCATGGCGCTTCCCCGCCCGAAATCGCCTCATCGCTGCGGCAGCCGACATCGTGGTCGTTGTCGAGTCACGAGCGGCTGGTGGGTCGCTCCTGACGGTCGACGAGGCAATTCGGCGCGATCGGCAGGTGATGGCGGTACCAGGCTCGTTGCGCAACCCGGCGGCGGTCGGCACCAACACCTTGCTTGCAGATGGATGTGCCCCAGTACTCGCAGTCACCGACGTCCTCACCGCCCTCGGGCTGAATCAGGTCGAGCGTGCGAAACGCCGAGACCAGAGGGAGGTGCCGGCGTCGCCATCGAGGTCAGCGGCACAGGTGCTGTCTTCGTGCGACGACGGTCCGGCCTCGATCGACCAGCTCACATGTCGGAGTGGACTCTCCGTCGGAGAGGTACTTGCTGCGGTCAGCGAACTCATCGCAGCGGGCGCGCTTGTCGACGACGGCGCTCGTGTGCGACGAGCATGACCGAGCGGTCGATCGTCGCTCGGTTTACCGGTGTCGGTACTGGCGGAAGATAGGGTGGTCCAATGGCCGAAGTGCACATGGCGGCCACTGAGGCCGGGTGGCAAGTCGAGGACTGGCTCGCTCAACTCACGCGCGTCGCCGACTCGACCCGAGAGGTCTATGGCCGAGACATTTCGGCGTTGGTCGAATGGCTTGAAGATAGCGGCCTCGACCACCCGCAATCAGTCGACCGGCGGACCCTTCGCCGCTATCTCGCCGAGCTCGACGTGCGCGGCTACGCCAAGCGCACCATCTCCCGTAAGGCGTCAGTCATTCGGCGGTACTTCGACTGGTGTCGCCGCGCCGGCATCGTCGACACCGACCCGAGTGCCGCCCTCAGCGCACCGCGCGGGACGTCGACCTTGCCCCGAGTGCTCACCGCCGCCGAGCTCGATGGTCTCGTTGTCGGCAACGCCAAGGTCGCAGCCGACTCCGCCGAGATCCAGCTTCGTGACCACGCAGTCGTCGAACTGTTGTATGGCAGCGGCATGCGCGTCTCGGAACTCTGCGGCCTCACGACTACCAGCTTCACGATCCCATCTGACACCGTCGCTGTGTGGGGCAAAGGCGCAAAAGAACGTCTCGTGCCGGTTTCTGAGGCGGCACGCGCTGCAGTCGATCGCTGGCTGAGCGACGGACGACAACAATTTACGATCGGTCGAGACGCTGGCGACGCGCTGTTCATCAACCGTGCCGGGAGAGCGCTCTCGCCCCGCGATGTGAGGAGAATCATCGACCGCCGCGCCGTAGCGCCGACGCACCCTCATGCGTTACGGCACACGTTCGCCACTCATCTTTTGGACGGTGGCGCCGACTTGCGATCTGTGCAGGAAATGCTTGGCCATGCCGATCTCGCCACGACGCAGATCTACACCCGTGTGAGCCGCGACCGCCTGCGCGACGTTCACCGATCGACCCACCCCCGAGCGTAGGAACGACCGTGTCCGATCCAAGCTCCGACGTGGACGACCTCTGGGCTGACTTCACAACAACGCGTTCGCAAGCCGCACGCGATCGGTTGATCGTCCAGTACTCACCGCTCGTCAAGTACGTCGCCGGTCGTGTCGGGGTCGGCCTGCCACGCAACGTCGAACAGACCGAACTCGCCAGCTTCGGTGTTTTCGGGCTGATCGACGCAATCGAGAAGTTCGATCCCGAACGCGGCTTCAAGTTCGAGACGTACGCAATTGCCCGTATCAAGGGAGCCATCCTCGACGAGCTGCGTTCGATCGACTGGGTACCCAGGTCGGTCCGATCCAAGGCTCGCAAGCTCGAGCAGGCGATGGGCAAGCTCGAGACCGAGAATCTCCGAGCTGCTACCGATGCCGAGCTGGCCGAGGAGATGGGGATCACCGAGAAGCAACTCCGGAAGATGCTCACCCAGATCAGTTCTGTGGGGGTGGCGGCACTTGACGAGATGCTGTCGGGCGGAGATCAAGGCGAGAGCGTGACCCTCGGCGACATGGTCGCCGATCAACGCGACGGTCCGACGGAAGTGTTTGAGGTCGAGGAGATGCGGCAGATCCTCGCAGACTCGATCAATCGCATGCCTGAGCGGGAGAAGATCGTTCTCACGCTCTACTACTACGAGGGCCTCACCCTCGCGGAGATCGGTCGCGTTCTCGGGGTGACCGAGAGCCGTGTCTGCCAGATCCACACCAAGGCGGTGCTGCACCTCCGGTCAAAACTCACCGCCGCCGAACGCGAAGTCGCCTAAGTCGCTACCATCAATATGGCCCTGCTGGGCGCGCCACTTCCCCCACGATTCTCTCGTGATCGGGAACGTGTGTGGGCCGGTTTGTTGTCTTGTTGTTCTTCGTGGGGGCGATCGCAACTGCGACCGCCCCGTGTGCTGCGGCCCAGACGGTGGTGCTCCGACCACCGGTCGATGCACCGGTCCTCGATCCGTACCGACCGCCTGAGATCGGCTACGGCCCCGGGAATCGAGGCATCGAGTACGACACGAATGTGGGAGCCCGTGTCGGTGCTGCTGGTCCGGGAATCGTGGTGTTTGCCGGTCCGGTTGCTGGCCGAACGTGGGTGACGGTTGCGCACCATGGTGGCCTTCGGACTTCCTACGGCCCCCTCTCGTCCGTTGCAGTCGTCACCGGCGACACGGTGGTCGGCGGTGACTGGGTCGGCTCAACGTCCGGTCCTCTGCACTTCGGCACGCGTGTCGATGGCGATTACGTCGACCCGGCAACTCTGCTCGGGGTGCGCGAGCTCACGGTCCGACTCGTGACCCACCAAACCGACGATGGTGGACGGTGGCTCCGACTCGTCGAACTCGAGGAACGCCGACACCTGGTTGAGCATGCGGCGGGTGGAAGTGGCTTCTGGGGGCTCGTTGATCGAGCGCTCGGTGTGGCACTTGGGGCGATCTCGCCGTTCTTTGGGACTGAACGCACCTTCACCCAGCATGTGGAGGCGATCGTCCACCTTGTCGAGCTCGGCGACACCCTTTACGACGATCTCGACATGGCGACGGTCACCGCTCGGATGATCACCGGACTTGCGTCCATTCTCGACCCCGAAGAGTGCACCACCACCACCGCAGCAGCAGCGGCGATGATGCCCGCTCGACCGATGCGGCGGCGAATTGCGATCGTGATCGATGGGCTCGACTCGTCTTCGGATTCGAGCGCAATGGCCGACCTCGACCTCGTAAGGCTTGGCTACGAGCGAACTGACATCGGCCGCGTCAGCTACGCCGGCGGGCTGGTGCCCGGCAGCGGTGGTGACTGGTCGGTCGACCGCTCCGAGTACGACGCATCGACCACTCGGGGTGAGGTCGAACCGCAGATCGACCAGGTCGCACAAACCCTTCGATCGGTTGCCGCTGCCAACCCAGGGGTACCGATTGATGTTTTCGGGCACAGCCTTGGCGGGCTGATCGCTCGTCATGCGATCGCCAAGACCGCCCACGAGGTTCCCTACGGAATCGCTGTCACCTTGGCATCGCCCCACGCCGGCGCACCGCTGGCTGATCTTGTCGAGGCGCTCGAGGCCACCATGGTCGGCTCGTTCGCAGCCGACATCGCCGGTGACGCTGGTTGGCAGGACATGGCGCTCATCGCACCCGCAGTCGAGGATCTCTCGGCAACGGGCTTCGCCGGAGATACGAGCCATGTTGCGTTCCCCGAGTCGGTGCACGCAGTGACGATCGGGTCACGAGCCGACGTGATCGTGCCTGCGACCCGTGCCGACGCGCCTGGCGCACGCCATGTCATCGTCGGTGGGCTGGATCCATCCGGCGCGCACCACGACATTACGGGTCTGCCCGAGGTCGAACGAGAGGTTCGACTCGCGCTCGCAGGTCTCCCGCCGGCATGCCGCAGGACGGCCGATGCCATTCTTGATCTGGTGGTCCCCGAGTCCATCGCTTTGGCAGAGACCGCCGTTGCTGCGGGTGTGCTCGTGAGCGACCTTCTCCCGTCTTGATCCTGCTGGGATCCGCTATGCTCCACGACGGTCTGTTGACAGATCCCACGCGTCGCCACACTGGTGTCGGTGGAGCATTCGGTACTCGTGCCACACCCGGTCGTTTCGTGCGTCCGGCTCGAGTTCACAACCGGGAAAGACATCACCATGGCAGTCATCTCCATGAAGCAGCTGCTGGAGGCCGGCGTTCACTTTGGCCACCAGACCCGCCGTTGGAACCCCAAGATGAAGCGATTCATCCACGGCGAGCGGTCCGGAATTCACATCGTGGACCTCCATCAGACGCTGAACCATCTCGAGACGTCCTACGTCTTCGTCCGGGATCTCGTCGCCAATGGCGGCACCGTGCTCTTCATCGGCACCAAGAAGCAGGCACAAGACTCGATCCAGTCCTACGCAGAGCGCTGCAACATGCCGTACATCAACGAGCGCTGGCTCGGTGGCATGCTTACCAACTTCCAGACCATCTCCAAGCGTGTCGCGAAGATGCAGGATTACCGCCGAATGCGCGACTCCGGCGAGTTCGAGGCCATGCCGAAGAAGGAAGCACTGCTTATCGGACGTGAGCTGACCAAGCTCGAGCGAAACCTCGGCGGCATCCGAGATATGAAGAAACTGCCCGATGCGGTCTTCGTGCTCGACACCAAGAAGGAATTCATCGCAGTCACCGAGGCCCGCAAGATCGGTATCCCGATCGTTGCGGTCGTCGACACCAACTGTGATCCTGACTTGGTCGACTTCGCCATTCCCGGCAACGACGACGCCATCCGCGCCGGTGAGCTCATGAGCCGGGTCATCTCCGACGCCGTGCTCGAGGGTCGTTTCATCCGCTCGAAGAAAGCCGAAGCCCAGGGCGATTCACCGGTTGAGCGCAATGCGCTCGAGGAAGCCGAGATCGCCGAGCAGCAGGCCGAGGCCCGCACTGCGGCGGCAGCCGAAGCCGCCGAGCGTGAGGCCCGCATGGTCGCCGCCACCGACGGGGCGCCCGATGAGGATACTGCCGCTGGATCGGCCGATGAGGATGCTGCCGACGGGGCGCCCAATGAGGATGCTGCCGCTGGATCGGCTGAGGACGTCATGCCCTCCGCCGACGACGAGGGCACACCTGAGGCCTGATCGAATCCACCCCCAACTCACTTGCAAGGAATACCGACATGAGCTTCACCGCCAAAGATGTGAAGGCCCTCCGCGACGCCACTGGTGCTGGAATGATGGATGCCAAGAAGGCGCTTGAGGCAGCCGACGGCGACATGGAGGCCGCAACCCAAGCCCTTCGTGAGAAGGGGTTGGCCAAGGCAGCAGCCCGCTCCGACCGTGACAACGATGAGGGAACCGTGGCGATTGCGGCTGAAGGCAACGCTGCGGCCATCGTGCAGATCAAGACCGAAACCGACTTCTCGGCCAAGAACGACGCAGTCACCTCACTTGCGCAGACCATCGCCGATGCCGTCCTCGCAGGTGGTGTCGGTGCAGTCGATACGCATACCGCTGCGATCGACGACCTGAAGGTCACGATCAAGGAGAACATCGAGTTGGGCGCTGTCGAGCTCGTAACCGCAGCCGACGGCAATATCCTCGACACCTACCTCCACCGCCAGGACGGCCGTGGCGTCAACGCCGTTGCTGTCGAGGGGAGTGGCGTGAGCCAAGACGCTCTCCACCAAGTCGCACTGCACATCGCGTTTGCGAAGCCCGATTACCTCTCGGCCGACGAAGTTCCCGCCGACGAAATCGCCAAGGAGCGGGCCTCGCTTCTCGAAATCACCAAGGCCGAGGGCAAGCCCGAGCAGGCATGGGAGAAGATCGTGGACGGCCGTATCCGTGGCTGGCTGGGGGAGCGCGTACTGCTGGAGCAAGGACTGAACGGCGATAAGACCACCGTGAAAGACAGCCTTGGTGGTGGTTCGATTGCGCGATTCGTTCAGGTTGTGATCGGATCGTGACCTGATGAGCGATGGCGAACCGACCCGAGGTACCCAGAGGCCCCGCTGGCAGCGGGTGCTGCTGAAGCTGTCGGGTGAGGCGTTCGCCGGGCCGCTCGAGTTTGGTATTCATGGCCCTACCGTCCGCAAGATCGCGGAGGACATCGTTGCGGCCTATCGGGCGTTCGACGTTGAAATCGCCGTTGTGGTCGGTGGAGGCAACATTTGGCGCGGCATCGAAGGCGCAGACGAGGGAATGGACCGAGCGCAAGCCGACTACATGGGCATGCTTGCCACGGTGATGAACGCCCTCGCATTGCAAGACACCCTCGAGCAACTCGGGCAGCCCACGCGAGTCCAGTCTGCGATCGAGATGCACCAGGTGGCCGAGCCCTACATCCGGAGACGGGCAACACGTCATCTCGAGAAGGGTCGCGTGGTCATCTTTGGCGGCGGTAGTGGCAATCCCTTCTTCACCACCGACACCACTGCAGCGCTTCGGGGCGTCGAGATCGAGGCTCAGGTGGTGTTGAAGGGCACGCACGGCGGTGTCGATGGCATCTACAGCGACGATCCGCGCACCAACCCCAGTGCACTGAAGCTAGATCACGTTTCGTACATGCGGGTGCTCAACGAAGGCCTGAAGGTCATGGACAGCACCGCAATCACGTTGTGCATGGACAACGAACTTCCGATCGTCGTGTTCGATCTGATGGGTAGCGGCAACTTCCAATCCCTGCTCAGCGGCGACACGGTCGGTACGCTCGTCGACGACGAGGACTGACGTGAGCGACGAAGAGATCGAACTGGTCCTGCTCGACGCAGGAGAAAAGATGGAGGCAGCGGTTGCGCACGCTCGGCGTGA
The DNA here is from genome assembly GCA_905480195.1 of uncultured Acidimicrobiales bacterium. Classification (GTDB taxonomy): domain Bacteria; phylum Actinomycetota; class Acidimicrobiia; order Acidimicrobiales; family Aldehydirespiratoraceae; genus UBA11606. Next base: position 49,975 of record CAJQPN010000014.1, read on the forward strand.
GTTCTCCACGGTCCGAACCGGACGCGCGTCATCTGCCCTGTTCGAGCGCCTCACCGTCGAGGCCTACGGCGTAGAGATGAAGCTTCAGGAAGTCGCCAGCTTCTCGGTTCCAGAGGCACGCCAACTCATCGTCACTCCGCACGATATTGGCAACCTCGATGTGATCGAGAAGGCCATCATGAACTCGAACATGGGGCTGAGCCCGTCCAATGACGGCCGGATCATTCGCCTGAACTTCCCCATGCTCACCGAGGAACGACGCCGTGACTTGGCCAAGGTTGTGGGCGGTATGGCCGAGGAAGCGAAGCAGCGCGTCAACGGAGTGCGTCGCCAAGCCCGCAAGGAACTCGACGAGCTCGACGGCGTGTCCGAAGACGATGTTCGAGGTGCCGAAATAGCCCTTGACTCCATGAAGGACGAGTTCATTGGCATGATTGACGTAGCGCAGGCCCAAAAGGAAGAAGAGCTTCTTGAGGTCTAGGCCGACAGCATGGTTGGAGGGGCGACACCGGTGAGTGACGATTCAAAAGACTTCGAGGGCTTCGGCGTCGCCGATGGCAGCAAGCTTGCCGACGACGACTTCGCCGCACCAGGCCGCTCGGTGTTCGACGACGACGTGTCCTTTGAGGGCGACGACGACGTTGTTCCGCACTGGAAGGAAAAACCCACAGGCACCGTTCCGCAGGTGGGAGGAACGCCGTCGGGGAGCGTAATCTTCGAGCCTGCTGCCGAGCCCACCCTGCAAGAAGCCGAACCGGACGAATTGGCAGCGTGGGCCCAGGCATCTTCCACGCCGGACTGGGCAGATCCAGATCCCGACATGGAGGCCAAGCCGGCCACGCTGGTCGGCGACGTGTCGACCTCCGCCGCTGACGCCTTCTTCTCGGACGAAGACGACACCGACGTAGCGGCACAGTTCGGCGGCTCGCTGGGGCCGGGCGCTGCCTCGAAGGATCCGTCGCTCGCCGCTCAATTCGGCGGGATTGCCAGCGTTCCCAGCGGTGAGCGGGACATGCCGATGGCGATCGTTGTGGGCCTGGCACTAGCAGCCACGATCCTTGCCGCCATGTGGGTCGGTCCGGTGGTTGCACTGGTCGTCGTCACCGTTGCGCTCGGACTCGGTGCGGTCGAGTTCTTCAACGCTGTTCGTGTTGCCGGCTACCAACCGGCCGTGCTGCTCGGTCTCACGTCGGTCGTTATGTTGCCGCCGGCGGTCTACTGGCGGGGCGAAGCCGCAATCGCTCTCGTGCTCGTCTTGGCCCTTGTCTTTGGCTCGCTCTGGTACCTCATGGGAGTAAGTACCGACGGCACCTTGCGCGGCCTCGGAGTCACAATGCTCGGCATCGTCCACCTCGGCGTGCTCGGATCGTTCGCAGCGCTGATGCTCGCGATCGACACCTATGGCACTGGGCTTCTCACCACGGCCATCTTGTTGACCGTCGCATACGACGTCGGTGGCCTCGCCATTGGCAAGGTGATCGGGCGAACCCCACTTTCGTCGGCCAGTCCGAACAAGACCAAGGAGGGTCTTGTCGGTGGGATGATCGTCACTGTTGTTGCGGCGATCATCATGGGCGTACTTGCCATGCCGGCACCGATCGCCGGTTCTGCTCTCGAAGGAAGCGGTTTTGGCACCGCATTGCTTCTCGGTTTCGCTGTCGCGATCGCTGCGCCGATCGGCGACCTTGCCGAGTCGCAACTCAAGCGCGACATCGGCATCAAGGACATGGGCTCGATCCTGCCGGGCCACGGTGGCCTCTTTGATCGATTCGACGGCCTGCTCTTCGCGTTGCCCACCACCTACTACGTGGCCAACGTGGCACTCTTCAGCTGAGCACACGATGACCACGCCGGTTGCGGTCCTTGGGTCGTCCGGCTCGATTGGTACGCAGACGCTCGAGATCATCCGTTCAGATCCTGAGCGCTACCGCGTCACTGCGCTCGGCGTTGGCCGCTCTGATCTCGTCGTTGCTCAAGCAGAGGAATTTCGTCCCGATGTCGTGGCGGTTGCCGATGTTGACGCAGCTGCCGAGATCGGGCCCCGGCTTCCCCCCGGCACCGAACTTCTGGTCGGTGAGCAGTCGATGGCCGACGCAGCTCGTACCGCTGACACGGTGATCAACGGGGTCGTCGGGTTTGCGGGTTTATCGGTCACGCTGGCCACACTCGAAGCGGGGAAGCGCCTTGGTCTTGCCAACAAGGAATCGCTGATCGCTGCCGGTCCTGTGGTGCAACGGGCATGGCAGACCCCCGGTGCTGAGATCGTGCCCGTCGACAGCGAACACTGTGCCGTTCACCAATGCCTGCGAGCGAATGAGATCACGGGAAAGGTCGGTGTCGACGATCAGGTAGCGACGATTGTGCTCACCGCCAGCGGAGGACCGTTCCGGGGTCGCACGCGAAGCGAGCTCGAATCGGTCACGATCGATGATGCCTTGGCCCATCCGACCTGGTCGATGGGGCCGAAGATCACGATCGACTCGTCGACGCTCATGAACAAGGGCCTCGAAGTTATCGAGGCGCACGAGCTTTTTGGTGTGCCGATCAACGACATCGACGTGGTCGTGCATCCCCAGTCAGTGGTTCACTCCATGGTCACGTACGCCGACGGCGCTACCGTCGCCCAGCTCTCGATGCCCGATATGCGGCTGTGTATCGGGTATGCGTTGGCGTATCCCGACCGGTGGGCTGCACCGTACGGCCCGATCGATTGGGCCGAGATAGGCCGGCTCGACTTTCAGCCGCCCGACCTCGAAGCCTTCCCGTGTCTGGGTCTGGCTTACGAGGCAGGCCGGGTGGGGGAGACCGCACCGGCTTGGCTCAGTGCGGCGAACGAGGTTGCGGTCGAAGCATTCCTCGGGGGAGTGATCGATTGGCTCGACATTGCAGAAGTCGTGGATCGATCGTTGCAACGCTGGCCGGGGATCGTGGCCGAGAGCGTCGATGCGGTGTTGCTGGCTGATCAGCAGGCGCGCGATGCCGCCAATGCGGTGATCGCGGAGAGAATGGGGTGATGCAGACCGAGTCCCCCGATGCGGCCATCCCCGAGGTGCCCGCAGAACCGCGCAACGACTTCACCGGGCTTCTCTTGTTGTTCGGTGCGATCCTTGCACTTGGCTTCTTCGCGGGCTGGGGTTGGGCGTTTGTCGTCTCGGCGATCATCTTCATGATCTTCATGCACGAGCTGGGCCACTACCTCACGGCTCGCTCGACAGGCATGAAGGTCACCGAGTTCTTCATCGGGTTTGGCCCCCGGCTGTGGTCGATCCGCAAGGGTGAAACCGAGTACGGCGTGAAAGGAATTCCTGGGGGTGCGTACGTCCGCATCATCGGAATGAACAACCTCGACCCGGTCGATCCCGGCGACGAGGATCGCTCCTACCGAGTGAAGTCGTTTCCTCGAAAGCTGCTGGTCGTGAGTGCCGGGTCGATCATGCATTTCTTGATGGCATTCGGTCTGCTGTTCGCCCTCTTGGTGGTCTACGGCGTCGATGCCGATGACGGTAGCTGGGAGATCGGGTCGGTCTCCGATGCCAGCGCGGCGTTAGCGCTCGACTTGGAGGTTGGCGATCGCATTCTTCGGCTCGACGGAGAAGAAGTCACTGATTTCGGAGCGTTTGGCGATCTTGTCGAAGTCCGCGGCGGCCGGCAGGTCGAGGTCGTGTGGGAACGAGACGGCAACATCATGTCGGACACGGTCGCTCTCGGGGCACGACTATCCGATGTCGGCGCAGACGGGTTCGGCGGTCTCTTGCCGTTGGACCGGATTCTTAGCATCGACGGCAACGATGTTTTCTCGTGGGAAGACGTCGTCGCTGTGACGGCGGGCCGCCAGGGCGAGCGAGTCGACATGATCGTCGATCCGGTCGGCGAACGGTTTCCTCGTGTCATGTTCGATGTGACGATCGGTCAGGTCCCCACTGACCCGGGCGAAGCGATCTACGGCTTTTTCGGTGTCAGCGAGGAACCGATTCGCAACACGCTGGGTCCGATCGATGCTACGCAGCGAGCCGGGTCGGAGTTCATCGACCTCCTCGGGCTGTCCATCGAAGGCCTCGCACGGTTTTTCACCCCGAGCACGCTCGGTAGCTTCGTGAGCGACACATTGGGTGGGGGTGATGACGCCCCGACTATCGAGATTTCCAGTGCAGAAGAGCGCGAGATCGCGAGCCGCGCGCTTGATACCCGTAATCCCGATGAAGACCGCATTCTCTCGATCTATGGCGCTGCTCGAGTCGGCGCCAACATCGACTTCGAACGCCAACTCGGCCTGCTCGTAATGCTCAACGTCTTCGTCGGCGTCTTCAATATGTTGCCGCTTCCTCCGCTCGACGGCGGCCATGTCGTGGTCGCGGTCTACGAGCGCATTCGGTCGATCGGCGGTCGCCGGTATGAGATCGACTACGCCCGGGTCTTACCGCTCACCTACGCAGTGTTCGGCCTGCTTGTCACCATCGGCCTCCTTGCGCTCTTCCGCGACATCGTCGACCCCATCGATCTCGGCTGAGGGCCGCCAGAGCCGCCGGACACTTCTCATCGCATCGCGAGCGGTAGATTCGATCCGTGGAGTTCACCCAGAGCTTTCCCCGTCGAAAGACTCGCCAAATCATGGTTGGCGACGTGGCGGTGGGTGGGGGAGCGCCCGTCACCGTGCAATCCATGACGATCACCAAGACTGCCGATCACGAGGCGACCCTCCAACAGATCTATGCGTTGGCGGCTGCCGGCTGCGACATCGTTCGTGCGACCTGCAACGAGCCCGAAGCTGCCGAAGGTCTCGCTCGTATCGTGCCGCGGTCACCGGTCCCGATCATCGCCGACATTCACCATCAGTACCGGCGTGCACTGGAGGCCCTCGAGGCCGGGGTCCACTGCCTGCGGCTCAACCCGGGCAACATCCGCAAGCCGGAGCACATCAAGGCCGTTGCCAGAGAGGCCAAAGACCGAAACGTGCCGATCCGCATCGGCGTCAATGGCGGCTCGCTCGACCCAAAGCTCTACGAGAAGTATGGCGGCAAGGTCACGCCCGAGGCGATGGTCGAGTCAGCACTGCAAGAGATCGCTTACTTCGAGGAGGTCGACTTCAACCTCATCAAGATTTCAGTAAAGGCGTCCTCGGTGCCGTTAATGATCGAGGCGTATCGTCAACTCAGCGAAGTGACCGACCACCCGCTCCATTTGGGGGTGACCGAGGCCGGTCCTCCGCCGATCGGCACGCTCAAGGCCACCGCCGGCATCGCCACGCTCCTCGCCGAGGGCATCGGTGACACAATTCGCTATTCGCTCACGGCTGATCCAGTCGAGGAGGCTCGGGCCGGTCGCCATCTGCTCGAGGTGATGGGCCTTCGTGAGCGAAAGAATGTCGACCTGATTGCCTGCCCGTCGTGTGGCCGGGCCGAGGTAGACGTGTTCACCGTCGCGCAAGACGCGATGGCGGCGTTCGGCGAGCGGGAGATCCCGCTTCAGGTTGCCGTCATGGGCTGCGTGGTCAACGGGCCGGGTGAAGCCCGCGACGCCGACCTCGGCATCGCTGCTGGCAACAAGCGTGGGCACCTCTTCGTCAAGGGTCAAAACGTCATGGTCGTACCCGAGGACGAGATGGTCGACACTCTGGTCGAATGGGCCGAGTTCATCCACGAGCACGGTGCCGACGCTGCACTTGAGAAGGCAAAGGCCACAAAGGACGCCGCGAAGAAGGCTGCGGATGAGGACCGAGACCGCAACCTCAACGAGCGCGGCGCCGATGCCAACGAGTCCGAGGCGGTCATCGCCGAAATTCGTCGCGGTACGCGCTGAGCGATGGCGAAGACGGTTGTCAGCGTCGCCGCAGCTTGCGATCTGTCGCTGCCGGCCGTTTCAGTCAAGAGCGGGCAGCCGGCAGACGGCTTTGCGCCGGTTACTGTCGCGAACAGAAAGATCTTCCTGCCGCTGACCCAGGTTGAGTTCGAGCAGGTCCGCAACCTGCAGCATCGTCAGCGTCAGACGCTCTGGAGTGGGATTGGATGTCTGGCGTTCGGCGCTGCGATGGCCCGGTTCCCCATGATGCTTCCCTTTGCGATCGTGATCGCAGCCCTCTCCGCAGTGTTGTGGGGCCTGACCTGGTTCACACTCAGGATGTACCTACCGTCGATGGAGGTGGAGGGCAGCCGGATCCGTATGGCTCGAGTGCACGAACGCTTCGCGGCCGTTGTCGGCAACGAATCCTGATATCGTACGGTCAACGTTCTTTACCGGTTTCGGACGAGGCGTGGCCACTGGCCACGCCTTTCTCGATTCCGGTGCAAATCGAGAGTTGGAAAGGGAGTGCCATGGCCGTCGTCGACCGAGTCCACGAGCTTGTGGCCCCTATCGTTGCTGATGCCGGTGTCGATCTCTACGACATCGAGTTCAGTGGCGGAATCCTCCGGATATTGGTCGATGTCGAAGGTGGCATCGACATCGACGCAATCAAGTCGATCTCGCGGCGTTCGAGCCGCATTCTTGACGAGGTCGATCCGATTCCCGGCCGCTACACCCTTGAGGTGTCCAGCCCCGGCCTCGAGCGCCCGTTGCGGACGCGCCAACACTTCGAAGGCGCTATCGGCGCAGTCGTGAAGTTCAAGACGCACATCGAGGTTGAGGGGCGGCGTCGATTCCATGGCACGTTGGTCGGCGCAGACCCCGACGGATTCCGGATCGATCTCGACGGCATTGAGCAAGTCTTCAGCTACGACGATGTCACCAAGGCCAAGACCGTTTTCGAATGGAATTCGACCCCCAAGCCGGGATCGAGCTCCAAGAGCGTCGGCGGTGGCGTCAACCCAGATCACTCCAACCAGGAGGCCAACTGATGAACCAAGAGATGATGGAAGCGCTCCAGGCACTTGCAGTCGAACGAGGTATCTCGGTCGACGCCTTGTTCGGCGCTCTCGCCGATGCGCTCGAGCATGCCTACAAGCGCTTGCCCAATGCCTACGAGTACGCCTGGGTGACGATCAACCCGGAGACCATGGAGTTTCAGGTCTTCGCGCAAGAACTCGACGAGGACGGAGAGCCGATCGGCGAAGAGTTCGAGGTCACCCCTGATGACTTCGGGAGAATCGCAGCGCAGACCGCTCGCCAAGTCATGACCCAACGCATCCGTGAGGCCGAGCGTGAACTCAAGTACGAGGAGTACGCGGGCCGTGAGGGCGACATCGTTACCGGCATGATTCAGCAGACCGATGCCCGCTACACGTTGCTTGACCTCGGTCGTGTTGAGGCGTTGCTCCCCCAGGCTGAGCAGGTGCCGTTCGAGCGCCCCGACGGCACCACCCGAATCAAGGCGTACATCGTCGAGGTCCGCAAGACCGCCAAGGGTCCGCAGATCGTGGTGAGCCGCACCCATCCGGGTTTGGTCAAGCGCCTGTTCGAGTTGGAGGTCCCGGAGATCGCTGATGGGGTCGTCGAGATCAAGGCCTGCGCGCGAGAAGCAGGGCACCGGACCAAGATCGCTGTGTGGTCCAATGACAAAAACGTGGACCCGGTCGGTGCCTGCGTCGGCGCTCGCGGTGCTCGCGTCCGCCAGGTCGTCAACGAACTTCGCGGCGAGAAGATCGACATCGTCCCGTTCCACGACGACCTCCAAGAGTTCGTGACCCGCGCCCTGAGCCCGGCCAAGGTCACCGAGGTGCGGCCTGACGAGATGACCGGCGACTGCGACGTGATCGTCCCCGACCATCAATTGAGCCTTGCGATCGGCAAGGAGGGGCAGAATGCTCGCCTTGCCTCGCGTCTCACCGGCTGGGGAATCAACATCAAGTCCGAGTCCGATTTTGCCGCTGAGCAGGAGTTCGGTCCGGTTGAGTGGGCCGACGGCGAGTGGATCCGCGACCCCGAAACCGGCCAGAACATGTGGCAACCTGCTGACGGTAGCGACCCCATCTCCGAAGCCGACTACTACGCCCAAGCTGAGGCAGAGGCAGCTGCCGAGACTGCCGGAGCTGCCGCCGGTCAGGGTGCAGCTGACGCTGACCGGACCGATGATGACGCCGAGGATGCTGCCGACGACGTCGTCGGTGCCAGCGACGAAGAGGAGTAGTGCCGGTCCGAACCTGTGTTGCCTGCCGACAGCGGTTCGAGCAGGCTGACCTGGTGCGCGTTCGCGTAACCGCCAAGGGTCTCGACACGGGTCCTGGACCGGGGCGCGGTGCTTATGTCGGTCCGTCGCCAGCGTGTCTTGCCGTTGCGCTCGAGCGAAAGGCGCTCAGCCGTGCCCTGAGTGCCGAGGTGAATGCCCCCGACCTGGCTAGGCTTTACGGTTCGTGGCCAGTTGAGCCTCTCGCGTGTCCGCACGGGGGCGGCTAACTCCATGGGTAGCGCTTCGGGCGCTGCTGGACAGTTTATTCAGAAAGACGAAACCAACACGTGCCATCAAAGATCCGTGTCTACGAACTCGCACGAGAGTTGGGCTTGACAAATTCCGAGGCTCTCGATCTCGCTGAGTCCTTGGGAATCGGCGTCAAAGGCCATTCCTCGAGCATCGAAGACGCGCAGGCTGACCGTGTCCGCCGCAAGGCAGAACGTGAAGGGCTGACCCGCGACGAGCAACCCGAAGAACCGAAGGTGGCGAAGAAGGCTGCTGCCAAGAAGGCGGTGAAGAAGGCTGCTGCCAAGAAGGTGGCAAAGAAGGCTGCTGCCAAGAAGGCGGCAAAGAAGGCTGCTGCCAAGAAGGTGGCTGCCAAAGAGACGGGGACTGTCGAAGTCGAATCGTCCGATTCAGATGTCGAAGCGACAGCCGTCGAGGCTGAACCTGTCGAGGCTGAACCTGTCGAGGTTCCTGTTGCGCCGGTGACCCCGGCCCGTGTGATCTCCTCAAGCGGAAGTGCTGCCCCGCCAAAGCGACCCGTCGAGGACGCCGTTTCGCTCACACCGGCGGCCGCACCGGTCCAGAAGGTCGTCAAGAAGGTCGTTAAGAAGGTCGTCAAGAAGGTCGTCAAGAAAGCCCCGACCTCCGGTTCTGGCAAGCCGATTCCACCCCCGCCGCGATCAACATCCGGTCGAGCGATCCCGCCGCCTCCCGGTAGCCGAGCTCGCACTGGTGGGGGACCTGGCGGCGCAGCGCGAGGTCCGATGCCGGGGAGCGGCGGCCCTCGCCGTCCAGCGGGTCCACGAGACAGCGTGCCTGGAGCTGGCGCGCCTGGCCGTGGAGGCCCGGGCGGCGGTCCGGGTGGCCGCGGAGGCCCGGGCGGTGGTCCGGGTGGCCGTGGAGGCCCGGGTGGCGGTCCCGGCGGGCAGCGCCCGCGCCGCCGCAAGGGGCGTCGTCGCCGCAACAGCGAAGAACTCCAGCCGATGGATGCTCCCAGCTACACGCCCCAAGACGCACCGGTTCCAGAGGGCGAGATCGTCATCGAACGCGCCTCGACGGCGCTTGACCTCGGTCCGAAGGTCAACCGCACTGCCGCCGACGTCATCCGTTTTCTCATGCAAGCCGGCGAGATGGTCACGGCGACGCAGTCGCTGTCTGACGACATGATCGAGCTCTTCGTCGCCGAGGTCGGTGCCGAGATTCGTCTCGTCGACCCAGGTGAAGAGCAAGAGGTCGAACTCCAGAAGCTGCTCGACCTCGACGACATCGACGAGCCCGACACCGATGCACCGATCCGGCCCCCGGTCATCACCGTCATGGGCCACGTCGATCACGGGAAAACGTTGCTGCTCGACCGTATTCGCAACGCAAACGTCGCCGATAGCGAGGCTGGTGGGATCACTCAGCACATCGGTGCGTACCAGGTCGAGCACGGCGGCCAAAAGATCACCTTCATTGACACGCCAGGCCACGCCGCCTTCACCCAGATGCGCGCCCGCGGTGCTGAATCGACTGATGTTGTCGTGCTCATGGTTGCAGCTGACGATGGCGTCATGCCGCAGACGATCGAGGCGATCAACCATGCGAAGGCCGCCGAGGTGCCGATCATCGTTGCCGTCAACAAGATCGATCGCGAGAACGCCGACATCGACAAGGCCATCGCCGGAGTCGCCGAACACAATCTCGTGCCCGAGGAGTGGGGTGGCGACACGATCTTCCAGCGGATCTCGGCTCTTCAGAACATCGGCATCGATGAACTGCTCGACCAGATCCTTCTCGTGGCCGAGGTCGAGGATCTCCGGGCTTCACCCGATGGTCGTGCCCAGGGCGTCGTGCTCGAGTCGAACCTCGATATCGGTCGTGGCCCTGTCGCCACGGTGTTGGTGCAGAGCGGCACGCTTCGAGTCGGCGATCCAATGGTCGCCGGTGCCGCGTGGGGTCGTGTGCGCGCCCTCATCAACGATCAGGGAGAGCAGATCAAGGAAGCCGGCCCGTCCACTCCGGTACAAGTTCTCGGTCTATCCGAGGTGGCCGGTGCTGGTCGTGAGTTCGTGGTCGCTCCGAACGAGAAGGTCGCCGGTCGAGTGGCCGATACCCGCGAGCACTGGCAGCGTCAGTCCTCGCTCGGTCGCGAGGCGCACGCGCTCGCCGGCGGTGCGAAGCTTGAGGACATCTTCGATCAGATCCAACGCGGCGAAGCGGCAACACTCAACCTGATCGTGAAGGCCGATGTCAACGGCTCGCTCGAGGCGGTTACCGAGAGCCTCCGCAAGTTGGAGCGCGATGAGGTCAAGATCGGTTTTGTGCACCGAGGTGTCGGTGGCATCACCGAAAACGACATCCAGCTCGCAGCGACGTCGAACGCCACCATCATCGGCTACGGCGTGCGCCCCGACCGCAAGGCACGTGATCTCGCCGACCTCGAGAAGGTCGAGATCCGAACCTACGAGATCATCTACCACCTACTTGAAGACATCGAGTCGGCGATGGTCGGCCTCCTCGCCCCAGCATTCGAAGAAGTCGTCACTGGCGATGCTGAAGTGCGGGAGATCTTCAGCGTTCCTCGAATCGGCAAGATCGCGGGCTGCTATGTCCTCAACGGCGTGATCACCCGCAATTCGAAGGTCCGTTTCATTCGTGAGGGTACGATTCTTTGGAAGGGCACCGTGCAGTCGCTCAGGCGCTTCAAGGAGGATGCTCGTGAAGTCGCTGCGGGCTTCGAGTGCGGCATCGGTCTCTCCGACTTCCAGGATCTTCGCGAGGGCGACATCATCGAGACCTACGAGGAGCGCGAGATCGAGCGCACACTCGAAGATCTCAGCTGATGGCGCGACGCAATTATCGCCACAACAGCCGAGGACAGACCGGAGCGCGAACTGCGAAAGCCGGTGAACTCATCCGTCGCGTCATCGCCAGCGAACTCGAACTGATCGAGGATGAGCGGCTCGAGCTCGTGTCGCTCACCGGAGTCGAGGTCGACCGTGATCTCCACAAAGCGGTGGTGTACTTCACCACCTTCGACTGCGACGACGATCCCAAGATTGGTGAAGCGTTCGAGGAGTACCGCGGCACGTTGCGGCATGCGGTGAGCCAGCAAACGTCGTTGCGTCGAGCGCCAGAGCTTGAGTTTCGTCCCGACGTAACTCTGCGGTCAGCTGAGCGGATCGAACGTCTGCTGATGCAGGAAGCGCATCGACCCGCCGGTCCTGAGTTCGAGGATGACGACGGTGGCGAAGCGGCCGAATGAGGCTGGCCCACATGGCGTTGTCGTGATCGACAAGCCGAGGGGGTGGACCAGTCACGATGTCGTCGCAAAGGCGCGCGGCGTGCTCGGGACGCGCAAGATCGGTCACTCTGGAACCCTCGATCCCGATGCCACGGGGGTGCTCGTGCTGGGTGTGGGCCGAGCCACCCGTTTGCTGCGCTTCTTGACCGAGCTGCCGAAGAGCTACCACGGCGAGATCGTGCTCGGGACCGAGACGTCTACCCTTGACGCCGCTGGCGAGGTCACGGCTACGCACGATATGACGTCGGTCGTTGCTGAGCAGGTTGCAGCCGCTGCGGCAGACTTGACCGGCGACCTCCTGCAGATCCCTCCGATGGTGTCGGCGATCAAGATCGACGGCAAGCGTCTCCACGAGCTGGCCCGCGAAGGCAAGGAGATCGAGCGACCCCCTCGACCTGTGCATGTCGGCCGGTTCGACATCGAGCCGTTGGAAGGTGAGCCTCTGGCCTATGCGTGTTCGGTTGACTGTTCGTCGGGTACGTACATCCGATCGCTCGCCGCCGATCTTGGTAAAGCCCTTGGTGGTGGGGCTCACCTTCGTTTGCTGCGCCGGACGTCGGTGGGCGGCTTCGGACTCGATCAGGCGACCACCATCGAGGCGCCGGTGCTACTGCCGATCGGGGTAGCGGTCGCGCACCTCAACGAGGCGGTCGTCGACGCTGCCACCGCCGCTGCAGTTGGGCACGGTCGCGTCCTTTCCCTCGACGACTTGGGGGTGTCAGGCGATGGCCCATGGGCCGTGTTCGACACCGACAATGAGCTCTTGGCGGTCTACGAACCGCACGAGCGCGGTGGTAAGCCGACCGTAGTGATTCCCCGGTAGCGTTTTGCGGACATGGAACTTCTCCGTGACCGCCTAGATCATCTTCCTGCTGCCGTTTCAGTCGCGTCCACGATCGGGGTGTTCGATGGTGTCCACCTCGGACATCAGGAAGTCTTTCGTCAAGTCCGTTCCACCGCTGATCGTCTTGGTGTCGCAGCCGCAGTCGTGACCTTCGACGGTCACCCGGCCCATGTTGTGCGCCCTGAGTCAGCACCGCTGCTGCTCACCACCCTCGACCAAAAGCTCGACCTCCTCGAGGCGCAGGGCCTCGACTACGCCTACGTCGTCTCGTTCGACGAGGCCCGGGCGGCAACCCCGCCTGATGTGTTCATGCAGGAGGTCTTCGTCGATGCGTTACATGCCAAGGCGATCGTGGTGGGCGAGGACTTCCACTTCGGGGTTGGGCGTAGCGGCAACGTCGACGGTCTTACGATGTTCGGCGAGTCGGCTGGGTTCGAGGTCCATGCCCTCGAACTGATCCGTCACTCCGACGAAGCCCGCGAACCAGTGTCCTCAACCAAGATCCGTCGAGCGTTGGCCGGTGGCGACGTCCGTCGGGCGGCTGAGATGCTCGGGCGGCCCTACGAGGTTCGCGGTGTGGTCGAGGGCGGCGACCGGCGGGGAACCCAGATCGGCTTTCCAACGGCCAATATTCTCATTCCAAACGCAATGGCCTGGCCCGCCGACGCGGTATATGCGGGCTGGTGTCAGCGCGAGAACGGCGACGTGCATCCGTGCGCGATCAATATCGGTCGTCGGCCGACATTCTACGAGCACGCAGAGCAGTCGCTTCTCGAGGTTCACTTGATCGATTTCGAGGACGATCTTTACGGAGAGCAGGTCGACGTATCGTTCGTGGAGTTCCTTCGCAGCGAGCGCAAGTTCAACGGCATCGATCAGTTGATCGAGCAACTCAAGGCCGATGTTGACGACAGCCGCGTCTTGCTTGCCGAGTCCACGTGGCGGCCTGGCGCTTGACCGGGCCATGGAAGTACGAGAACAGGTCCAGGACGGAGAGGAACTGAGATGTTCACTGGTCTGGTTGAAGAAATCGGCACGGTTCGGTCCGTAACACCGGTCGGTGACGGTGCCCGGGTCGAGATCGGCGCTGCCGTCGTCCTCGCTGACGTCGAGATGGGAGCGTCCATTGCGGTCAACGGTTGTTGTCTGACCGTGGTCGAATGGGGGAGCGACTGGTGGGCAGCGGATGCGGTGCCCGAGACGCTCGACCGCACCAACCTGGGTTCGCTCGGCCCTGGTGACCCTGTGAACCTCGAACGACCACTCGCAGCCAACGGTCGATACGGCGGCCATGTTGTGCAGGGTCATGTCGACGGCACCGGAGAGGTCCAGCACATCGAACAACTCGACGATGGCTCGTACCTCTTCACCTTCTCGCTGCCTGCGGAACTCATTTCGTACGTCGTTGAAAAGGGATCGATCGCCGTCGACGGCATCAGTCTCACCGTTGCCGGGGTCACTCCGACGTCGTTCTCGATTGCCATCATCCCTCACACCCACGCCGTCACGGCGATGGGTCGGCGTCAGGTGGGCGATACCGTCAACCTGGAAGCCGACGTGCTCGCCAAGTACGTCGAACGGCTCGTCCGTCCATCCCTGCAGTGATGCAACCCACCAACCTCGAGGCACCAGAGAGGTTTTCGTGAGCGATTTCCCCTTCACCGATATTGAGACCGCCGCCCAGGCGCTGGCCGCAGGGGAGTATGTGGTGCTCGTCGACGACGATTCGCCCGACGCCACCGGCGCACTTGCGGGTGCAGCTGAGCCGATGACTACCGAACGGCTCGTGTGGCTCAATCGTCGTACGACCGGCCTCGTGGGTGTGCCAATGACCGTCGAGCGAGCGAATGCACTCGGCCTCGAATTGATGGTTGGCGAGGACGAAGCCACCGGACGAGGAGCCTTCACGGTGTCGATCGACCTGATCGAGGGCAACGCGACCGGTTCGTCACCGGCCGATCAGGCCCGGACGATCGCTGCGCTCGCTCGCAACGACCTTCGCCCGGATCAGTTCGCCCGCCCCGGCCATGTGTTTCCACTCCGCGCCCGTCCCGGGGGTGTGCTGAAGCGGGCCGGCCATGCCGAAGCGGTCGTCGATTTGTGCACCGTCGCTGGTGTCGCCCGAGTCGGGGTGGTCGCCGACCTCGCGACCGAAGCGGGCGAGATGATGGATCTCGCCGCCTCGCGAGCCTTCGCTCTTGAACACGGCCTCAAGTTGGTATCGATCGCCGATTTAGTGCGACATCGCCGCCAAAAGGAGATCCTCGTCGAGCACTTCGCAGCCGCCCGCCTTCCCACCACCTTCGGTGAGTTCATGGCGCACGCCTATCGATCGGTGGTCGACGGCGAAGAACACGTCGCCTACGTCATGGGCGACGTCGAGGGTGGCGAACCGCCGCTCGTGCGAGTCCACAGCGAGTGCCTCACCGGTGACATTCTCCATTCGACGCGCTGCGACTGTGGTCCACAGCTTCAGACTGCGCTGCAGAAGATCGCCGAAGAAGGTCGCGGCGTGTTGATCTACCTACGCGGTCATGAGGGCCGTGGCATCGGTATCGGCCACAAGATGCGGGCCTATGCCCTGCAGGACGAGGGCCTCGACACCGTGGATGCCAACTCAGCGCAGGGCCTTCCCGTCGACAGTCGAGAGTACGGCGTTGGTGCAAATATGCTCGCCGACCTCGGTGTGACTCGGATGCGGATCATGACGAACAATCCGGCGAAGCTCACCGGGCTCGACGGTTACGGGCTCGAGATCGTGGAGCGCGTTCCGATCGAGATCCCACCGAATCCTGAGAACCTCCGATACCTCCAGACGAAGCGGAACCGGATGTCACATCAAATCGGTGCCGAGCCCGATGTCGGTTGAGAGTCAACTGATGTCGTGACCTGACCCGCCGCGTCCACCGCCGGGTACGTGCGGGTCCACGCATGGTTGAGGCTTCTATCGGAGATGCTGCCTGGAGACCAGCGGCCCCAAATACCGCCCACCACTGCGTGTGTCCGGTCGTTCCACGCAGCACATGTCGGTTCGGCCACGCGACGCACCACTTGGCGAACGGCCGAGGCGTGGATCGTATAGCCGGCCCAAACGCCGGGGTAGTCCTTGGTTGCTGACACCTCAGTGACCAGCCCAGTTGCGTGGCGGTACGCCCGGTTGCGGTGGGTGTGGCCGCTGGAGATGACGAGATCGGGGTTGGCCTCGAACAAGGCAGGCAGGAGATCGCGCGTGTCGAACTTTCGGATTCCGGGAGGCCAGATGTGCGGGTATCTCCAGGGCTCGAGGTGGTGATGGGTGAAGATGAACGCTGGTTGCTCGCAATCGACCGCCTGGACCAGTTGCTCGGTCCACTGGCCGAGTCGGCCATAGCTGTGGCCGGGTACGGTCGAGTCGGCCATCACGATCGTTGCCCCGCCGATGTCGGTCGCATAGACCGGCTCGGGAAAGAGGCCTCGACGCCGAAGTTCGGTGGTGGCGTCGAGGGAGCCGCGCTTGGCAAACGTGTCGTGATTACCGGGCACGGCGAGGATCGGGATGTGGACGTCATCGAGCAGTTCATCGAAAAGATCCCATTCCGCAGGCATGCCGAGTTCGGTGATGTCACCCTTGATGACGAGGAGTTCGGCGCCCCACGCCTGAGCCTCGCGCACGGCTGCCTTCGCGCATCGAAGTGGGTAGGGCTCGACACCGTTCGGTTCTCGGAGTTGGCGGATCAGTCCGAACCCGTCAGCACCGAGATGGAGGTCGCTGATTGTTGCGATCTTTGCGATTGGGGGGCCGTCAAGAGCACCGAGCGTGGTGACCAGGTGCCGGGTGATCGGTTGGCCGTCGACCTCGACGTCGACGGCTGTGCCGGTACCGGCAGCGAAGCCGTCGACGTCGGCAGCGCCGGAGTCGCCGGCCGCACCGATTTCGATCGGCTGTGTCCCGCTCCGGTGGTGGACGTTGAGGCGCAATGGACCATCGGGCAGGCCACGCCAGGTGAACTGCGCAGTCGTGTCCTCTACCGCGAACACTTCGGTCGGTGAGAGAGCAGTGAACGGGAGGGTCGGAAGTGCGCCTCGTCGGGTGGTGTCGGCGGCTGACGCCATGGTTTCGACGTTATGGCCTACCGCCGAACGTGACTGGTCACGAGTCATGAGCGGAGCGAACGGCTGAAGCGCTCGTGCTCACGGCCGCGGAGGCGAGCATTGATTGCCTGACGCTCAAGGTGTTGCTCGACCTGCTTTCCGGCCTGGGGAATCGGGTGGTTGGCGAGAAAATCCGCGACCTCGGCGACGAGGTCGGGTTCATCGAGTGCCGTGATTCCCGACAGCATTCGTGGGATCGAGTTGCTCGGGAAACGGCCATCGAGATCAGCCCAGTTGTCTCGTACGTAAGCCCAGACGTAGCGGTCGACGAAGCGGTTGTGCATCGCCCGGGCGAGCACGTAAGGCGCGTCCTGGGTACGTACCGATCCGTGGCTGATCTCGGTGAGGAGCTGATCAACTAGTTCGACCGAAGGAAAGTTCGCAAGGGCACGGAGGTTGCGGATCTCGCCCTGAGGATCGTCGGCGGACTGCCAACGGTCGTGGACCGTGTCGTATTCGTCTTCGCCACCGTTGTGGCTCATGACGGTGAGAGCCGCAGCAGCGAGTGATGCGTCGTCGTGGTCAAGTGCCTCGGCAGCCGAAGCGATCACGGTGTGGGAGCCGCCTACGGTTCCCAATACTCGCACGAGCGTTGCTCGAAGCTCTCGGGTCCGGTCGTCGTCGTCGACTCCGGGTTCGCTTCCGACTGCCGCAAGAATGGGCTCGGCGAGCTCTCGCACGGCTGCCTGGAGTGTGGGTCGGGTATCGTCGTCGACGAGTCGATCGAGCCCGTGGAGGCCGGTACTGATCGCTTGCCACACGTTGAGATCGTCTTCTCCTGCGAAGTGGCGACAGAGGCTCAGGAACTCGGCGGCGGTGAGCGCACCGGCGACGCACGCGGCCCAGGCGTCGTCGACCACGCTGTGGCGTTCGGCAGGGCTGAGCTGGTCTGGATCGGGAAGTGCGTCGATGGTGATCGCAGTGCGGAGGAAGCCACTCGCGCCCTCGCTGACGGTGAGCGGGGCACCGGTGATGCCGGTGAGCAGCATCGAACGCTGGTCCATCAGCACCGATGTCGTGCCGCCGGAATGACGGATCACGAGCGGGATCGTCCAGGTCCGGTCGTCGGCAACCGACGGGTCGAGCGTGAAGTGGTGTTGCTCGAGTCGTAGGCCGTGGGGGGTGGGGGTGGCGGTCACGACGGGATGGCCACCTTGAAAGATCCATGCGTGCATGAGTGCTTGGACGGGCTGGCCCGACACGAGTTCGAGCGAATCCCACAGATCGGTCGTCTTCGTGTTCTTGTAGGCATGGGTTGCGATGTAGTGCCGCACTCCGTCTCGGAACACGTCTGCGCCGAGGTACTGCTCGAGCATGCGAACGACCGCAGCGCCCTTTTCATAGGTGAGGAGATCGAACATTCCCTCAGCGTCCTCGGGAGTGAGGACTGGGTATTCGATCGGTCGGGTCGAGGCGAGCGCATCGACATCGAAGGCTTGGGCGCGGGCGCGGGCGAACGTGTCCCAGACCCGCCAGTCGGGTCGATACGCATCACTGCAACTGGTCTCCATGAAGGTGGCAAAGGCCTCGTTGAGCCAGATGCCTTCCCACCACTGCATTGTGACGAGGTCGCCGAACCACATGTGGGCGAGTTCGTGGTTGATTACATCGGCGACCACCTGGAGCTCTGGCTGACTCGCTTCGTCGGGGTCGACGAGAAGGAGCACCTCACGGAAGGTCACGCAGCCGAGATTCTCCATCGCCCCAAACGCAAAATCGGGGATCGCGATGAGGTCGACCTTGTCGGAGGGGTAGGGGATGGCGAAGTAGTCGGACAGCCAGCCAAGGGCGTGCTTGGCCACGTCGAGTGCGAAGTGGGTCAGGTGCGCTTGGCCCGGACGATGGACGACTCGGATAGGGATCCCGTCGGCGTCGATCGGCTTGGTGGCTTCAAGCGGTCCGACAACGAACGCGACGAGATAGGTGCTCATGATCATCGTGGGTGCGAAACTGATCCGCATCCGGCCATCGGATTCAGGCGTACGGTCAAACTCTGCGGTGTTTGAGACGGCCAGATGGTCGGCGTCGACGATCAAGGTGGTCTCGAAGGTGGACTTGTACTCGGGCTCGTCCCAACACGGGAAGCACCGTCGGGCATCGGTCGACTGAAACTGCGTGGTCGCGATGATGTGTTCGTCACCACTGTCGTCGGTGTAGCTCGACCGGTAGAAGCCATGGAGCTGGTCATTGAGGACGCCGTCGAACGCGATCGAAAGTGTGGCTGAACCAGCGGGTAGCGCGGTGTCGGAGCGAAGGGTCAGTCGTTCGGTCTCGTCGTCGAGTTCGATGCTGACGATGTGCTTGGTTCCAGCCGTCGTGATCGATGCGGCGTGGATCGTGAGTTCGATCGCATTGAGCACGAGGTGATCGGTGGGTTCGATGATCTCGACGTCGATCTCGACCGATCCGGCGAACGTGAACCCCTGGAGATCAGGAGCCAGTTCGAGGCGGTAGGTGGAAGGAACCGCAAGACGGGGAAGGCGAGGATCGGCCGGGCTGCTCATGGCGCGAAGGGTAGTGCTGGTACTGCCAAGACGTGATCCGGGTCAGAAACCGCAGTCGATGCCAGGATCGGTCGAGAAGTGATCGCAGGCGGCTATAAGGCTGAAGCGGTCCTGACACCCAAGCTCTCTGCGCCTCTCAGCGCTAGGGTTCCCGCGTCCCGCTTTTGGCCCGGAGGCACTTTTGCGAGTCAAGCCTGACTTACCCCTCGACGCCGTTGGTGTTGGCAATGCGATCGTCGACGTGATCGCCAACGTCCCAGACGACTTCCTCGTCGAACAGGGCGTGGTCAAGGGCGCGATGACGCTCATCGACACGGAGCGGGCGACGTCGCTGTACGCAGCCATGCCACCCGGGATCGAAGTCTCGGGTGGTTCGGCTGCCAACACGATGGCAGGGGTTGCGAGCCTCGGGGGTCGAGCCTCCTACATCGGCAAAGTCCGAGACGATCAACTTGGGGATGTGTTTCGCCACGACACCCAGGTCGGTGGTGTCGCGTTCGATGTTCCTGCGGCGACCACCGGTGCGCCCACCGCCCGATCGCTCATCCAGGTGACCCCCGATGGCGAGCGGTCTATGAACACGTTCCTCGGTATCTCCGCACATCTCAGCCCTTCCGACGTCGATGATGCGCTCGTCGAGTCTGCAGCGATCACGTACTGCGAGGGCTACCTCTGGGATCGTCCCGAGGCCAAGGACGCTATTCGCCACGCCATGAACGTTGCCGCTGATGCTGGTCGCATCGTGTCGCTGACGCTCAGCGATTCGTTCTGCGTCGATCGTCACCGAGACGAGTGGCTCGATCTCATCGCCGACCGTGTCGATCTCGTGTTTGCGAACGAGGCCGAGGTCTGTTCGATGTTCGAGACCGACGACTTCGACTCGGCGGCGGTCCAGATCGCTGAACTGGTTGAGGTCGCAGCACTCACCCGTTCTGCGAATGGTTCGGTGGTCATGTTCGGGGGCGATCGAATCGATATCGGTGTCACGCCGGCTGATCATGTAGTCGACGCCACGGGTGCTGGTGATCAGTACGCCGCGGGATTCATGTACGGCCTTTCGATCGGCGCAGACCTGATGCGGTGCGGTGAACTCGGGTCGATCGCAGCAGGGGAGGTCATCTCCCACATCGGTGCGCGTCCTCGTGTCGAATTGGCGACGCTGATCTGAGCATTGCGCTGACGCAGGCAGGACCCCGGCTCGGTTGTCCTTGACCGGCCGATAATGGTCGTTATTATCAGAAGGTGGTCCAGCTCACCGGCTTGCGAACCAGAAGCGACGAACTCACCGACCGACTGCTCCAGTCAGCAATCGAGATCTTCACTGAGCGCGGCATCGAGAAGGCCGGTGTCGCAGCGATCGCTCGGCGCGCCGGTGTCACCACCGGTGCCATCTACAGCCGCTGGCAAGGAAAGCAGGATCTCCTCCTCGATGCCCTCGATGTCGTGCTGGTTCAGCAGGTGGCAGACCTCTTGGCTGCCGGGCCCGATGCCAGCGCTGTTGACGTTCTCGAATCGCTTGGCGCGCACCTGCTCGAGCGCGACCCTGCCTCCGATGCGCTTCTCCTCGAGGCGATGGTGACCGCGCGTCGCGATCCGGACTTCCGAGAACTTTTCAACGCTCGAGTACACGACGAAGAAGGACATCTCGCCAACCTCATCGACAACGGCAAGGAAGCCGGCATCGTCGATCCGGCGTTGTCCACCACCGCCATCGTGACGCTCTGTCAAGCGATCTCGTTCGGCTTCGTCGTCTTGGGTGCGATCGAGAAGTCCACTGTTCCAGCCGATGAGTGGAACACGGTGGTTCACCGTCTCATCAGCGCTGCGCTTCCTTCCCCTGTCCTCAAACCTGCCGCAGCCTGCGGCTGATCGGAGTCCAGCTCATGGCCATCACCGAAAATCATCCGTCCGGTACCGGCGGCGTTCACGGCCTCACCGGCTACGACGATCCCAACAACGTCGACCGGATCATGGAGATCGCCAAGGCGAACCAGAATAAGGATGAGCTGATCCATCTGGTCGAAGACAATGCCGAGGCGATCTTCACCTGGAACTACGACAAGGGTGAGCGTCCCAAGCTCGACAAGCTCTACGAGAAGTCAAAGACGAGCCAGTGGAACGCCACCACCGATCTTGACTGGTCGATCGAGGTCGATCCGTATGAGGCGCTCAATCTGCAGGCTGAACTGCAGCTTGATCCATCAAACATGGAAGACCCGGCTTCGCCGCTGTTCAACTGGGGTGACAAGGAGTGGCGCGAGTTCGGTCTCCAGTCCGCCAAGTGGCGCCTCAGTCAATTCCTCCACGGGGAGCAGGGTGCACTGCTCTGCACCGCCAAGATCGTCGAGACGGTGCCGTGGATCGATGCCAAGTACTACGCAGCCCAGCAAGTCGTCGACGAGGCGCGCCATGTCGAGGTCTTCGCCCGCTACCTCGACGAGAAGCTCGGCGGCGGCTATCAGATCAATGCCCACCTTGGCTTGCTGCTCGACGACATCATCAACGACTCCGAGTGGGACATGACCTATCTCGGGATGCAGATCATGGTCGAGGGTCTCGCACTCGCTGCCTTTGGCTTCATGCACGATCTCACCGAGGAACCGCTGCTCAAGAAACTCCTTCGGTATGTGATGAGCGACGAGGCTCGGCATGTGGCCTTCGGTGTGCTCAGCCTCCAGGAGGTCTATCAGGACATGACCACGGCCGAGATCCGACACCGTCAGGAGTTTGCGTTCGAAGCGGCGCTCCGAATGCGAGACCGCTTCCTCCAACAAGAGGTGTGGGAGCACATGGGTGTCGACAGCCGGACGATGACCGAACGGCTACTCAACGCACCTGAAGAAGCGAAGTTGTTCCAACGCATGCTGTTCTCCAAGATCGTGCCGAACTGCAAGAAGCTCGGCCTTCTTGATGCCGGTGAAGGCTGGCTCCGTGAGAAGTTCACCGAGATCGGCGTGATCGAGTTCGAGGATCTCCCCGACACCGGCGCGGAGTTCATCGATTACGACCTCGATGAGGAACGCTTCGAAGAAAAGGCGCAGGCGATGCACGAGACTGCCGCCGCGACGGCGATGGGGACCGGCGAGGAATGATCCCGTAGCCTTTCGGGTCATGGGATACACCTGCTTCGAGCTTGAGGAGACGGAGGGCGTCGCCCACCTCATCCTTTCGCGCCCCGACGAACTCAACTCGATGATCCCGTCCTTTTGGACCGAGCTCCCCGAGATCGTCGACGAACTCAGCGACTCCGGCCGGGCCCGGGTGCTGGTCATCTCGTCGACCGGCAAACACTTCAGCGCCGGCATGGACCTGTCTGTCTTCACCGGCGGTTCGAACATCGTTGACAGCGGCGACGCTGAACCGGGGCATCCGAGCAACGAGGTCGGCCGCCGGCGGGCCGTCCTTCGCAGGAACGTGCTCCACCTCCAACGGGCCTTCTCGTGTCTGGAAGAGGCGCGTATGCCGGTCTTGGCCGCTGTTCAGGGTGGTGCCGTCGGCGGTGCGGTCGACATGGTCACTGCGGCCGACTGTCGCTACGCCACCGAAGACGCCTGGTTCTGTATCCAGGAGATCAACATCGGTATGACGGCCGACGTCGGCACTCTTCAGCGACTCCCCAAGCTGATCCCGGATGGTGTCGTGCGCGAATTCGCCTACACGGGCGCACGGATGTCGGCGGCGCGGGCGAAGGAAGTCGGCCTGGTCAACGAGGTCTACGCCGACCAGGAGACGATGCTGGCGGCGGTGCACGAGATCGCCGCCGAGATCGCGAGCAAATCACCCCTTGCCATTCAGGGCACGAAGGAGTCGATCCTCTACGCCCGAGATCATTCGGTGGCGGAAAGTCTCGACTTCATCTCGCTGTGGCAGACCGGTATGTTCCATCCCACCGACATGATGGAGTCGTTCAAGGCACAGGCCGACAAGCGCAACCCCGTCTTCGACGATCTGAACGAGCAGCGTCGAGGGCTGTGAGCGCTGCCGGCGTCTCGCAGGCTTGGTCCTCGGATAGGTGTCAACGCTCGGCGAGCGTGACGTCACCAACCTGAACCAGGGTGGCCGCGATCCACCCACCGAGACCCCCGAAGTCGTCGTCGAGACTCGCGCCATCCTCGAGTCTCGCCTCGTCGAGTTCGTATGAGCCCTCGTAACAGACCTCGATCGCGTACTCGGGGTCGTTCAGGTCGATGCCGTAGATCGACTCCACCGTGGGTCCTGATCGCGTGAGTGCTGCACGCCCGATCGATGGCGACGCAAACGGAAGTGCCTCGAGGACGACTTCGGGATCGGGTGCAGCAGAGAGCCTCTGGCGCCGGAAGACGATTTCGATCTCGATGCGCGGTGGTTCGGTGGATTCCTCGTCGACATACCAGCTTCGGTACGCCGCCTGACTCCATGTCGGCCAGGTACAGGCGATGTCGGCTTGCACCCGTGGCGGTAGTCCCTCCCCAGGGAGGCCATACGAGGTCTGCCAGCTGACGTCGCCAAGGAGGAAGTCGGACTGGAAGCGTTCCTCGAACGCTTGGCGTTCAAGTCGAGCCAACTCGAATGCGTCTCGCAGGGCGCCGATGGCATCGGTGAAGACGTGGTCAAGCATGAAGCCGAGGCTAGTAGCCGAGGTTGACGTCGACGGGACCGAGAAGATCGTCACCAGCGATCCAACGAGCGACGTTGTCTCGGACGCGATCCGCGATCAGCGGAAGCCCCATCTCTGCGGTGTTGCCGACATGCGGGGTGATCACACAGTTGTCGAGCTCCCAGAGCGGATGACCGTCGGGCAGCGGCTCGGGATCGGTCACGTCGAGCACGGCCCCTCCGATCGCACCATTGCGTAACGCACCGACGAGGTCACCGGTGACGACATGGCCACCGCGACCCACGTTGAGAAGAAAGGCATCGGATTTCATCGCGGCGAGCGCAGCACCGTCGATGATCCCAGCGGTCTCCTCGGTGAGGGCCAAGGCGACGATCACGGCGTCGGCATCACTGATTGCGTTGTGCAGGTCGCCGGTTGACATTGTGTGTGACGCTCCGGGGTATGGCGTGTCGCTTCGGCGCACGACCGTCACCTCACACTCGAACGGGGCGATGAGTTTCATGAATGCATCGGTGATGCCACCACCACCGAGAATCGTGAGCTTGGCCCCACGCAGATCCCGGCCTTCCTGACTCTGCCAACTCGTTGAGCGAACGTAACGAGGGATCGCGCGAAATGACGTGAGAATCGCCGTCAGGATCCACTCCGCGACGGGAGCTGCGTAGGCACCCTTGCCGCAGGTCCAGAGGTGATCAGCATCGAGGTTGTGGGCGAACGTTTCGATGCCCGCGTAGGGCAGCTGGATCCATTCCACGTTCACTCCGGCGTCCAGGATGCCGCGGAAGGCCCCGGCTGCCATGGGGTCGGCGAACATCAAGGCGCTGGCCCGTTCGATCGGCACGATGGTGCCTCCCGCTTCCTCAACCGCAGCGACCATGACCTCGTGCATGGCGGGGCGAGTTTCGGGTTCGACGGCAATGAGATGTCGATCGGCCATCAGTCGACTCCGTACTGACGGTCGCCGGCGTCACCGAGACCGGGCACGATGAAGCCGATCTCGTTCAGGTGGGAGTCGATCGAGGCAGTGACGACCCGATCAACCGCCCCGGCATTGCGCAACAACTCGATGCCTTCCGGCGCTGCAAGCAGGACCACGAGGGTCAACTCGCCAGCCCCTCGATCTCGCGCCTGTGCTGCGGCGTAGTTGGCCGAACCACCGGTTGCAAGCATCGGGTCGAGAAGGAACACCGTTCGTTCGTTGAGTTGCGGGATCGTGTTCATGTAGACCTCGGGTCGGAGCGTCGCTTCATCTCGCTTCAGACCGATGAAACCGGTTTCGGAGTCGGGGAGAGCCTCGAGTGCAGCATCGAGCATGCCGAGTCCGGAGCGAAGGATCGGGACGAGTACGGGCTGGCGGACAAGTTCAACCCCTTCGGTGGAGCCCATCGGCGTATCGATGGTGATCGACTTGGTGGGGGTTGCCCGTGCTGCTTCGTAGACGAGGCTGCGTGAGACGCGGTGCAGCAGATCGCGAAACCGAGGGCGATCGGTCGCCGTCGCTCGCATTTCGGTCAGCTGGGCGGCAACCACTGGATGGTCAATGACGTCGACAAGCACGGTGGTGAGCATGCCACGCCGGAGCCTGACCCTCCTGGTTCGCTGGGCATCGGGGACCCCGTTAGTGTCCTCGTGATGCCGTTCGGGCGCGGTTCGCTCACCATTGTCTTGGTCACCGCGATGATCGCCTCGACATTCTCGATCTTCGCGCTCGCAGTACTTGCGTCGGCGATCATCGACGACCTCGGTGTAAGCCGGACGATGATCGGGGTGATCGGCTCGGTCAATACCGGAGTTGGTGCGCTTAGCGCGCCCTATTCGGGCAAGCTCACCGACCGCATCGGGCCACGAAACGCTGTTCTTGCGCTCTTGCTGATCTCCTCGTTCACGCTCCTGCTGATGGGGGTGTCGTCGAATGCCTCGATGCTGATCGTGGCCGGCGTCATTGGTGGTATCCCACAGGGTTGGGGGAACCCTGCGACCAACGCACTGATCGCTGCCGCCGTCGAACCGGGCAGACGAGGCGTCATGACGGGGATCAAGCAAAGCGGCGTCACGTTCGCCGTGTTTCTTGCAGGAGCGACGCTGCCCGGTCTCGAGCAGCTGTGGTCGTGGCAGAACGCCTGTCTGCTGTTCGCCGCCGCCTTTGCGCTCTTTACCGTCGGGGCGTACCTCATCCTCCCGGCCGGGGCCGCCGTCGCGTCGCCGGATGCTTCGACGGAGTCGTCGACGGACCCGCTGCCTGCCTTTATCTGGCGGCTCGGTCTCTACGCCCTGCTGATGGGGCTGGCATCGGGATCGATCGGGCGGTTCCTGGCACTGTTCACCGAGGAGTCACTCGGCTTCACGTCGACGATCGCAGGTTTCGCAGTTGCGCTGTCAGGCTTGCTCGGCATGGGGTTCAGGATTGCAGCGGCGCGGCGCGCAGAGCACCGAGTGCGGCCTTCGACGCTGTTGACGCAGCTCTCGTTGATCGCAGCCGTCTCGTCGAGTCTCCTCGCTCTGTCACCGATGCTCGGCCGGTCACTGCTGTGGCCCGCCGTTGTGCTGTACGCCCTCGGTCACACCGCCTGGAACGCCGTGATCAATCTCGCAGTGATCGTCAATGTGCCCACCGCGCAGGCTGGTCGTTCGTCGGGGATCGTCATCCTCGGATTCCTGATGGGTCTCACGATCGCCGGTCCTGTCGCCGGTCTCATCGTCGACGTGCGAGGCTCCTACGAACTCGTGTGGTGGCTCTCGATGGTGCTCGCAGGAGTGGCCGCAGTCGTCGTGAAGCGGTCCCCCAATATCGGCGAACCGTAGGAGGTGGCGCTCAAGGCGCCGCGAACCCTTGCAACGGCATCTCCGGCCGTCGCTGCAACCAGTTGTCGGCCGGGTACTCGGCTGCCCCATCGATGATGTGCAGGGTGTAGGCGTGCCGGCTGATTGGTGACGTGTTCGGCCCGCTCCAGTGGGGGAGCGTGCCGTGCAGCACAACCAAGGTGCCAGCTGCTGCTTCGATCGGCACGAGGGCGGTGGTGGGATACGGCTCGTCGTCAAAAACGTCATTCGTCGTACCTCCCTCACCGTCGAGTCGGAAGCGACTCTTGACCGGGATCCGATGGCCGCCCGGCATGGCCCAGAGACAGCCGTTGTCGACGGTGGCATCTTCGATCGCAACCCAGAACCCGATGACCGATTGCGGCTCGGTCCACAGGAACGTGTGGTCGGTGTGACAGACCACCTCACCACCGATCCCGGGCTGCTTGAAGATGTACATCGACTGCAGAAGCTTCGGGTCGGCGATCCCGAGGTCGGCTACCAGTGCCGCCATCTCAGCGGTTCGAGAAAAAGCGCTGAACACTGGATCGAGATCGTGCATGGCGTGCCCGATCTTGTTGACGGCAAGCGGCAACGGGCGAGTCAGTCGACCATCGACGATCGCGCCGTCCTCGAAAAACCACCGCACCGTGTCGCCCGAACCGAGAAACCATTCATCTTGGGCGTGGCTCTGCTCGGTGGTGGAGAAGACGCTGATCGCACCTTCGTTGTCGGGGTCGATGTCGGCCAACAACCCCTCGACGTGGGCCTTGAGATCGGTGCACTGCTGTTTGGAGACGAAGTCGGGAAGGACGATGAACCCATCGCGGTCCCAGGCTTCACGCTGTTCGGAGTTGAGCACGTGCTATTCACCCTTGCGGTATGGCTGCCCGTTGGCGGCCGGCATGCGGAGTCGTTGGCTAAAGAAGAACAGCACCAGCAACACGATTAGGAACGGCTGGATATCGATCCACCATGCAGGCACCGTGTCGGCGGCGAGATACCAGAACAGGCAAAGTACTGCGATGGTCGCGGCCAAGCCGGCGTCGACTCGCCGACCGCGCATCGAGGCGAACAGCGCCACGAGTGCGAGTGCGATCACCATCACGAGCAGCAGGCTGTGTGTCGCTGCACCGTCGAGGTCGCGTTTGCCGAGGGCGAGTGGGTAGGCAAACAGGAGCGACCCGGCCATGATGCCTGCTGGTCGGTAGTTGCCGATGATGAGTGCGGCAAGGCCGATGAAGCCGCGGTTCAGCGTTGAACCCTCAAGGTAAATTCCGTTGAGCTCAGGCGATGCGATGAAGGCGCCACCAAAGCCAGCGAGTGCACCCGATAACAGCACGGCGACAAACTTGTAGCGGTAGATGTCGATGCCCTGGCTTTCACCCGCCTGCGGATGCTCACCACAGATACGGACCCGCAGGCCAAACCGCGTGCGCCAGAGCACCCACGAGATCACCGGGACGAGCATGAATGCAACGATCGTGAACAGGCTCAGGCTGAAGAGCAGGCCGCGCAGCGAGTTGGCGAGGTCGGAGATGTAGCGGATTTCCCAGTCGCGGACTGCGCCGAGCCCGTCGGGCGATGTCCAGCCCCCCAGGTCACCACCGGCCAGGAACGGCATCGTGAACCGCCCGACCCCGTCGAGACGAGGTGACTGGGTGATCGAGCCGCCGTCATAGCCGGTGAAGATCTCCGATGACAGGAAACGGGTGACGCCGGGTGCAGCGACGAGGATTGCCACACCCGAGATGATGTGATCTACACCGAAGGTCACGGTGGCGATGGCGTGCACCAGTGCGCCGAGACCACCACCAACCATGCCGATCATGAGACCGGCCCACGGCCCGAAGTTCACGGTCCCCCAGGCGCCGAACCACATACCGAGAATGAGCATGCCTTCGAGGCCGATGTTGACAACGCCAGCACGCTCGGAGAAGAGGCCTCCGAGGCCGGCGAGCATGATCGGGACCGCCCACCGAAGCGTGGCGCCGGTGGTGCCGCCGTCGGTCAGCAGACCGACATCGCCGGGGGCGATCCACTGCACGGTGGTGAGCAGAGCGACGCCGCCGGCGCCGTAGATGGACCAGACGAGCCAGGAGGGAAGTTGCTTCAGGATCTGCATCATGCGACCTCCGCCAGACGGGCGGCGGTTCGGGCCGCCTCCTCCCGCACCCTGATGCGGCGCACGACCTCGTAGCCGATCACCGTCGACAAGAGGATGACGCCCTTCATGATGTCGGCAATCTCTTTCGGGGCTGTGTTCGTCACCTGGAGGATGTTGGACGACGCCTCGAGGAATGCCCACAACAGTGCGCCGAGTGCGATACCGGCAGGATGGTTGCGACCCAGCAGGGTGACCGCAATGCCGTTGAAGCCGAGGTAGCCGACAAAGTTCGGGTTGTAGCGGCCCTTGTCCATGATCTCGGCCATGCCGACCAGACCGCCGACGGCGCCCGACATCAGCATTGCAGTCATCACCATCCGCTTCGGAGGAATGCCACCGGCGCGTGCTGCAAACGGGTTTGCGCCACTCGCCCGCAGGTCGTAACCGAACACGGTGCGGTTGATCAGCACGTGGTAGCTGATACCGACCACAATCGCAATCACCAGCACGCCGGTGAGGTCGTTGCGGATGTCGCCGAAGAGTTCGGGGATGAAGGTGAGGTTCGGGATGATGCCCGAATCGGCGATCGGCTCGGTGCCGACCTTCACGATCGCGATGTCGCCTTTGGCCTGCCACTCTTTGACCAGCGCGGCGACGAGGCCGAGGGCAACGCCGTTCAGCATGATCGTGGAGATGACCTCGTTGATGCCCCGCTGTGTGTAGAGAAGGCCGGCAACACCAGCCCACATGCCACCAACGAACATTGCCACGAGCAGGATAAGACCGATGTGGAACACGCCCGGTAGCGCGACTGCCCCTCCAACAAAGGCGGCAAAGATCGCAGCCAACAGGTACTGGCCCTCGACCCCGATGTTGAACAGGTTCATGCGGAACCCGATGGCGGCTGCCACGCCGGAGATGTAGAGCGGTGTGGCCCGGTTGATCATCGACACCTGGGTCTCGAGTTTCGCCGCGTGTTCGAACATGTCGGCGTAGGCCGCGAACGGATTCGCCCCGGCGATCAGCAACACGATCGCGGAGAAGACCACTGACAACAGGACCGCGCCGACCGGCGCGGCCAGTGTCATGAAGATCCGGCGCCGGAGGGAGTCGTCGGTCATGACGCATCCCCCGCAGTGGTGTCCAGTGCCAGATTGGCACCGGTCATGTAGCTGCCGAGTGCTCGGGCATCGATCTCGTTGGGGTCGAGCACGGCGACGAGTCGTCCCTTGTACATCACGACGATCGTGTCGGAGAGGCCGATCAACTCCTCAAGATCAGCCGAGATAAGGAGTGTTGCCATGCCGGCCCGACGGGCCTTGCGGATATTTTCCCACACCGCTGCCTGGGCACCGACGTCGATACCTCGGGTGGGGTGGGCGGCGACGAGGAGCTCGGGTTCAGACGCCATCTCACGGCCGATGATGAGTTTCTGCTGGTTGCCGCCGGAGAGGGCGTGCGCACTCACGTCAATGTCGGGGGTGCGGACATCGAACTCTTCGCGGATCTTCTCGGTTCGCTCGCGGGTTCCCGCAGAGTCGAACCAGATGCCCCTCGAGAACGGGGCCTTGGTCTGGTAGCCGAGCGCGGCGTTCTCCCAGAGCGGAGCTTCGAGTAGCAGCCCTTCGTGGTGGCGGTCTTGGGGCACGTAGCCGATACCGGCCTCTCTGCGGGCCCGGACTGACAGGCGGGTGATATCGCTGTTGTGCAGGATGATCGTGCCGGCGTGGATCGGTTCGGTACCCATCACGGCTTCGATCATCTCGTTCTGGCCGTTTCCCTCGACGCCAGCGACACCAACGACCTCGCCGCGGTGGACCCGCAGCGAGACGTTGTCGACCGAGGGCCGGCCGTTGTCATCGAGAACGGTGAGGTCTCGGATCTCGAGTGCGACCTCGTCGGTGACCGTGCTTGCGCTTGTGGCTGGCGTCGGCAGTTCGCTGCCAACCATCAACTCGGCGAGATCGGCGGTGGTCACGTCGGTGGGCTTGACCGTTGCGACCGTCTTGCCCTGGCGAAGCACGGTGATGGTGTCGGCGATCTCGAGCACCTCTTCGAGCTTGTGGTCGATGAAAAGGATGGTGGCGCCGTCGGCCTTGAGTTCGCGCATGTTGCGGAAGAGTTCATCGACCTCTTGGGGTACGAGGACTGCGGTCGGCTCGTCGAGGATCAGGATCTTGGCGCCGCGGTAGAGGACCTTGATGATCTCGACACGCTGTCGCTCGCCTACCTCGAGGGTCTCGACGAGGTCGTCAGGGTCGATCGTGAGGCCATAGGCTTCGCCGACCTCGGCGAGATGCTTGGTGGCTACCGCGCGATCGATACGGTTCGCAGACTTGGTGGGCTCGGCTCCGAGAATCACGTTCTCGAGCACCGATAATTGACCGGCCAGCATGAAGTGTTGATGGACCATGCCGATCCCTGCGTCGATTGCCTCGCTCGGGCTGGTGAAGTCGACGATCTCGCCGTTCACCTTCATGACGCCTTCATCGGCGGGTTGCATGCCGTAGAGAATCTTCATCAACGTCGATTTTCCGGCGCCGTTCTCGCCGCAGATCGCGTGAATCTCGCCGGCCTCGACGGCCAGGTTGATGTCGTCGTTGGCGATGACGCCCGGAAAGCGTTTCGTGATCCCCGTCAGCTCGATGGCCAGCGCCATTCGAGTCCCCCCTGGGTGCGTGTGTGGATTTCGGAAAAAGTGAGCGGGGCCGGGACAGATCCCGGCCCCGCTCTCATATCACGTAGGCACCGACCCTCGAGTGGATCGGGGCCGGTGACCGAGCTGACTTAGGGCTCGGTCGGGACGACGATGTCGCCGTCGACGATCTGCTTCTTGAAGTCGTCGAGCTGGTCGGCGATGTCGTCGACATAGCCACCTGAAGTCGAGTAGCCGACTCCGTCGGTGGACAGGTCGTAGACCGTGTTGCCAGCTTCGAAGGTGCCGTTGATGTGCGCCTTGATGATCTCGAACACGGCGTTGTCAACGCGCTTCAGCATCGAGGTGAGGACGTACTCTTGGACCTCAGGATCGACGGTGTTGTACTGGTCGGAGTCGACGCCGATGCCCCAGACCTTGCTGCCCGTGGCTTCGCTCTGCTCTTTGGCGGCCTCAAAGAGGCCCGCACCGGTGCCACCAGCAGCGTGGTAGATGATGTCGGCGCCCTGCGCGTAGATCGCAAGGGCGGTTTCCTTGCCGGAGGCCGGGTCATTGAAGCCGTCGAAGTTCGGGAACTCGGTGATGTACTCCGAGATGATCTCGATGTCGGGGTTCACGGCTTTGGCGCCTGCGATATAGCCCGCTTCGAACTTCTCGATGAGGCCGAAGCAGCACACACCGCCGATGAAGCCGATGGTACCCGTCTCGCTCTTGAGCGCAGCGGCAGCACCTACGAGGAACGAGCCCTGCTCTTCGGCGAAGGTCAGACCGGCGGTGTTGTCACTAACCGGCACGCCTCCGTTGTCGAAGTCGAGCATCGCATCGTCGACAACTGCGAAGTTGATGTCGGGGTTTTCGCCCGATACCGCAGCGGCGTCGCCGGCGAAGAGGAAGCCGATGGCGAGCACGATGTCACTGTTGTCAGCCTGAAGCTGAAGCAGTTCGGCGCGGTTGGAGCCGTCATCATTGGGTGAGACCTTCGAGGTTGCGACCCCGAGTTCGTCGGCAGCCCGGGCGAGGCCGGCAGCGGCGGAGTCGTTGAACGACTGGTCGCCCTCACCGCCGATATCGAAGACGAGTCCGACGCTGACGTCTGAGCCCTCGTCGTCGTCACCACACGCGGCAGCGACGAGCGAGAAGGACAGCAAGACCGACAGCAAGAGCAAGAGATGCTTGCGCATTGGTTGTTTCCCTCCAGGCCGCCCCCCCGGGGCGGCGCATTTGAACCGAGCCGATACGACAGTCGCACCGGAGTCGGCACACCGTATCCCGCGCGGTGGCAATGTGCGAAGGCCTGTCCCTGGGGAAAACTCTGCGCCCGCGACTTGGGTGCACTCAGTAGAAGACGCACTTCGAGCGGTGCCTCGGCACGGCCTTGTAGAGCGCGTCGGCACCGAGGTTCCACAGCACGTTGTCGAGGCTGCCACTGGTGAGGTCGGGTCGCCTGGTTTTACGGACTTCGGCAGCGAGTAACTCGACCGCATGGACGCCACACGCTCGGATCTCAAGCTCCGCTGATGAACCGACCGGAATGTCCTCGACCGCCTCGATCCGCGTGAGGAGCTCGTCGGAGAAGACCAGCACGTCGTTCAGCCGCAGAACGTGGGGGACGAGGTTGTCGGCGAACATCGTGAGCTGATCGAGATCGTCGAATCGGCCAAGCTGCGTCCGTCCAAATGCGACCGCCAGGTCTTGGACGGTGATCTGAGCTCGCTTGTAGAGCGAAACCGGTCCTGCGATGGGATGATCGTGAACGTCGCGGTAGAACCGCATGGCTGTGAGCGACTCAGCGAGAGTGGCGGCCGACCCATCTGCCGCCTCGATCACGCCGACGAACGCTCCGTTCGCTCGCTGATCGACGAACTCGGCGAGATCGGCCAGGGCCAGAGTGAACAACTCCATGAGTTCGTGGGCGGGTGAGCCGTCGAGTTCCTGCCCGAACACAACTGCCCATTCATCGACGGTGTTCGAGAAGAGCGCATCGGTTGTAATCGCGCCATTGGCGTCGACCCAGTCACGAAGCGATGCAGCGACCGTGTGGTAGCCAGAGTGACCTGGACGTTTGCGCAAGTACGGAAAGTAGCCCGAGCCGAAGTTGATCGCATCGAGCGTCAGCACGAACGCCGCAGTCGATTCGGCGTTCCCGATCGGTTGCTGACCGGGATCATTGGGCGGCAAATCGAGGTCGAGTCGGGTTGCGAACGGGGCGATCGCTGACTCGTCGACCCGAACATGGGTCGACACGGCAGCCACTGCGGCACACGACGTCCGGATTCGGTCGAAGATCGAGGCGGTCACGACGGACGAACGTAGCTTGACGAGCGCTCGACGGCGTCATGGTCTCGCCGGTACAACACGGTGACACCGGTCCGTTCTTCACCGCGCATGGACCCGAGGCCGAGCCTGCCAACGGGGCAGAACTAAAGCCCTCGGCTGGAGCGCCACGCTGCGTAGGTAGCCAGATGATGCAGCGATCGGACTGCTCGACTGGCCGATGAGTGACACATCTGGCCAGCGGCGCGCCGGGTCGCCGGCGCCGGATTCGACGGGTCGGCTGTCGCAAGCTCGGTTGCCACCACGATCGGCGTGCCGGTGGCGGCGCTGATCTCGGTGGCCGCCTCGGCGTAACGGGTGTCTTGGCGCTCGTGGAATCCGACGATGCGTTCGAGGCCGTGTTCGGGAAAGAACGGGCCGCTGCGCATCATCGCTGCGGTGTTCGACTGGATCCCGATGCCGAGGAGCACCACACCGTCGACGTCAGGGTGTTCGGCCACGAGCTGCAGGATCTCGGGCACCGTGTCACGGGTCTCGCCACCTGCCATGTCGATCGGGTTGTTCTTGCTCCACCGAGGTGGGAGCTTCGCGTCGATCGCAGCCAGGAGATCTTGAGGGAGTGGAACGGGGTCGAGTCGGGTGTTGGCCATTGCGTCGACTGCGGCGACACCATGGCCGCCGACCGTGGTCACGATCACGACACGACCTCCATCGGGGAGCGGTTGGGTCGCAAAGGTGGCGGCAGCTTCGAACGCTTCCTCGACGTCGGTTGCCCGGATCAAGCCGGCTTGACGACACATGCCGTCAAACACTGCATCGTCGGATGCGAGGGCGCCGGTGTGGGAGGCCGCTGCACGGGCGCCGGCGGCCGATGCCCCGCCCTTCACCACGACGATCGGCTTTCGCTCCGACAGGGGCCGCATGCGGTCGAACATCTCGCGCCCGTTCTCGACGGACTCGACGTAAACGAGCGACACGGCGGTGTGCGGATCGTCGGTGAAGTACTCGAGGTAGTCGGCGATACCGAGTACCGATGCATTTCCGGCTGCCACGGCACGCGACACGCCGACGCCGGTGTGGTTGGCGAGGTTGAGAAACGACGAGACGAAGTTGCCTGACTGGCTGGCGATGGCGATTTTGCCTGCCGGTGCGTAGGGCGCCACGATCTGGGCACACATCTTGGCCGGTGTCGAAACGACGCCTTGCCCGTTGGGGCCGGCCAGCGCGATGCCGAGTTCGCCGCACAGGTCTGCGAGGCGCTTTTCGGCATCGGCGCCCTCCGGGCCGGCTTCGCGGTAGCCGCCGGCCGCGCAGAACGCTGCGGTCACACCCTTCGCTGCAGCCTGCCGCAACAACCCTTCGTTGATCGCCGGGGGGGTGCAGATGAAGACCATGTCAGCGGCTCCGTCGGGCACGTCATCGATCGAGCCGAGTACGTCGAGCCCCAAAACGGCGCCCGGCTCGCGCGACACGGGAAACACCCGCCCCTCGTAGCCGCTGCTGAGGAGGTTGTGCAGTGTGACGAATCCGAACTTGCCGGGATGGTTCGACACTCCGGTGATGATGATCCCCTTCGGATCGAAGAGTGCGGAGAGATCAGTCATCGGAATCAATCTCCAACAACGCATCGACGGCCACGGGCTTGCCGTCGACGAGAATGAGTGGGTTGAGGTCGGCTGACCGAAGGCCGGGTTCCTCAGCCCCGACTCGAGCGAGCGCTACGAGCGCAGCGATGATTGCGCCCCGGTCGGCTGCGGGTTCACCTCGGAACTCGTCGAAGAGTCGTTGTGTGGTGAGGTCGTCGAGCATCTCGGCTGCGTCGACCGTGGTGATGGGCGCCAACCGGAAGCTGACATCTCGGATTGCCTCGGCGAGAATTCCGCCCACACCGACCATCACCGTCATCCCGAATTGGGGATCGGCGTTGAGACCGGCGATCAGTTCTCGGTTCCCGTCGACCATCGACGACACGAGCACCTCGACCCTGCCGTCTTCGGGCAGGGCCTTACCGAGCAGTTCGACGCAGGCTGCCCGCAGCGCATCGGCGTCGGCAATTCCCAGCCGAACGAGGCCCCGCTCGGTTTTGTGGGCGATGGCCCGGCCGCAGAGTTTGGCGACGACTGGGTAGGTAATGGTGGCGTCGGCGCTGACGGCTGCAAGGACCTCGTCAGGGGAGTTTCCGGTGACGAATGGAGAAACCGGAACGCCATACTTGGCGACCACACGGCGTGACTCGGCTTCGGAAAGGGTGATGCTCACGCCGTGGGTTGTATCACGCCGACTTGTCGGGGCGTTCAGCCGTCGAGTCGAGTTCGACTCGACATGCATCGCTCGCGCCGGGCATCAGGTGGCGGTACTTGGCGATGATGGCGTAGACCGGGCGGGCAACCCAACTGATCGGAGGCGTGACGATCAGGCGGCCCACGATGCTCCAGACGCCGCCTATTGCGATCAGCGTTCGACCGATACCGCGATGGCCACGGTAGGTCTGACCGGTGGGGTCGACCCAGTATGCGGCGGTCCTCACGTCGTGCTCGGTCAGGCCGAATTCGGCGAGGTCGAGGATTTGCCACGGGGCGACGCGCGCCTCGTCGGGGAGTCGGCGCTCGACCCACTCGGCCGAAGAGGTGCAGAACCCGCAGTCACCATCGAAGATCAAGAGCACGCCCCATTGTCCCACCTGTACCGAAGTTTGCGACACTGGGGTCATGTATGACCTTGTGATCCGTGGTGGAACGGTCGTCGACGGCACCGGAGCGGCGCCGGTCACGGCCGATGTGGCGATCGACGGCGACCAGATCGTCGTGGTCGGATCGGTCGATGAGCCCGGGCGACGCGAGGTCGACGCTGACGGCGCATTGGTGGCACCCGGCTGGGTTGACGTCCACACCCACTACGACGGTCAGGCCACCTGGGACTCGGTCATGCGCCCCTCGATCAATCACGGCGTCACCACGGCGGTAATGGGCAACTGTGGGGTCGGGTTTGCGCCGGTTCGCCCCGGTGGCGAGGCATTTCTGATCGAACTCATGGAAGCGATCGAGGACATTCCCGGCACCGCACTGCACGAGGGCATCGAGTGGCGCTGGGAGACCTTCGGCGAGTACATCGACGCACTCGCCTCCCTCCCTCGCACACTCGACCTCGGCACGACCGTCCCGCATGCTGCGGTCCGTGCCTACGTGCTCGGCGACCGATGCCACGAGTACGACATCACCACCGACGAGATTTCGCAGATCGCCGCCGTCATGGCCGACGGTGTTCGCAACGGTGCGCTCGGGGTTTCGACGAGCCGCACGGTGCTGCACGCCAGCAAGCACGGCTTCGAACCGGGGACGTTCTCCCTGGACGAAGAACTGATGGCGATCGCAGACGAACTTGCCGGCGTGGGTCGCGGCCTGTTCCAGTTCGTGAGCGACAACACGTTCCAACAAGACGAATGGCGCTGGCTCGATCACCTCGGCAAGGTCGGCGTTCCGGTTACCTACACCATGGCGCAAGAGCCCCATGAGCCGGATGGCTTCCGGGCCTGCCTCGAACGCAACCAGGCATCGAACGAGGCCGGACACTCCATCGCCCCCCAGGTTCCGGCTCGTCCGACCGGCATGCTCTACGGCCTTCAGTCGAGCATGCATCCCTTCCGTTCCCACCCGTCGTTTCGGGCCATCGCCGACAAGTCGCACGCGGAGATCGTGGCCCACATGCGCGACGCCGAGTTTCGCCGTCGACTCCTTGACGAGGAGCCGGCCAGCAAGAATCCCTTCGTCCGCTTCATGGCCACCTCGTTTCACCAGATGTTCCCGCTGGGTGATCCGACCGACTACGAACCATCACCGTCGAAATCGGCGGCTGCAGTCGCCGAACGTGAAGGCCGCACCCCACAAGAGGTCGTCTACGACTGGATGCTCGCCGAGGATGGCAAGGCGATGATGTTTGTGCCACTCGGCAGTTACGTCGATCAGGACCATGAAGCGATCCGGGCGATGATCGAGCACCCGGCATCAATCTTCGGTTTGAGTGACGGCGGAGCGCACTGCGGACTGATCTGTGACGCCTCCATGCCTACGTATCTGCTTACGCACTGGGCTCGTGACCGTTCACGGGGCCCGAAGCTGCCGGTTGAGTTGGTAGTGCACAAGCAGACCCAGGCCACTGCCAGGGTGTACGGGCTGAGCGATCGCGGTGTCCTAGCTCCGGGAATGCTCGCCGATGTCAACGTGATCGATCACGACCGACTCACGTTGCACAAGCCGTACATGATCCACGATCTGCCAGCCGGTGGTCGTCGCCTCGTCCAGGATGCTGACGGCTACCTGGCCACGGTGAAGGCGGGTGAAGTTGTGGTCGACCACGACGAGATCACCGATGCCCGCCCGGGCCGCACGCTCAAAGCAACCGACGGCGGTGTCTTGCGGGTCTGATCGAGAGGATGTCTGGTGGCCGGCGCGCAAACGCCGCCACGATCACGTAGCGGCGCTGTCGGTTTTGCTGGTTGATCTCTGCTTGCCCGGGGGCAGGATCAGCTGTTGCGGCCCATGTTGGGCTTGCGGCCGTGGTTGGCCTTGCTGCGGCGAACCTTGGCCTTCTTCTTCTGGGTGCGCTTCGACATGGCTCACAGGTTAGCGAGCACGCTCGTGTATCCCTCGCGATAGCTCGGGTACGCCGGCTCCCAGCCAAGGTCGTGAAGTTCGCTGTTGCGGCACCGTTTGCCCATCGGATGTTCGGCCGGATCGGGGTCGGGCCCAAGTTCGACTCCGAGCCGGTCGGCCAACCAGCGCAACACGACGTCTCGTGGTGTCGGGGCGCCGTCGACGGCGATGGCGAGGGCCGGAGGGCTCGGGTGCACGGCACACAGTGCAAGTGCAGCGGCGAGGTCGTCGCGATGAATGCGGTTGGTCCAGCGATCAGGGGTCCCCGGCGTCACGCCGACGGCGCCGCGGCGCACCTGGTCGATGAGCCGAAGGCGACCAGGTCCGTAGATTCCGGCCGACCGAACGATGGTGGTCGGAACCCGCGACGCGAGTGTGTTCTCGCCGACGATGACGACTTCTGCCGTCGAACGCGTTGGTGAAGCAACGTCGGTTGCGGTGATCCAGCGACCGTCGTCGGCGCCGTACACGCCGGTCGTCGAGGTGAGGACAGCGCGAGCCGGGTCCTCTGGCATCGCATCGAGCAAGGCCCGGGGGCCGTCGACATAGGCGACCCGATAGCCGGCGTCATCCCGGGTCGGGGGCGCAGTGGTGAAGACCACGACATCGGCAGCCGGCACGTTTTCGAGGGTTTCAGGTTTCGACAGGTCGCCGATGATTGGGGCGGCTCCGTCGGTCCGGCGACCGGAGCGGTTCAGGGTCGAGACCGGTAAACCGGCTTCGACCAGGGCGGTTGCAAGGGTGAGACCGACGTCGCCGGCGCCGGCGATGAGGACGTGGGGGAGCGAGTCGTTCATCGGAGGCGACGGTAGTGCCGGCCACGCATAAGCTGCGAGCATGGCGCTCGACCCGAACTTTGCGGTCCCGTGGACCGAGATGCAATACGGCACCCGCGAGCAGTACGCCCACCTTGGGGCGGCGTTCGAGCAGCACGCCCGTGGCGCACTGGTCGACAACCTCATCAACCTGCTCGGTCTGTTGAAGGGACCAACGCTGGGCTATCAGTGCGACCGCTATTCACACTCGCTGCAGTCAGGTACCCGGGCCTACCGCAACGATGAGTCGGTCGACATGGTCGTGGCTGCGCTGCTTCACGATATCGCCGACGGGTTCGCTCCTGAGAATCATTCCGATGCCGCAGCGGCACTGCTGCGACCGTACGTCGACGATGAGACGCACTGGGTCGTCAAGCACCATGGTCTCTTCCAGGGCTACTACTACTTCCACCATCACGACGGCGACCGCAACGCTCGCGACCAGTACCAAGATTCGCCCTACTACGACCGCTGCGTCGACTTCTGTCACGAGTACGACCAGAACTGTTTCGATCCGAACTATCCGGTCATGGACATCGAGGACTTTCGCCCGATGCTCGACGAGGTGTTGTCCCGTCCCTCGCGCGTGCCGGGTGTTGCGCCGCTCCCCGGCTGAACGTCTGCATCTTCACGTGGGTGTCGGGAGTGAGACCCGTCTGCGCTCGGACTCAGCCCGCTCGAACTGCATCGGCGTTGTTGTTGAACAACGCCCACTCGCCCCACGTGTTGGTCGGGCAGGTGAGGATGTGTGCTCGCGCCCGGTCGTCGAATCGGTCCAACCGTGTTGCGTCAGAATAGCTGCCGCCTCCTTCGACTCGTCCTCCCAAGTCGATCAGCGAACCGTTGGGCAGGACGACCGCTTGGGAGGTGGCTTCCCAGGTCGTCGATGCCGGCCAGACCACCGGAAACGATGATTCGCTGTCGACGATGACGAGGCAGCCTTCGACAACGGCAAGTGTGCCGCTGATCAGAGCAGCGTCGCCGCCGGTATCGAACGGGAGTGACTGGCGGACGACAGGGCCGTCGAGATTGCCAGCGGCGATCGCAGGGTCGGAGGCGTCGGTCTCGCCGGGACCCCACATCACGGCCCAGATACCGAGCGCAGTGAGGATCAGTGCGAGCGAGCCGAGCGAGAGCGCCCTGACCTCGCCGTTCATGTCGAGCGACTCATCTGCTGACGAACGCCCTCCGCGTGCGGACCGTGGCCATGCGAGGTGTCACCCGAGCAGTTCTGCGCCGTCCAGGACTACGAGCACCGTGAGCAGGCCGATAATCCCGACATTGATCGCAGTCATCGGCCACTTCCACTTGTGATCGGCTCGGTGGAAACGCCGGATCGAGACGAGGTTGGCCACGATGGCGGCGGCACCGATCGGCAGTCCGATCCACGGGCCGACTCCGGCCCCGAAGCCGATCAGCGGAAAGACGAACGGGATAAGGACGTAGGAAAAGGTGCACCGCACCGCCGAGATCAGAACCGATGTCGAGAAGGCCTTCTCGGCATCGACGCTGGCGATATCGGTCGTCGCGGAAGCCGGGTTCTCGACGTCGGTCACGAGCCCCAACGGTAGCCGTGTCGAGGTCGCTAGCCTCGACCCGGACATGGAACGTTTCGGCTTCGTCGGTCTGCCCAATGCAGGCAAGTCCTCGCTCTACAACGCGCTCGCGGGCGGCGGCGCGCACGCTGCGCCTTATGCCTTTGCCACTACCGATCCCAACATCGGCGTCGCCAAGGTTCCTGACCGCCGCCTCGATCAACTCAGCGTGATGTCGCGCAGCAAGGCGACGATCCATGCGGCAGTGCAGTTCACCGATATCGGAGGGCTCGTCGAGGGTGCCAGCCAGGGGGAAGGCCTCGGCAACGCGTTTCTCAGCCACATTCGCGAGGTCGACGCGATCGTGTTCGTACTGCGTGCGTTCCCCGATGAAGACGTCCCCGGGCCGCAGGATCCACTCGAGCATCTTCGAGTGGTCGAGATCGAGCTAGCACTCGCTGATCTCGCCAGCGCCGAGAAGGCTCGCGACAAAACGCAGCGGATGCTGAAGGGCGACAGCTCGCTGAGGCGCACCGTCGACTTGCTCACAAGGTGTGTCGATACGCTCGGCGAGGGCACGCCGCTCTACCGTGCCGGTCTTGATGACGAGGACCGGGCCGAACTCAAGGAGTTCTTCTTCCTGACCAACAAACCGGTCATGGCTGTCCTCAACATCGGCGAAGATCAGATTGGCGACGAGGATGCCATCGCTGCTCCCGTCCGAGCAGAACTCGAGGGTGCCGAGGTTGTGCCGCTGTCGGTGCAGCTTGAGGCCGAAGCTGCGGTGATGGCGCTCGAAGATCGGCAGGAGATGCTTGAGGCCTTGGGTCTCGGCGACGGTGCAGTACCTGCGTTCTTAACGTCGGCCTACCACATGCTCGGCCTTCGGACCTACCTCACGACGGGTGAGAAAGAGTCGCGGGCGTGGACCTTCCGCGCTGGATCGACTGCCCCTGAGGCGGCCGGTGTGATTCACACTGACTTCCAACGGGGCTTCATCCGTGCCGAGACGATCCAGTGGGACCAACTTGTCCAAGCCGGGTCGTGGGCCGCTGCGCGCGAGGTTGGAAAGGTCCGCTCCGAAGGCAAGGACTATGTCGTCCAGGACGGTGACGTGATGGAGTTCCGGTTCAACGTCTGACGGCCCACGTCGCCAGGGTCAACGGTGTGAGTCAGCCCGTTTCTCCCTGCTGGACCGAGAAGATCGACTGATAGGAGCCGTTGTACCAGTCAGGGGCGGCTGGCATGGTGCGACCCTCGATGGTAAGCGTTGGCGGCAGCGACCCTCGCACCAGCTGGTGAGCACTCCGGCCCGCTTTACCGTTCGTACCGACCCCGAGAAGAGGGTACGAGTCGGCCCGCGAGTAGGTCTGGAGGAGGAGTGGGCGTGAGCGATCCGAGCGGTTGACTGCAGAACCGTGCACGCAACAGCAGTTGTGCACGGTGACGCTGCCAGCTGGTCCCTTGAGATATGCGGCCCGGTCAACCGACGCGCGGGCGGTGTCGGCGTCGGACAGCGAGCCCGACCACGAGCCATCGGGATTGCGGAGGTCGTACAGCTCACCGGTATGGCTGCCGGGTACGACGCCCATCGGGCCCATGTCGTCGTCGACGACGTCGTCGAGGTACACGCCGATCGTGAGTGGCGAGAAGTCAGTGTGAGGCCAGAACTGGATGTCTTGGTGCCATTTGACCTCGTCTCCACCGTCAGCCCACTTGATGTTGAGTTTGGAGTGGTGGAAGCGGACGTTCGGCCCGAGGAGTGCCTCGGCGAGGTCGGTGGCGGGACCGTCGAGCGCGAATGCTGCAAACGCTGGATCGAGATCGACCGGCGAATGGATCCGTCGTAGACGCGGACGGTCTGATCGGTGATCGGGCTCGGTGTCGAAGCGTCTGTCTCCGGGCTCGGCGGCGCGCGACTCGTCGACGAGGCGATCCATCGCCTCGTTCAGTCGGCTTAGCCAGTGGGCATCGATGTGGCCCGGTAGAAGCAGAAAGCCATCGGCGACGTAGCGGTCGAGCGTCGCCGATTCGAGTACGAGAACCATTGCTACACGTTAGTGAACG
Source organism: uncultured Acidimicrobiales bacterium (assembly GCA_905480195.1). Lineage (GTDB taxonomy): Bacteria > Actinomycetota > Acidimicrobiia > Acidimicrobiales > Aldehydirespiratoraceae > UBA11606. The sequence continues at coordinate 92,565 of CAJQPN010000014.1, forward strand.
AGTGCAGTCGGGGTTGTAACCGATCAGGACCCGGGAGTGTCGAAGGGACGGTGAGTGTTGCACTGAGGTCGAACGGTTCCGCTGCGTTTACAGCCTGCCGACCGGCAGGTAGGCTTTCAAGATCATGACGGTGATTCCCGACCTCCATCTGCGCGAAGCGCTAGCTGAGACGGCCGAGAAGCTGCTCGACCGCCACATTGAGACAGCACAGGAGTGGCATCCCCACACCTACATCCCGTGGAGTGCCGCAGCGGACTTCCCCGAGGGCTATGAGTGGTCGCCCGAGGAGGCGAACGTTCCGAGCGCCGTGCGGAGCGCCCTGTTCGTGAACGTGCTGACCGAAGACAACCTGCCCTACTACTTCCGCGATATCGAACGAATGATGGGCCGAGAAGGGGCCTGGGGCGAGTGGGTGCGCCGGTGGACTGCTGAGGAAGGGCGCCACGGCATCGTGATCAACGGGTACCTCATGGCCACTCGGTCTCTTGACCCGGTCGAACTCGAGCGGGGCCGAATGGCGCAGGTTCAGAGCGGACAGGTGCCCGAGCCGCCCTCGTTGACCGAGGGCCTTGCCTACGTGACGTTGCAGGAACTTGCAACGCGTATCAGTCACTTCAACACGGGGAATATGCTCGACGATCCGGCAGGCAAGGCCGTGATGCGACGCGTGGCCGCCGACGAGAACCTGCACTACCTCTTCTACCGTGACGCCATGCAGGCGATCTTCGAGATTGACCCGTCGGCGGCGGTCATCGCAGTGAACAAGCAGGTTCAGGAGTTCAAGATGCCGGGTACGGGCATCCCGGGTTTCGCGGCCCACGCAAAGGCGATCGCTGAAGCTGGTATCTACGACTTTGCGATCCACCACGACAAGATCCTGAAGCCGGTGGTCCTGCGCGACTGGGCGATCGAGTCGATCGAGGGTCTCTCGCCGGAAGCCGAAGAGGCACGCGAAGCGCTTGTGACGCAAATCGGCCGTATCGGCATGCTCGGGCACCGCTTGGCCGAACGCCGCCAGAAGCGGGCTGCGGCGCAGTCCGACCGAGAACCAGTCAGCGCCTGATTCCTTGGCAGCTTTCAGCGGTGGGTGCTGGAGCACCACCGCGGTTAGCGTCGGGGCATGGCCTGGCTGGTGCATGAGGGGCGCGTGATCGCCTCGTTGGAGATCGCCGAAAGCCGCAAGAACCGCCGTCGGGGCTTGCTGGGGCGGGAGGGCATTGAGGGCGCGCTCTTGCTGCGACCGGCGCGCGGCGTTCACACGATCCGGATGCGATTTGCGCTCGACGTCGCCCATCTCGATGGCAATCTTCGGGTGCTTTCCATCACGACGATGGCCCCGGGCCGTGTCGGCAAGTGGTCGCCCCGGGCTGGTGCGGTGCTCGAGGCCGAGGCCGGTTCATTTCGACGTTGGGGCGTCGAGCGAGGCATGCAACTCGAGATCTGCGTCGAATGAGCGGCGTGCTGACCCTCGTCGCCACCCCGATTGGCAACCTCGGTGACCTGTCTCCCCGGGCCAGTGAGGCGCTCGCGAGCGCCGACCTGGTCTGTTGCGAGGACACAAGACGCACCGGTTCACTGCTCAAACACGCTGGCGTGCGTGCCGCAGAACTGAAGCGGGTTGACGAGCACACGGAGTTCGACGCGATCCCCGTCGTGCTCAACCGACTTGCCGCAGGCGAACGGGTCGTGTTGGTGAGCGATGCAGGCACGCCGGGGGTCAGCGATCCTGGTGAGCGCCTCGTCGCGGCAGCGGTCGCAGCCGGACACGAGGTCACGACGGTTCCGGGCCCAGTGGCCGCGATCGCCGCCCTGGTGGCTTCGGGGCTCCCCACCGGCCGATTCGTCTTCGAAGGGTTCCTCGCTCGCAGGGGCCGGCTCCGAGATGACCAAGTCGAGGCGATTGCAGCGGAACGTCGCACTGTCATCTTGTATGAATCACCGAAACGAGTGGCCGCCACCCTGGCACTGCTCGCCGAGCACTGCGGCGCCGACCGCCGAGCTGTCGTCGCTCGCGAGCTCACCAAGCTTCACGAGGAACTCCGGCGCGGAACGCTCGCGGAGTTGGCCGAGTGGGCTGGTGACGGCGTAAAGGGTGAGGTCGTGGTGGTTATCGATGGTGCGCCCGGTCCAGGAGAACTCGACGATGCGCAGATCGTCGACCGCCTCTCTGCTGCACTCTCGGAAGGTGTCAGTCGGCGCGAGGCGATCGACACCGTAGTGGCTGAGACCGGAGCGAAGAAGCGGAGGGTCTACGACCTCGCATTGGAGCTCTGATGCAGTCCTCCGTGAACGAGCGGTGGAAGCTCGAAGAATCTGCAGGTCCTGTCCCCGCCGACGGCGTCGAGGTCGACGTTCAGGCAACGTCTGGAGGCTCCGTGCTCCTCGTCTTTCTCGCGAGGCCTTGACTCGGCTGAAGATGACTCCGGCGGGGTTTGGTTCTTGGACTCTCGAGTTGTGGCCCTGGTTGGTCGGGCCAGGCAGTTCCGTGTGCAGTCGTTCGAGTTCCCCGGGCGGGCGATGACACCCTTCGGTCACGAGATCGTCACTGCGAAGGAAGTGACCGCCGAGGATGTGAGCCCGATTTTCGGTTCCGTTCGGGAGTCCATGATTAGGGTAGTCATGCTGTCTTTTCTCGTGAATACCCCTAGCTTTCGGCCGCGATGACAAGGTTTTCGCGATGACAAGGTTTTGTTGTTCGACTGTAAAGAAATCAGTGAATTGGAGTCGTTATGTCTGATTACACGTCCAGCTTCTGTTTGTCGCGCGGGAAGGACGCGCACTTCGAACCCATGCACGGATACCGAGACTGGTTGAAGATCCGGGATCTCGGTCTCAGTGGCGCGACTGATGGCAAGTACGACGCTTGGGTGACTCGTGCGAACGACATGGGTGGGAGCACGGGTCGCCACTACCACAACTACGACTTCCAGATCATGTACGTGACCCGCGGCTGGGTGAAGATGTACTACGAGGGACAAGGGGAAATGCTTCTCGAGGCGGGAGACTTCGTCTTTCACCCGCCTCAGCATGTTCACGATTTCATGGATTACTCCGAGGACATCGAGATCTTTGAACTCGCCTCACCTGCCGACCACAGCTCGATCGACCTGTAGCGCTGGGGCTGGGGCCAACCCCGATGACCTGGCCCTTCGTTCCTGGCGTAAAGAATTTCGTGACCGAAAAGTTTGAGCCTTGCGGGTGGACAGACGAGATCTTGGCCGTAGCCCACGGGTCGGATCCTTGTTGTTGCGCCGGGTGTGTGGACCCAGGAACGTGGTGTCACACCTGCTCCGTACCATCCGCGGTGTGGACCCTGTGATCGTGATCCCCCTCCTTCTCACCCTCCTCCTCGTAGCGGGCATCGGTGTCGGTACCGGCCTGTGGTTCGCTCGCGCACGGCGGGGGTTCGAGGCTGCAACTGTCGACCGGCTCGCCGCTGAGTTGTCCGCCCGCCAGCAGGCGCAGGTTGACGGTGTTGTCGAGCGAGTGGTGGCTGTTGCAGGCGAGAGCTTCGACAGCCGTCTGCAGACGGGGGCAGCCGAACTCGACCTACGCCGCGAAGCGATCGAGCAGCGGCTCGAGCATGCCTTTACGGCCATGGTCGACAAGGTCGAGTCGGTGGACAAGCTCGTTGCTGAAAAGGTCGGCGGCATGTCCGACACCGTCGGCGAGCGGGTTGGTGGCATGTCGAAGCAGATGGGTCAGCAGGTACAGGTGATGAACTGCGAACTCACCCAACTGCGGTCCCTCGTCGCTCAACTGCAGAAGGAGCGCGCCCAGCAGCACGGACAGTTCGTCGAGTCGCTTGAGGCGGCGACACGTCAGCAGAAGGTGTTGGCCGAGACCACCGGACACCTACGCGATGCGCTGGCGAGTCCGCAGACCCGCGGTCAGTGGGGTGAGCGTATGGCCGAGGACGTCCTGCGATCTGCCGGCATGCGCGAGGGCGTCAACTATCGAAAGCAGCAGATGATCAAGGGCGGCACCAAGCCTGACTTCACCTTCCTGTTGCCCGACGACAACCAGCTCCACATGGACGTGAAGTTCCCGGTCACCAACTATCTCCGATATCTCGAGGCGTCCTCGGCTTCGGAAGCTGCCGAGTTGCGCGAACGCTTTCTTCGCGACGTTCGTGATCGGGTCAAGGAACTCGATGGCCGCGGTTACGCCGCCGGCGACTCCACCGTCGGTTACCTACTGCTGTTCATTCCGAACGAGAGCGTCTACGGCTTCATCCACGAAAACGACTCGACGCTGCTCGACGACGCGCTTGCACAGCGGGTCGTGCTGTGTTCACCGACCACGCTGTTCGCAGTACTCGGTGTCATCCGGCAGGCGATGGACGCCTTCGCAGTCGAACGTGCCAGCGAAGAGATCCTGCAGTGTCTCGGCGGATTCGGCGAGCAGTGGCGAAAGTTCTCCGAGCAGATTGACAGGGTCGACCGTCACCTCGACACCCTCACCCGCAGCTTTGGTGAGCTGTCCGGCACCCGCCGCCGCCAGCTCGAACGGCAACTTGATCGCATCGACGATGTGCGATCCCGCAACGGGGTCGGCGATGAATCTTCGGTCCTCGGCGAAACGTCGCTCCCCGCACTACGAGAGGTGGCCGACCGCAGCGCTGGCTAGCCACCGGTAACCTCAGCACCAATGAGCACCCCCGTACTCGTCGCTGTTGCGTGGCCCTATGCCTCAGGGTCTCGTCATCTTGGGCACATCTCTGGCGCGTACCTTCCTGCCGATGTGTTCGCTCGCCACCAGCGTCTGGTGGGAAACGACGTCTTGATGGTCAGCGGCTCCGACGTGCACGGAACTCCGATCACGGTTCGCGCCGACGATGAGGGTGTCACCCCCCAAGACATCGCCGACCGGTATCACCACGAGTTCCTCCGCCAGTGGGATGCGCTCGGCATCAGCTGGGACAACTACACAACGACTGGTACGCCTCATCACGCACGGGTCACGCAGGAAATGTTTCTCGAGCAACTCCAAAGCGGGCACATCGACAAGCGCACCAGTGAACAGTTCTACGATCCGGACGCCGGGCGATTCCTGCCCGACCGCTATATCGAGGGCACGTGCCCACATTGTTCCTATGAGGACGCTCGTGGCGACCAGTGTGACAATTGTGGCCGCACGCTCGATCCCACCGATCTGATCGAGCCCCGATCGAAGCTCTCACGAGCCACTCCGGTGCTCCGCGAGACCGAGCACTTCTACTTTCGCTACTCCGATTTCACCGACGAGATCAGTGCCTACCTCGGTTCCAAATCCGACTGGCGTCCGCACGTACTGAATTTCGTGCGGAGCTGGGTCGATGAAGAGGGCCTGCTCGACCGAGCGATCACCCGCGATCTCGACTGGGGGGTCGAGCTCCCGGTCGACGACCTCGGTCCCGGCAAGCGCATCTACGTCTGGTACGACGCAGTGATTGGTTATCTGTCGGCCAGCCAGGAATGGGCGAGCAACACCGCCGACGTCGACCAGTGGCGAAACTGGTGGTACAACCCCGATAGCCGCCACGTGTACTTCATCGGCAAGGACAACATTCCGTTCCACTGCCTGTTCTGGCCGGCGCAACTGCTTGGTTACGACCGCGACATCCATTTGCCCGACGACGTGCCGGCCAATCAGTACGTAACGTTCAAGGGTGGCAAGGCTTCGGCGAGTCGGGGCATTGGCCTCACTATCGATCAAGGGCTCGAACTGTTCCAGGTCGACGGCTTGCGCTACGCCCTGGCGGCGAGTCTTCCCGAACAGGCCGACACCGACATCTCGATAGAAGAAATCGCCCGGCGGATCAATGAAGAACTCGTGGCGACATGGGGCAACCTCGTCAATCGAGTGTTGTCGATGATCAACAAGAACTTCGGCGAGCAGCCGCCAGTCGAGGGCCGAACCGCTGACGACGACGCGGTGCTCGCTGCGGTCGATCGTGCGCTTGACACTGCGAACGACCACATTGCCAAGGTTGAACTTCGGGCTGGCCTTCGGGCAGCGATGGATGCTGCCCAAGCCGTGAACGCCTATCTGAACGCCACCGAGCCGTGGAAGGTCGTGAAAGACGATCGGGCGCGCGGTGGCGTTGTGCTCGGTACAGCGCTCGACGCCATCAACGGTGCTCGCGTGGCGTTCGCTCCGTACTTGCCGTTCAGCGCAGCTGCGCTCGACGAGTTGCTCGGGCCGGTGACTGCGTGGGAGCGGATGCCGGTGCCGACTGGAACCGTGATCGAAAAGCCGACACCGCTGTTCACCAAGGTCGACCTCGACACCCTGCTGGCCGATGATGGCAGCCACTGAGTCGGAGATCTCGGTGCGCTGGATCGATCAGCACTGTCACCTCGAATCCGGCGCGAGCGGTGCAGAGCAGGTTGCACTCGCCAATGAAGCAGGCGTTGACCGTATGGTCACGGTCGGATGTCATCTCGAGCAGTCGCAGCAGATGGCGGCGATTGCAGCCGAACATGACGGGGTCTACGCGACCGCCGGGGTGCACCCTCACGACTCGAAGCAAGGGCTCGCCGGTATCGAGGATCTGCTTCAGCTGCCGCAGGTGGTCGCAGTCGGGGAGGCCGGCCTCGATTTCCACTACGACCATTCGCCGCGCTCGACCCAACGTACGGTGTTCGCAGCGCAGATCCAGATGGCGCATCGTCATCGCCTGCCGCTCGTGATCCACTCTCGTTCGGCTTGGGACGAAACGTTCGAGATCCTCGATTACGAGGGCGTGCCCGAGCGCACCGTGTTCCACTGCTTCACCGGTGGCCCCGATGAAGCACGCGAGGCGCTCGCCAGGGACTGTCTGGTTTCGTTTAGCGGCATCGTTACCTTCCCGAGTGGTCAAGATTTGCGTGAAGCAGCTGCGATTTGTCCACTCGACCGGTTGCTGATCGAGACCGATTCACCGTATCTGTCGCCGGTTCCACACCGAGGAAAACCGAATCGGCCCGCACTCGTCCCGCTGGTGGGGGAGAAGATCGCCGAGGTGAAGGACGTGCCGGTTGAAGACGTCGCCGCTGCGACATGGGTCACCGCAGCCTCGTTCTACGATCTTGATGCGGTTGACCTTGCCAAGGCGGAGTCAATGGCTGACTGAGGAGTGCGGACCTGCGCCGTTGACCAGGAGGCGCATCTCGCAACATTGCGTTTGTGTTACGGCAGCCGTAGCGTTCATCCATGGGCCGAGACGGGTGGCGCGTACGCGTCGGGTTGCGGGTGGCTGCGGTGGTTGCTGTTTCGGCGGTTCTGGCTGTTCCCGCCGCAGGCCAGTCGACCATCGTGCTCGACATCGACGTCGCCAGCTTCAGCGAACGCGCTGCGGCGTGGTCAGCGGCGAGCAAGGAACGACGAGCAGCCGATCTCGCTCGCGCCATAGAGCTCGGTCGGCAGGCCGCCGCAGCAGAAGCCGATCGACGGACGAGAGAGCAGGCCGCCGCAGGTCCCACGCTCGTGACCAGCACAACGATCCCCGCACCGACGACGACCGTCGCGGCCACCCCTACGACCGAATCCATCACCGCGGTCCTGTCCGACGCATCGATGGCTTCACCCACAGCCATTTCGCCCTCAGGTGGGCCGAGCGCCGAACAATGGGCTTCGCTCCGAGACTGTGAGTCGGGTGGGCGTTACGACGCAGTCAGCCCCAGTGGCCAACATCGGGGGGCGTACCAGTTCTCCCAGCCGACGTGGGACTGGGTTGCGAGCTTCGCAAACCCGTCGTTGATGGGGGTCGACCCGATCGCAGCATCTGCCGAAGACCAGGACGCCCAGGCCCAGGCCCTGTTCGATCGCCAGGGTGCCGTTCCGTGGCCGCACTGCGGCATCTATCTTTCGTCGTGACCCACTCCGGCGCCGATATCCGAGCCCTACTCGATCGTCACGGGCTCGCCGCTCGCAAGTCGCTCGGTCAGAACTTCGTGACCGATCCCAACACGGTTCGCAAGATTGCATCGTTGAGTGGTGTTCGGGAAGGTGACCGGGTGGTCGAGATTGGACCGGGTCTTGGGTCTTTGACGCTTGCGTTGATCGAAGCGGGTGCCCGCGTGACCGCCATCGAGATGGACGACGACCTCGTACCGATTCTGCGGGAGGTGCTCGCGGGCCACGATGTGCAGATCGTCGCAGGCGATGCCCAGCAGATCGACTGGGACGAAACCCTCGCTGCTGGCGACAGGTGGTCGCTCGTCGCAAACCTTCCGTACAACGTGGCAACGCCCATAGTTCTCGACCTACTGCGCAACGTCGCGAAGATCGAGTCGATGCTTGTGATGGTCCAGCTGGAGGTCGCCGAGCGGCTCGCTGCCAAGCCGGGCAACGCTGCCATCGGTATTCCCTCGGTGTTGGTGGCGTTTCACGGCGAGGCTCGGATCGTCGGGCGAGTCCCCCCGACAGTGTTTCACCCCCGACCTCGTGTCGAGTCGGCTCTGGTTCGGATCCAACGGCATGCGGAGCAGCCGATCGACGCCGCGTTGACCGAGATCGAACCGCTCGTGCGTGCTGCGTACAACCAACGTCGCAAAATGATCCGCAGATCACTCGGTGGACTTGTCGGTGAAGCGGCGATCATCGCTGCCGGAGTCGAACCGACGGCCCGCCCCGAGACCCTCTCGCTCGACGACTGGGCCCGCCTTGCGGCAGCCACGGCCGATGCTTAGCGGTTGGCAGCCCAGACGTCGGCCATCTGAGCGAAAAGATCGGTGATCTCAGACTTTTCGGACACGTCATCGAACTCGCGGTAACAGCTATCGAGGATTGTGACGATCCGCTCGGCGTCGCCCCAGTTCGCGTACTTGTCGAGCGAGACGTCGGCTGCTGCGGTAGCGAGGTCCATGCCGGCGTCAAAGCAGCGGCGGGCCTCACCGTGGCAGTACTCGAAGTAGGAGCGAATCTCGGCGACCCCGGCGAGATCGGTGATCGGGCCGTGACCGGGGACGATCGTCTCCGGATCCCACGCAACGATCTGGTCGAGCGCGTTGAGGAGGTCGGGTATCGATCCGGCCCACAGGATCGGATGCCCTTCGACGAACAAGATGTCGCCGGTGTAGACGGTGGAGCGGCCTGGGACATGCACGAGGACATCACCCCCGGTGTGCGCAGGCCCGACTTCGACCAGGTTGACCGTGGTGTTGCCGATGGTCCTGGAGAGTTCGCCGGAGAAGGTCGTATCGGGATCGGGTCTGGTGATCCCGCCGAACTGGAATCGTTCGAAACAATGCAGGAAGAACTCGCCCATGACACCCATGTCGGGGGCGGCCTCGAGCAGGCCGACCATCATCTCGGGGTTTTCGTGGGCCATCTCCTCGGCGGCGGTGACCGAACAGATGATCTCTGCGCCCTTTACGAGCTCGTTGCCGTTGCAGTGGTCGCCGTTGCTGTGGGTGTTCACGAGCGTCGTGATGTTGACGCGGGGAAGCGCAGCGGACATCGAATCGAGCATTGCCCGGGTGAGCGGGAGGTCGAACAGGGTGTCGACGAGGAGGGCTTGATCCCCGTCGACGATCAGGCCGGCATTGCTCCAACCCCACCCACCGTCGGGTTGCATCCACGCGTAATTGTCGCCACCGAGATCGAGGAGGCCATGTTGGTACGGGCGAGTACCGAGCTGCAGCATGAACGGCACCGTAGTCTGCGGACGTGACTCGGCTCGTGGCTCCCGCCAAGTTGACTCTCCGTCTTCGCATCACCGGCTTACGAGACGACGGGTATCACTTCATTGACGCCGAGATGGTCTCGCTCGATTTCCACGACCTGCTTGATGTCCGCAGCGGTTCGGGGCTCGCGATCGAGGGTCCGGCTGGTACCGACTTCGTGGGTCCCGACGACGACAACCTCGTCGTCCGAGCGCTCCGGCTAGTCGACCGCGATGCGGCAGTTACGATCCACAAGCGCATCCCTGCCGGAGCGGGTCTTGGGGGTGGCTCCTCCGATGCGGCCGCGATTCTTCGCTGGGCTGGGTTTGTCGATCTCGAGGCTGCAGCAGGTCTGGGCGCCGACGTTGCGTTCTGTTTGGTCGGTGGTCGCGCTCGGGTTACCGGGATCGGCGAGAATGTCGTGCCGTTGCCCTACGTCGAGCAGACGTTCACGCTCGTTACGCCACCTGTGTTCTGCTCGACCCCAGCCGTCTACGCCGCCTGGGACGAAATGGGAGGTCCGACGGGTGACAACGGCAACGATCTTGAGCCGGCTGCACTCGTTGTTGCGCCGGAGTTGACGCGCTGGCGCGACGAACTGGCCGAAGCAACGGGTCAGCGACCCCGGCTTGCTGGAAGCGGGTCGACATGGTTCGTCGACGGAACCCACCCAGAGGCGGGCCGCGTGGTCACGACGGTGCCAGCCGAGCAGCCGACAGATTGAACGTCACGACAAAGGAGGTAACAGCGGACGGCGCAAACCGCTCGCCGGAAGACCTCACTTCCGCTGGTGGCGCGTCCTTCGGAGCATCTTCTTGTGCTTCTTCTTGCGCATACGTTTGCGGCGCTTCTTGATCAGTGAACCCACGGCAGGCGACGCTACCGGCTCCGCGCCGGAGCGCCACCCTTCCGGTGCTCCGGATATTTCGTCGCATGGCATCGATCATCGGATTCTGGGTTGGGCTGTCGCCGCAGCGTTTGTCGAACGTGAAGGGTCGTCTCACCCTCCTGGTGCGCCGCTGACGCCGTTCGGCCGCTACGGTGACCCGGCGCAGTGGCCCGTAGTTCAATTGGCAGAACGTCGGCCTTTGGAGCCGAATGTTGCAGGTTCGAGTCCTGCCGGGCCAGCCACTCGCGCGTCGCTCGCGCGCCGTATGATGCAGACGGACGCGAGTGAGGGCCACGGGGATGCAACTGCTCAACCACAAGAAGCTTCACGTTGTCGCGGGTCGGGCCACCCAAGGGCTCGCCGCCGACATCTGCAGCGAACTCGGTGTTCGGCTGGGGACACCGGACATCGCCGAGTTCGCCAACGGCGAGATCCACGTCAAGTACAGCGAGTCGATTCGCGGCTCGGACGTCTTCATCGTCCAGACCCACACTGAGTGGGAAGGCCGCTCGATCAACGACCAGATCATGGAACACCTGATCATGGTCGACGCCGCCAAGCGAGCGTCCGCAAAGCGAATCACCGCGGTTGCGCCCTTCTATGGCTATTCGCGTCAGGACCGCAAGGCATCGGGTCGCGAGCCGATCACGGCGCGACTCATCGCTGATCTCTTCGCGGCTGCCGGCGCCGATCGACTGATTTCGGTCGATCTTCACTCCGGGCAGATCCAGGGCTTCTTCGACGGCCCGGTAGACCATCTCACGGCCATGCCCGTGCTGATCGAGTATCTCAAAGCACACAACGACGGTGACATGGTGATCGTGTCGCCCGATGCCGGCCGCATGAAGGTCGCTGAGCGCTACACCAATCTTCTTGACGCCGATCTCGCCTACGTCCACAAGAGGCGCTCGACGGAGGAGAAGAACGCAGTGGAAGCCAAGGAGATCATCGGTGATGTGAAGGGACGCACCTGTGTCCTCATCGACGACATGATCGACACCGGTGGCACCATCTGCGCAGCAGCTGAACTGCTCCACGACTACGAGGCCAAGCGGATCATCATCGCCACCACACATGGCGTGTTCTCGGGCCCTGCGATCGACCGAATCAAGAACGCACCGGTCGAGACGGTGCTCGTCACCGACACCTTGCCGCTGCCGAGCGAGAAGCAGGCCGACAAGATCACGGTCTTGTCCGTCGCTCCAATCATCGCCCAAGCCATCTCGGCGGTGTTCGAAGACACGTCGGTCAGCGAGATCTTTGGCGGAAATCACCTCGCCTGACCCGGGTGGCGCTGCACTACACCCCCGATAGTCTTATCGATCGGCCCAAGTCCGGGCTCGTATTTTCGCTGTGCCCCTCCAGGAGCCGAATCCCATGTCTGAACTGCTGCTGAGCGCCGAATCCGGGCGCAAGGAAGGCACCCGCCCGTCTCGTCGTCTCCGGCGTGAAGGCAAGGTCCCTGCTGTCGTCTACGGTCTCAACACCGACCCGCTCGCGGTCTCTATCGAATGGCCGGCGTTGCGCAAGGCGTTGACCACCGACAGCGGTCTCAACGCCCTCATCACCCTCGACATCGACGGCGACAAAGCACTCGCCGTCATCAAGGATCTGCAGCGTCACCCCGTTCGCCGCGACGTGATCCACGTCGACTTCCTGCGTGTCACCGAGGACATGACGATCGACGTCGAGGTCCCAATCATCCTCGAGGGCGAGGCTCGCAACGTCACGATGTATGACGGCATGATCGACCAGTCGATGTACTCGATGACCGTCTCGGTCAAACCGACCGATGTCCCGCAGCAGATCATCGTCGATGTGACCGCCCTCGAACTCGGTGAGACCATCAAGGTCGCCGACATCAACCTGCCGGCCGGTGCGTCGAGCGCGATGAACCCCGAGGAGACCGTCGCAATCGCTCTCATCACCCGATCCACCCGTGAAGCAATCCGGCGTTCCGAGGAGTCCGAGGCCAGCGACGCTGCCGAGGGCGAAACAGCGTCCGACGCGGGTGACAACGACGCCGACGGCGACGAGGGCTGACCTTCCGGCCCGCCCGAGAGATGGTGCGGCGCAAACACGAACGATCGGGTACCCCGGCCGACCTTCTGGTCATCGGTCTCGGCAATCCCGGCGATCAGTACTCCCAGACGCGGCACAACGCAGGGTTCTGGGTCGTCGATGAAGTCGTCCGTCGTCACGGGGGACGACTTCGTCGTGGCCGGCGCGACCACGCTGAGAGCGAAGTCGTGCGAGTCGGCGACAAGACCGTTGCGGTCGCGGTGCCGGTCACGTTCTACAACGAGGCGGGCCGGGCCGCCGGAGCGCTCGTCAAGCGACACGGGATCACCGACCTGTCGCGGCTGCTCGTTGTCCATGACGAACTCGATCTTCCGGTCGGCCGAATGAAGCTGAAGGTGGGGGGCGGGTTGGCGGGCAACAACGGTCTCAAATCGATCCGCGCTCACCTCCGCGCTGATGGGTTCTCGCGGCTTCGTATCGGAGTGGGTAAGCCCGAGCCTGGCGCCATGACAGGTCGCGACTGGGTGCTCAAGCGGCCGGCACGCGCCGAACGTCCGGTTCTGGAGCGAGTGGTTGCGAACGCGGCCGACGCAGTGGAGTTTCTTGCGGTGTCCGACATCGAAGCCACAATGAACCGCTTCAACGTCTCCTGATCTCCGTGCCTGACCCCGCCACAGCTCCGCTCCGCGACCTTCTCGATCGACTCAGCGACGATCCGTCGATCGACGCTGCGCTCGGTCGCCGCAAACCGGTGATCGCCATCGGTGACGCCGGGCGTGCGCTGGTGCTGGCGGGCCTCGTCGCAGCGTCCGACCGGCGGCCAGTCCTCGTTGGTACTGCCACCCAGACCGAGGCTGAACGCCTCGCGACCGATGCCGGTGCCGTGCTTGGCTCGGATCGGGTCCTGCACTTTCCAGCGTGGGAGACCTTGCCATTCGAACGGGTGAGTCCGGGAGTCGAGACGATGGGCCAACGTCTGCGCGTGCTCCACCGGCTCAGCTCGGATCGTCCACCGGCGCTCGTCGTGGCGTCTGCTCGAGCGCTGGTGCAGCGCATCGATCCCGCTGCGGTGATCGAACCGATCGTGGTACGCCCCGGCGATCAGATCGATCCGGTCGAACTCGTCAAGCGATTGGTCGTGCTCGGGTATCGCCGTGAAGGACAAGTTGAGCATCGAGGCGAGGTCGCCGTGCGAGGTTCGATCGTCGATGTCTACCCGAGTACGGCAGATGCCCCCGTCCGGATCGACCTGTGGGGCGATGAGGTCGATCGGTTGACCGAGTTCGCGGTCGCCGACCAGCGCTCGACCGTGGCCGTCGACCAGGCGGTGCTCTACCCGTGTCGCGAGTTTCGGCCGACCGAGTACCGACGGGCGAAGGCAGCCGAGCTGGTGCAGACCGAGCCGTGGGGACGCGAGCAATGGGATCGTTTCGCCGACGGAACGCTCTTCGACGGCATGGAGTCGTGGTTGCCGTGGCTCGTCGATGGAGAGCATCTGTTGACCGATCTGATCGGGAGCGACGGCCTCATCACCTTTGTGGAGCCACGGCGCGTGCGTGACCGGGCAGCCGAGATCATCGCTGAGGAAGCCGACCTTGCGTCGTCGCTCGCTCGAACTTGGGACGTCGCCGCTGACGAGGTCCATCGTCTGCATCTGTCGTTCGATCGTCTGTTGGAACGAACCGATGCGGCGGCGTGGTCGGTGCTTGCGACGCCCGACCAGCCGTCGACACCCGTTGTCGCCTCGTCCGGCTGGGAGCCAGTCGTCGGCGATCTGACGCCAACCGTTGCGCGGATACGTTCGCTGCTCGACAACGAGTACACCGTCGTTGTCGCCGCCGATGGTGAAGCGAGTGCGCAACGACTCGCCACCCTTTTGACCGACCAGGGCCTTTCGTTCACCGCCACCGATGCCGCTCGGAGTGGAGGAGTGGTTGTTGCACCGCTCGACCGCGGCGTCGTGTTGCCCGATATCAAGCTTGCGGTACTCGCAGAGTCCGACCTCACCGGACGGCGCCGCACTCACCGTCCGTCGCGTCGGCGCAAGCGCGACACGCAGCGGTTCTTCGAGGACCTGCGTGAAGGCTCGTTCGTTGTTCACCACCAGCACGGTGTCGCTCGGTTCGGCGGCATGGTGACGCGAGCGATCGGTGGCAACGAGCGCGACTATCTGCTGCTCGAGTATCGAGGTGGCGACAAGCTCTATGTGCCATCCGACCAGATCGAGTCGGTCCGTCACTACACGGGCGGCGACACGCCGACGCTTTCGAAAATGGGTGGCGCCGACTGGCACCAGACCAAGGCAAGAGTCCGCTCGGCGGTCCAGGAGATCGCACAGGAACTCGTGGTCCTCTATCAGCGTCGGGTCACCACAGCGGGTCATCCGTTCGAACCCGACACTCCATGGCAGCGCGAGTTCGAGGCCTCCTTCCCCTTTCAGGAGACGACCGATCAGGTCAACGCCATCATCGATGTCAAAGGCGACATGGAGCAGCCCACGCCGATGGATCGACTCGTTGTCGGTGATGTCGGTTTCGGCAAGACCGAGATCGCGTTGCGGGCTGCATTCAAGGCGATCCAGGGGGGTAGGCAGGTTGCGGTGCTCGTGCCCACCACGCTTCTGGCCCAGCAGCACTTCTCCACGTTCTCCGAGCGGATGGCGGCGTACCCGATCCGGGTCGAGGTGCTGAGCCGCTTCCTCACGAACAAGCAGGCCAAAGTGGTCACCGACGGTCTCGAAGACGGCTCGGTTGACCTCGTGATCGGTACCCACCGACTGCTGAGTGACGGTGTGCAGTTCAAGAATCTTGGACTGCTCGTCGTTGATGAGGAGCAGCGTTTCGGCGTCTCCCACAAGGAGCAGATCAAAGAGATCCGGCACGATGTCGACGTTCTCACGCTCACCGCGACGCCGATCCCCCGCACGATGGAGATGAGCCTCACGGGCATCCGCGACATGTCGTTGCTCAACACCGCTCCCGCTGACCGTCAGCCGATCCTCACCTACGTCGGCGAATACGACGACCAACCGGTGGCCGAGGCGATACGTCGCGAGTTACTGCGGGAGGGCCAGGTGTTTTTCGTGCACAACCGGGTGCGCGACATCGAACACGTGGCAGCCAACCTTCGCGATCTCGTTCCGGAGGCCAGGATCGCGATCGCGCACGGTCAGATGGACGAAGGGACGCTCGAGCGAGTTGTCATCGACTTCTGGGAGGGTCGCTTCGACGTTCTCGTGTGTACCACCATCATCGAATCGGGCATCGACATGCCCACCGTCAACACCCTTGTCGTCGACCGAGCCGATCTTCTCGGGCTGGGGCAGTTGCATCAGCTGCGAGGCCGTGTCGGGAGAGCCGGTCAGCGGGCGTATGCGTACTTGTTGCACCCGCGCGATCGGGTGTTGAGCGAGGAGGCCTACGAGCGACTCAAGACGATCGGCGAGGCGACCGAGCTTGGCTCCGGGTTCCGCATCGCTATGCGTGACCTCGAGATCCGAGGCGCAGGCAACCTCCTCGGTACCGGTCAGTCGGGCCATATCGCAGCTGTCGGCTATGACCTCTACTGCCAGATGGTCACCGAGGCGGTCGGCGAGCTTCGCGGCGAGAAGCCCGTGGAAGCCGTCGAGATCGCCATCGAGGTTCCCGGCGATGCGCACCTTCCTGACGACTACGTGTTGAAGGAAACGAATCGGCTCGAGGCCTACCGTCGCCTTGCGTCGATCGAGACGCTCGACCAGCTCGACGACGTCCGAGCCGAGTGGCTCGACCGGTTCGGTCCGATCCCGCCGCAGGCAGAGGCGTTACTGCAGGTCGGCCGGTTGCGGGTGGAATGCGTACGAACCGGTGTCCGCGAGATCACCGTCACGAAGGGGCCAGGGTTCGGTGGGCCCGATCACATCGCTCGTCTGTCGCCGGTGCGCCTTCCCGACAGCCGTCAGGTGCGGATGGAACGGCTGTACTCGGGCAAGGGCTCGGGTAATGCCGCCGTCTACAAGGATGCAATCGGCGAATTGCAGTTGCCGATGCACAAGAAGCGGGGGGCTGTCGTCGATCAGCTGGTCGAGGTGATGGCCGACCTGATCCCCGACAGACCTGATCGGCCCGATAACCTTCACAGTCCGTGAGCACTGATTCGCCCTCCTCTCCCTCGAACGTCCGGCTCGGCCTGACGATCGTCGCCCTTGCCGGGGTGATCGTTGCGATCGCCTTCGCATGGCTCAACGAACGTGGCGATGATGCAGCCGTGGCGAGCTTCCTCGACGAAGAGTTCACTGCAGGCGAGCTTCACGAGATCCTCGAGTCGCTGCCGCCCAACATTCCGGCTGGGATTGACCACGGCACGATGGGCAAGGCGTTGCCAGGCCAGGTGATCACCCAGTGGGTCCAGTACGCCGCGCTACGGGCTGAGCTCGCTGACCGGGGTTATGTCGCCGACGATCAGGATCGCGCCACAGCCCTCGCCGCAATGGCCAACGACCCCACGCTCGACCCGTCGTCGGGTTTCGGTCGGTTCCTGATCGGGCTTCAGGCCGAGATTGAGCTCGCCAACCGGTACGCAGCCGACGAGGTCGGCTCGGTCGCCTTCGAGCCGCCCGAGTATCTGTGTTCGACACACATCCTCTTCGAGTCCGAGGAGGACGCGCTCGGCTTCGCCGCTCACATTGATGAGGGCTACGACTTCGACGTGTTGATGATGGAGTACCGCGAGGCTGCCATCGGTTCCGGCGAAGACCTCGGTTGTGTGGCCAGCTCCACCTTCGTGCCGGAGTTCTCCGACGGGGCTCGTGCCACCGGCGTCGGTATTTCTGCGCCGGTCGAGTCGCCGTTCGGCTGGCACGTGATCCAGGTTCGCTCGATCGGTCCGCTCGCCGCTGACGTGCACCCCGAGATGGACCCGGTCTCGATCGATGCGTTGTTGCAGAGCGCAGCCGAAACGGTGAACGAGGCGGCATTCGGCGAGGTGCGACGAGCGCTCGAGTCCGGCGCACTTTCCCGGCTCGGTGTTGGCGACGACGTGTTCGTCGATCCGCGCTACGGACGTTGGGACGCAACGAGTCTCACCGTCCTGCCGATCGGCGGCTGACGTTTGTGGGGCGACTGACGATCGTCGGACTGGGTCCGGCTGGCCCCGAATTGATCACGCCCCAGACGCAGGCTGCGATTGCTGCAGCCGACCAGGTCTGGTTGCGCACCGCCCGCCACCCGGCCGCCGTCGGTATTGATGCCGGGTCGTTCGATGCGGTGTACGAGGCTGCTGACACGTTCGAGGATGTGTACGCCGAGATCGCGGCTCGGTTGATCGCTGACGTTGCGAGCAGAGACGAGTACTCCGTCGTCTATGCGGTACCTGGCTCGCCACTGGTGCTCGAGCGCACAGTCGAGCTCCTGCGGGCTGAGGCCGAGGCCGGTCGCCTCGTCGTCGATGTTCTTCCGGCGGTCTCGTTCCTCGACACCGTTTGGGCGCGTCTCGGGCTCGATCCGGTGGAGGCAGGCGTGCGCCTCATCGATGGGCATGCCTTCGCCACTGCAGCTGCCGGTCAGACGGGCCCGCTCCTGGTTGCACACACGCATGCGAACCACGTGTTGAGCGACATCAAGCTCGCCATCGACGAGCCGCCGGCTCGGGCAGTGCTGTTGCAGCGGCTCGGCTTGCCCGACGAGGCGATCGTTGAGGTCGAGTGGTCCGATATCGACCGAGCAGTTGACGCCGACCATCTGACATCGCTCTTCATTCCGGAACTGACCGAGCCGGTCGCGCACGAATTCGCCCGGTTCGACGAACTCGTGCGTCTTCTTCGCGAACAGTGTCCGTGGGATCGTGAACAGACCCATGCGAGCTTGCGACGTCACCTCCTCGAGGAGACCCACGAGGTCCTGGAGGCACTCGACGCCCGGTCGGTCATCGACGACGATCTCGATGCCCCCGATCTCGACGAGCACCTCGTCGAAGAGCTTGGTGATCTGCTGTACCAGATCTTTTTCCATGCCCGTCTCGGGGCGGAGCGGGGCTCGTTCACGATTGCTGACGTTGCGCGGGGGATCCACGACAAGCTCGTCGTGCGCCATCCACATGTCTTTGGTGATGTCGAGGCGACCGATGCTGCATCTGTTTTGCCCATCTGGAATGCAGCGAAGGCGCAGGAGAAGAAACGTGAGTCGGCGATGGATGGCATCCCTGCTGCACTTCCTGGCTTGACCCTCGCAGCAAAGGTGCAGAAGCGGGCTCGCAGCGCAGGGTTCGACTGGGAGGGTGGCGTCGAGGTCGCGTATGCAGACGTCGAGGCCGAACTCGGTGAGGTTCGCAACGATCCGTCCGAGCACGAAGTCGGTGATCTGCTCTTCGCCGCAGTCCAAGTTGCTCGCCGGCTCGATGTCGATCCCGAGGATGCGATTCGGGGGGCGGTTCGTCGCTTCACCTCACGGTTCCGACTCGTCGAGGCGTTGGCCGGTGATGCGGCTGCTCTCGAAACAGCCGACGAGCGTCAACTCGCTGAGTGGTGGTCGCAGGCAAAAACGCACGAAGCTCTGGCAGACTGAGGGCCTCGAGCGGCGGAAAGACCGTAGTTCGCGCGCTCCGCGCGAGATCCATCACCCTTCGCGCGAGGAGCAATAACCTTGCGGGTGAGCGAGTAGCAAGAGGCCCCCAACAACGTGAGCATCATCGAGCAGGTCCACGCACGCGAAGTCTTCGATTCGCGCGGCAACCCTACGGTCGAAGTCGAGGTCCGGCTCGACTCGGGCGCTACGGGTCGAGCCATCGTGCCGAGCGGAGCCTCGACCGGCGCCTTCGAAGCAGTCGAGCTGCGAGATGGTGGTGACCGTCTCGGTGGTAAGGGCGTGCTCACTGCCGTTGGGTTCGCCAACGGGGAACTGGCTGACGTGGTCGTCGGCCTCGATGCACTTGATCAACGCGGGATCGATGCCGAACTGATCTCCACTGACGGGACCGAGAACAAGGCCCGTGTGGGCGCCAACGCGATTCTCGGCATCTCGCTCGCGGTCGCTCAGGCGGCAGCGAATGAACTAGAAGTGCCGCTGTGGCGTCACGTCGGTGGTGCCAATGCGCACGTCCTTCCCGTGCCGATGATGAACGTGCTCAATGGCGGTGCGCACGCAGACAACTCCGTCGATTATCAGGAGTTCATGATCATGCCGACGGGGGCGGCATCGTTCTCCGAGGCCATGCGCTGGGGGATCGATACCTACCACGCCCTCAAGGCACTGTTGGGCGAGCGCGGCCTGTCGACCGCGGTCGGTGACGAAGGTGGCTTTGCACCCGACCTGGGGTCGAATGAGGAAGGTATCCGCTACCTGTTGGAGGCGATCGAGCGCGCCGGTCTCACACCGGGTGACGACGTGACCATCGCAATGGACGTTGCCTCGACCGAGTTCTACGACGGTGCCACCGGCCTCTACACGCTCGAATCCGAAGGCCGTAGCCTCAACGCTGAAGCGATGGCCGGCGAACTCACGGGGTTGTGCGACAGATACCCGATCGTCTCCATCGAAGACGGCATGGCGGAAGATGACTGGGAGGGCTGGATGGCGCTCATGGGCCTCGTGGGCGATCGATGCCAGCTGGTCGGCGATGATCTTTTCGTCACGAACACTGAACGACTCACCCGCGGTGTCGAGGGCGGGTATGCCAATTCCATTCTGGTCAAGGTCAACCAGATCGGCTCGTTGACCGAGACACTCGAGGCGGTTGACCTTGCGACGCGCAGCGGATGGACCTCGGTGATGTCGCATCGGTCCGGCGAAACCGAAGACACCTTCATTGCTGACCTTGCGGTCGGCACCAACTGCGGGCAAATCAAGACCGGTGCGCCAGCTCGCTCCGACCGTGTCGCCAAATACAACCAACTCCTCCGGATCGAAGAGCAGTTGGGGGAAGCTGCGGCCTACCTCGGTCGTTCTGCACTGGCGGGTTCTTGACCATGGCAAAGCAGACCGCGGGTGAGCGTCGACCGTTCTGGTCCAGTGTCGTCGTCGGTGGATTCATGTTGGTGTCGACACTTGTCGTGGTGGGGTTGTTGGCGTACATCCCGGTCACGCAGTACTTCGAGATGCGGGGCCAGTTGGCCGAAGCCGATGCCGAAGCGGACGCACTCGAAGCTGCTCGTCTGGAGGCGCAGAGCAAGCTGGTTGATGCGGAGAAGCGGAATGCAGAACGGGCTCGTTGCTTCAACACGTGGGTCCCGATCGGCGAGGAGACCTACGTAGTGCAAGGGCTCCTCACCTGCGACGACTGATCAGCTCGTCGGTTGTTCACCAGATACGACACGACCGCCGTTGAACCGGTGTGGACGTGACCAGGTTGGTGATCGTGTCCCCCAGATCCCAGAAGGCCTCGATCAACCCGTCGAGGTGAGCGAGGTCTCGGCACCAGGCCCGCACGACATGGCTCTCACTGCCGGTGACTCGGTTGCACTCGATCACCTCGGGTAGCGACGCTGCGAGCGCGTCGATCTCAGGTGCTTTTGACCCTGCGGAGTGGATCCGGATGATTGCCAGGATCGGCGAGCCCAGCGCAGCCGGATCGATCGTGGCCGTGTAGCCCGTGATCACGCCGGCCCGTTCCAGGCGGCGGACGCGTTCGGTGACGGCAGGGGCCGAGAGTCCGACCTGCTCTCCGAGGTCGCGATAAGAGATCCGCCCGTTGTTCTGGAGTTCGTCGAGGATTTGCCGGTCGATCGAGTCGAGCATGGCCAAAACCGTACTATGAAAAGAAAGGCGCTAGGGAATAGATGCCATGTAAAAAAAGCAATTGAACCTGTAAATCCATTGAGAAACATACTTTCAGAGGAACAGGCATTCGTATCATTGGTTTCATGAGTAGCAACAACGAACCCCACACCCACTTCAAAGAACTGCTGGAGGCCTGGAATCGTCACGAGGACCTGCGGCGCAATGGCGCCGCCGTGAATGACCTTGCAGCGTCACGCTTCGCGCTCGATCGGTTGCGCCTCACCCTCTGAGGCCCGATCACCATGCCCGGCGGGTGCTTCGTCCTGGGGCGCTCAGCCATCGCAGGCGTAGGCTGGGGTTGTGAAGGAGCTTTTCAATCCGCTCGACCGGTGGCTCGGTTCGGCCACGCCGGCCGCCATCGCTCGAGTCATCGATCTCGACGGCTCCGGTCCCCGTCTTCCGGGGGCGGCGATGGCGGTCACTGTCGACCAAGATGTCCGCGGTTCTGTGAGCGGTGGATGCGTCGAGGGCGCCGTCGTGATCGAGGCACTCGACGTGATCGAATCTGCTACCAACCGCGTCGTCAGCTTCGGCTACAGCGACGATGAGGCCTTCGCAGTTGGGCTCACGTGCGGTGGCACCATTCACCTCTTCATCGAGACGTTCGATCCGGCTGACTGGTTCGAACCACTCAAGGCCGATGTTGCGGCTGAGCGAGCAGTTGCGTTGGCTACGGTCATTGAGGGCCCCAACGCAGGTCGAAAGCTGCTGGTTCGAACCGACGAAGCTTCCGGTCCGCTCACGATTGGCAGCCTCGGCGACAAGGGTCTCGATCGGGTCGTCGAGCGCGATGCTCGGGGCGAACTCGCAGCGGGCCAATCAGGTCTTCGGCACTACGGTGAGCATGGCGAGGCCCGAGAAAGTGACGTCTCGGTCTTCATCGAGTCGTTCGCTCCACCTCCTCAAATGCTGATCTTCGGGGCAGTCGACTTCACGGCGGCACTGGCCAGGGTCGCCAAGGTGCTCGGTTACCGCGTCATTGTCTGTGACGCTCGCGAGGTCTTCGCCACCCGGCAACGGTTTCCGATGGCCGACGATCTCGTCGTCGACTGGCCCGATCGACTCCTGACCGAGCTTGGTGAGGGCCTCGGGCCGCGAGACGCCGTTTGCATCCTTACCCATGACGCCAAGTTCGATGTTCCGGCGGTCACCGGGGCGCTCGCAACCGACGTCGGTTACATCGGGGTGATGGGCAGCCGGCGCACTCACGACGACCGGACGAAACGTCTCGTCGACGCCGGTGTCGACGAAGCGGGGTTCGACCGGCTCCGCTCGCCGATCGGTCTTGATCTCGGCGCACGGACGCCCGAGGAGACCGCCATCTCGATCGTTGCAGAGATCATCGCAGAACGAACCGGGCGGACCGTCACGTCGCTGTCGGCGACGACGGGGCCGATCCACGACTGAGGTCAGCTGGGTTTCGGTGGCGGCGACGTCGGCTGCGTCTGCACGGCACGCACATGAAACGACTGTCTCCAGTCGACATGGGTCGTTTCGTCGATCGACAACTGCCAGGTGTAGCTCTGTCCCGGTTGGACCGGGAGGGTCGGAAACGTGATCGCAAGCGGCACCGAGAGGGGAGTGCCGGCCTTCAATCCCGCGGGTCGGCCGGCCTCGAAGCGCCCGTGCACCACGAGTGGTTGTTCGTTGATCGTCACTGGGTGGCCGTCCTCATCGAGGAGATCGAGCCGCCACTGATGGTTCACGTTGGCCCGATCCCACGGAACCTCGATGCGTATCGCGACGCCCAGCGGTTGGGGTCGGGGCCCGATGACCGAGACACCTCCCCCGAGGATGTAGAGCTTGCGATCGGCCACCTGGGCGGCATCGGCGAGCAGCATCGTGACCCGAAGCATCGGTGGGGTTGAGACGGGGGGAACAGTCGGGTCCATGTGGGCGACCCTAGGCTGTGTCGGTGACCGAGTCCGACCACGTCGAAACCAAGCCGTACGAACGTCATCGGTCGATCGCTGCAGTGATCCTCGCAGCAGGAGCGGGATCTCGCTTTGCAGGAAACGAGCACAAACTGCTCGCCGAGATCGACGGTGTGCCCATGGTTCGGATCGTCATCGACGCGGCTCGGGCAGCCGACGTCGATGAGGTCGTGGTCGTCAGCGGCGCGATCGACCTCGAATCGCTCGTGCCCGACGATGTGACGCTTCTCCACAATGAACTCTGGGAAGACGGGCAGGCGACATCATTGCGGGCCGCTGTCGCCTACGCAGAGATGCGAGGGCACAGCGCGATCATCATCGGGTTGGGAGACAGCCCCGGTGTGACGTCCGAGATCTGGAACGCTGTCGCAGCGGTCGACAACGATTTGGTGTCGGCTCGGTACGACGGTGATCTGCGTCCGCCGGTCAAGTTGTCCGCGGCGATGTGGGCCGGCCTACCGGTGAGTGGCGACGAAGGCGCCCGTGCGCTGATGCGGGCTCGTCCAGATTTCGTGCGGCCAGTGCCGGTTGAGGGAAACCCCCACGACATCGACACACTCGAAGACTTGCGGCGTTGGAGTTGACGTGGAGTTGAGCGACACGTTCTCTATCGCTCGTCCGTATGACGATGCCTGGCGGCTCTTGCACGATCCGAGCCGCCTCGCCCCCTGTGTCCCTGGGGCACAGCTCACCGCGGTGCACGGCGACCGCTACGACGGCATCGTCTCGGTTCGGCTCGGCGTTCTCGCCGCCCGCTTCGAAGGCAGTGCCACGTTTGACTTCGACGATGATCGTCGCCGGATCATCGTGCAAGCGGCCGGCGCCGGCAACCACGGTTTTGCCGAGGCCCACATCACGGCGCGGCTTGAGCCGTTGTCAGACGATTCGACGCAGGTCAATGTCGATACAGATCTCCAGGTCGGAGGTCGCTTCGCTCAACTGAGCCGGGGGGTCATCGCCGAGGTGTCTACGGCACTCACCGCCCAGTTCGCCGGCAACCTTGCGGCGTCGATCGATGTTGAACGGCACCTCGGGAGCGACGTATTCGCTTCGGCTGGGGGAAAGCGGATCGAGATGCCCGAGCCCGAGGCCCTCGATCTGCTCGATGCCGCTCGTCGTCCGATCATGAAGCGCTTGATCCCGCTGGCGATGTTGCTTGCGCTGACCAGGCCTACTGTTCGGCGCTTTCGCCGGCGTCGAGTCGGACGAACGGCGGGCCGATGAATCAACAGCTCGATCCCGTGGCTGATCGCCTCCGTGTCGCCGAACTACTCGGTCGTGAGCCCGCAGGCGCCTTCGAGGTCGTAGTGCGCAACGCCGATGGTGATCCGGTGGTGCTGCGGAACGCGCCGATCCTCGACAACGGTCGGCCGATGCCCACGCTGTATTGGTTGGCGGGCGAGTACGAACGTCGAGTCGTGGGGCGAATGGAAGGTGACGGCGGCGTACGACGAGCCGAGGCCGAGGTGGGGCTCGAGGCGATTGATGCGGCCCACCGCCGGTATGCCGCTGAGCGCGACGCCGAGATTCCTGTCGATCACGACGGCCCGCGCCCGTCGGCTGGTGTGGGCGGCACCCGAAAGGGCGTGAAGTGCCTCCACGCGCACTATGCGTGGTATCTCGCAGGTGGTGATGATCCGGTCGGCCGGTGGGTCGCCGAACGGTTCGCCGAATACGAAGACCGCCACGACCTTCCGGAGGACCATGCCTGTGCGTGAGTCGGTCGCTGCCATCGATCTCGGGACCAACTCGACTCGTCTCCTCGTCCACGATGGCGAGCAGACGCTCGAGCGGTTGATGACGATCACTCGTCTCGGCCAGGACGTCGAACGTACGGGCCGGTTGGCCGACGAGGCCATCGAACGGGTCCTCGCCTGCCTTCGTGAGTACAAAGAAGTCATGGATCACTTCGGCGTCACTCGGGTTCGCGCTGCGGCAACGTCTGCTGCCCGCGACGCCGCAAACTGCGACGCCTTCTTTGACGCAGTCGAGCAGGTGGTTGGCGCACGGCCGGAGTTGCTGACGGGGCTCGAGGAAGGACGACTGTCTTTTCGTGGGGCCACCGCCGATCTCGACCCGGCAGACGGCCCGTTCTGCGTCTTCGACATCGGAGGTGGCTCGACAGAGTTCGCGTTTGGTACCGACGAGGCCGAGGCAGCAATGTCACTCGATATCGGATGTGTGCGGCTCACCGAGAAATATGTCGAGCACGACCCTCCGCGGCCCGAAGAACTGGTCGCCTGCCTCTCGATCACGGAGGCCCACCTCGATGATGTCGCTCGAGAGATTCCCCAGACCTCGCACTCCCGGACCTTCGTCGGGCTTGCCGGTACTGTCTCGGCGGCTGCGGCGGTCGAGATTGGTCTGGAGCACTACGATCGCGACCAGATCCACCACTTCCGCCTCACCAGAGAGGCAGCAGAGGACGTCTATCGCACGCTCGTCACCGAGAGCCGCGAAGACCGCGTCCATAACCCGGGCCTCGAAGAGGCACGTGCCGATGTCATCGTTGGTGGCATGTGCATTCTCGTGCGCATCATGCGGTACTTCGACATTGCGGAACTGGTGGTGTCGGAATCCGACATCCTTGACGGGTTGGTTCTCTCACTCCTCGACTGATTCGCCACGCTGGCATCACAGCGGGGCGTGGTTCAACCCCGGACGGGGGGCGGGTCGCTTGGTGGGCCGGCGAACAGTTGTGCCTTCTCCAGCCAGTCGGTGGCGATGTCACCGACGAGCTCAAGGTCGGTTTCTGCCAGGTTTCGACGCTGCGAGGTGACGAGGCAGAAGTCGAGCGCAGACCCGGTGACCGTGGCGTCGGCATCGTCGGGCCCCCAGCTCCAGGTGTCGCCGCCGGGTGACGTGAGGGTGACTCGGACCTCTCCATTCGGAATTTCGAGACGGCGATTGATGTAGGTCCAACCGCGCGTGATGTAGCCCAGCTGGGCGATGTGGCGTAAGCGATCCGTGGCTGGGCGGTCGGCCCCTACGGTGTCGCAGACGTCCTGGCCGTGGGCCCACGCCTCCATGAGGCGGGCGGTCAGGAACGATTTGGCCCCCATCGAGGGGCCGTACCACTCAATACGGGCGTCTTCTGCGCACGTTGCCGCCGCTTCTGAGAGTTCGTTGCGGTGATGGCGCCAGTGAGTCAGCAGCTCTGCGGGAGCCATCGCACGAGACGCGCCGAGCGTCAGCTCGTCGCCATCGGCGCGAGACATCAGATCCTTGCGGTGGGCTTCGAATGCTTCGGGGTCGCGGATTGCGAGCGCAGCGGTCATGTCGAAGAAGGCGAGGTGACCGATCTGGTCGCGAACGGCCCAACCCGGTGACGGCGTCGGCAGCTCCCAGAGATCGTCGCTGAGGTCGGCGACCACGGCATCAAGCGCCGCTTGTTCGGCGATCAAGTCGGCAGAGACGGACGCAACGGTCGGCTTGTTCATGATCGCAGTGTTGCACGCCGTGAATCGACGGAGAGACCGCGGTTGAGGAGTAGGAGGCCGTGACAGGGCATGACCGTAACGAGGCTGGGGGAGTCGAGGATGCCCATCCGGGCAAAGGCTACGCTCGCCAGATGCCAGATCGCCCGACGGCTGAGTGGTTACTCGCCCTCTCGACCGGTGACGAAGGCTGCCGGACTGCTGTCAGGTTGGTGCCGGTCGCCATGGTCTCGCGCCTCAACGGGCATCGATGACTTCCGGGGAACGCACGGAGGCGAACCTCCGGGCCTACGCGATCCATCAGCGAGTCGTCGGATCGTTGTTCTGGCTCCCCACCGTGCTCCTGTACCTGATCGACCAGGTCGGACTCACTCAGGCACTGCAGCTCGGTGCCCTCTACTACCTGACCGTTGTCGTTCTCGAGGTGCCATCGGGCTGGTTCAGCGATCACGTCGGACGGGTCGCAGCACTTCGGGTCACTGCGGTGGCGTGGGTCGGTTGCCATGTGCTGTTCCTGGTGGGTGGCCTCGGACCGATCGCCGGTGCTCAGGTCTTGTTGGCTGTCGGTTACGCGTTCTTGTCGGGCACGGACTCGACTTTTCACTTCGACGTGCTCGACGCCGACGGGCGGTCGTCGGAGTTCGAAAGCCGTGAGGCACGGGTGCGTACCGGACTCCTCTATGCAACGGCGGTCACGGCGATCGTCGGCGGATGCCTTGCGCTCGTCGACCTGCGGCTGCCGTTCGTTGCCGCACTCCTTGCGGCGGCAGTGCAGCTCGGCGCAACAGTGGGTATGAGTGAACCGCCGCGTTCGGCTCGACAGGCGAGCTTCGCCGCGGATCTGCGCTCGATCGCCGGTCATCTGAGGCGTCCCTTGCTGGCCTGGGTCACCATCTACGTCGTGGTGGAGGTCGTCCTCATCCATCTCGTGTCCGAGTTGGCGCCGCCGTATCTGGTGATGGTCCTCGAACGCCCGACCGACGATCCAGCCGGTGCCGCAGTCATTGCCGGTCTCTTGGCCGCCACAGTCGCCGCGATCGGTGGCTTGTCGCTGCGCTACACCGAATCGGCAAGACAGCGCTTTGGGGTTGGTGCGGTCCTGCTTGCCTTGGCATCGGTGACCGCAGCAGCGTCTGTCGCCATGGCTCTTTTCGTGTCGTTTTTCGTCTTACCGCTGGTCGTTTCGCGCGGAGTCCAGATGGCGGCGACCCAGGTCATGGTTCCCGGCATCATTTCGCGACGGGTGGAGCAACACCATCGAGCCACGATGTTGTCGGTGACGTCGCTGCTGGGCCGCTGCACCTACGCAATGGTGCTCCTGGTCATCGCAGCTGAGCACCTTCCGCGCGTTCTCGACACGGCCGCGATGGTGGCAGTAGTCGCTGCCTTGCTGGCGGTTGTCACGGCGATTCGCCCGAGTGTCGCTGCCGAACTCCGCGCCGATCAAGACGCAACCTGAGATCGGCCCCGTCGCCGAGCGTATGGACCGTTGCCCGCTGGGATAATTCGCACGCTTGTGGATTACCCAGTACGGTCGGTCCTATGCCCCAAACGTTGCTTGCGCCGGCCATGCGGTCGGCGCTCGACACCAGCAGTGATCTCTACCTCCAGAACCGAGAGGACATGGGTGAACTGCTCAACGTCCACGACGACCTGCTGGAGCTGGCGGCCAACGCCGGTGGCGAAAAAGCCATCACCCGCCACCGCGAACGGGGAAAGCTTCCCATTCGCGAACGCATTGCGGCTGTGCTCGATCCTGACACTCCGTTCCTCGAGATCACGCCACTGGCCGGCTACGGCAGCCAGTACCACCTTGGTGGCGGCATGATCGCCGGCATCGGGATTGTGGCAGGGACCGAGTGCGTGATCATGGGAAACGACCCGACGGTGGCTGCCGGTGCGCTCACGCCGTACGCGTCGAAGAAATGGATGCGAGCACTCGAAATCTCCCGAGACAACCGCATCCCCTACATCAGTTTCGTCGAATCGGCCGGCGGCGACCTTCGTCCCGGCGGAGGTGGCGGCGAACGCCCATCACAGGACGAGAATCCGCATGATGCGATCGGTTCCGCCGTCATCCCGCAACACTTCGCCGAGTCGGGACGGTTCTTCTACGAGATGATCGAACTCTCGAAGCTGAAGATCCCGACCGTGTGCGTGACGTTCGGGTCGTCGACAGCCGGTGGTGCGTACCAACCGGGCCTCAGCGACTACAACATCTTCATCCGGGAGCAAACCTACGCGTTTCTCGCTGGTCCGCCGCTGGTGAAGATGGCCACGGGCGAGATCGCGGATTCCGAGACGATCGGCGGGGCGCAAAAGCACGCCGAGGTGTCGGGGCTCGCCGAGTACCTCGCCGAAGACGAGATGGATGCGATCCGAATGTGCCGCGAGGTGGTCTCACATCTCAACTGGCGGAAACCCGACCCAGCGCCGAGCCTCGCCGGCGAACCGCCGGCCCTTGATCCTGACGAATTACTCGGTCTCGTCGGCAAGGATCTCGGTAAACCACTCGACATTCGTGAGGTGATCGGTCGGGTCGTCGATGGCAGCCGGTTCGAGGAGTTCAAACCCCGTTTCGGCACCTCGATGATCTGCGGCTGGGCATCGATCCACGGCTATCCGGTGGGGGTCCTCGGCAACAACGGGGTGATCTATCCCGACTCGGCGCAGAAGGCAGCCCATTTCATCCAGCTGTGCAACGCCATCGACACGCCGCTCGTGTTCTTCCAGAACATCACGGGCTACATGGTCGGAAAGGACTTCGAGGCTGACGGGATCATCAAGAAGGGCTCACAGATGATCAACGCGGTCACCAACTCGACGGTTCCACATCTGACGGTGATCGTCGGCTCGTCGTATGGTGCCGGCACCTACGGCATGTCGGGCCGGGCCTTCGGTAACCGGTTCACGTTCTTGTGGCCCACCGCCAAGATCGCCGTTATGGGGCCGAAGCAGATCGCCGGGGTCATGGCGCAGGTCCGGCGTGGTCAGGCCGAGCGGCAAGGCGTCGATTTCGACGAGGAAGCAGATGCCGAGATCGTCGCTGCCCACGAGGCTGCCCACGACAAAGGATCGCTCGCGCTTCGGGCCACGGGTGCCATCAGTGACGACGGCATCATCGACCCGCGAGACACCCGCGACGTGCTCGGCATATGCCTGAGCGTCGTCCGCAACCGCCCGATCGAGGGCGCCGCAGGGTACGGGGTGTTCCGACTGTGATGACGCCGACTGCACTCTCCCCGCTGCAGAGCGTCTTGGTCGCCAACCGCGGCGAGATCGCTCGCCGGGTGTTTCGGACCGCACGGTCGATGGGAATGCGTTGCATCGCCGTCTTCGTTGATGCCGATGCCGACGCACCGTTCGTCCAAGAGGCCGACGAGTCCGTCCGGCTCCCGTCGTCGTACCTCGATGCCGATGCCGTGCTCGCCGCCGCCAAGTCGACGGGAGCCGCAGCCGTCCATCCCGGCTATGGATTCCTCTCCGAGAACGCAGCCTTTGCTCGAGCTGTCATCGACGCAGGCATTCGTTGGATCGGACCTACGCCCGAGGTGATCGAGTCGATGGGCGACAAGATTGCGGCGAAACGGCTTGCCATCGCGGCTGGTGTGCCGACCCTGCCGTCTTCAGAGGACCTGACGGCTGATGCAGACGTCGGCTATCCCTTGCTCGTGAAGGCCTCTGCCGGCGGCGGCGGCAAGGGCATGCGCATCGTCGAGTTGCCGGACCAACTTCTCGAGGCGATCACGTCGGCCAAGCGAGAGGCGCTCGCTGGGTTCGGTGACGACACGGTGTTCCTCGAGCGGTATGTGGCGTCGAGTCGCCACATCGAGATTCAGGTACTTGGTGACAGCCACGGCAACGTGGTCCACCTCGGCGAGCGTGAGTGTTCGATCCAGCGCCGCCATCAAAAAATCGTCGAAGAGTCGCCGTCGCCGGTGGTCGACGTCGAGATGCGCGCGGCAATGGGTGAGGCCGCCCTCGCCTTGGCCCGGCACATGGGCTACGTATCGGCGGGAACGGTGGAGTTCCTCGTCGACGACGCGACCCGCGAATTCTTCTTTCTCGAGGTCAACACCCGGTTACAGGTCGAACATCCTGTCACCGAAGAGGTCACCGGTATCGATCTCGTGCGCGAGCAGTTGCGAATCGCCGGTGGTGCGGAACTCGGGTACGGACAAGACGACATCGACTGGCACGGTTCAGCCATCGAGGTCCGCCTTTATGCCGAGGATCCCGACAACGACTTCCTGCCCGCCACCGGCACGCTGTCGGCGTACCGGCCGGCTGACGCGCCCGTGGTGCGTTGGGACAGCGGGGTCGAGCAGGGAAGCGTGGTCGGTGTCGACTTCGACCCGATGCTCGCCAAGGTGATTGCGCATGGCCCCACCCGAACCGAGGCTGCGGGCCGTTTGGCGCTGGCGCTCGAACGGATGCACCTCGGTGGCGTCGTCACCAACCGGGACTTCCTCGTAGCAACACTTCGCAACGACGCGTTCCTCGCCGGTGACACCACCACCGACTTCATCGTTCGAGTGGACCCTGGTGGATCGCAGACCCCGGCCGACGTCGCCACCGCGGCGATCGTCGCAGCGATGTGGATCCAAGGTCGAAACCGGTCGGCCGACGAGGTGTGGGGGTTTGCGCCGTCGAACTTCCGAACAGGTTCGTTGCCTCCCCAGTACGTCGAGTTCGTGCCGGCCGGGAACGTCACTCGAAGCGATGCTGCAGAAACGCTTCGCATCGAGTACTCACCGCAGCGCGGGGGCAGCTTCGTTCTCGCAACGGGTGAAACGGTGATGGTCCACGAGTGGACTCCTGAAGACGTCGAGGTCGAGATCGACGGGCGTCGGTTGCGGGCCGCAGTGACGGTCGCAGCGGATGTCGCCTACGTGACGTTTGGTCAGACGACCGTGACCTTGACGGTGAAACCCCGTTTCACCGTCCCGGGCTCGGAGTTGCCGACCGGTGGTCTGATGGCTCCGATGCCGGGTTCGGTGGTCGAGGTCCGCTGTTCTGTCGGCGACGCGGTTACGGCAGGCCAGGTCCTCGTCGTGCTCGAGGCAATGAAGATGGAGCATCACATCGCAGCGCCTTTCGATGGCACGGTCACCGAGTTGCTGATTTTGACGGGTGGTCAGGTCGAGAACGGCGCCTTGCTCTTGACGATCGAGGAGTCGGCGTGATCCGAATCGCAAACTGCTCCGGCTTCTACGGCGACCGCCTGTCGGCAGCGAAAGAGATGGTCGAGGGTGGTCCAATCGATGCCCTCACCGGGGATTGGCTGGCCGAACTGACGATGCTGATCCTGGCCCGAACCCAAGCGAAGCATCCGGGTTCGGGTTTTGCCCGTACCTTCGTGACCCAGATGGAACAGGTGATGGGAACCTGTCTCGACAAGGGCATCAAGGTCGTGTCGAACGCCGGTGGCCTCGATCCCGATCACTGTGCCGAAGCGGTGGCCGACGTGGCCGAAACGCTTGGTTTGAACCCAACGATCGCCTACGTCAACGGCGACAACCTCCTGCCCCGGCTTGAGGAACTGCGTGAAGCCGGTGTTGAGATCATCGACCTTGAGACGGGCGGACCAGTAGCCCCACTCGACTACATCTCGGCCAACGCCTACCTCGGGGCGTGGGGTGTCGTCGAGGCCCTCAACATGGGTGCCGACATCGTCGTGACCGGCCGGACGACCGATGCTGCGATCGTGGCAGGACCAGCGGCGTGGCACCACGGCTGGGCCCGCGACGACTGGGATGCGATGGCTGGAGCCGTCGCTGCGGGGCATGTCATCGAGTGTGGAACCCAGGCGACTGGCGGGAATTATTCGTTCTTCACCGAGATTCCGGGGATGGAGCGAACCGGCTTCCCGATCGCAGAGGTCGAGGCCGATGGCTCGTCGGTCATCACGAAACACCCTGGTACGGGTGGGGCGGTCACGGTAGGCACCGTGACGTCACAGCTGCTCTACGAGATCGGTCCGCCCGGCTACCTGGGACCCGATGTCACCAGCCGTTTCGACACGATGACCCTCAGCCAGGAGGGTCCGGACCGGGTGCGGATCAACGGAACAAAGGGTGAGCGTCCCCCCGAGACTCTCAAGGTGTCGATGAACGCATGGGGTGGATTCCGCACCGATGTCATCGTGGCCCTCACTGGGCTCGAGATCGAAGCGAAAGCAGCCCTCATCGACGCAGCGTTCTGGGGTGCGGCCCCGTACCGACCGGACAACTTCGAGAGCGTCAGCCGTTCCGTGGTCCGTACCGATCATGTCGATCCCGTCTCGAACGAAGCGGCCACCGCGCAATGGCGACTCACGGTGAAGGACGCTGATGAGCGAAAGACGAAGTCGCTCGCCCGGGGCATGAACGAGCTCGCGCTCGCAACCATCCCCGGCATGTACGGGTTAGCCGGTGGGGGAGCAGGCAAGCCGTTCGGGGTGCACACGTCCGGCCTGATCTCGGCTGATCTTGTCCCGCAGCACGTTGTTGTGCTCGGCGGTGAGCGTACGGTCGTCGAGTCGGTCGCCCCTGCCGGTGACACTGTGGTCAACGCCCCGCAGTTCGACCTTGCGCCGACTCCGGCCGGCGAGACGCGCCGGGTTCCACTCGGCACCATCCTCGGCTCTCGCTCAGGCGACAAAGGGGGGAACGCCAATCTTGGCGTCTTTGCCCGGTCGGTTGCGGCGTACTCGTGGATGGCAGCGCACCTCTCGACAGACCAGTTGCGCGAATTTTTGCCGGAGGCTGCAGAACTCGAGATCGAACGGTTTGAGATGCCCAACATCTTGTCGCTCAACTTTGTGATCCATGGGATCTTGCAGGAGGGTGTTGCCGCCTCTACTCGACAGGACGGTCAAGCCAAGTCGCTCGGCGAATGGTTCCGTGCCCGCCACGCTGACATCCCGGTCTCGTTGCTTTCGGAGCATGTGTGACGATGTCGCTTCGTGACCGATTGCGCGAGGTGCCGGCACCCGAGCCGGTGCTTCGGCGAGGGCGTGAAGCGGAGCTGACCGCTCGTCAGCGCGAGATCCTCGATGAGCTTGGCCGGATCTTCGACAAAGGCTTCGTCGACGTGACGATGGCCGAGCTCGCGGCACAGCTGAATTGTTCGTTGCGAACGCTCTACGGCCTCGCCATCGGGCGCAACGAGCTCGTGTTGATGGTGGTCGATCGCAACCTCAGAAAAGTGGGAAGGGTCGCCAACCGCGCCGTAGATGACGGTATGACTGCGCTCGATGCGGTGAAGGCCTACCTCAGCGCAGCGACCGTCGCAGTACACGACATCACCCCTGAGTTCGCCGACGACATGGCCTCAATCCCCGAAGGGTCGGTGATGAACGCAGCGCACTCGGAGTACCTCATCGCGGTGACGCAGGCCTTGCTCGACGTTGCGGTGGAACAGGGCGAAATCGCAGCGGTCGACACCGCAGCTGTGGCTCGCACGATCGCCGGACTGGGCCGTGAATTCGCCCGGCCCGCCGTGCTGCCGTTGCTCTCGTCGTCGCCGAAGGACGCGGCCGACGCCATGGTCGATGTGGTTCTGCGAGGGCTCACATCGTGAACTGGCTGGCTTCTTTTCTCGATCGTCAGTGCCCGGCAGCGGCGAGACGGCACCGACGCGGGTCCCGCTTCTGCGTGCCAGCACAGCAACCGATTGGCTGCCGGTGTCGCACCGAGGAGAAGCTAGCCACATGACCGACACCGTCGTCCGCTCCGAGACCGTGGACGGAGTCTGTACCGTCACGCTCGACGACCCCGAACGCAAGAACGCGCTCAGCGCTCAGCTCACCAGCGAACTCATGGACGTACTCGATGTGGCCGAGGCCGATGATTTGGTCCGTGTGATCGTGCTCACCAACACGGGGAATACGTTCTGCGCTGGAGCAAACCTCTCGGAACGCTCGGGTCGGAGCGACGTCACCAGGCCCCTTCGCCGTGTTGATCCCGCCGAACTGTTCGCCCGGTTCGGCCGCTCAGCGAAGCCCTACGTCGGAAAGATCAACGGCCACGCAGTGGCCGGAGGAATGGGTCTGGTCGCGGCGATGGACTACTCGGTCATGCTCGACACGGCGAAGATGGGGTTCACCGAAGTCCGCATCGGTGTGGCTCCGGCGATGATCTCGGTCTTGTGCCTTCCGAAGATGCGAGCCGCCGATGCTCGCGCTGCGTTCCTGCGCGGCAATCGCTTCCTCGCTCCCGAGGGCGAACGCATGGGGATCGTCAACCGAGCAGTAGCAGCCGACAAGATCGACGCTGCCGTCGACGAGGTCGTCGCAGATCTCGTGAAGGGCAGCCCTTCTGCGTTGGCTGCGACCAAGCAACTCCTTGCCACGGTGCCCGATCTCACCACCGCTGAGGGCTTCGCGTGGACGGCGCCGCTGTCGGCACGACTGTTCGAAGGTGACGACGCCAAGGAGGGCATGGCTGCATTTCTCGAGAAGCGACCCGCCGCCTGGATTCCCGAGCACTACCGATGACGACGCAGGACCATTGATGGACTTCGACCTACCACCCGATGATGACCCCCGCCGCCTGGCGGTCAGAGCATGGCGGGCCGCCAACCCGAGGCCTTCGCAGGCCGACCTGCACGCTGCTGGGTACGTCGTGCCGCACTGGCCTGCGCCGTGGGGCCTTTCCGCCGACCCCATGCACCAGATCATCATTCAGGAAGAGTTGCAGGGTCTCGTGGTCACTGATCCCCGTGGTCGAAAGCACGGCGGCAACGCGATCGGTATCGGATGGGCAGCGCCGACGATCCTTGCGGGGGGAACCGACGAGCAGAAGGCCAGATACCTCGATCGGATCTTCACTCACGAAGACATTTGGTGTCAGTTGTTTTCCGAACCCGAGGCCGGTTCCGATCTCGCCAACCTCGCCACTCGGGCCGAGCGCGACGGCGACGAGTACGTCGTCAACGGCTCGAAGATCTGGTCGTCGGGCGCCCATGGTGCCGACATGGGGATCCTGATCGCCCGAACGAACCCGGAGGCTCCGAAACACAAAGGCATTTCGTATTTTGCGGTGCCGATGGACACACCGGGTCTGACGATGTC
>CAJQPN010000015.1 GCA_905480195.1 uncultured Acidimicrobiales bacterium
TGCTCGTCCTGGTCGCCCAGCGTCGCAGTACTCATGATCAGGCCGGGCCTCGCAACGTTGCGATCGCAGGCGCTGTCGGCTCACTCGCCTTCGTGCCGTGGCTCCCGGCCTTCCTCACGCAGATCCGCCACACCGGCACGCCATGGGCGGTGAACCGCAACCCCGTCTCGTCGTTTGTGACCGGCGTGTCAGAGTTCGCAGGAGGCCGCGGGGCCGGGCACGCCATCGCACTGTTCGGCCTGCTCCTGATCCTGCTCACTCTCGGGTTGCTCGGCAACCGGCGCGACCGGTGGACGATCCACCTCGACCTTCGCCTCGTACCCTCGATCCGGCCGATGGCGCTGCTCATCGGCCTTGCGATAGCCGGTGGACTTGGGGCTGCAGCGATCCTCGGATCGGCATTTGCCGGCCGCTACTTCTCGATCGTCGTGGCCTTTACCCTGGTGCTGGCAGGTCGCGGCCTGGCCCAGATCGGCGATGCCGTCATCCGCACCGGCGTACTGGCTGCTGCGGTTGGACTCGGCGTGCTTGGATCCCTCGACCAGGTCCGTGACGACCGCAGTCAAGGTCAGCAGGTCGCCCAGGCGGTCGCCGACGACGACCAGAGGCTCGACCTCGTGGTCGTGTGCCCTGACCAGCTTGGGCCGGCCATCGCCCGCTATCTGCCCGCCAGCCTCGAGATCGTCGCTTATCCCACCCTCGAGCCTGCTGGCCGGGTCGACTGGACCGACTACGCGGAACGGAACGCTTCGGCAAATCCCGCCGCCATCGCAGACGTAATCGACGAACGGTGGCCCGATGCCGACGTGTGGCTCGCGCTCGCTGGGGGCTATCGCACCTTTGGCTACCAGTGCGAACGGCTCGCAAACGAGCTCGCCACCCGGCGCGGACCCGCCGCCGAGTTGGTCTTCGCCAACGACGAGGTCTTCGAGCCCATGAACCTCCTTTCCTTCTCCGCCACGGTGTCGTGACCGGCTCGACTCGCGACCTCCTGCGAACGGCCGGCCTCGCGTGGGTGACAGCACGCGCCCTCGTCGGGATCTCAGCTGCGATCGTCGGTGTACTCGAGACTGGAGATCGGGGTCCGTATCACTGGTTCGATCGCGGCTTACTCGCTTGGGACGGCGACTGGTATCGAGCGATCGCCGAGAACGGCTACCGGCTGGGTGAGGAGGAGATCCGGTTCTTTCCGCTCTTCCCGTTACTCGGTCGCATCGTCGGGCTCCCCTTCCTCGACAACGCCTCGATCGGACTCGTGATCGTTGCGAACGCAATGGCGCTGGCCGCTTCGTTGATGATCGGAACCCTGGCTCTCAAGATCACGGACAACCTCGAAATCGCCCATCGGTCGATCTGGTTGGTGTCGCTGTGGCCGGCCTCCTTCGTGCTGGTCTTCGCCTACGGGGAGGCACTCTTCCTCGTGCTCACGGCATGGGCCGGCATCGCCCTGCGAGACCGGCGATGGGGACACGTTGCTGCCGCCGGCTTCCTTGCGACCCTTACTCGGCCCACCGGCCTTGCGATCGCACTGCTGGTGGTCGCGGTTGTGCTGAGCGACGGCCGAATGACCGCCCGCGAGGGTGCCCGGCAGGGACTCGCCCTGATCGCCCCGTTCCTCGGATTCGCCGTCTTCGGGATGATTGCGACCCGCGAGCACGGGGAGTTCTTCGCCCCGGTCGATTCCCAGGAGGTCCATCGCGGGGAGTTTGTTGACCCGCTGCGCCGCCTGCTGCGCGGCTTCGAAGACATCGTCGGCGACGAGATGTTCGGCGACGGCCTCCACCTACCCTTCGCGCTCGTTGCGATCGTGGGCGTTGTGCTTCTCGCCCGCTATGTCGGCCGCCCCGAGGCGATCTACACCGGCGCGATCGTGCTCGTGGCGATCAGCGCTGATAACTGGAACTCGCTTGAGCGCTACACGCTCAACGCCTATCCAGTGATGATCGGTTTTGCGGCGTTCCTCACCGACCTCAATCGGATCTTGCTGTGGCGCGCCACGATCGTCGCAAGCTCTGCAGGCCTGGTCGGGATGACGGTGTTGACCTGGACCGGCGAGTACGTGCCCTGACTCCGGTGTCAGTCCGGGTCGATGACGCCGGCGAGTTCCAGAATCCGGCTCGGCGGCAGGTACTGCTCGGTCACCTGGATACCGAGCGCATCCGACACGGCGTTGGTCAGTGCGGCCGGGGCGCCGATCATGCCACCCTCCCCCACGCCCCGGAAATCATTCTCGCCTTTCGTAAGGGTCTCGAGATGTTCGATCTCAATCTCGGGAATCTCCATCGCTGTGGGAATGAGGTAGTCCATGTAGGTGGTGGTGAGCAGGTTGGCGTCGTCGTCGTAGTAGGTGTTCTCGTAAAAGACGGCGCCGATCCCTTGGGCCACCCCGCCGCGAACCTGGCCGTCGACGATGGCCGGGTTGATGATGGGTCCGCAGTCCTCGACCACGAGATACTTCGGAATCTCGACCTTGCCGGTATCGAGATCGATGTCGACCACGGCGACGTGGGTCGCACAGGACCATCCACCGTTGCCGACCCCCTCGTACTTTTCGGCGTGGCTGAATACGGGGCCGAGCGCTACACCAGTGCGCTTCGCGACTTCGCCAGCGACGTCCGCGAATGACAGACCGTGGGCTGGCACCCCCGAAACATGGATGTTTCCATCGAGGATCTGGATGTCGTCCTTGCTCGCTTCGAGCATGTCTGCGGCTACCTCAAGCATCTGGTTCTTCACCTGACGGGCGGTCTTGCGCATGACACCCGCACCGAGGGGGCCACCTCGACTGCCCCCCGTCCCGATGAAACTGAACTGCGACTTGTCGGTGTTCCCCCAGTTGATCTCAACGTCGTCCATCGAGACACCGAACTCATCGGCCACGACCTGTTTGTAGGTGGTCTGGTGACTCTGGCCGTGCGGCACCTGGGAGGTGTACATGACGATGCGACCATCGGCCTCGACGGTCGCCCGGCCATCTTCTTTCGTCAACATTCCTGCGCCCGGACTCATCGCATCGGCGAAGTCGGGGGGGCCGGGAGCAGCCTCGTGATAGCTGGCGATGCCGAGGCCGACGCGATGGTTGCGAGCCTTCGCATCGGCCTTCATCTGCGCGATCTCGTCGCCATCGATCATCTCGAGCGCCCGATCGAAGGTCTTGCGGGTCGACATCGTCTCGTCGATCGTCGGGCCGGTCAGGAAATGCGACGGCGCATCATGCTCGGTCATCATGTTCTTGGCTCGAACGTCGGCCGCCGTCATCCCGAGTTCGGCGGCAACCGCGTCGATCGCTCGCTCGCGAACGAACGTCTCGTTGGCCCAGGGCCCTCGATACGGCACGACGCGGCCTTTGTTCGTGGCGACGACCCTTGTACGGAGCTGGAACGCCTCAACGTGGTAGGGCCCCGGCATGTACACCTTCCACATGCCCGGTAGCACATGAGCTCCGAACGGGAACGACGGATACGCGCCGGCATCGACGATCGCATCAACCCGCATCCCCTTCATCGTGCCGTCTTCGTTGACTGCCATCTCCACGTCGAAGCGCTCTTCACGGGCCTGACCGCCGTCGGAGAGGTTCTCGACGCGATCTTCGATCCACTGCACGGTTTTGCCGAGCCGCATCGCTGCGATAGCGATCGGTAGATCCTCGCGGGCGACGGGACCTTTGGAGCCGAAGCCGCCGCCGATGTCAACGGACGTGACAGTCGGATAGTCGTCCTTCGCCAGAAGTCCAAGGCCCATCTGGCCCAGATGCTTGAGCAAGGAGCGATCTTTCTTGAGCTGTCCCTTCATCGCCGCGTTGTCCTGCTTCTTCAGGTCAGCTGCGTTGGACCTTCGGAACTCCTTCGCTGCCGCGAAGAAGGCCTTGCGGCGTTGCGTGTTTCGCAAGAACTGCCACAACGACCGCAGTTGGCCTTGACTCACCGTCTGCGCAGCAATCGCCCACTTCAGGACGTGGGGACCCTGCGAGGTGTTGTGGATCGTCAGATGACCGGTGGCGGGATCAACCTCGACGACGGTGCCTCGGGTCTCCATCGGCTGATTGGCCTGCCGATGGCTGTCGAGCGTAAGTGTCACGACACGGTCGGCAGCGGCAAACACCGCATCGACGTCGCCGTAGGTGTCGGTGTGATCGTGCAGGGTGTTGCCATCGGCTCGTTCCCAGAGCTGCGGTGTTCCTGGGGCAAGTGCCTTGTCGATCGAGCCAACCCCTTCGAGCAGGTCGTAGTCGACGATCACCAGCTCGGCCGCGTCTTCTGCGACTCGGCGAGACTCGGCAACGACGAGTGCGACCGGATCGCCGATATGGCGGACCTTTTCGTCAGCCATCGGTTTGTACAGCGGGCTGTAGCTACCGGGTGACGCGACGAAGGGCACGAAGGGATGCGTTCCCTCGTTGAGTTCTGCACCGCTGTAGACCGCAACGACACCCGCAAGCCTCCTCGCCTCGCTGGTGTCGATAGCGGTGATCGTGGCGTGGGGGAAGGGGCTGCGTACGAAGGCTGCGTGCAACCCTCCCTCGGGCTGGACATCGGCGACGAAGTGTCCCTTCCCGACCAGGAAGCGGTCGTCCTCGATCCGCGCGACCGACTGGCCGACGAACCCGAGTCCGGAGGTCTGGATACTCACTGGTTCACTCCTGCGGTGCCGGTAGACGAGAGCAGCCTGACGGCCGTCTCAACCCCGGCGACGATCGACTGGTAGCCGGTGCATCGACAGAGGTTTCCCGAGAGCTCCTTGCGGATCTCCTCGGCGGAGGGATTCGGATTCTCCTCGAGCAGGGCGACGGTGCTCATCAGGAAGCCGGGCGCACAGAATGCGCACTGGAACGCCATCGCTTCTTTCATCGCTCTCTGGACAGGATGCATCTCGTCCCCGTCGGCCAGACCTTCGATCGTGGTGATCTCGGCGCCGTCGGCCTGCACGGCAAGCATCAGACATGCTCGAGCCGGCTGGCCGTCGAGCAGGATGGTGCAGGCGCCACAGACACCATGTTCGCATCCGAGGTGCGTGCCGGTGAGGCCGACGTCTTCGCGGATCACGTCAGCAAGCGTTCGACGGGCTTCAACGTCGAGGGAGTGGCTCAAGCCATTGATCGTGACGTTGACCTGCTCGGTGCTCATGCCGTCACTCCGATCGTGGCAGCGGCCTCGGCGAGGCCTCGCCGGGTCAGGACCCCTGCGATGTGCTTGCGGTAGTTGGCGGTGCCGTGAATATCTGACGGTGGATCGAGCCGTGCGCTCACGATCTCCGCTGCCGCTGCGAAGGCGGACTCAGCGGGCGGTCGACCCACGAGCACAGCTTCTGCGTCTGCGACACGCACCGGAGTGCTGTCAGCTCCGAAGAACGCAAGCGCTGCGCCGGTAATCGAGCCATCACCGACCTCGATGATGCAGGCGAGGCCAACGAGTGCGTAGTCGGCATGACGGCGACTGATCTCAACGACCGCACCGCCGGCGTCGTCCGGCCAGGCTGGCAGCCGGATCTCGGTGAGGATTTCGTTCGGCTCGAGTGCGGTGGTGAGGTAGCCCTCGTGGAAGTCGGCGGCGTCGATAAGGCGGGTACCGCCGACCGAGGCGGCGACCATTGTTGCTCCGAGCGCCAGGCACACTGCCGGCATTTCGGCAGCAGGGTCAGCGTGAGCGACACTGCCAACGAGGGTGCCGCGCGTGCGGATGGCGCGATGACCGATGTGCGGTGC
This sequence comes from uncultured Acidimicrobiales bacterium, assembly GCA_905480195.1. Taxonomy (GTDB): domain Bacteria; phylum Actinomycetota; class Acidimicrobiia; order Acidimicrobiales; family Aldehydirespiratoraceae; genus UBA11606. The sequence continues at coordinate 5,702 of CAJQPN010000015.1, forward strand.
CGCTGCAGCCACGAGTGGGGCGTGGGTGGCGATGGCCGCGGAGCGTTCGGCCTCGGCGTGACGCACCAGCGCACCGATCGTTGTTCCGGAAGGGCCGGCGTCGAGCGTCAAGAGTTCGGGGATGCGGCCGATGTCGACAACGTGGTCGGGGCGCCCCAACCGAAGGGCCATCACCGGCAGGAGGCTCTGACCACCGGCAAGGATCTTGGCGTCGTCACCGAACTCGGCCAAGAGCGCGAGGGCCTCGGCGAGCGACTCCGGGCGGTGGTAGATGAATGGGGGATTCTTCACACGATCTCCGAGCCGGGGCGGATCGAGCCGAGTGCGGATACGACGTAGCCATCCAACTCAGACATCGGCGATGAGGTGGTCGACCGCCGCAATCGCGTCGACGTCGAGGATCCCGGCGACGGAACGCCGCAAGAGCGTGTCGAGTACGAACTGACCCTCACCGGGAAGATGTTCGAACTCGGCGTACGACGCGACGCCATAGATCAAGCACCACGCGATCGAGACTCGGAAGTCGAACCACACCTCATCGGGGTCTCGGTTCACTCCGTGACGGGCGAGGGCATCGGTGTAGATGTCGACTAGCTCTCGTTCACGACCACCTCGGACCTCTCGCTCGAGCGACTGACTCACGAAGTACCCGAGGTCGTAAGCACCCACCCCCACGCCGGTGAGCTGAAAGTCGATCATCACGATCTCACCGGCATCGTCGATGAACATGTTGTCGGCACGCCAGTCAGCATGGATGAGTGTGAGGTCGTTGTTGAAGTGCTTCTGGAACACGGGGAGCAGATCCGTCCAGCGATTGCCGAACTCGACCACTTCCGGCGTCAGATGCTCGGCTCCGTGCTTCTGGCAATTCTCCCACCCTCCCGCCATGAACTGAGGAAGGATCACGTTGTAGACGGGATGCTGGATTGCGTAGAAGGTCTCCGCCATGCGCTCAAGGTCGGGGTGCCCATGCCAGTAGGCATGCCAACGGGCCAAGGTCTCGACTGCGACCACCGATTCGTCCCATGTCATGCCGTTGATGCGATCGCCCTGGCGCATCGAGCTGAGGTCTTCCATGACGATGACGCACCGGCTCTTGTCGCCGGTGATCATTGCGGCGTGAACCACGGGGACACGAAGAGGCGACTGCTCGGCGTGGTCGACGTAGTAGCGAACCTCGCGCTCGTAGGCGTTGAGTGCGTCACCCATCCCCCGCTGGGCAGGAACATCGATCGGCCACTTGATGATCACCGTCTCCGGGCCTCTCCCGCCCGTGTAGGTCATCGTTGCCCGACCGAGCTGACCGACGAGGCCGACACCGACCTGAAACGGCTCGACCACGATCTCCGCGACGGACGTGTCGGCATCGATCGCACCGCTGGTGCGCAAGACCGCAGTCATCCATTCCGCACCGGGATCGAGCATGTCATCGGGAATCCCTACTTCGAGTCCTGCGATCTGCGCCATACGTCCCCCCTTCAGGTACGAGCCACCACCCTCTCACATCCTGCCCGATCATCTCCTACGTTCGACTCGCTGATCGAGATCGAGTCCTCGACCCCATGGCGGGTGCGTTGTCTCGGTTCGGTGAGTACCAGGCATCCGTCGAGCGGGTGATCCCGTTGTTCTGACTCATCCGCAACTGATCTGCTACGACTTCGGCATGGACATCACACCTGTTTCCAACGCTCTCGGTGCCAATGTCTCAGGGATCGACGTCCGCAGTCTCGACGACAGTGACGCGGCGACGCTCGTCGAGGCTTGGGCCCAGTACGGCGTGCTGTTCTTTCGGGATCAGAAACTCACCCCCGACGAGCACCTGACATTTGCGCGCCGTTTCGGCGAAATAGACATCAACCGCTTCTTCACCCCCGTCGATGGGCACCCAGAGATCGCACAGGTCTTGAAGGAACCGGACCAGGAACACAACATCGGGGGCGGCTGGCACACCGATCACTCCTACGACCAGGCACCCGCTCGGGGTTCGATTCTCTACGCGCGAGAGATCCCGCCAATCGGTGGCGACACGCTTTTCGCCGGTATGGGTACTGCGTACGACGCGCTGAGCCGGCCCATCAAGGAGCTCCTCGGCGGACTCCGAGCGGTGCATTCCGGCGCGCAGGTCTTCGGGGTTCGAACGAAGCATGCCGAGGCCACAGCAGGCCGGATCGGCAACCCTGAGGCCGTAGGGGACGACGTCACCCACCCGATCGTGGTGGCACATCCGCACACCGGTCGCCCGCTGCTGTACGTGAACCCTGCTTTCACGACGTCGATCGAGGGGCTCACCGCAGCGGAGTCCCGCGCCCTGCTCACCTTCCTGTTCGAACACGGCCGCCGCCCGGAATTCCAGATTCGCTTCCAGTGGGAGCCCGGCTCACTCGCAATGTGGGACAACCGCTCGACATGGCATTTCGCGCTGAACGACTACCACGGTCACCGAAGGTACCTGCACCGCATCACCGTCGCCGGCGACGAACTCGTGGCAGCTCACTGAGTCGGCCCCCGAGGCGAGGTGGGTCCGGGCCGGTGAAATCAGCGCTACTCGTCCACCGGCTATCTCGTGCAATGCGTCTCTTTGTCGGATCGAGCGTGGCAACGCGTCGGTTCTCGACCCTAGGGTTCGATCGATGACGCTTCGGATCGGGATCCATCCGCCGGGGGCCGATCCTGGGTCACTCGGCTTCGTTCGTGACGCCGAACGCCTCGGTGTGGACTCGGTCTGGGTTGCGGAAGCCTGGATGTACGACTGCCTCACGCCGCTTGCCTACCTTGCATCGATCACCGAGTCGCTTCGGCTCGGCAGCGGTGTGGTCCAACTCGGCTCGCGTTCGCCGTCGATGCTCGCGATGTCGGCACTTGCGCTTCAGAAGATGTCGGGCGGGCGCTTCATCCTCGGGATCGGCACGAGCGGTCCACAGGTGATGGAGGGGTGGCACGGCATCCGCTTCGACAAACCGGTCACTCGCACCCGTGAGACGATCGAGATCATCCGCAAGGCCGCATCGGGCGAGCGCCTCGAATACGACGGGAAACTCCACCAGCTTCCGCTGCCCGACAGCCAGGGGCGGGCGATCCGGTCGCCGGTCGGAGGGGTCGAGATCCCGATCTACAACGCCGCGCTCGGTCCAGCGAACCTGGAGTTGACCGGCGAACTGTGCGATGGCTGGATCGGGACGGCGTTCATGGCCGAAACGTCCGACATCTATTTCGATCCGATGCGGCACGCGGCTGAGGCTGCGGGGCGCTCCTTCGACGAGATCGAGATCACGGTTGCTGCCGGTCTCGAGTTCACCGACGACATCGAGGAAGCGGGTCGGCGACATGCCGCCGGCTATGCCTTCACGATCGGCGCGATGGGGTCGTCGTCGACGAACTTCTACAACCAGTCGTATACACGTCAGGGATTCGGCGATGCCGTCGAAGAGGTGCAGCGGTTGTGGCAGGCGGGCGATCGAGAGGCAGCCGGCGCCGCCGTGCCGATCGAGATCGGCCTGCACACCAACCTTCTCGGCGACGACGATGACGTGACCAGACGGCTCCGGGCCTATCGCAACGCCGGGGTCGACACGCTGCGGGTCACCGTCAACGGTGATGGGCTCTGCGACAAGCTCGACGATCTCGCTCGTCTGATGGACCTCGTCGAGCGCGTCAACGCCGAGGCAATGACGTAGCCGATTTCGAAGACGTGGTGTACGTCGAGGAACGACTGCTTGCGGTTCAGGCTTCGGGCGCCAGGCTCGGAGGAAGGCTGAGCTTGGTGGTGCGGGCACCATCGACGACGACGACCTGACCCGACACGAACCGGGCGTCTGGACCCGCAAGAAAAGCGACTGTGGAGGCCACGTCGGCTGGATCGCCGATGTGACCGACCGGATGGAGCACCGCTAGTTCCGCGAGTGCCTGGTCTCGGTTCGGGAGCCGATCGAGATAGGTCCGGTTAAGGGCAGTGTCGATCCAACCCGGCGCCACCGCGTTGCAGCGAATTCCCAGTGGGCCGAGGTCGACTGCCATCGCTGCGGTGAGTCCGTGCACCCCGCCCTTCGATGCCGAGTATGCGGTGTGGAGCGGGTTCGCGCCGATGCCCTCGATCGATCCGACGTTGACAACTGCTCCCCCGCCATCGGCTCGTAGCGCCGGCAGGAGCGCCTTGGTCATGAGCCACGGGCCTCGCAGATTGACGGCCATCGCCATGTCCCACTGCTCGACGGTCTGCGCCGCGATCGACGCCTCGAACATGATGCCGGCGTTGTTGACGAGCACGCCGAGCGACCCGCCGACCTCGGTGGCCAGCGCGCCCGCTGAGTCCTCTGACGTCACGTCGAGTTCGACCCAGCGCTGGCGCGCACCGAGATCGCCGGGGTTACGGAGATCGCCAACGATCACGTTCGCGCCGTCGGCTGCGAAACGGTCGGCGATGGCGCGACCGATGCCCTGCGCACCGCCCGTGACGACGGCCGTGATTCCTCCGAAGGAACTCACTGTGCCGTGTACCCACCATCGAGACTGACGTTGGCCCCATGGATGTGGCGGGCCGCGTCGGAGCAAAGGAAGAGCGCAAGGTCTGCGACCTCGGACGGCTCCGGGATACGGCCCTCGGGAATCGACACGAGGTTCTGCTCGAAAATTGCGTCGACGGTGGTGCCCTCAGGATGCTCGGAGACGAGCATCGGGGTGTCGACCGAACCCGGACAGATCGCATTGATTCGGATTCCTTCGGACGCATGGTCGAGGGCCATGGCGCGGGTGAGGTTCGTGACCGCTCCCTTCGAGGCACAGTAGGCGGCGAGGCCAGCGGAGCCGACAAGTCCGCACGTTGATGAGATGTTGACGATGGCCCCACCACCGCGAACCCGAAGAGCGGGGATCGCGGCCCGCGACAAGAAGAAGGTGCCGTCGACGTTGATCGACATGACGCGGAACCACTCATCGTCGGAGGTTCCGAGCGCGTCGGCGCGATGGATAACACCCGCAGCGTTGATGACGAAGTCGACTCCACCGAATGCTTCGATGGCGGTATCGACAAGTGCGGCAGCAGCAGCCGAGTTCGCGACATCGCCGAGCCCGGCGATGGCCTGTCCTCCCGCTGCGGTAACCGAGGCGGCCACGGCCGCAGTTCGTTCGGCGTCGCGACCACCAACCACGATCGCAGCACCCGATGAGGCGAATCGCTCACAGATGGCAGCACCCATCCCAGATGAACCGCCCGAGACGACGGCGACCTTGCCGTCGAGGTCGACCTGCATGACGTCTCCTACTCCTCCAACCCGGCTTGGGCTCGGCGCCAACGCGAGTTCATCATCACACCCCACCGGTTGAACGGGTCGGGGAAGTTACGGCTCGGCGCGGCACCGCTGGTGAGCAGATCCATCAGCGGGTCGGTGTGACCCACCATGAGTTCGGCGAGGTACTTTCCTGAGACCGTGCCTTTGGCCATGCCCGTGCCCTGGTACACCATGGTTGCCCAGACGCCGTCGGCGACCTTGCCACATACCCCTGCCCCGTTGCGGCTCAAGCTGAGGGCGCCGCCCCACGAGTACTCGAACTCGACCTCGGGCAACATCGGGTACCGATTCCGGAAGCTCTTGTTGTGGATCTTCTTGACCTTCTCGGCGCCCGTGACGATGTCGCTTTTGCGGCTGAACGTGTACTGATTTCGGATCAGGATCCGACGGTCGGGGCGGCGGCGAACCGTGGTACCTGCGGGATGCGCAGGAATGATCGCGTAGTTGTCTTCACCACCGAGTCGCTCGACCTCGTCGTCGGTCAGTGGTCGAGTCATCGAACCCCACGTGATCAACGGGATCAGCTTGTTCTTGAAGAAGCCGAACCCTTCGCCGAACCCGTTGGCGGCGAGCACCAGCGATGGGGTGCGGACTTTGCCGCGGGTCGTGCTGAGCGTGTGGGGTGGGCCGAACTCGAAGTCGATGACCATCGAGTCTTCGAAGACCCGCACGTTGTCGGGCATGGTCTTGGCCAGGCCGATCACAAGTTGTGCCGGGTTGACCAGCACGCTGTGGGGGGCATGTAGCCCCGATCGGTAGAAGTCGGTTCCGAAACGCCGCCGACATTCGGCGGCGTCGTAGAGGTGGTACTCCTCATCGACTGCGTCGAGCGATGCGGCGAAGCCAGCAAGGGTCTCCTCGCCTTTCGCCGATGCCGCAGCGTGGATCTTGCCCTCTCGCCGCCAGTCGCAGTCGATGCCCTCGCGGTGAACGATCTCGTCGAGCCAGTCAAGGCCCGCTCGGTTGAGGGCGATACCGCGTTTGGCGTTGGCAGTGTCGTCGGCGAACCCCTTGGCTCGGATGTTGTGGGCATGATCGATGATGAATCCCGAACAGCGACCCGCTGCGTTGTTGCCGAGACGGTCGGCTTCCAAAAGCACGATCGACTGGTCGGGCGCAAGTTCGGCAAGCCGGCGGGCTGCTGCGAGCCCGCCGAAACCGGCACCGATAACAACATGGTCAGCATCAACCGACCCGGTGAGGACCGTCGGGTCTCCCTGAGGTCCGAGGATCTCGAGCCAGCCGTTCTGGTTGTCGTACGACGGGAGGATCGAGACACGGGTCACGAGAGATCGATCCAGATCGTCTTGGCTTCGGTGTACTGCTCGTGGGCCTGCACGCCGTTGTCGCGACCAACGAAGCCCGAAAGGCCGAAGCCGCCGAACGGGGTGGTCATGTCGCCCTCGGAGTAGCAGTTGACCGATACGGTCCCCGCCTTGAGCATGCGGCTCGCAAGGTGCGCGCTCCGGACATTCGACGTGAAGATCGACGCATGCAGGCCGTAGTCGGTGTCGTTCGCCATCTCGATGGCTTCGTCGGCGTGGGCGAACGTCGACACCGACAGCACCGGACCGAAGATCTCATCGCGAGCAACGGCCATCTCAGGCGTGACATCGGTGAAGATCGTCGGTTCGACGAACCAGCCACCGGAATCGTGACGGGTCTGCTTGCCGCCGCACCGAAGCGTGGCGCCTTCATCAGTGGCTTTTTCGATGTTGGAGAGAATCTTTTCCATGTGAACCGGTTCGATGATGGCGCCCATGCGGGTCTCCGGATCGAGCGGATCACCCAGAACCCACTCGTGCATGGCCTCGTCGATGCAGGCCATGACGTCGGCGGCAACCGACTCATGGAGGATCAGTCGGCTATTCGACGAGCAGTTCTGCCCAGCGTTCCAGAAGATCGACTCGCATGCGCTTGCTGCGACCTTGTCGAGGTCTTCGGCATCGCTCATGACGACCATGGGTGACTTACCGCCACACTCGAGCAGCACGCGCTTGAGGTTCGAATCGGCGGAGTAGCGAAGGAACATCCGCCCGATCTCGGTAGAGCCGGTGAATCCAACACAGTCGACCTGTGGATGCAGGCCGAGCGCTGCGCCGACGGTTTCGCCGAAGCCCGGCACGACGTTGATCACGCCATCAGGGAGGCCTGCCTCGGTGGCGAGTTCAGCGATACGGATGGTCGACATCGAGGTCTGCTCGGCGGGCTTGAGCACCATGGTGTTGCCGGCCGCCAATGCCGGACCGATCTTCCATGCCGCCATCATCAATGGGTAGTTCCACGGCAACACCGCACCCACGACGCCGATCGGTTCGCGCACGATGGTTGACACGACACCAGGACCCGACGGCGTGGCCATGTCGTAGACCTTGTCGGCGAGCTCGGCATGCCACATCAAGCACGTGACCGTCTCGGGTAGGTCGATCGTCGACGTGTCGAAGATCGGTTTGCCCGCTTCGAGGGTCTCCATCACGGCCAGTTCGTCGGCATGAGCCTCGATCAGCAAGGCGAACCGCTTCAAAAGATTGCGTCGATCAGCGGGTGCCATCTTCCCCCACGGCCCGTTGTCGAAGGCATCGCGGGCAGCGGCCACGGCCCGGTCCATGTCTTCCTGCGCGCCCTCGGCGACCTGGGCCAGTTCCTCCCCAGTGGCGGGGTTGTAGGTGGCGAACGTGGTGCCGCTGGCAGACTCGACGGAGCGGCCACCGATCATCATGCGGGTCGGCGGGGTGACAGAGGCAGCGAGCGCCACCGGATCGAAGTTCATGCTCATCGGTTGTTCCCCTTCGCTCGGCTCACGCCGGAGGCGTGTGTCATCTGGACCAGCCAATCACGCTCGTCTTCCCATTCGCGAAACACGAGCGTGTCGCGGTTCGTCCCGTTGACCGGGAGTGTCGACAGGGCGGTCTGGAGAGCGAGCCGACCCTGACGGGTCATCGGCATCACTGGACGGCGACACGGGCCGACGGACCGGCCCACCATGTTGGTCGCGGTCTTGACCGCCGAGTTGTACTCGGCGTCGACGTTGTTCTCCCAGAAGAACATGTTGGCAGGCAGCATCTTCGCCCAGAGTCCGAGCGCCGCTGCATGTTCCCCCGTCTGAATGAGATCCCAGAGCTGAACGCATTCATGAGGCATCACGTTGGCAGCCCCCCAGATCCAACCAGCAGCGCCAGCCATCGCAGCGAACGGCGCAAGCGGGTCGGCGCCTGCGAGAACGTGCCCGCCGATACCGATCAGCTTCTGGGCTCGGATCAGATCGCCGGTGGAGTCCTTGATGTACTCGATGTTCTCGATTGCCATCAACTGGCGGTACAGGTCGGGATGGATGTCGAATCCACTGTTGACGGGGATGTTGTAGAGGACGATCGGGATGTCGATCGCCTGGGCGAGCTTTTCGTAGTGGAAGAGCACGCCGCGCTCGAAGGGGCCTTCGAAGTACGGCGGAAGCACCATGGCCGCGGCGGCGCCCTGGTCGGCGGCCCGACGGGTGCGCTCGATCGCATCGGTCGTTGTGATCGCCGACGTCTGTGCGATCACCGGAATACGGTTGTCGACGATCTCACAGCCGAGGCCGATGATGCGATCCCTCTCGGTATCGGAGAGAAACGCGAACTCACCGGTGCCAGCACACAGCACCAGACCGTGGACGCCGGCGTCGATCAAGCGCTCGATGTGGTCGCGCAAGCGGCCCTCGTCAAGGCGCTCACCCGTGTCGTCGAACGGCGAACACATCGCTGCACACACACCGTGCAATAGGGGTGCCGTGGTGTCTCTCACGCTGCTCCTCACTCTCGTCTCACTCGAGTGTCTCTGGTATCTCTCGTTCGCGACGGTCGATGAAGTCGCAAAGCGCTTCGTCGACATCGTCGGGCAGTTTCGGCTCCACGTAGTCGGCCAGCAACTGCTGTGCCTTTTTGGTACCGCGGGCTTCGGTGTCCTCACCGCCGGCGGCAAGCCATTGCTCGTAGCCGTCACTATCCATCAGCTCTGGCGTCGCAAACGCCGATTCGAAGTTGGCAAGCGTGTGCGCCGTGCCGAGGAAGTGGCCACCAGGCTCGACCTCTTCCATCGCTGCGAGCGCGTCATCGAGTTCGTCGAAGTTGATCCCCTCGACGAAGCGACGAAACATCTCGGCCTGTTCGCCGTCGATCGCTGCCTTGGCGTAGCTCTGGCATAGGGCTGACTCCATGTAGCCGGTCGTCGAGAGCACGAAGTTCGCGCCGGCGAGGGCGGCACCGAACATGTTGCGCGCCGCTTCGTAGCCCGCTTGGGCGTCGAACGCCTTCGATGCCGTGCACATGCCCGAGCAACGCCACGGCAGCTGGTAGCGACGAGCAAGCTGACCGACCAACAGGTTCATGTGGTCAATGTCGGGCGTGCCGGCCATCGGCGCACCCGACTTCATCGAGACGGTGGCGAGCCACTGGCCGAACACCGCCGGCGACCCGGGGCGCACGATCTGGCTGAACGCCACGCCTGCGAGCGCCTCTGCGTTGATCTGCACGACTGAGCCGATCGTCGACGCCGGCGTAGAGGCCCCTCCGAGCACGAACGGTGAGAACAGCATCGCTTGGTTTGCGGCGCTGTAGACCTTGACTGCGTCAAGCATCGTGGAGTCCCAAACCAGCGGTGAGTTGCCGTTGGCAAGGCACGTCATGACGGTGTTTTGGTCGACGAATTCCTCACCGAACAGTATCCGCGCCATCTCGAGCGAGTCCTCCGCCCGCTCCCGACTGGTCACCGCACCCATGAAGGGCTTGGTCGAATGCTTCAGAAGCGAATAGGTCATGTGCAGGTGGCGGTGGGGCACGGCGATGTCCATCGGCTCGCACAGCACACCCCCCGACATCTGCATCGCCGGAGTCATCTGCGCGATTTTGGCGAAGTTGTGGAAGTCACCGATCGTGGCGTTGCGGCGCGTTCCTTCGAGATCGCGGACGAACGGTGCGCCATACGCTGGCGTGAAGATGCTCTTGCGGCCGCCGAGGGTAACGGTGCGCTCGGGATCACGGCCGACCATGGTGTACTCGTTCGGCGCCGTGGCGATGAGTTCCATCAGGAACTCGCGATCAATTCGCAGGCGATAGCCGTCGATCGACACACCTCCATCAGAGCCGGCCCGCCGCCACAGCTCGATCGACTCATCGTCGCGGAATTCGATGCCGGTCGTCTCGAGCAGCGTCATCGTTCGGTCGTGCACGATGTCGACCTGCTCGGGCAGGATCGCATCGAGGTAGGGAATCCCCCGCTCCATCTCGGGCAGGAATCGCTGGGTGTACGCGGTTCGAGCATCGCGGCGGGCGCCGCGGCCCCGACGATTTGGGCGGGCAGGGGCGGTGTCGGTCACGAGCACGTTCCTGCGAGCGCGGACGTGAGATGCGAACAGAGGGCATCGACTGCGTTGCCGGACTCGGCCGCTTGACGAAGGACGAACGCAACAGAAGGAAGACCGAGATCGGCGCCGCACCACAACCGCATGTCGTCGGTGATGTTCGGCGTGTTGAGCACGGCGACGCCAAGACCGGCGGTGACCGCTGATTGGACACCCTGGATACTTGGGCATTCCATCACCTGGTGGTACGCGCGTCCGGCAGCATGCATCGCCGAACCAAAGAAGGGCTCGTAGAGGCATCGTTCGCCAAACGAGATCAGTGGGACGTCGCAGTGTGTGTCGAAATCGGCATGGGCGGCCTGGACAACGAAGAGCTCGTCGCGACGCCAGACCTCGTCGTCGTGTCGCAGCGCCCCGGGCGTGTCGAGCACCTGGATGAGCGCAACGTCGATCTCGCCAGCATCGAGCCACTCTGCGACAAAGGCCGAGTCGTGCACGCGAATCGCCAGCGAGACGTCGGGGTGGGTTCGACCGAACCGCTCTGCGACTTCGGTCAGCGCGGTGGCTGCGACCTCCTCGTTGCAGCCGAGCCTGACCTTGCCTGCGACTGCGCTGCGCTGCAGCGCGTCGACGGCGGCGTCGTGCGCAGCGACGATCTCGACGGCGTGAGCGAGTAGCTCTCGTCCGTCAGTGGTCAGGACGAACTGTTGACCGGCGCGCCGGAGGAGGGCGACACCGATTCGTTCCTCGAGCCGGCGGATCTTGTGACTGACCGCCGACTGGGTCACGCCGAGGCGCTGTGCCGCCGCCGTGAAGCCGTCGGCGGCGACCAGTTCTCGAAACACACGGAGGGACTCGATGTCGAGCCGCACCGTTCCCTCATGATCTGTCATGGCCACAGTGGAGATCGTGACAGAGTGTCATTTCCCGAGCAAGAGCGTGCCTCAACTCTGGAGGGAGTTCGACCCGCACCGCTGAAACGTCGTCCAGATTGCTAGGACGGCGCAGGTTGCGCGCCGCGGACGAGTCTGCCGTTGAGGGCACCGGTGGGATCTCCGTTGCGGAACGCGACCTCACCGGCGACGATCGTGCACTCGTACCCCGAGGCCCGTTGCACGAGGCGCCGACCGCCGGCCGGCAAGTCGTAGACCACGGTGGGTTCGTGGAGTGTGAGGTGTTCGAAGTCGATGACGTTGAGATCGGCCTTGTATCCCGGTGCGATCACCCCCCGATCGTTGAGACCCACCAGACCCGCCGTCTCACTCGTCTGCATCGCCACCAGCGTCTCGAGCGGAAGCTTCGGGCCACGGGTGCGATCTCGGCCCCAGTGCTGGATCAGCGTGGTCGGAAAGCTGGCATCAGAGATGACCCCGCAGTGCGCGCCACCGTCGGAGAGTCCGAAGGTCGTGTGCGGATGCTCCAACATCTCCTGTACAAGCGACAGATCGCCGGTGAGGTAGTTGAACAGTGGGTGGTAGATGAGCGCCTTGCCGTCCTTTTCGAGCAGGACGTCGTAGGCGATCTCCTGCGGGGTGAAGCCAGACGATTCCGCCAGAGCAGCGAACGAGTCCTCCGGTGCCGGCTCGTAGTCGGCCGGGTCACCGAGTCGGAACATCTTGTGCCAGCTGCTGATGATCTCCGCCGCAAGGCCTTCGGTGAGTGACGACTGCTCGTCGAGTAGCGCCTTCCGCACCTCAGGCTTGTGCATCTCGGCCACACGCTCCTCGAGCGGCATCGGATGCAGCCGACGGTACGACGGATGGAAGGAGAAGGGGTTGAGGGTGGCGGTCAGTCCGAGCAGCACACCGGTGGCGCGGGGCGGGACCTGACCCCGCATCGGGAGGCCGTCGTTTTGGGCCTCGGTCACCGCATCGAGGAGTTCCTTCCACCACTCGGGTCGGGCATCTTGCTGCTCGACCGTGATCGAGGTTGGACGACCCGACACTTCGGTCATCGCTCGGAACATACGAAACTCCGCCGGGAAGTCGTAGAAGTCGGAGATGCCCTGCAGCACGCCGGCGTCGAGCTCACCGAGAGCCTCGGCGATTCCGATGAGTTCGTCCTCGAAGGCGGTGATCGACGGTGTGAGCACCCCAGAGGAATCCTTGTGCTTCTCCGTGCGGCTGGTCGTGAACCCGAGCGCGCCAGCCTCAATGGCCTCCTTGACCACGCGCTTCATCTCGGCGATCTCCTCCGGCGTCGCAACCTCGTGATTCGCGCTGCGGCGACCCATGACGAAGGTGCGCACGGCCCCGTGAGGGATTTGGGTGCCGACGTCGATAGCGAGGTCGCATCGTTCAATTGCGTCGAGGTACTCGGGAAAGGTCTCCCAATCCCACTGGATACCCTCGTGCAACGCAGTGCCGGGGATGTCTTCGACCCCCTCCATCAGGCCAATCAGCCAGTCGCGCTCATCGGGTTGACACGGGGCGAACCCGACACCGCAGTTGCCGGTGACGATCGTGGTGACACCGTGGAACGAGGACGGCTGCACATAGGGATCCCACGTGATCTGACCGTCGTAGTGCGTGTGCGCGTCGACGAATCCCGGGGTGACGATGCGGTCGGTAGCGTCGATCATCTCGGTACCGGAACCGATCTGCGACTCGTCGATCGACCCAACCGCCACGATCTGTCCACCCGCAACTGCGACGTCACCGTCGAAGGGGGTCGAGCCTGTTCCGTCGTAGATCGTGCCGTTGCGGATCACCATGCTGTACACGACGCCCATGGTAGGGCACCCACCCGCTTCCACCCAGACCTGACCGACCTCGGCTCGGCGTGCACAGCTAGGGTCCGGCCATGCTTCCAGAGCACATCAATCGACTCGTCTGGGCCTCCGATCCGCAGCTTTCCCCCGATGGCTCCCAGATCGCCTATGTCGTCACCCGAGTCGACGAAGACCGCAATCGATACCGCAGTCGAGTGTGGCTCGTGCCGTCCGACGGCGCTGCGCCGCCGCGTCCGATCAGCGCAGGCGAGGACAGCGACGCGTCGCCGCGCTGGTCGGCGGACGGTCGCCTCCTCCTCTTCACCTCAACGCGACGCACCGATCAGTCGGGCAAGACAAAGTCGGCGCTCTACGCCATGGTCACCGACGGACCCGGGGAGGCATCGCTGCTCGCCGAGCACGACGAGGCCATCTCTGGGGTCGCCATCTCGCCCGACTCGCGCAAGGTCGCCTACGCCTGCCGAGTCCGGGGTGAGCACTATGCGAACGACGACATCGATCGCCGCCCACCCCGCAAGATCGATCGCCGGATGCACCGACTCAACGGGGTCGGTTTCACCCTCGACAGACCGACGCACGTTCACGTGATGGCACTGGATGGTGGCGGCGAACCAGTCGACGTTTCTCCCGGCGATGCAGAGTTCGGATCGCCGTCATGGTTCCCCGACAGTGACCGCATCGCCGTGGCACGGACCAACACCGCCGAGCGGATTCTTGCCGGCGATATCGCAGTCATTGACCTCGATACGCTGATCGTCGAGATCGTCACCGACGGCACCGGCGTCTACGGATCACCAGCGGTCGGTCCCGATGGCACGGTCGCACTGGTCGGTCACGACGACGCCACGCTCTTTCCGCACAACGGCAAGCTCGGAGTGTTGGCGCACGACGGCTCGGTGCGCTGGCTCACCGAAACCCTCGACCGAGACTGGAACACCTTCCCGGTCGACACTGCTCCGACCTGGAATGCAAGCGGCAGCGGACTGGTGGGGATCGTCGCAGATCGCGGTGCCGTCCATCTTCGCCAGGTCGACCTTGACGGCAAGATCACTCCGCTCGTTACCGGTGACCGTTGGGTCATGGGCTGGTCGGCCGCAAGCGGCGTGGTGGCGTTCGTGGCGGAACACGCCGAACGACCCTGTGAGTTGTTTGTTCTTCGCAACGGTGAGGAGACCCGCCTCACCAACGTCACCGACTCGTTCGTGCACCACGCCCGACCCACCCGAGCCGAGCGGTTTACCGCTCCCGCACCCGGGATCGACGACGAGATCGATGCATGGATCGTTACGCCGGACGACCTCGATCCTGACCTGACGTACCCGATGCTGCTCTCGATCCACGGTGGTCCATTTACCCAGTACGGCGACTATTTCTACGACGAAGCCCAGATGTACGCCCGGGCCGGATTCGTTGTCGTCTACTCCAACCCGCGAGGTGGCTCGGGCCGCGACAACGAGTGGGGTCGATGCATCCGAGGCAAGGCGCTCGGCGGCCCCGGCTGGGGCTCGGTCGACTACGACGACTTGCTGTCGGTCACCGACACTGCACTCGAACGCTTCCCCTTCATCGATAGCTCCCGAGTCGGCCTGATCGGCGGGAGTTACGGCGGTTACATGACGAGCTGGATCGTCGGCCATACCGACCGCTTTGCCGCCGCCTGCTCGGAGCGGGCGGTCAACAACCTGACGACACTCGACATCGGCTCCGACATCGCAGGCGTCGCCAAGTTC
The DNA here is from genome assembly GCA_905480195.1 of uncultured Acidimicrobiales bacterium. GTDB lineage: Bacteria > Actinomycetota > Acidimicrobiia > Acidimicrobiales > Aldehydirespiratoraceae > UBA11606. The sequence goes on from CAJQPN010000015.1 coordinate 20,786, forward strand.
TGGTTCGGTATCGATGCACTCGACGAGGGTGGCCTCGAAGAACTCGTTCGTCTCTCACCCATCACCTACGTCGACCAGATGACGACGCCGCTGCTGATCATCCACTCCGACGAGGATCTGCGGTGCCCCTTCGATCAGGCCGACCAGCTCTACTACGCCTTGCGCGACCGCGGTCACGACGTCGAGTACTACCGATTCCCCGGCGAGACGCACGAACTGAGCCGCTCGGGTTCTCCGATCCATCGGGTTCAGCGAGCCGAACTGATCATCGACTTCTTCACGGCCCGCCTCGGCACCGAGTAAAGATCAATCGCGTTCCACGTCCCATGTCGTGACTGCGCCAACGCTTCCCGGTCGCGGCGTCATCAGCTCGGTGTGGCCGGCGACGAGATAGTCATTCTCGGTCGCGGCCCAGGCCAGCAGGTCGCTGTCGGCAGTCCCCGAGTCGTCGAGGCCGCGGCTCGTGTCGAAGTCCTTTCGCAAGCCCACCCAGTTCTCGAGGTGGGTGGCCCACACGACAATCACTTCGCGGTTGTTGTTGACCACTTCGAGCAGGTTGGTGAGGTGGATCCCCCGCGCCTCAAGTTGCGGTACCCGCTGCCGGGCGACCTCGCCGAGATAGTCGATCTGGCTGCCGGGGCGGACCTCGAGCAGTTGGTGGACGAACACTGTGCAGCGAAGATCTCGTGCCTCGAGTTCCTCACGGGTCGGGCAGCCCGGAACGGCACCCCCGATGCGGTCGAACCCACCGCTACGAAACTGCGATGCTTCATCCCACCAGTCGCCGTAGAACCTCGCCCGCCGCTTGAGATTGAGCCTGTCGAGGTTGCGGGTCCAGGCGTCCCAGCCATCGGGTCCGCCGTCGTGGATGTTGATGACCCGGGGCCAGCGGCCGCCCGACGCCCCGATGACGAAGAACGTGCCCTGGAGTCTGAAGAGGCCGGGCAGGGCGTGGACCGGTTCGGCTGCAGCGGCATCCATGTACTCGTATTGGCCCTGCCCGACGATGTCGATGGTCTCGTGGAGGCAGAAACGTCTGGGCATCACGCGGCTTCTCCAGCGGCATGGATCTCGACCTCGCGGCGAATGACGAGCGACAGCGCAGCGAGGGTGACCACCATGCCGGAAACCTGTATCACGTTGATGGTCTGATCCAGTGCTAGGACGGCGCCGATCGTCGACATCACGGGAATGGAGAGCGTCAACATGGCGGTGATGACGAGGCGGACGTGGTTGTGTGACCAGTTGACGAGGAGGTGCCCGGTCCCGGGCACGGCGAGGAGGGCAAACAGCCAGATCCACTGAGTGCTCGACGGCAAGTCGATACCACCTGCGTCAACCACCGAAACAGGTAGCAGGGTGACCGCCCCCACGATCCACAGGCAGGCTTGGAACTCGAGAATCGAGACGGTCTCGCGTCCTCGCTTCGCCAAGGCGAAGTAACCGGCAAAGAAGAGCATCGCAACGAACGAGAGTGAGTCGCCGAGCGGAGACCAGGTCGAGTGCTGTGTCGAACCGAACACCACGAGCGCCACGCCGGCCATCGAGACAACCGTTACGCCAACCAGTAAGCGCGTCACCTTCTCGTTGAACGCACGGGCGGCGGCAGCGAGCAGCACGATCGGCGTCAGGTTCGAAATCACCGTTGCGTTCGCAACCTCGGTCTCACGAATGGCGACAAAGAAGACGGCAATCTCGATGGCGATGACGACCCCGGCCGGAGCAACCGCCCTCAGCATTGCCGAAGTGATCCGCCGACCTGAGATATAGACCACAGCGGTGTAGACGATGGCGCCGAGCAAGATGCGCCAGAACGCGATCTGCAGGCCGTCCATCGGCGCCGTAACAACCATCACGTTGCCAGCTGCCCAGCACGTCACACCGAGGACCGCAACGGTGAGGCCCGTTGGCGTTGAGCGGTCGAAACTCACGCGTCGTCGATGCGCTTCTGCACATGGGGCATGAAGTACCCCGCATACCGTTTCTGCACGTCGGCGCGCTGCCAGTCGGTCTCGCGGACCGTTCCCCGGCACACGTCGGTGCCGCAAAGGCACTCGAGTGCGTACGGCTCCACCCGCGCCATGGCGTAGTCGTGGCAGAGCTCTTCATCCACCTCGATGTCACGCACTGCCACGTAGGTGACGTTTCCCTCAAAGCCGACGTTCGCATCGCAGCTGTGGTTGATGTGCACCACCATGGCGGCGTACTCATCGGCAGAGCGGGGCGACAGAAACAAGCCCTCGGCGATCTGCAGGCTGAAGTCGCCGATTTCTTCGGTCAGACGCTGCACCTCATCGAACCCCACGACATGGCCAACCTTGACCGCAACCGGCTCGTCCTTCGCGATCGGGGCGTTGGCGAAGACGGCAAGTCCTCCGAGGTGACTCTCGCGAACATCGACCTTGGGAGACCGCCAAACCGATATCGGCTGCATCCGCGGAGTATGGCAGGCTGAGCCGTGATGACCGAGTTGGGAACCGAAACCATCACCGATATCGACCTCGCATCAGTTCGTAAGCGAACCCGTTGGGTGTTGATCGGGTCGGTCTTCCCGGCTGGCATGGGGATGACCGCAACGTTCGCCGCCACGAGCCTCGCAGCGAAAGAAATCACCGCCAACGACGGACTTGCGTCGCTCGCCGCCACGATGACTGCGATCGGCGGTGCGATCGCTGCGGTGCCCTTGGGCCGCTACATGAACGAGCATGGTCGCCGCGCAGGCCTGACGCGAGCCTGGCTTATCGGCGCGACCGGTGCTGCGATCGCCTTCGCCGGCGTGCTCGGGGAGCTCTACATCCTGCTCGTCATCGGTGGCATCGGTGTTGGTATGGGCCAGGCGGCCAGCCTTGCGGCCCGCTATTCCGCCGCCGACCTCGCCCCGCAAGACCGCAAAGCGAGCGAGATCGGGATCGTGATGTGGGCCGGTTCAATCGGGTCGGTACTCGGCCCGACCGTCGCGCTCGGTGGCACGGGTTGGATCGCCGCAAACCTCCTCGGGCTCGACGAGCTCGCTGGCCCATACCTCATGGGAATCCTCGTCTTCGTCGCCGCTGCGATGATCGTCAACACCTTTCTCCGCCCCGATCCGCTGCAGGTTGCGAAGCGACTTGGCAACGCCACCGAGACGAAGCGTCCCACCCTGATGGAGTCGTTCAGGAAGCTGTTCACCAACCGTCTCGCCACAATCGCCGTGTTCGCGACCGCGGTTGGTCAGGCGGTGATGGTGTCGGTCATGACCGTCACACCGCTGCACATGGACGACGGCGCCCATGAGAAGACCGTCATCGGCCTTGTCATCTCGCTACACGTCGTGGGTATGTACTTCTTTGCTCCGGTGGTCGGCTGGCTCGTCGATCGCGTCCGTACCGAGCTCATGGTCGCTGCAGCCGGCCTGATTCTCTTCACTGGCGCCGAGGTGGCCTCACGCACCGACTCCGAGGACAGCCTCGGCGTGTTCGTTGGACTGTTCCTCGTCGGGCTCGGCTGGTCGTTCAGCATGATCGCCGGCAGCGCGCTGCTGTCGTCGGTCTTTCCCGTCGACGAGCGGGCTCCGATTCAAGGCGCCGCCGATTTCACGATGATCACGTTCGGGGCCACCGGCGGAATCCTCGGTGGCATCATCGCCGAGGCGACCGACTACCGCACGCTCTCGCACTATGCGGCGGTCCTGGCCCTCTCGCTGATCGCTGTGGCGCTCTATCCGGCCGTTGCGAACGCAAAGGGGCCCAAGAAGCCCCAACCCGCCTCGGCCTGACGCAGCGGACGAAAAGCGGTCGCTCAAAGCCGAAGAGGACGTTCATCGACATTGCAGCGTTACTCCAGCAGTGATGCATCGAACGGGTAGAGCGACATCAACTCCGTTCCAGTGTCGGTCACGAGAATCTGCTGCTCGAGCTTCACGCCCTCGCTTGTATCGGGCCCGCCGATGAAGCTCTCGACGCAGAGCGTCATGCCGGTTTCGATCACACCGTCGTAGCCGAACGGCACGTAGTCCTGGGCGTGATAGAGGTACGGATACTCGCCGGTCATACCGACCCCGTGGCTCGACAGGTAATAGCGGTGTGCGGCAAATCGTTCCGGGAGATCCCAGGCTCGTTTGCTGTACTCCGAGAACGTCAGCCCTGGCTCAATAATCTCCATGTTGTGGTGAACCTGCTCGTGGGCGATCCGGTACAGCGCTCTCTGCTCGGCGCTCGGCGCGTCGGGGCCAACGTGGAACGTCCGCGAGTAGTCGGCGTAGTAGCCGTGGCAGCCAACGACGTCGGTGTCGAAGGCAACGAGCTCGTTCGCGCCGATGACCTTGTCGCTCGTCTCCTGGAACCACGGGTTGGTGTTGCCGCCTGACGACAGCAGGCGAGTCTCGATGTAGTCGGCGCCCTTCGCGATCACGTGCTGGTGGAAGACCGACCACAGCTCGTTCTCGGTCAGTCCCGGCCGGATCTCGGCTTCCATCACCTTCATGGCGTGCTCGGTGGCGCGCATCGATGCGATCTGGCAGGCGATCTCCTCGGGACCCTTGACCGCCCGTGCCCGCTCCACCGGTGCCTGTGCGTCGACGATGCGAACACCCTCGGCAGCCAGCGCGAGGGCGGCACCGGCGTTGACCCGTTCGAGACCGACCGTGGTGTCGGTTCCAACGGTCTCGCGCACGAGCGAGGCGATCTTTGCTGCCCACGCCCTCTCGACCTCGGCGATGGCCTCCCCTGCCGCCACGAACGAGGCGGTGGTCGCAGGTCGCACCTCGGTGATCGTCTCGAGCCCATCGGCGAGATGGAGTGCGCCGGTTAACTCGAAGAGGATCACCGGACCCTCAACCGTGACGAAGAGGTAACGCGCCGGGTTCCGGGCCGTGAAGATCTGCATGTTGCGAGCTCCGCACGCGTACCGGATGTTGACCGGATCGGTCAGCACACAGACCCCAATCTCGCGATCGGCCATCTCCGAACGGAGCCGACCAAGGCGATAAGCCCGCAGCGCAACCTGATCGATCGCCATGTCTTCGGTCGGGAGCATCGCCGGAATCTACTCTGGACCGAAGCGTGAGCGAGACGACCAACAACGGCTGATGGACGGGATCTTCTGGTAAGGCATCCCGACCCTTTCCGGGCTGAGCGCGACGACGCCCCGGCCAACGTCGATATCGGCCTTCTCGGTGCGCCGCACTCGACGGGGAACGGCACCACTTCGGGGTCCACTCACCGAACCAGGTCACCAGCTACCCCTCGATGGCGATCAGTTTCGAAATCCTGAGCCTCATCGCCGACCGCCACCACTCGACCGAGCGATCACGGCGAGGTCACGACGGACGACGAATCCGGTTCGATGTCCGGTGCGTCGGGTGACGCACCGACGATGACGAGGTTCGAACCGTCGATCGCCGGAATTTGGAGGCGCGACAGCGAAACGCAGCCGTTGTTCCCGGTCACGAAGAAGAGGTAGATGCAGTCGCGACCCGGATCGATCATCGCAACGAAACTGCTGTCGGGAGCCCACAACGCTTCGAGGCCCTGCACCCGCTGCTCGAAGTCGAGCAACGTTCCGGTCTCGATCTCGTAGAGCGCAGGGAAATCGTCGAACTCGCGACCCTTTGGCAAGAAGATCCAATGGCCATCAGGGCTGATGCTCGGCCCCTGCCCAAAGTCGAGCAGATCATTGTCGAGGACGTACTCGGCACCGGCGGAGCCCTCGATACTCGTGACGACCATCTGGTTGGCGTCGGTCGTGCTCCGGCGGTACTCAAGCCACCGAGTGCCGTTTGTCGCCACGATCTCGTGCGGCGAGATCCGCTCAAGTCCATCGGCGGTCACTTCGAGCGTGCCTCCGGTCTGCGCCGTGACGAATGCACCGACCCCGGGCACAATCTCGATTTCGGCGCTCCCCGACAACAACGACCTCCCGTTGGCGACACCAGGTACAAACTCGCCGTATTCGATACCGGCATCGGTGGGAACCAGGACGAGCAGTTCTCCGGTGTACCGCCGCACGAGTTGAACACCGGTGGCCAGGCGCATCGCCCGAGTTGGGTCGGCCGGATCAAAACCGAGCGCACCATCGCGGGTGACCAGCACAGCCTCACCGCGATCACCGTTGGCCCGCATCTCGTCGCGCACCGACACGAGTTCGCCGGTGCCGAGATCGATCACGACAGGGAAGCCATCGGCACCCATGTACACAAAGCGGTAGTCGCTCGGCACCATCTGCACCGGCCGAAGCAACGCATACTTGTCGACTTCATCGGGATCGACCTGCACCTCGAGCCAAGCCGTCACCAGGTCCTGCTCGGTGAGACCGGCGATCGCCACCTCTAGATCGAGAGTCGGATCGGGTTGGCTGGCGGATGCGGCATCGCCAGCGCTGCCCTGCTGCGTCGCCTCGGGCGCAGGGATCGAAGGCGCTTGGGAAGCCTCACCCCCGGACAAGACCCAGACCACAAAGACGAAAACCGCTGCGCCGATCAGCCACCGAGCGTCGAAATGGCGGCGCGCTCCCACACCGCGGTCACCACGCCAGTCGCGAATGCGATCGCGGGGTCTGTCAGTCTCGACGACTCCTACGGGGTCGCGCGGCTCGTTCCAGTCGAGTTCGATGTCGAGAATCTCCACGCCGGGGTTGTCGGCCACGAGATCCACCATGCCATCCCCCATGCTGGTGGTACGACCCCAACCCGGGATCCGGATGCGCCGCCTGCCGTCCTCACCCGCTCCGCAGCAGCGGGCGAGGACGGCGATGGCGCACGTGGTGCCGGTCTACGCTGCGCCGATGGCCGACCAGACAAACCACTATCACACCGGGCTCGCCGGGCGAACAGCTCTCGTCACCGGCGGAGGCTCGGGCATCGGGGCGGCAATCGCCGCCACGCTCACCACCGCAGGAGCGACGGTGCGGACCTGCGACGTCGATACCGCAACCGGTGCCGACTACGCCTGTGACGTATCCAACGAAACCGCAGTCGATGCGATGTTCGCCACCATCGACAACGAGCTCGGGCGACTCGACATCGTCGTCAACAATGTGGGTGTCGCTGGCCCGACCGGCGGGGTCGAGGACATGAACGCAGACGAGTTCGATCGCTGTGTGCAGATCAACATCGGAGGCACGTTCCGAGTCACGCAGCAGGCGGTGCAGCGGATGCGCCGACAGGGCCGCGGATCGATCGTGAATATCTCGTCCACGGCCGGGCACGTCCCCTATCCGCTTCGGTCGCCGTATTCGGCATCAAAGTGGGCCATCGAAGGCCTCACCCGCTCATGGGCGATGGAACTCGGCCGGTTCGACATTCGGGTCAACGGTGTGGCTCCGGGCACCATTGCCGGCTCTCGCATGCGCGGCGTGATCGAGCGTGAAGCAGCAGCGATGCAGACCACAACCGATGCGGTGAAGGCCGCCTATGAAGACCAGGTGTCGATGCGGACGTTCGTCGATGCGTCCGACATCGCTGCGACGGTCACCTTTCTATGCAGCGACGCTGCCCGGTTCATCAACGGTGAGATCATCAGCGTCGATGGCCATTGCGAGACGCTGCGAACCGAGTTCCCCGACGATGTTCGGGTGAGTGGCGTCACTTTCTAGGCCGAGGCGGCGGTTCGAGGCGGTCGGCACCGGTTCACCCGCCCACGACCGGGGCAAGGAAGTAGATCTCGGTCTCGGCGGTGACCGGCACGTACTCGGGTTCAGCGTGGATCTCCCCGTCGATGCCCGCTGACGACCCGGCCCGCAGAGCCATACCGAGGCCTGGGTAGTTCGCCTCGAGATCATCGATAATCTGACCCACCGTGGCGCCGTCCGCCTGAACGACAGCCACGCCCCCGGTGAAGGCACGGTGCTGGCTCATGAGGTGAACGGTTGTCACGGTGGGTCAGTTTCGTCAGTTGATGACGAAGGCGCTCAGCGCTCGTTGAGCTTCTTCAGCACCTTCGGGGGCGACATTGGGAGCGAGGTCATGCGCACGCCGGTCGCAGCCTTGACGGCGTTGCCGATAGTGGCCATAGGCGGAACGATGCCTGTCTCACCCACACCGCGAACCCCGTACGGATGCGCCGGATTCGGAACCTCGACGATGATCGTCTCGATGAGCGGCAGGTCGGACGCAACAGGAATCCGGTAGTCGAGGAACGAGGCATTCTCCATCGCACCATCGGCGCTGTAGATGTACTCCTCGTTCAGCGCCCAACCGATGCCCTGCACCGAACCGCCCTGCATCTGCCCCTCGACATAGCTCGGATGGATGGCAGTACCGGCGTCTTGCACTGCGGTGTAGCGAACGATCTCGACCTCTCCGGTTTCCTCATCGACCTTCAGATCGGCGCAGTGCACAGCGAAGCTCGGACCCGCACCAGCTGCGTTTAGTGACGCAGTGGCGGCGAGCGGGCCGCCGGTTCGCTTGGCCTGTGCGGTGATCTGGGCGAGCGTCAGCGGATCGCCACCCTCGCCCCCGCCATGGCCGGGTGACACGGCTGCACCATCGACCCAGGCGACTTCGCCGACGTCGACTCCCATGATGGTGGCAGCCCGGGCCTTCAACTGTTCGATGAGATCCTCGCAGGCCTCCACCACGGCTTTGCCGGTGGCGAACGTGGCGCGAGAGCCCTCGGTGACGTCGGTGAACCCAACCGACTCAGTGTCGGCCACGATCGGGGTGATCGAATACACGTCGATGCCAAGTGTCTCGGCCGCCATCAGGGCCATCGACGCCCGCGAACCACCGATGTCGGGCGACCCGGTGATGACGTTCGCCGTGCCATCCTCGTTGAGGTTGACCGTGGCGCTGGACTCTTCACCGATGTTGAACCAGAAGCCGACGGCCATTCCCCGGGAGGTTCCCTCAGCCGGTTCGGACTGGTAGTGATCGGACGCCTTCAGGGCTTCGAGGCACTCGACGAGCCCAACCCTCGGATGGGGCATACCCATCGCGGTCAGATCCCCTTCGACGGCAGCGTTCTTCAACCGCAGATCGATCGGGTCCATGCCGAGTTCGGTGGCGATCTCGTCGACCACAGACTCGATCGCCCATGCGGCGTGCGGTGCCGAAGGGGCGCGGTACGCCGCCGACTTCGGTGTGTTGGTCAGCGCCGTGTAGGTCTCCATACGCAAGTTGGGGAACTTGTACGAAGCCACCGACATTGCGCCGATCAGCCCTGCCATGTCGCTGAACGCGCCGACGCCGTACGCCATCCAGCCATCGATCGCGGTGAGTTCACCATCGTTGGTCGCACCGATCTTGATCCGCAGTTCGGCGCTCGGCGCCGGACCCGAGCCCCGCAGGACCTCTTCACGCGTCATAAGGAGCTTGACCGGTTTGCCTGACTTCTCCGACAATTTTGCCGCGATCGGCTCGAGGTAAACCGTGGTCTTGCCGCCGAAGCCGCCGCCAATCTCAGCCGGAACCACCTTGACCTTCGAGTTGTCGACACCGAGCACGTCGGCGGTCATCGAACGGACGCGGAAGTGACCCTGGGAGGAGCACCACACGTTCGCCTTGCCGTCGCCATAGTCCACTACACACGCGTGGGGCTCGATGTAGCCCTGGTGCACATGGGCACAGTCGAAACTCATCTCAACGACGACGTCGGCGTCGGCCATGGCTTGGTCGACGTCGCCCCGAGCGAGGTTGGTGATCGTGGCGAGGTTCGACGGGTCGCCGGGTGGCGCGAATTTCGTGTAGTTGTTGGGATTGGCCAGCGGAGCACCTTCGGCCATCGAGTCGGCGATCGACAAAACCGCGGGGAGCGCCTCGTACTCGACCTTGACCGCCGCAGCGGCGGCCTTGGCCTCCGCGTTGGTGGTCGCAGCGACGGCTGCCACGGCATGACCGTGGTAATACACCTCGCCGCGAGCCATGCAGTTGACGGCGGTGTCGAAGTTCGGATGCGTCGGGTCGAGCGCCGGGAAGTCGGCACCGGTGACGACGGCCTTCACGCCGGGCATCGCCTCGGCGGCGGACGTGTCGATCGACACGATCCTGGCGTGAGCGTGCGGTGACCGCACGAATGCACCGTGGAGCTGGCCGGGAAGGTCGAGGTCGGCTCCGAAACGGGCCTTGCCCACGACCTTGTCGAAGCCATCGTGTCGGATCGGACGGGTGCCGACCCACTTGTAGTTGGTGGAGTTCTCGGTTGCCGTCATCTCACACTCCCTGCTTGCTGGTCGAGTTCAGTTTCACGGCGGCTTCTTGTACCGCGCGCACGATTTTGTCGTAGCCGGTGCACCGGCAGAGGTTGCCGGCGAGGCCGTAGCGGATCTCGGTTTCGGTCGGGTCGGGGTTGGCGTCGAGCAGTGCCTTAGCGGCCACGAGGAAACCAGGGGTGCAGATACCGCACTGGAGGGCGGCGCCCTCCAGGAAGGTCTGCTGCAGCGGATGGAGTTGGTCGCCATCGGCGATGCCCTCCACCGTGAGGATCTCGCGACCTTCGACCTCAGGGGCCAGGATCAGGCACGAGCAGTTGAGTTTGCCGTCGACGAGGACCGAGCAGGAGCCACAGTCCCCGGTGCCGCAGCCCTCCTTGGTGCCGATAAGGCCGAGTTCGTCGCGTAAGGCGTCGAGTAGCGATGTGGCGTCGGCTGCCAAGAAATCAATCGGTTCACCGTTGACGATGCAGTTGATGTGTGTACGTGACATGTGAATCAGGCTCCGTTTTTGGCACGTTCGGCGGCGATGACCGCAGCACGCTTGGCGAGCACCCCGGCGACCTGGGTGCGGTACTCGATGGTCCCACGCTTGTCATCGATGGGATTGCAGGCCGCCGATGCAGCGGTGGCAACAGCAGCGAGGGTGTCGTCATCGAGACTCGACCCAATGAGTGCAGCTTCGGCGTCGGGCACACGAACGGCGGTCGGGGCCACCGCACCCAGGACCACGCTGGCGGCGCTGACGGTGTCACCGTCCATGGTGAGACGGACAGCAGCACCGACGACGGCGATGTCCATCTCGGTTCGCGGGATCATCCGCAGATAAGCGTCACCAGTGTTGGCAGGCGGGTCGTCGATCTCGAACTCGACGATGAACTCATCCGCGGACAGGGACGTCTGACCCGGCCCGGTCACAACGTCGGCGACCAAGACGGTTCGCTCTCCACCAGCGCCGGCAATCACGGCCCGGGCGCCTGACGCGATCATGGCCGGAACCGAGTCGGCGGCAGGCGAGCCGTTGCACAGGTTGCCACCGAGGCTTGAGCGGTTCTGGATCTGGTCGGACCCAATCAGACCGGCACCTTCGGAGATGCCGGGGTGCATGGTGGTGAACTCCACATTGTGGGTGAGGTCCGAGGCAGGGGTTGCCGCACCGACGGTCCACCGACCGTCGGCGTGCGACACCGACATCAAACGCTCAATCCGTTTGAGGTCGACCATCACCGACGGCTCGAGCCGACCAGTGCGCATCTGGGGAACGAGATCGGTCGCACCGGCGAACACCCGGGAGCCCGGGTTGTCAGCCAAGAGCGAGCAAGCCTCGCCCACCGTGGTGGGAGCGACGTATTGCATCCAGCGATCCTTTACTTGTGAACTGCGAACAGGCGCGAGCATGCCACGCGGAGGCGCTGCACGCTGAACCCGCCGACAACGTGCGCGTGTCATCATCCGATGATGCAACGAACGTCCATCGAAATCGAGAGCCTGTCGCACCTCGCACCGCTTCCCGCCGCCAGCAAGGTGGGTCCCCTACTCGAATCAAGCATCACCACACCGTTCAATCCCGGTACCCGCGACCTCCCCGACACCTTCGCGGAGCAAGCAGAGAATCTGTTCGTCCACATGGGACAGATGCTCGAGGCCGCCGGTGGTGGCTGGGAACACGTGGCGAAGGTCACGTTCTTCCTCGCCGAACACGAGAGCAGAGCCAAGTTGAACGTTCCGTGGCTGGAACGATTTCCCGACGAAGCATCACGACCAGCCCGCCACATCATGGAGGTTGGTCCCGGCGCGTCGAAGGTGACCTGCGTATTCACGGCCTACATTGCCTGACCATGGAAGATCCCGGGTACGACAAGACCACGCGGCCTGTCATCCTCACCGATGACCTGAAGGCGAAACTCAACGCAGTGGCAACGCCGACCTTGGCGGGTGCGCTTCAGGACCGCGGCATCGAGAACGGCATCCTTGTCGGCCTGAAGCCGACCCGTCCTGATCTGCGTCTGCTCGGCTATGCCCACACCCTTCGCTATGTGCCCAAGGCCCCGGAGTTCAACGCCCGAACCAAGGGCCGCAACATGCAGCGTTTCGCCATCGAGACGATCGAGGCTGACGAGGTGCTGATCATGGAGGCCCGTTACGAGGTCCTCGCCGGCACCATTGGCGACATCTACTCGATGCGGGTCAAGCAGCGCGGCGGTACCGGTGTGATCACCGACGGCTGCCTGCGCGACACCCCCGGTATCACTGACATCGATCTGCCCGTCTACCACTTCGCCTCACACGGCGCCCGGGTCGGCCGGGTCCACACAGCACTCGACCACCAGGTCCCGATCGTGTGCGCGGGTGTCACCGTCTTTCCCGGCGACATTCTCGTCGGCGATGCCGAAGGGGTCTGTGTGCTCCCGGCCCGCATCGCCGAAGAAATCGCCGATCAGTGCGTCGAGGACGAACTCCGTGAAGAGTGGGGTCTGTGGCGAGTTTCCGAAGGTGAGTCGATCGAAACCACGTTCCCCATGCACGAGAGCCGCCGCGCTGAGTACGAGAACTGGAAACGCAACGTAAAGGGTTGTTAGTCCAAGCCCATCACGAGCTTGGCTGCCGGCGCGGCCAGGGCTGGCTCTGGTCGCCCGCCGCCGATCCGGTGGAAATACCTGCGCTCCTGCGCGCTCCCAAGCACTGACCCACGTGCGCCACTGGCCGCCTAGCATCCGGCCATGGACTTCTCGCCGAATCCCGACCACGACGTGATCATCGAGGCGGTTGATGCAGTCTGCGCGCAGTACGACGACACCTACTGGGCCGAACGCGACGACAAGCACGAGTTCCCGTGGGCCTTCTACGACGACATGGCAGCCGGTGGTTGGATCGGCATCGCGATTCCGGAGGAGTACGGCGGCGGGGGCCAAGGCATCACCGAAGGTGCGTTGGTCCTGAACCGGGTCGCGGCGAGTGGCGCGGCGATGAACGGCTCGACTGCGCTGCACCTCACGATGTTCGGGCTCAACCCGGTCGTGAAATTCGGCAACGATCGCCTCAAGGAGACGTTCCTTCCTCGCGCCGCAGCGGGTGATTTACACGTGGCTTTCGGTGTGACCGAACCCGATGCCGGCACTGACACGAGCCGGATCGTGACCCGTGCGGTCGAAGACGGCATGGGTGGCTGGATCGTCAACGGTCGCAAGATCTGGACGAGCAAGGCACTCGAATCCGAGGTCTGCCTCCTCCTTGCTCGCACCGACGGCGAACCCGGTTCCTTCAACGGGCTCACTCTCTTTCTGGTCGACCTCGACCCCGCCCACTGTGACATCGCGCCGATCCCGAAGGTCGGCCGCAACGCGGTCGCATCGTGCGAGGTCGCCTACGACGACCTTCCGGTCGAGTCGTGGCGGATGGTCGGTGAGCGGGGCCGAGGGTTCCACCACATCTTGCACGGCCTCAACCCTGAGCGGATCCTGCTCGCCGGCATGGCCTGCGGTATCGGCGAAGCTGCGCTGCGGCGAGCGACGAACTACGCCATCGAGCGGGAGGTCTTCGGTCGACAGATTGGCGCGAACCAGGCGGTCTCCCACCCGCTGGCGAAGGCCCATATGGAGCTCAACGCAGCGATGACTCTGATGTGGCGCGCCGCGTGGATGTACGACAATGGGTACGAGTGCGGCGAGCTCGCCAACACGGCGAAGTACCTCGCGGCCGAGGCTTCGTTCTTCGCCGCCGATCAAGCGATGCAGACCCACGGTGGCCTGGGCTACGCCCGCGAGTACCACGTCGAGCGGTACTGGCGCGAGGCCCGATTGCAGCGGATCGCCCCGGTCAGCCAGGAGATGACGCTGAACTACATCGCCCAGAACGTGATGGGGCTCCCAAGAAGCTACTGATCACCACTCGACGGGTAGACGCTCTAGACCCAACACGAAGTTCCCCGTGCGCTCCGGTCGCTTTGCGTGGGGACCGACGAGGCGGATCTCGGGTAGTCGGTCGAGGACCTCTTCGAACAGGACCGTGAGTTCGAGCCGGGCCAGGCTTGCTCCGAGGCAGAAGTGGCGCCCGTTCGCGCCGAACGCCTGGTGCTTATTCGGCGACCGGGTGATGTCGAACTCGTGCGCGTTCGGGCCGAACTCGGCCTCGTCTCGATTGCCGGAGAGATACAGCAACAGTGTGCGATCGCCGGCCAGGATCGGTTGACCGCCGACTTCGACGTCGACCGTCGCCGTCCTGCTCATGTTGCGAACCGGTGTGACCCAGCGCAGCATCTCCTCGATCGCTCCTGGCAACAGTGAGCGGTCGGCACGCAGCGCTTCGAGTTGCTCGGGATGCAAGAGAAGCGCCTCCAGTCCGCCCGACATCACGTGGCGGGTGGTCTCGTCGCCACCCACCAGGATCAGCATCGTCTCGTAGATCAGATCTTCGGCCGACATCGGCTCGTCCCGGATCTCTGCATCGGGGTACATGAGCAGCGAGATCAGGTCTTCGGCTTCGGAATCGGTGCGAGTTCCCATCTCGGTGACGATGTACTCGACCCACTCCATCACCGCCCCCACGACCTGATCACGGAATTCCTCGTCGACGCCGCCGGTGGCAAAGAGATCGGACCAATGGAGGAGTTTCGCTTCGTCGGCCAGCGGGAGGCCCATGAGAGTGGCGATCATCCGGAGCGGGATTGGTGTTGCGATGTCGGTCACGAAGTCGCAGCCACCGTCGTCGATCACACCATCGATCAAGTCGGTGACGGTCGCTCGCAGGAAATCCTCGTGGGCAGCAACCCGTTTCGGCGTGAACCCTGACGAGACCAACCGACGGCGCCGCGTGTGATCGGGAGGGTCGGTGTTGATCATCGACGGCACCGACGACTCGGGACGCGAGCCCTTGACCGAACAGAAGGTGACGTGGTCGGCCTCGACGCGTTGGATGTCGGCGTGGCGGGTGATCGCCCACAGTCCTGTCTCGTCGTCCCAGTAGGCCGGAGCGTGCTCGCGCATCCACGCCATCCGTTCGAACGGGTCGGCGTGGAAGTCGGTCGACATCACCACGACGTCGTCTCGCGTGGGATGTCCAGGTGTGCGATGGACGATTGTCGACTGGTCGAAGATGTAGTCGCTCAGCGGATTGTCGGCAGATTCGTCGGCGCGTGCATCAGCCATGGTCGCCGAGTCTGTCAGACACGCGGCTCGCGGGGCAGTCCGAGCACACGCTCGCCGAGGATGTTCCGCATCACGTTCGACGTTCCACCCATGATCGTGTACGCAGGGTTGTACGCGAACGCATGGGTGGCGAGGCTGTCAGTAACCGCCTCCATCCCCAGCGTCCTGGCTGCAAAGTTGGCCACCCGCTGCTGATGCTCGGTGCAGAAGCACTTGGTGGCGGCACTGAATCCGGCCGGTGCCTGCTTGAGCACTTCGCGATACACAAGGATCCGGCCGAGCCGGTAACCCGTCTCGAGTGCTGCGATCTCTTGACGCACGAGTGGATCGTCGGTGTCGGCCGCGGCGAGCGCGCGCAGATAGAGCGGTTTGTTGGAGACGAGACGATCGATGCCGCCTCGTTCGTGCTCGAGTTGGGTCATGGTCTGCTTGAACGCAGCACCCTCATCGCCGACGAGATTTTCGACCGGCACACGGACATCGGTGAAGAAGACCTCGCAGAAGTGCTGGTTCGTCGTCATGTCCTTGATCGGTCGAACCTCGATCCCGGGAAGATCCATCGGCACGATCACTTCGCTGACACCCTTGTGAGGTGGGCCGTCCGTCGTCGTGCGACAGATCAGGTAGATGTAATCGGACGTGGCTGCGAACGACGTCCAAATCTTCTGCCCGTTGACCACGAACACATCGCCGTCACGAATCGCTGACGTTTTGAGATTCGCCAGATCCGAACCTGCATCAGGCTCACTCATGCCGATGCACCAGGTGCTTTCACCGCTGAGCATTCCAGGGAGAAACTCCGCCTGCTGATCGGGCGTGCCGTAGTTGATGAGCGCAGGACCCATCTGCCGATCGGCGAACCAGCTCGCAGCAATGGGGGCGCCCACCGAGATCATCTCCTCGCCCATGATGATTCGTGCGAGGTTCGACTGACCGCCACCACCGAACTCGGTCGGCCAGGTCATACCGATCCAGCCTTCGGTGCTCAGCCGTTTGCTGAACTCTTTCGAATAGCCGTTGATCCACGAATCGGTGTGCGCCCCGAACTCGGCGACACCTTCTGCAGCGAGCGCTCGTGCTCGCTCACGGAGTGCCTGGAGTTCGGTTGGCAGTTCGAAGTCGAGCATCGACGATACCTCCTCCGGCAACGGTAGCTTCGCCCGGTGGCCTTCACCCCAGCGGACCCGAACTGGCGAACGCGTATCGATCGGGAGTTCGCGGCGCAGCATTACATGCGCACGATCAGCACCACGCTCGGCAGCGTCGCACCCGGAGAGGTCGATGTGGTCGTCGAGAACCACAAGGCGATCGGGCAGCAGTACGGCTACGTGCACGGCGGGGTCGTCGGTGCGTTGCTTGACACGGCCTGCGGCTTTTCGACAATGACGTTGTTGCCGAGCGATCACATCGTCTTGACGGTTGAGTACAAGGTGAACTTCCTTCGCCCCGCAGAGGGCGAGTACTTCATCGCTTCAGGTCGAGTCGTAAAAGCCGGACGCACGATCCTCGTGTGTGAGGCAGCGCTCACCGCCGACGGTGATTCCGACCGCCCCCTCGCCACCATGTCCGCCACGATGATGTCGACCCCCGATCGCGGTGTCGCTGCAGGCTGATCTCAGACGAAGTCGCCGGCCGCCGACCGCAACTCGAGGATGGCCTGGTCTGTCTCTGCCCGGGCGCGTGCGCCCATGCCCGCGACTCCGAACTCAATGTCGGCCAGTGCAGCCGCACCGCGTTCGGCCCGACTGCGCCCCTTTGCGGTCAGCACGGCCAGCGTCGTCCGGCGATCACTCGGGTGCGGTTCGCGGCGGACATAGCCGTCTGCTTCGAGACGGTCGACGGTGTTGGTGACACTCGCCGGATGCACCTGTAGTCGGTCGCCGACCTTGCCCAGCGGCAGCTTCCCTTCTCGCGTGAACGACAAAAGCGCCAACACCTCGAAGCGACTGAAGTTGAGGCCGAGCGGCGCAAGGGCGGCGTCGATCCGACCGGAGAGGATCTGATGCGCACGGGTGATCGAGGTGGCGGCGGTCATTGCGTCGATCGCGCCCCACCCAGCGGAGCGCCAGTTCGCAGCCGCCTCCTCGATGGGGTCGAACTCGAGCGTCACGTGCAGTATCCTACGAACAAATACTTGGACGTCAAAGTATTTGGAGGGCCGGTATGAGCGAACAACCACGTTGGCAAGAGCACTACGACGCCACCCATCTGCGCGACGTGCCATTCGAGACGATGTCGGGGGTGCCGGTCGACCCCGTCCACGGCGACGAGCCACTCCCTGGGCAGTACCCCTTCACCCGCGGTCTCCACGCGGCCGGTTACCGATCGCGCCTGTGGACAATGCGCATGTTTGCCGGCTTCGGAACCGCAGAAGACACCAACGCCCGCTTCAAGGAGATCCTCCGCAACGGTGGCACCGGACTCTCCACCGCCTTCGACATGCCCACCTTGATGGGCTACGACTCCGATTCGCCATGGGCGCTGGGTGAGGTCGGCCGAGCCGGCGTTGCGGTCGACACTCTTCGCGACATGGAAGATCTCTACGCCGACATCGATCTCAGCTCGGTATCGACGTCGATGACCATCAATGGACCCGCCGCTGCCGTGCTTGCGATGTACATCGCCGTCGGCGAGAAAAGCGGCGTCGCCAGAGCCGACCTGGCGGGCACGATCCAGAACGACATCTTGAAGGAATACCAGGCCCAGAAGGAATACATTTACCCTCCCCGACCGAGCATGCGGATCGTCACCGACATGATCCACTACACCTCGGCCGAGATGCCGAGGTGGCACCCCGTCTCGATCTCGGGCTACCACATCCGCGAAGCAGGCTCGACTGCGGCGCAAGAACTCGCCTTCACGCTCGCGAACGGCTTTGCCTACGTCGAAGCTGCACTGGCCGGGGGCCAAGACGTCGATCAGTTCGGCCGACGTCTCTCCTTCTTCTTCAATGCCCACTCCGATTTCTTCGAGGAGATCGGGAAGTACCGGGCAGCCCGCCGGATCTGGGCCCGCTGGATGAAGGGCCGCTACGGGGCCACCGACGAACGGGCGATGATGTGCCGCTTCCACACCCAGACCGCTGGTGTCTCGCTCACTGCGCAACAGCCCGAGAACAACATTGCCCGCGTTGCGATCCAAGCGCTGTCGGCCGCGCTCGGCGGCACCCAGTCGCTGCACACCGACTCCTTTGACGAGGCCCTCGCCCTCCCCACCGAAAAGGCAGCCCGTATCGCACTGCGCACCCAGCAGATCGTCGCTCACGAGACAGGCGTGACAAACGTGGTCGACCCTCTCGGCGGCGCACCCTACGTCGAGTGGATGACTGACGAGATGGAACGCCAGGCCGAAGTGATCTTCGCGCATCTCGACGAGTTGGGTAACGGCTCAATCCTCGAAGGCGTCTATGCCGGGATCGACAACGGCTACTTCGTTGGTGAGATCGCCGACAGCGCGTACCGTTTCGAGCGAGAAGTGAACGCTGGTCGCCGGATCATCGTCGGCGTCAACGATTTCGTCGAAGGCAACGAGGACGACCAAACCAACCTGCTTCGCATCGACTCGACCACCGAAGAACTCCAGCGCAAGCGCCTCGAAACCGTCAAGCACGAACGCGACTCCGTTGCGGTCGAGGCAGCACTCGCTTCCTTGCGACGCGCTGCGGAAGACGCTTCGGTCAACCTCATGCCACCCCTCATCGATGCGGTCAAGACCTACGCAACCGAGGAAGAGATCAGCAACGCCATGCGCGACGTGTTTGGCACCTACGTGGAACAGGCGATCGTGTGAGCGCCGAACCCGTCATCCGGATCGTCCTCGCCAAACTCGGCCTCGACGGCCACGACCGTGGCATCAAGGTCGTCGCTCGAATCCTGCGCGACGCCGGCATGGAAGTGATCTACCTCGGTCTCCGCCAGACCACCGCATCGATCATCGCGGCAGCTGAGGAGGAGGACGCCGATGCCATCGGGTTATCGATGCACAACGCCGGGCACCTCGCCCTCGCTCCGGCGATGCTTGCTGCGCTCGACGAAGCCGACCTCGACATTCCGCTGATCATCGGCGGCATCGTTCCCGACCAAGACGTCCCGATCCTCGAGGCGGCTGGTGTCGCTGCGATCCTCGGCCCGGGCGCTCCCGCCGAAGAGGTCGTGGCCGCCGTCCGCAACGCCGTTTCCGCGTGACCGGCAGCAGCGACTCGGCGTGAGCGTCAGGGAGCTTTCCTCCGCCGACTTGGTCGAGCGCGCCATCGACGGCAACCGTCGAGCGATCGGCCGAACCCTCACGCTGGTTGAACGGGGCGGTGAGATCGCCGACCAGATCACCGAACTGACCCACCCGGCGGCCAAGGGGTCGCACGTGGTCGGCATCACTGGCGCACCCGGGGCTGGCAAGTCGACGTTGACCGGGCAATTGATCCGCCATCTCCCGACGCTCGGCTTGCGACCGGCCGTTCTGGCCGTCGATCCATCGTCGCCGCTCACCGGTGGCGCCATCCTCGGTGACCGGGTTCGCATGGACGATGTAGCGGGTGACGGCGGGTTCATCCGTTCGGTTGCGACCCGCGGCCATGCGGGTGGGCTCGCCCTGTCTGTACCGGGCTCGGTGCGCGCCTTCGATGCATGTGGGTTCGACCCAGTTTTGATCGAAACGGTCGGCGTCGGTCAGGTCGAGGTCGATGTTGCTGGAGCCGCCGACACCACCGTCGTCGTGGTCAACCCGGGGTGGGGCGATGCCGTCCAGGCGAACAAGGCCGGTTTGCTTGAGGTCGCCGACGTGTTCGTCATCAACAAGGCCGACCGCGACGGCGCCAACGACACTCGTCGCGACCTGGAACTCATGCTCGATCTCAGCCATGTCAGCGGTCACGAAGACGAAACGGGCTATCGGCCGCCCATCATCATGACGACGGCAACCGCTGGCGACGGTGTTCAAGCACTGTGGGACGCCGTCACCGCCCACCGCACCCATCTCGAGGCCACCGGCCAGCTCGAACATCGTCGAGCAGCCCGCTTCCGCTACGAAGTCCGCAGCCGACTCGGCACACGGTTCGAGGCCTCGATCATCGCGGCCACGGCCGATCTCGAACCTGACGGTCGCTCACCTGCCGCAGTAGCGGTCGAACTGGCTGGTCATCTTCTGGCCTGAGCCGAGCCTCGGACCTAGGGTCGCGGGCATGGGACGACTCGACGGCAAGCACGTACTGATCACGGGCGGTGCCCGCGGCATGGGAGCAGCGGAGGCAGCGCTCTTCGTCGGCGAAGGTGCCACCGTGTGCATCGCAGACATCCTCGACGAGGAGGGTGAAGCCACCGCTGATGCGCTCGGTGACGCCGCCAACTACCACCACCTCGACGTTCGCGACGCTGCCGCCTGGGCGAAGACCGTCGAAGGTTGCCTCGCCTCCTACGGCAAGATCGACTGCCTGGTCAACAACGCTGGCGTCTATCGCGAAGGCAACCTTGAGACGACCACAGCGCAGGACTGGGAGTTCCAGATCGGCATCAACCAGACCGGCGTGTTGCTCGGAATGCAAGCGGTGGCACCGTCAATGCGCGAGAAGCAAGGTGGCAGCATCGTGAACATCTCGTCGATTGCGGGGCTGCGGGGCACGCCGAACTGCATCAGCTACGGCGCTTCCAAGTGGGCCGTGCGGGGCATGACGAAGAGCGCCGCCAAGGAGCTCGCGCCGTTCAACGTGCGGGTCAACTCGATCCACCCCGGCCTGATCGAGACCGACATGCTGCCGCTCGTTGGACCACCGGAGATGATGGGCGCAATGGTGCCGCTGGGGCGAACCGCCCACGCCGACGAAGTCGCTGATACGGCGCTCTTCCTTGCCTCCGACGACTCGAAGTACACGACCGGAACCGAGTTCGTCGTCGACGGTGGCTTCACCGCATGAGTGAGTGGACCCGGATCCGGTACGACCATCCGGCCGACCGAGTCGCCCGTATCACCCTCGCCCGGCCTGAGACGGCCAATGCACAGGACTACCGCATGTTGTCGGAGCTCAACGAGGCGTTCGACGAGGCGGCGCGAGATGACGACATCCGCGTCATCGTCCTCGCTGCCGACGGCAACCATTTCTCGTCGGGTCACGATCTGCGTGATGACCCGGACATGGCTGACTTCGAGCCGGTTGGCACCCAATGTCACTTCGAGGCCGAAGGCGCCGAGGGTTACATGGCTCGTGAGGCCGAGATGTACATCGGGTTGTGCTGGCGGTGGCGCAACATCCCCAAGCCGACCATCGCGTCGGTCCAGGGCAAGGTCATCGCTGGCGGTCTCATGCTCGTGTGGCCGATGGACATGATCGTGTGCAGCGACGACGCCACGTTCTCCGATCCGGTCGTTGCGTTCGGCGTGAACGGCCACGAGTACTTCGTGCATCCCTACGAGGCCGGTCAGCGCCTGGCGAAAGACATGCTCTTCACCGGCCGGTCGATCAGCGCAAGCGAGGCGCTGCAGCACGGCATGGTCAACCGGGTGGTTGCACGCGACCAACTCGAAACACAGACACTTGCGCTCGCATCACACATCGCAAAGCGGCCCATGTTCGGGCTGACCCTCGCCAAGCAGTCGGTCAACAACTCGATGGACGCGATGGGCATGTACACGTCGATTCAATCTGCGTTCGGGCTGCACCACGTCGGCCACAACCACAACCGTCTCGTGCACGGTGCTCTCGTCGACCCCGAAGGCGTTCAGGTCATTCGCAGCGAGGCATAGACGTCGCCCACCCTGGTTGCAAGCTCGCAGCGAACCCGGACAGGGACACGGTCGGCGTATGGCGCGCTAGTGCTTCCGAGTCGGCGCGTCGAGTGGCTGCACGTATTGCCAGCCAAACCGGCCCTTGATGCAGAGCATGCCGCTGGTGACCGAGTGGTCGGCCGGCGAGGTGACTTTCACGATCTTGTCGTCCTGGGTGTGCAGCTCAAGGTTGCAGCCCACACCGCAGTACGAGCACACCGTGCGGGTGACCTCCTGCTCGTCGGGACGCCAGTTGTCGGCCCCGCGAAGGTCGTACTCGGTCTTGAACTGGATGGCCCCGGTGGGGCAGACAGCGATGCAATTGCCGCAGTAGACGCAAGCCGAGTCGGGCAACGTCACGTCGAACTCGGTGGAGATCCGCGCGTCGAAGCCCCGACCGCTGACGGCGATCGCATAGGTGTGCTGGGCATCGTCACCACACGCCTCGACACACTTGTAGCAAAGCACGCAGCGGTCGTAGTCGCGGATGTAGAGGTTGTCCTGGATTTTCGGCGCCTCGCCCATCTTCAATGCGGGCAGCTCGTACTGGTCGTAGCGGCTTGTGTCGGATCCGTAGTGCTCCATCCACTTCTGGAGCTCGGGTGCCTGGTCGAGGTCGACGCCCGACCCGAGGAACTCGAGCACCATCTTTCGGCTATGCCTCACCCGATCGGAGTCGGTCTCGACGACCATGTCTTCTTCGGCCGCACGAGCACAGGACGGTGCGAGCGCACGCTGGCCCTCGACCTCCACGACGCATACGCGACACACGCTGACCGGGGTGAGATTCTCGGCCCAGCACAAGGTCGGCGTGTCGATCCCGGCCGACTCACAGGCCTTGTGGATCGAAGTGCCGGCTGGGACCTCGACGATCTTGCCGTCGATGGTGAGCGACACGGTGGTCTCGATCGGGGTCTCGAAGGTCGCAGTCACGAAGGCACCCCCGGGACGATGCCCAGCTCGATGGCGGAGTTGATGGCGTTGGTCGCCGTATGACCGAAGCCGCAAATGGAGGCGTCGACCATCACTTGGGAGATGTCGTCAACGAGCTGGCGCCGGTCGGGGGTGAGCGACCCCTTCTGCTGCAGCACGACCATCGTCTCGTGCTGTCGCACACAGCCGATACGGCAGGGGACACATTGACCACAGGACTCGTCACGAAAGAACTGTGAGATGCGCACGAGAATGTCGACCATGTCGATCTCGTCGGTGAACGCCATGACCACACCGGAGCCGAGGGTGGTGCCGCGCTCGCGGGCGTGCTCAAGCGTGATGGGCATGTCGAGGTACGAGCCATCGACGAACGAGCCTGCAGCGCCGCCCATCAGCACGGCCCTGAGTTCACCGGAACCGGTAAGACCACCGGCCAGTTCGAGAACCTCACCGAGTGTGGTCCCGAACTCGACTTCGTAGACGCCAGGCCGAGCAACCCGACCGCTGAGGCACAGGAGTTTGGTACCGGGTGAGCGGTCGGTACCCCGGCTGCGGTAGCCGTCGGCGCCAATCTGCACGATGTCGAGGACGTTCAGCAATGTTTCTGGGTTGTTGATCGCCGTCGGCTCCTGGAACAGGCCGTGGGTCGTCGGGAACGGCGGCTTGCTGCGCGGTTCGCCCCGGAAGCCCTCCAGCGACGCGAACAGGGCGGTCTCCTCACCACAGATGTAGGCACCGGCGCCACGACGGATCTCGATGGTGAAGCGATGGCCCGAACCAGCTGCATCGTCGCCGAGAAGCCCCGCTTCGAGCGCCTGATTGATCGCGTTCTGCAACCTTGCGGTGGCCAACGGGTACTCACCACGGATGTAGATCCAGCCGTTCTCGGCGCCGGTTGCGAAACCGGCGATGGTGAGCGCCTCGATGACGGCGAACGGGTCGTTCTCCATGACGACCCGGTCTTTGAAGGTGCCCGGCTCGGACTCGTCGCAGTTGGCGACGACGTGCTTCGGTCGACCCTGCTCGGCGGCGACGGCGCGCCATTTGATCCCGGTGGGGAACGCAGCACCGCCGCGGCCAGACAGACCCGAGTCGGCGACTGCGGTACACACCGCGTCAGCACCCATCGCCATCGCAGCGGTGAGTGCGTCATAGCCGCCGTGCGCGCGGTACGAGGCGAGTGATGTGGGATCGACCACGCCGATTCTTTTCAGGAGACGGAGTGATTCGTCACCTTTCTGGTGGAACAGTTCATAGGGCCGCTCGTCGGCTTCGACCCGGTCGGGCCCTCCGACGCCCTGCACGAACTCGGCAACCTCCCCGGTACTGGCGTTGGCTCGCTCGCACTGTCCGAGGCACGGCGACTCGTGGACGTTGATGCTCTGGGCCCGCAGTGCAGCGATCCGCTTGCCCGAGCCGGCGATCTGGCACGCAGCATCGACACATACGTGGGTGACATCGCCGGCCTGGGTCGGCTCATCGGTGCGAAACAGGTCGTAAAAGGTGGCGACACCGTAGGCCTCGGCCGGTGGGACCTGCAGCGTCTCGCACACATGATTGAGGCCACCCGGGCTGATCCAACCCTTTGCGTTCTGCAAGGCGTGGAGGGCAGGCAACAACAGGTGTCGATGGTCGTGACGTTTCGACGTGCCGGCTCGTACGAACCGCTCGCTCTCGCGTACGACGACGAAACGGCCCCCCAGGGCAGCGTCGACCGCTGCGATCTCGGCGTCATCCGCCATTTCGTCGGAGATGTACAGGTCAGCCATCGAGCGACGTCACTCCCCACCCGCGACGACGAGCTTCTCGACCCGGATCGCTGCAGCCTTGAACTCGGCGGTGCCGGAGTCGCGGTCCCACTCGTCGTTGGTAATGGTGTTGATGTCGACCAGGTCCGGGAAGTGGAACGTGGTGAACGTGAGCCCGATTGGGATGTCGGCTTGCACCCGCACTCCCATCTCAACGGACCCACGAGGCGACGAGACGAGCACCCGTTCGCCATCTTCAATACCGAGGCCGGCGGCGTCGACCGGGTTCATGTCGAGTTCGTCGCCGGAGCGGATCGGACTCTCGAAACCACCGGACTGCACGCCGGTGTTATACGAGTCGAGCGAACGGCCTGTGGTCAGCCGCAGCGGGAAGTCTTCGGTGAGGTGTTCCTTCGGACCTTCATGGTGGGTGATCGAGAAGGGTGATGGCTCGCGGCCACCCAAATCGTCTTCCCACAACCAACCATGAAGGTAGGGCGAGCCGGGATGATCTTCGGCCGGGCAAGGCCACTGCAGGCCACCCTCGGCTTCGAGACGGGCGTAGCTCATACCGCCATGCATGGGCGACAACGATCGCAGTTCGTCCCACAGCTCCTCGGGCGTGGGGTCGCCCCACTCGACGCCCATGCGCCTCGCAAGGTCGCCGATGATCTCGTGATCGTGACGGCACTCACCCGGCGGCGTCACCGCAGCGCGCACACGTTGCACGCGGCGTTCCGAGGAGGTGACCGTGCCGTCGCACTCGGCCCAGCCGACCGACGATGGGAGCACGACATCGGCGAGTTCGGCAGTACGGGTCATGAAAATGTCCTGCACGACGAGCAAGTCGAGACCTTCGAGCAGCGTGCGGGCGTGATCGGAGTCGGCCTCACTGTCGGCGGGATTTTCGCCAATGCAATACGCGGCCTTGATGGTTCCCTCGGCCATCGCCTCGAACATGAGGGTGAGGTGTCGGCCGTCGACCGGGTTGAGCTCCATGCCGTAGGTCGCTTCGAACTTGGCTCGGTGCTCATCGTTGGTGACGTCTTGGAAGCCAGGAAACTTGTTCGGCAGCGCGCCCATGTCACCACCGCCCTGCACGTTGTTCTGGCCGCGCAATGGCACGAGACCCGATCCCCATCGCCCGATATGGCCGGTGAGAAGCGCAAGGTTGCAGAGCGACTTGACGTTGTCGACACCGTTGTGGTGTTCGGTAATACCAAGCGTCCACAGAATCTGCGCCTTGTCGGCCCTTGCGTAGGCGTGAGCGGCTTCGCGGATCGCCTCGGCGGGGACGCCGGTGACCG
This sequence comes from uncultured Acidimicrobiales bacterium, assembly GCA_905480195.1. Classification (GTDB taxonomy): domain Bacteria; phylum Actinomycetota; class Acidimicrobiia; order Acidimicrobiales; family Aldehydirespiratoraceae; genus UBA11606. The sequence goes on from CAJQPN010000015.1 coordinate 46,793, forward strand.
CCTCGGCATACTCGAGCGTGTACGGCTCGACGTGGGCCTTGTACTCCTCGAAACCCTGTGACGAATGGGCGATGAACGCCTTGTTGTGCAGATCGGCTGCGATGATCTCGCGCCCCATCGCGTTCGCCATTCCCACGTCGGTGCCGACGTCGAGTCCGAGCCACGCGTCGGCGAACTTGGCCGATGACGTCCGGCGAGGATCGACGGCATACATGGTGGCGCCGTTGTCGAGTCCCTTCAGGACGTGATGGAAGTAGATGGGGTGCGCTTCACGAGCGTTGGAACCCCACAGCAAGATGACGTCAGCCTCCTCCACTTCGAGGTACGAGGACGTGCCACCCCCCGCTCCGAACACTGCCGCCAGACCGACGACACTGGGAGCGTGTCAAGTTCGATTACACGAATCGATGTTGTTCGTGCCGAGCGCCGTGCGCGCAAACTTCTGCGCCGCATAGTTCATCTCGTTGGTGCTCTTCGAGCAGCTGAACACGGCGAAGCCGTCGGCCCCCGATTCCGCCTTGACCTTGGTGAAACCGTCGACAGCCCTGCTCAGCGCCTCGTCCCAGGTTGCGTTGCGCAGAACACCGTTCTCGCGCACCATCGGGCTGGTCAATCGGGGCAGAGGGTCACTGAACTTCTTGGCCTTGCGCCGCGCGCTATTTTTGGATCCCACGATCCGGAACGGTACCGGATCGTGGAACATGAAGGAATGGCTTGGGGTTCTTTTTGGTCGCTGGCTAACCTTTGGCGCCGTTACTGGTCGGCACGCAAGAGAACGTCGCAGGACGACGCTCATCCCAATCACCAAGAAGTCGCCTCGCGGTCACGGGGGTAACCGGTACCGTTGCAGGCCATGCGCTGGTCGAACTTCCACACCCCCACGCTGCGCGATGCGCCCGCTGATGCCGAGGCCACCAGCCACAAGCTGCTGGTCCGAGGCGGCTTCATGCGTCAACTCCACGCTGGGCACTATTCGATGCTGCCGCTGGGCTGGCGAGTGTTCCGCAAGGTCGAGAACATCATCCGAGAAGAGATGGACGCCATCGGCGGTCAAGAGTTTCAGCTGCCAACGCTGCACCCCGCCTCGCTGTGGGCGAAGTCAGGGCGTCTCGACATCATGGGCGACGAGATGTTCCGCCTCACCGATCGCAAGGGTGCGACGAACGTGCTCGGCGTAACCGAGGAAGAAGTGTTCGCCCTCCTCGCCTCCGAGATCACGTCGTACAAAGCACTTCCGCAGATCTGGTATCAGATACACACGAAGTTTCGCGACGAGCCCCGGCCCAAGAGCGGCCTTCTCCGCGTGCGCGAGTTCACCATGAAGGACGCGTACTCGATGGACCTCGATCAGGCCGGCCTCGACGTCGCATTCGACCTTCATCACGCCGCCTACATGAAGATCTTCGGCCGGATGGACCTGCCCGCAGTACCGGTCGATGCCAGTTCCGGAGCGATGGGCGGCACCGGCTCGACCGAATTCATGGTCCCGTCGCCTGCTGGTGAGGACGACGTCGTCATCTGCCCGAACTGCGACTACGCGGCGAACATCGAGCGAGCAACCTCTTCGCTTCCCGACCTCGACGATCGCAACATTGCCGACCTTCAACGCTTCCCGACCCCGGGGGTTCGAACGATCAAGGCGCTCGAGGATGCCGAGGGTGGCGCACCGGCGCACCATCAGATCAAGACGATGGTGATGATGCTTGACGGCGAGGTCACGCTCGCCCTCGTTCGCGGCGACCATCAGCTCAACCTGCAAAAGCTGCAGGACGCTACCGGGGCCATCGACATCCGACCGGCCACCCCCGAAGAGGCCAACGACACACTGGGCGCGATGCCGGGTTCACTCGGCGCAGTCGGCGTCGCAGGCTTGCGGATCGTGGCCGACCACGCACTGCACGGGCGTACCGGACTCGCTACCGGCGCGAACGAAGACGACTGGCATTACACCGGCGTCTCCATCGAGCGCGATATCGGGGTCGACGAGTGGGCCGACTTGCGTGAGGTGAGCGCGGGCGAAGCATGTCCTTCCTGCGGCAAAGCGATCGACATTGTGCGCTGTATCGAGGCCGGGCACATCTTCAAACTCGGCACGAAGTACAGCGAGGCGATGGGTGCAAAAGTGCTCGATCCCGACGGCAACCAGCAGGCAATCGTCATGGGGAGTTACGGGATTGGTGTCGAACGAGCCATGGCCACCGTCGTCGAGACGTTCCACGACGAAAACGGCATCATCTGGCCGACATCGATCGCTCCGTTCGAGGTGGTCATCACGATCGTGTCGATCAAGGACGATGCCTCGGTCGCCGGTGCGGAAGCCCTCTACGACAACCTCAAGGCCCGGGGCATCGATGTACTGCTCGACGACCGCGATGCTCGCGCCGGCGTCAAGTTCGCCGATGCCGAGCTCATCGGAATTCCCCATCGGGTCACGTTTGGCCCGAAAGCCTTCGCCGACAGCGAGGTCGAGTACACGCCGCGGGCCACCGGGGAGACCGAACGAGTATCGGTCGACCTCATTGCCGATCGGTTGGTCGACACCATCAGCACTGCTCGCTGAGCAACTCGGCCAGGGACGCAACCCGCCGGTTCCGAACAAGTCACCCAGCGTCGAGAACTGTTCCACATCGTGGAACAGCCCCACGATGCCATAGTGTGAACTGCATGGCCGTGCAGTCGATCGAGCGTGCGTTCGCCCTCCTCCGGGCGCTTGCGACCGCACCGTACGGTGTGACCGAACTCGCCGAGCAGGTAGATCTCCCCAAGTCGACGGTCGCACGCCTGCTGGGTGCTCTCGAGTCCGAGGGTGTCGTCACCCAGGACGAGCTCGGCGGCGAGTACCGCCTCGGGGACGGGCTCCTCGATATCGCCGGCGCAGCGCAACCCGGTAGAAACCTCATCGCAACCGTCCGTCCCTTCCTGCTCGAATTGAGCGAGGAGATCGGTGAGGCAGCCGGCCTCGGGATCGCTCAGAATCGAGAGGTCTACTACCTCGACCATGCCGTACCCGAGACCGACGTGATGGTCAGGGACTGGACCGGTGAGTCATTGCCGATGCATTCGGTGCCGTCAGGCATGGCGATCCTCGCACACATGTCTGCGGCCGCTCTCGAGGCGTACCTCTCGAGGCCGCCCGAACAGCTCACGCCCTACACACTGATCGACCCGGAGGCCATCCGCGAGCGCATCGATGCGATCCGTCAGCTCGGATACGCGTGGGGCTTCGAGGAGGGCGTCGACGGGATCAACTCGCTGGCAGCGCCGATCATCGGTCCCGACGGCCTGGCCATCGCCGCCATTCATGTCCACGGTCCGGCGTACCGATTCCCCAACCCCGATCGCACCCACGATCTCGGGAGTCGCCTCATCGAAGCTGCAAACGGTGTCGCCGCCCAGCTGAACGACTGACGATCACGGACTGACGAACCTGCGTCAGGCGATCACATCACCCCTCGGCGTGACAAAAACAGGGTATGGATCAAATGTCGAGCAGCCCGAGGTCATAGCTGGCGATCGTGCAGCTCACGGCGAAGATCGGTATCGGCTCACAAAAGTGCACCGTGCCCTGCGCTCCGCCGGCGGCAGCGCTTACGGCAAGGAACGTGCGGATCTCGAACCCACCTTGACCGGCGTCGGCATAGACGGTGAGGTCGTCATAGTTGAGGAGTGCGTCGCGGTCATTACGGCACCAGCGGTCCATGAAGTCGAGGTCCCAGTCGACATTGATCTTCCCGGAATCGGGGGTGGCCGGCCAGTGCGAGATGCCACCGGTGCCGATGATGGCGAGCCGCTCCGGCACGGCGTCGGCCGCTCGCCGCAAGGCCTCGCCCAATGTCCAGGCCCGATGCAGCGGTGTAAGCGGTGGTCCCTGACAGTTGATGTTGACCGGAATCACCGGCAGATCGAAGCGGGGTGTGAGGAAGTGCAACGGCACGGCGATCCCGTGGTCGAGGAGCCATTCCTCAGCGTAGGCAACGTCGACCGTCTGCATGATCTCGGAGATGAGCCGGTGCGACAGTTCTCGGTTCCCAGGTGCCCGGAACTTGTCGATCCCGAGCCAGTCCGAGTCTTCGATCGGACCGTCGTAGAAGTCGGCCATACCGATGGCGAAGCTCGGCATGTTGTTCATGAAGAAGTTTGCGAAATGCTCTGCAGCGATCACGATCACCGTCTCGGCACCACTCGCCTCGAGGTCGGCACGCATGTCGTCAAACGCGGCATAGAAGGCGTCGCGGATCCCAGGGTCGGCGAGGTGTTTGCGGCCGGTGATGCCCGGTGCGTGACTGCAGACGCCGGCGTAGACGAGCGGCATCAGCCGCACTCCCCGGTGCCGACGCGCCCGGTCATGGCATAGACCCCTTCGCGCACAGGACCGTGCTCGTCCACCCCATCGCGCATGCGTTGGAGGTAGTCATGCCACTCGATCTGGTGAAAGGCTGCGAAGTGCATGAGGATCTGACCGTTCACGCCGAGTACGTAGAGCAAGCCGATATCAGGATCGACGAGCGCACCGATCTCCTCGTCGCTGAGCGTGTACCCGTCGAGCACGCTGCGACGATCAGAGACGTACGCGGCCTGGAGATCAGCCGACCGATTCAGCTCGTAGAGGAACTTCTGCACGTAGTAGAGCGACATTTCACCTCCTCGGCCCAGCGACCAAGAACCTCCAAGCGGTGTGGGCAGCATCCATCTTCATCCTCCCAGCTTCGGTATCGCGTGGGTGCCGTGGGCAACGGCGATGTTCTTCGTCTCCATGTAGAAGTCGAAGCTCCAGTCTCCCCCGTCGCGACCGATTCCGCTGGCCTTCATGCCGCCGAACGGCGTGGGTAGGTGGCGAACGTTTTGGCTGTTGACCCAAATCATCCCCGCCTCGAGTGCCTTTGCGACTCGATGGGCGCGGCCGACGTCACCAGTCCAGAGGTATCCGGCGAGGCCGTAGTCGACATCGTTGGCGATCGCAATCGCCTCGGCCTCATCGGAGAACGGGATGGCGGTGAGGACCGGGCCGAAGATCTCCTCCTGTGCGATCCGCATGTCGTTGCGGGCGTTGGTGAACAACTGCGGAGCGACCCAACAACCACCGACGGGGGCATCGGCCCATGCGGATCCTTCGATGACCGTGGCTCCCTCCTCGACCGCGATTTCGCCATAGCTCCGCACCTTTGCGAGGTGGTTCGGATGGATGAGTGGTCCGATGACGGCCATGGGGTCGAGTGGATGACCGACAGGAATGTTCTTCATCTTCTCGGCGACGCTTGCGACGAACTCGTCGTAGATGGTGTGCTGAACAAGGAGACGACTCGACGAGGTGCAGCGTTCGCCGTTGAGGCTGTAGATCATGAAGACAGCGGCGTCGGCGGCCCGTTCGAGGTCGGCGTCGTCGAACACGATCACCGGGTTCTTGCCCCCCAACTCAAAGTGCACCCGCTTGAGGGTTGGCGCCCCCTGGGCCTGGATGGCCGAACCGGTCGATGACTCGCCGACAAATGCAATCGCTTTGATGAGCGGATGCTCGGTGAGTGCCTTGCCTGCGGTTTCGCCCCTACCATGCACGGTGTTGAGCACCCCGGACGGGAGGCCGGCCTCAAGCGCGATCTCGGCGAGTAGGTGCGCCGAATACGGCGACCACTCGGCCGGTTTGTGCACCACGGTGCAGCCGGCGGCGAGCGCGGGGGCGATCTTCCAGGTACTCAACATGAATGGCGTGTTCCACGGTGTGATCACACCTACCGGCCCGATCGGACGGCGAGTCGTGTAGTTGACGAAGTCTTCGGCCGGGAGGGACTTACCGTCGTTGGCGCCCGGGGCTTGATCGGCGAAGAAGCGGAAATTCTCGGCGCCGCGCAGCGCAGCTGCGCTCATGAACCGCATGGTCTGGCCGGTGTCGACACACTCGGTCACGGCGATCTCATGCGTGCGCTCGACGATCAGATCGGCGACCACGTGGAGCAGGGCCTTGCGGCGCGCACCCGGCGTGGTCGACCACGAGAGAAACGCTTCGGCTGCCGCCGTCGCAGCCGCGTCGATGTCAGCAGCGTCGCCGGCGGCAACCTGACCGAGATCGGCTCCGTCGATCGGAGAGGTGTTGGTGAAGGTGGTGCCCGATGCCCCAGCGGCCCGAGCACCGGCAATCAGGTGGGTCAGTGGCTCACCGGCAAAGCGGGCAAGGGCCTCGTCAGCTGCGACGAGATTGTCTTCGAAGGTGTGCGTGGACTCGGCCATCAGTTCACTTCCGATGCTCTCGGCACCGTCTCATCGTGGACCACTGTGGCCGGTGCGGCGATATCGGCCAGGCACGCAAAGATGACAGGAGACATGAACGTTGTTTAACATGTGCATTACTTCATGTCGATCCCGATCCGTCCCTTCCAGCAGTCACTGCCAATGGCGCTGCTTGGCGCGCGTGAGGCAACGATGCAGCGGTTCCGGCCGATGCTCGCCGAGTTCGAGCTGACCGAGCAGCAGTGGCGCGTGCTTCGAGCACTCGCCTCGGCCGACGAGCCGCTCGAGGTGACCGAGGTCGCAGCCCGCACCAAACTGCTGCCACCAAGCGTCTCACGCATCGTTGCGCGCCTCGCCGACCACCACCTGATCGAACGCACGACGGTCGAGCACGACCAGCGTCGAGCCACCCTCCGCCTCACCCGCAAGGGCCGAGGCTTGATCACACGGGTGGCACCCCACTCCGAACGCATCTACGCCGAGATCGAATCGGCCTTTGGGCCAGCGCGACTCTCTCGCCTCCTCGACGAGCTCCAGTACCTCACCGCGATCGCAGGAACCACCGCAGGAGAACCGGCCGGGGAGGCTTCATGACACTGACCGACGACGAGGTCACCGCCGAGGCGCACATCCTCGACGAGGCGGAACGCACCCGCACCCAGGCCCGGCAGACGACCTCAGTTCATCCCGACATGTCGATGGACGATGCCTACCGGGTGCAAAACGCATGGCTCGGCATCAAGACCGCTCGCGGTGAGGTCGTCGTCGGCCACAAGATCGGTCTCACATCACGGGCCATGCAAGCGGCGATGCAGATCGATACACCCGACTCCGGCTTCCTCACCGAAGCCATGGTGTTTGCGCCCGATTCCACCATCGAGGCGGGTCGCTTCACCGATGTGAAGCTCGAGATTGAGCTCGCCTTCGTGCTTGCGACCGACCTCTCCGGAACCGACCTCACCATCGACGACGTACTCGACGCCACCGAGTACGTCACACCGTCGATCGAGCTGATCGCGTCGAGAACCTTCCGGATCGATCCACAAACGGGCCGGACCCGCACCGTCATTGACACGATCGCCGACAATGCGGCCGATGCCGGCATTGTCTGCGGTGGCCGTCCGGTCGGCCCACGCGACGTCGATCTGCGCTGGATCGGGGCGATGGGCAGCCGCAACGGCGTCATCGAGGAGACCGGGCTCGCCGGTGCGGTGCTCGGCCATCCGGCCAACGGGATCGTCTGGCTCGCTCGCCGCTACGCCGAGCAAGGATTGACCCTCGAAGCTGGCCAGACGATCCTGGCTGGGTCATTCACCCGCCCGATCGAGATCGCAGCGGGCGACGAGTTCCACTTCGACTATGGCCTCCTCGGTCAGTTCGGCCTCCATTTCTCCTGAACCTCCATGACTGACGACAACAAGCGCAGCTATCACGTCGAGCGGGGCGACACACCGCCAGTTCCCCCCGGCTGTCCGGTGCACCAGAGCTGGAGCCCACTCGACGGCGAGTATCTCGACGACCCGTACCGGATCGCCAAACAGCTCCAGACCGACCATCCGACCTTCTACAGCGAGCAGCTGCAGTACCTGGTCGTGACCGAGATGGACGAGATCGAGCGGATCTTTGTCGACCACGAGACATTCGCATCGGCCAACGTGCAGGACCCGGTGTTCCCGCTCGGCGAAGCTGCCCAGGCCATATTCGCCGGCGCGCCCGATTACAACCCGGTCGCCGTGATGTCGAACCGAGCAGAGCCCGACCACGGCCGACTTCGGGTCTACACCCGGCAGGGCTTCTCGAGCCGCCGGATCCAAACGCTCGAGCCGTACATCCGCCGGCGAAGCCACGAGTTGATCGACGCGATGCAGGCAGCGGGCTCACCCGTCGAGTTCGTCGAAGCATTCGGATTCCCGCTCCCGGGCGAGACCGTGTTCCGTTTCATCGGCTTCCCCCAAGCCGATGACGAAATGCTCAAGAAGTGGTGCGTTGAACGCAAGGCGTTCTCGTGGGGCAACCCAACCGGCGAGCAGCAGGCGAAGATCGCTGAAGACATGGTGTCGTACTGGCGGTACTGCCGCGATTTCACCGCGTCGAAGCGCGACGCTCGCGGTGACGATCTGGCCTCCGAACTGATCTCACTTCACGAACAGAACCCAACCGAGCTCTCGTACCGGGAAGTCGAGTCGATCGTCTACGGACTCTCGTTCGCCGGCCACGAGGCCGTCACGGCGCTCATCTGCAACACGCTGCAGTGCTTGCTCCCTCGCCGCGATCAGTGGGACGCAATTTGCGCCAACCCGGACCTTGTTCCGAACGCAATCGACGAGGTGCTCCGGTACGACTCGAGCCAGATCTCGTGGCGCCGAGTGACCACCATGGACACGACGGTCGGCGGCTTCGACGTCCCGAAAGGCACCGGCATCTTCCTCAACTTCGCCTCGGCCAACCGCCAGGCCGACATCTGGGACGACCCCGACACGTTCGACATCCGCCGCCCCAACGCCAACCGACACATCTCCTTCGGCAAGGGCGTGCACTTTTGTCTGGGAGCCAAGTTCGCCAAGTTCGAGACCGGCTTGATGCTGGAGATCCTCGCCGACCGGCTCCCCACACTCCGCCTCGTGGAGCAAGATTTCGACTACTTCCCCAACATCACCTTTCGGGGGCCGTCGACGATGCACCTAGCCTGGGCCTGATGTCGCTCCCCAGCTCCGAAGTCATCGACGCCCTCCGGGCAGCGCTCGACGCACGTGCCGTTCTCGTCGGCGACGACGCCACCTCCTTTCTGATCGATCCGCGCAACAAGCCCACCGCCGACGAAGCCGTGGTCGTTCGTCCCGCCGACACCGCTGGTGTCGCTGCGACCGTTGCCATCTGTGCCGAACACCGCGTGGCCGTCGTTCCCCAAGGCGGCAACAGCGGCCTCAGCTATGGCACCCACTCGCCGACCGACCGCCCATCGATCGTGCTGTCGGTTGCCCGTCTCGACCAGATCATCTCGATCGACCCTGACCGCTGGACGATCACCGCCGAGGCCGGCGTCACCATCGAAGCGGTCCAGCAAGCTGCGCATGCCGCAGGTCGAAAGTTCGCCCCCGACTGGGGTGCTCGCGGTTCTGCCACTGTCGGCGGTGCGATCGCCACCGATGCAGGCGGCAACAACGTGGTCCGCTACGGCAACATGCGCGACAACGTGATGGGCATCGAGGCGGTGCTCGCCGATGGCTCGGTCTGGGACGGCCGGCGGGCGCTGGTGAAGGACTCCTCGGGGTATGACCTCAAGCATCTCTTCATCGGCGGCGAAGGCACGCTCGGCATCGTCACCTCGGCGGTCCTGAAGCTCGTCCCGGCCACGCCACACGAAACCTCGCTCCTCGCGGCGATCACCGGACTCGACGCACTCCGGCCATTGCTCGAACTAGCCCATGTCCACGCTCCGGGCTTGATCTCCGCCTTCGAACTCCTGCCCGACGTTGCGATCGACCGGGTGGTCGAGATCTCCGATGCCACAAAGCCGATCGACGCCGGCACCGAGTACTACGCCCTCATCAAACTGGCCTCGTCGAAGCCAGTTGACGACGACATCGCTTCGTTCCTCAAAGCCGGGGCTGAGGCGGGTCACATCGTCGACGCGGTGGTTGCCGGAACCCCCGACCAAGAAGCCAACCTGTGGTTCCTGCGCGACCACGCGCCACCGACGTCGTGCTTCGTCGAGCATCAAGAACACGGCCTCAAGCTCGACACTGCGGTACCGGTCGACCGCATCGAGGACTTCGTCCGGTCGGTACTCGACGCCGCCACCGAGATCGCACCGATGGCGCTCGCGTACGGCTTCGGTCACGTCGGCGACGGCAACCTCCACATGATGATCCTCCCCACCGCCGACGAGGCAGTCGAGCCGTGGCTCGAGGTACGCGACGCCATGTCGGACCGCATCGACGAGCTCGTCTTCGGCCTCGACGGCACGCTGTCAGCCGAGCATGGTGTCGGCCTGCTGCTGCGCGATCGGGTCGGCCCGCAGAAGTCCGAACTGGAGTGGCAGATGATGCGTGCCGTGAAGGCAGCGCTCGACCCGAGCGACCTGTTCAACCCCGAGAAGATGATTCCGGCAGGCTGACTCAGCCGATGTTGGGGAGTGCGGCGTCGGGGACCTCGGCCTCGTTCCAGTAGCCGATCAGGACACCGTCGACTGCGTCCTTGCCTTCGTAGCGCGGCACATCACCGTCGCCGGGGCGCCACGTCAGTTCGTGACTCCGGGCCCGATACCACTCGAAGAGTCGTTCGTGGAGTTCGGCGCGCACCGATGCCAACCCAGGGTCCCCGATCCGATCGGTGAGCTCGGCTGGTTCTTCTCGAAGGTCGTACAGCAGGTTCGGTCCGGTCTCGCTGAGGATGTATTTGTAGTCGGGGGTGCGCAGCATCGTGGCCCGACGGCTCGCCCGCGGTCCTGGTGGCAGATGGTTCGCCATCTCCATGAGGCTGAACTCCGACTCGGTCACGGCGACCTGGTCGTGAGCGTCGACGGCTCCGGCGCGGTCGTGGAGGAGTGGCTCCAGCGATTGACCCTCGAGATGAACGTTGGACCCGGCATCTCCACCGAGCGCATCGACGAAGGTCGGCGCGAGATCGATCATCTCGATGAGGTCGGTGGAAACCGATCCTCGGGTGGCGTCAGCCCCGGCCCGCGGGTCGGCGACGATCATGGGGATTCGCACGACCTCTTCGTGAAGCCAGTCCTTCTCGCCCATCCAGTGATCGCCCATGTAGTCGCCGTGGTCGGAGGTCAAGACGATCATCGTGTCGTCGCGACGGCCTAGGTCGTCGAGGGCTCGGAACAGCCGGCCGAGGTGGTCGTCGAGTTGTTTCACCAAGCCGAGATAGGCGGGGTAGACGGTCGTGCGGACTTCGTCACGCGAGAAGGTCGACCCGATTCGGCTTCGTTGAAACGCAGCGATGACCGGGTGGTCGGTTTCGAGCTCAGCGTTGGACCGGTTGGGCGACGGCAAATCGTTGCGGTGGACCAGGCGGTGATACGGCTCGGACACGACGTAAGGCCAATGCGGCTTGATGTATGACAGGTGGATACACCAGCGCTCGTCGCCGGCGTCACGGATGAAGTCGATCGCCCGGTTGGTCATGTAGGCGGTCTCCGACAACTCGTCGGGAACGATCGCCGGGTACTGCGAGGCCTCGAGCAGCCAGCCCGACATGCGATCGCCCTCCGGCGTGAGGACCGAGTTGGCGACCGTGTGCCACGGGTTCGGGCCGTCATAGCCCTGATCGAGCAGGAATTTGTTGTAGCCCCGCTCGAACAGGGCCGGTGCCGTGTTCGGCACGAGACCATCCTCGCGTTCGATCGGTTCGAATCCGCACTGGTTGATGATCGTCGTCCACGGGTCGTGGGGGTCGAGCCGCAACCGATCGAGGCCGCTGCGGTCCCGAGCCATGTGCGTCTTCCCGATCAAGACACTGCGAACGTCGAGCGGCCGCAGATGATCGCCAATCGTCGGCTCGGCGATCGACAGAGGCACGCTGTTGTAGCGAGAGCCGTGCGATTGGACGTACCGGCCGGTGTAGGCACTCATCCGCGAAGAGCCACAGACCGAACCCTGTGCGAAGGCACGGTCGAAGCGGACGCCACGCCGTGCCAAGGCATCGAGGTTTGGGGTGTCGACCAGCCCGCCCGCGCACGACAGAGCGTCGTGGCGAAGCTGGTCACACATGATGAAAAGAACGTTTCGTACCGGCGCGGTCACCCCCTGACGGTAACCGTCAGCCTGGGCCGGTGCGTAACGGCCGAGTCAGGCGACGAAACCCTCCAACGGCGTCGGCTCCGGTACCTCCCAGTGGAGTGGCATGTGAGAGAAGTCGAAGAACGGCGCTTCGTCACCCTCCTCGATTGCGGCTTGTACCTGGTCGTAAAAGCCCTTGCCGGTCTCCTCTGCGAACGTGATTGCAACCTCTTCGGCAGTGTCGGAGCGTGCCGGCCGCTGGCAGTACTCAGGAAATGACGCCTCGCCGGCATCGCCTTCTTCGTAGCCGCGAGCGAACAATTGCTTCAGCATGCCGAACCCGTCGTTACGCACGAGCATCTCGCCTCGCGGGTGACCACCGAGGCGCTGCATGTGCTCGATGTACTTCTCGAGATCGTGCGTGTCGAATGCGACGTGCTGTACGGCGTGGTCTCCGTGGCGATCGGTGAACTTGGTGACCTGGCTCTTCTCGGCCCGATCGATGCCCTCGATCAAGGCGACACCAAAGTCGCCGAAGTCGATGCACCAGATCTTCATCGACGAACCGGAATCGTCTGGTCGTACATCGTCGATTCGGTTGATGAGGGTGCCTCCCTCGACCTCAATGTGAAACCAGGCCCACCTCTCGATTTGGCCACTGGCGCACGCATAGGTGATGTGGTCGACCTTCTTGAGATGTGACGGCATGCCCTCATAACATCAACATGATCAATGATGTGCAACACTTATGAACACTCTGTTCATATATTTGCAGTTTTGTATCAGAATCGTTCATTCTTCTACCTGGACTGATGGCTTCCACCGAACACCTTGACACCACCGACATCACGCTGTTGCAAGCCTTGCGGGCCAATCCGCGAGCGAGCGTCGCCCAGATCGCACGCGACACCGGACTGGCTCGCGGCACCGTCTATACCCGGATCGACCGACTGGAAGCCGACGGGGTCATCGTGGGCTGGGGTCCCGAACTCGACAGTCGCGCCCTGGGCTTCGGTGTGCTTGCGTTCTGCACGCTGCAGATTGCGCAGGGCGTCCACGATCCAACCATCAAGGCGTTGGCCGAGATCGCCGAGGTCACAGAGATCCACACCGTCACCGGCGATGGCGATCTACTCGTTCGCATTGTCGCCCGGTCGAACGACCACTTGCACGAGGTGCTGATGACGGTCACCTCGCTGCCAGCAGTGCGCCACAGCCATACGCAACTCGCGCTCGCAACGGGGCACCGCCGCCCTGTCGTCGACGCGCTCTGAGCTGCGGGCCGCTGACGACGGTCGAGACAGGGTGTCAGCAGCGTTCCTCGTATCCCGATCCTCGCGACGCGCCAGTCACGCCGCTTCGATCGCTGCGTTGAGAGCCTCGAGACCGGCGGGATCGAGTTCGCCCCGCCACGACCAGACCACCACGTCGACGCCCGCATCGAAGAAGTCTTGGGCCCGTTCGAGCAGCTCGGCGGGTTCACCATCGGTCCCGAGATGGACCGACCGGGTGATCTCAGCCTGATCACGCCCGACCCGCTCACAGTGACTTCGCAGCACCTCGTCGAGCTCTTGCCAGTCCGACGGGGTTTCGGGGAAGGTCATGTCCCACTGGTCGGCGAACCTGGCCGCGGTCCGCAGGGTGCGGACGCGACCCTTGCCGCCGATCACGATCGGTATCGGATCCTGAACCGGTTTCGGTTCACACCACGCGTTCTCGAGCGCGAAGAAGCGACCCGAGAACGACGTCTCCTTGTTCGCAAGGAGCGACACGATGATCTCCATCCCTTCCTCGAGGCGATCGGAACGGTCACGCAACGGCCCGAGGTCGATGCCGTAGGCATCGCTCTCCATGAAGTTCCAGCCGGCACCCATACCGAGTTCGAATCGACCACCGGAGATGATGTCGATCGTGGCCGCCATGTTCGCGGTGACCGCAGGGTGACGATGATGCATACCGTTGACCATCGACCCGACCCGGATCCGCGAGGTCGCCTGCGCAAGCGCGGCCAACATCGTCCAACCCTCGAGATTCGGACCGTCGTAGGGCGGCGCCAACGGGTAGAAATGATCCCAGTTCCACGCCGATTCGAACACCGGCATCTCGTCGGCCATCTGCCAGAACCGCAGGAACTCGTCCCAAGTGGCGTGGTGTGGCGGCGTCTTGATCGCATGGCGTCCCATGTACGTGCCCTTTCGACGGCGTGTCGCGACCGTAGTCCGTCGGCGCTACTCGGCTCAGTCGATCGACTGACGGCGCAGCTCACGCCGCGCGATCGCCATCAGGTGAACCTCGTCGGGCCCATCGGCAATGCGAAGCGCTCGCAGGTTCGCATACATGCGGGCGAGTGGCGTGTCGTCGCTGACGCCTGCCGCTCCGTGCACCTGGATGGCACGATCGACAACGGTTGTGGCCATCCGCATCACCTGCACCTTGATGATCGACATGTGTGGTGCGGCGGCTTTGTCACCTTCGGTGTCCATGAGCGCTGCAACCCGCAGGGTTGCGAGACGGCACGCATCGATGTCGATGCGGGACTCGGCGATCCAGTCCATGACGTTGGCCCGGGATGCAACGGCCGCGCCGAACGTCTCGCGCGACTCAGCGCGTCGACACATCAAGGTGAGCGCCAGTTCGGCCACACCAATCGTGCGCATGCAGTGCTGCACCCGGGCTGGCCCGAGCCGGGCCTGACCGATGGCGAACCCGGTGCCGACATCACCCAGGATCGCGTCGTCGTCGACCCGCACCCCGTCGAAGCGCAACTCGCAATGGCCGTCACCGTCGGTGTACCCAAACTTGGAGAGGTTCCGGACGACCTCGAGCCCCGGGGTGTTGCGAGGAACGAGGAAGACGGTGTGCTTGCGGTGACGGGACTCCTCCGAACCCTCCACTCCCACGGTGTTTGCGACTGTCATCAGGTACGCACAGTTGGGGTGCAAGACACCGGAGATCCACCACTTCGACCCGTCGAGCACCCAGCCGCGACCATCGCGGCGAGCGGCCATCGCCATATTCGACGCGTCCGAAGACGCCACATCGGGCTCGGTCATCGCGAAGGCCGACCGGATCTGTCCGGCGAGCTGTGGTTCGAGCCAACGGGCCTTCTGCTCCGGGCTGCCGAACCGGATCAGGGCGTCACCATTGATCGAGCTTGGCGCATCGGTGTTGGTTGCCTCCTGAGCCAGGCGGGAAGTGCCGAGCACTTCGGCGAGCGGCGCGTACTCAAGCGACGTCAGCCCAGGGCCGTAGTCGGGGTCACGGATGTTCAGGTTCCACAATCCATCCGCCTGTGCGCGCCGTTTGAGCAACTCGACGATCTCGCGGTCAGGGTCGGCGGTGTCGGCAACCGGCTCGACGTGGGCTGCGATGAAGGCCTCGAGCCGAGCCTGATAATCAGCCGACCGTCGACTCTGCGTCAGATCCATGCTCGACGACTGTAGAGCAGGCCCCCAAGCGAGCTCAGCCCCTGCGAGCCTTCACTTCCTCGATGATTGCAGGGATCACCTCGTGGAGGTCGCCGATGACGGCCCAATCGGCCTTCGTGACCATGTTCGCTTCCCGGTCAGTGTTGATCGCCAGAATGTGCTTCGAGGCCATCGCGCCGACCCAGTGCTGAATCGCACCGGAGATGCCCGACGCAATGTAGATCTCTGGAGCGATCCGGGTGCCGGTCTGGCCGACTTGGTCGGAGTGGGGACGCCAACCGTTGTTGGTGACCGCGCGCGAGCAGCCGACCCGACCGTTGAGCAGGGCGGCAAGTTCTTCGAGCGGAGCAAAGCCGTCGGCTGAACCGACACCACGACCACCGCCGCACACGACCGGCGCAGTCGGCAGGGTGACCCCTGCTTCGAGCACGACGCGATCCTTCACCATCGTGATGGTGACGCTGTCGTCGAGATCGGCATCGAACGACTCGGCATCGCCGTCACCTGCACCGCCGACCTCGGCCGCCACGGCGTGCAGACCACAGGTGAGCAGCGGAACCTCCGCGTCGAGGGCGAGGTCTTCGAGCAGCGAACCGCCCCACTGGACCCGGGTCATCGACCACGACTCACCGGGGGTGACGTCGACGCAATTGGCCACGAAGGGCACGGCGAGGCGGGCAGCGGCCTGGGCCATGAACTCGTTGCCGCGGTCAGAACCACAGGCCAGCACCGCAGCCGGTTTGAGTTCTTCGATCATCTGGGCGATCACGGCGCCGTGAGCATCCGGACCGTAGTCCCGGAGAAGGTCGTGGGTGCAGGTGTGGACGGTGTCGGCGCCGAACTCGCCGGCAGCAGCGACGAGACCGGCATCATCGCTACCGATGAGCGCAGCTTCGAGATCGTCGTCCATCTTTTCGGCGAGCACGCGGCCGAAGGTCAACGCCTCCTTGGCTGCTTCGACGAGTTCTCCGTTGTCGTGTTCGACGATGACGAGGAGCATCAAAGCACCCCCAGCTCGTCGAGCACGTCGACCACGGCGGCGGCGGCTTCCGGTCCGGTCCCGAGGATGACCGTCTCCGACAGGGCCTCTTCGGGCCGGTGGAGCCTGAGCCGGGCCTGACCACCGGCATCGGCAGAAGCCCCGACCGTACCGATCTCGACCTTCTTCGAAGCGAGGCGGCCTTTCATCGTCGGATAGCGAGGAAGGTTCAGCCCCTCCTTGACGCCGAGCACGGCGGGACGGGGAAGCTCGTAAACCTCGAAGCCCCCGTCAATTTCTCGACGGGCAATGATCGCGTCGTCTCCGATCTCAATGCCCTTGATGCCCTGAACAATCGGGCGACCCAGCGCATGGGCAACCCGGATACCGACCTGAAACCCGCCGCTGTCGGCCGATTCGTTTCCGAACAGGATCAGATCGAACGGCTCGGCGGTGCCGTCGCTTCCGTTGGCGGATTCGACATCCTGAATGGCTGCGGTCAGCGCAGCTGCGATCCGTTGCGGATCCCACGTGTTGTCGCCGGCATCGACGAGCACCGCGTGATGTGCACCCACGGAAACGGCGTACCGGAGCTGCTCCTCGGCGTCGCTGGTGCCGAGGGTCATGACGGTGACTTCTCCGCCGTGCTCCTCGATCAATTGCACGGCGCCCTCCACCGCACACTCCTCGTGCGGCGACGTCGTGAACCCGAGATGCGCCGCGTCGACGTCCTGTCCGTCGGCCGTGATATTGATCTTGGCCCCTGGAGCAGGCACCCGCTTCACGCAGCAGAGAATCTTCATGCCCCGCTCAGGCCTTCATCCGGGAATCATCCGGGTCGAACGCAGATCCCGGGCCGACCACCGTGCAGGGATACAGCTCGTTCATGTACATCGACTGCAGCTTGGTGCCGGGCACAGCTAACTCGTTGGGCAGGTACCCCATGAGGAGGTTCTTGCCGAGCGACGGGCTGTAGCCCGCGGTGGTGACCCGCGAGGCACGGCCGTGTGAATCGACGATGCGTTCCCCGTCGAGAGTGAGGATCGGTTCGTTGCCGCCTTGCATGTAGCGGGGGTTGCCGTTGCGGTCGGTGTTGTCGTCGACGATGAGGGTCACGCATTGGACCTCGGCACCGGCATCGCGGGCAGCCAGGTAGGCCTCTTTGCCGATGAAGTCGGCGGCCTTGACCTTGGGTCGTGCGAGGCCAGCCTCGACCGGGTTGTACTCGCTCTCGAGTTCGGCGCCCATCAGGCGGTAGCCCTTCTCGATTCGACCGGACAGCGAGTAGACGCCACCACCGGTGATGCGCAGACCGTGATCGGCGCCGGCCTCCATGATGGCGTCCCAGACGGTCGTGGCGTCGTCCCAGGGGACGTAGATCTCCCAGCCGGCGTCGCCGACGTAGGAGATGCGGAACAGGTGACAGTCAACACCGGCAATGTTCACCGGCAGGTAGGAGCCGTACGGCGAACCTTCCTGGCTGAGGTCGTGGTCGGTGAGCTGGCCGAGGACCGTCGCTGCGTTGGGGCCCCACAGGCCGAGGGTGCTGATCTGCTTCGTCAGGTTGGTGAAGGTGACCGAGCCGTCGTTGGGCATGTGCTTGCGGACCCAGAACTCGTCGCGCCCACCGTCGAAGACGCCGGTGACGATGCGGACGCGATCGTCGGCCATCCGCATCATGGTGAGGTCGGAATGGAATCCGCCCTCGTGGTTGAGCCAGGGCGTGTAGACCGAGCGGCCGACGGGCACATCGATCTTGTTGACAGCCAAGTAGTCGGCAAACTCGACGGCACCGGGGCCCTCGAGTTCGAAGATCTGGAACGCCGAGAGGTCGATCATGCCGCAGTGCTCGCGCAGGTTGAGATGCTCACCGACGGTGATGGGGCTCCACCAACGGTTGTCCCACTCGACGGGGCGTTCCTCGAGCCCGTACCGCTCGACGAGATCGGCATTCGACGCGTACCACTGCGGTCGCTCCCAGACGCGGGCCTGGAAGAACTCGGCGCCGAGCGCCTCTTGGCGGCTGCGGAACGGCGACTCCACGAGGTGGCGGCGGCCGCCCCACTGCTCGGCAGGATGCACAATGCCGTAGGTCTTGATGAACGATTCGTCGGCGCGCGACCAGATGTGCTCGTCGCTCTTCTCTTCGTCGTAGAACCGGGCGACATCGGCGCCGTGGGCGTCGATCACGCGGGGGTAGCCGTAGTGCATCCACTCGGCAACAACCTGACCCATACCCGGGCCTTCCTTGACCCAGACGGCGGCGGCGGACCACAGGTTCTCGACGTCGGGGAGCTCACCCAGGCAGGGCATGCCGTCGGGGGTAAGCGAGAGCAGGCCGTTGATGGCGTACTTGATCTCGGCGTCGCCGAGGAAGTCCATCAACTCGATAGCGGTCTCCATCTGCGGATCGAAGTCGTCGGGGGTGAACGGCATCTCGGTGGGCGAGAGCGCAGCTTCTTCGTTCGACGGGATGTCGTCGGGGTGGTGGAGGATGGCGCGGTGGCCATAGGAGCCGACCTCCATCGAACCTGACGATTGACGCTCGTAACAGAACGTGTCCATGTCGCGGACGATCGGGTAGCCGATCTCGTTGCCTGTCTCTGCGAGGATGTCCATTGGTCCGACGTCGGCCATCTGGTGAACGGCTGGCACCAGCGGGATGTACGTGTCGGCCATGTAGGCGATGCGGTTCGACCAGACGCCGCACGCGATGACGACGTGCTCGGCCTCGATGGTTCCCTTGTCGGTCTCGACGGCAACGATCTTGCGACGTCCGTTGGGGCGGGGCGTGTCGTCGGTGATGAGATCGAGAACCTCAGTGTTCGCAAAGACCTGGAGGCCAGCCTTCTCGATGGCCTCCTTTCGCATCACGGTGCCGGTCTCGAGTGAGTCGACCACGGAGACAGTCGGGCAGTAGAAGCCGCCCATGATGACCTCTTCGTTGATGAAGGGAACGAGTTCCTTCACCTCGGCGGGCGACAGTAGGTGGGCTTCGATGCCCCATGCGGTGGCCGAGGTCATGCGCCGCTGGAGTTCGTCCATGCGCTCTTGGGTGCGTGCGACCTCGATACCGCCAGAGTCGACCGACAAGCCGAGGTCGCGGTACTGGTTGGCGGACTGCTCGCCGAGCAGCGCCATCTCCTTGTTGTGGTCGACCGGAAAGATGAAGTTCGACGCGTGGCCGGTGGAGCCGCCGGGGTTGGGCAGCGGGCCCTTGTCGAGCAGTACGAGGTCGGTCCAACCCAGGCGGGCCAGGTGACCGACGACGCAGTTGCCGACGATGCCGGCGCCGATGACCACGCACGTTGCTTTCTCCGGTACTGCGGAGGTTGGGATGTCGCTCACAGGTGTCCCCTCATTGATGGCTGGCGATTCGGACAACGATTGACGCAGTGATATATCAGTCGTGTATCATCAGAAGGTTAGAGCGGTCGCACAACGACTGCAACAGGAAAAGGGATCTGCGGCGCCGTCCGCAGCGAAGAATCGTCGGAGCAACCACCGAACATGCAATCGCTCAGCGCACAGGCCTACACCGAACTTCGACACCAGATCGTGCGCCTTGAGTTCGCTCCCGGCGACGTGTTGCGAGAAGACGCCCTCCAAGAGCGGCTCGGACTCGGCCGCACACCGATCCGAGAGGCACTTCAGCGACTCGCCCGAGAGCACTTCATCACTGTCATCCCGCGCCGCGGCATGTTCGTGAGCGGGATCGACGTGTCGGAACTCTCGATGCTGTTCGAGACCCGCACAGTCCTCGAGCCCTACGCAGCCCGCCTGGCCGCAGCGCGCGGCACCGACGACCACTGGGCCCGTATGGCGGGCGCCCTCGAAGGGGTCGCTGACGCCGCCGGCAGCGAAGATCTGATGCAGATCGATCGAATGGGCCACGAGATCATGTGGGAAGCCGCCGGCAACCGGTTCCTGGTCGACACACTCGACATGCTCTACGCCCAATCCGATCGACTGTGGCATCTCTACCTATCCGACGTCGCCGACATGAGCCACGCAGTCGACGAGCATGGAGAGATCATGGACGCTCTTCGAACCGGCGACAGCGACCGTGCCGGCGACCTCATGGAGGAGCACATCCGCGCCTTCGACGCCCAGATCCGAGCCGCTGTCACCGAGCGCCTCGAATCTCCCCTTGCGGGCTGAGCGAAACGGCTGCCGTTCCACAATGCGGAACCCTTCCGTATCGTGGAACACACTGGTACGCTCGGCGTTGACGGGCCCTGGGGAGGGCCCACGAGCATGTTTGTGGGGAAAAACCGATGTCCTTCCCATCTGATCTTGAGATCGCCAGTGGCGCGAGCCTCAAGCCGCTGAGCGAGATTGCCGCTGCTGCTGGCATTCCCGAGGAATGTCTCGAGCCGTACGGAACCGGTGCTGCAAAGATCACCCTCGATGCCATTGAGAAGATGGCTGACCGTCCGAAGGCAAAATACGTCGTCGTCTCGGCCATCACCCCCACCCCGCTGGGCGAGGGCAAAACCACGACAACCGTCGGCCTGGGTCAGGCGTTCCAGTACATCGGGTCGTCGGCCACCATCGCCATCCGTCAGCCCTCGATGGGCCCGACCTTCGGCATCAAGGGCGGGGCTGCCGGCGGCGGCTACAGCCAGGTCGTGCCGATGGAGCTGTTCAACCTTCACCTCACCGGCGACATGCACGCCGTCACCGCAGCCCACAATCTGTGCGCTGCGATGGTCGACGCGCACCTCTACCACGGCAACGAATGTGGCTTCGACATCCACAACATCACGTGGCGTCGCGTTGTCGACATCAATGACCGTGCACTGCGCAACGTCACGATCGGCCTCGGCGGAAAGATGGACGGCATCCCCCGCGAGACCGGCTTCGACATCACCGCCGCCTCAGAAGTCATGGCCGCGCTGGCGCTCGCGACCGATCTGTTCGACCTGCGAGCCCGCATGGGCCGCATCGTGCTCGGCTACACAAAGGCCGGTGAGCCCATCACCGCCGAAGACATCGGCGCAGCCGGATCGATGACCGTCATCCTGCGGGAGGCGATCAAACCAAACCTGATGCAAACGCTCGAGAACACCCCCGCTCTCGTGCACACCGGCCCCTTCGGCAACATTGCCACCGGCAACAGCTCGATCGTGGCCGACCGAATCGGGATCCACACGAGCGACTTCTTGCTGACCGAGGCCGGCTTCGGCGCCGACATGGGCGCCGAGCGATTCTTCAACATCAAGTGCCGCTACTCGGGTCTCGCTCCTGACGCGTCGGTGCTCGTGGCGACCGTCCGCGGCCTCAAGGCCCACTCCGGCAACCATCGCATCGTCCCGGGCAAGCCACTGCCCCCGGCCCTTCTGGAGGCAAACCCCGACGAGGTCCACCAGGGCGGCGACAACCTGCGCAAGCAGCTTGAGAACATGCAGATCCACGGCTGCACTCCGGTCGTTGCGATCAACGTGTTCCCCGGCGACCACGACGAAGACATCGCCGCCATCCACGAGATCGCGTCGGAATACGGTGCCCGCGCGGCCGTCTCGACGCACTTCTCCGACGGTGGCCGAGGCGCGTCGGAGTTGGCCGAGGCGATCAAGGACGCTGCCGACGAACCGTCCGAGTTCCAGGTCCTATACCCCGACGATGCCTCGCTGAAGGACAAGATCTACGCGGTCGCCACCAGGGTGTACGGCGCCGATGGCGTGGAGTACTCGTCCACCGCCGACAAGCAGATCGCGAACTTCACCCAACAGGGCTTCGCTCATCTGCCGGTGTGCATCGCGAAGCAACACCTTTCGCTCAGCCACGACGCCAACCTCAAAGGTGCTCCCACCGGATGGACGCTGCCAGTTCGCGAAGTACGGGCCTCTGTCGGTGCCGGTTTCGTCTACCCGATCTGCGGCGACATGCGCACCATGCCGGGTCTCGGCACCACGCCCGCTGCCCAAGCGATCGATATCGACCACAACGGCGACATCGTCAATCTCTCCTAGGGAGGCTGCCCATGGCTCTTTTCAAGAAGTCCGAGATGCCCGCAATCGTCGAATCCGACGAGGCAAAGGCACACCGCGAACACCTGACCCGCAGCTACACCATCGAACTCATCCCGATGAAGAGCCTCGAGACAGCGCGCGAACACCTGCCCACCGGAGCAACCCTCTCGATCACCGCTTCACCGGTGAAGGGCCTCGAAGAGACCCAGCGACTCACCGAGGTTTTCCAGGCCGAAGGGTTCGATCCCGTCCCCCACATCTCGGCCCGAATGGTGCGAGACAGGGCCCACTGCGCCAGCATCGCCCACTGGCTGCGTGACAACGGCCTGAAGAAGATGTTCCTCGTCGGGGGTGACCAGGATCCGCCCGGCGAGTACTTCGACGCCGTGCGCTTCCTGGAAGACTTCCTCGAACAGGACCACGGACTCGACGGTCTCGGAGTGACGTCGTATCCCGACCATCACGCCGTCATCTCCGACGAGCAACTGCACGAAGCGCTGCACGCCAAGCAAACGCTGCTCAATGCCGCCGGGCTGCACGGTTGGTGCTCCACGCAGATGTGCTTCGACGCCACCGTCATCGAGGCCTGGCTGCGAAAAGAGCGGGCCGAAGGCCTGACCTTGCCGGTGCATCTCGGCGTGTCGGGCGTGGTCGACAAGGCCAAGCTGATGACAATGGGCGTCCGGATCGGCCTCGGCGCGTCACTCGGGTACCTCAAAAAGAACCGGGCTGCGATCACGAAGATGATGACGTCGACCTCGTACGACCCCAACGACCTGCTCATGCCGCTCTCGAGCGCTGCCGTCGAACTCGGCATTGAGGGCGTGCACATGTATACGTTCAACCAGGTCGAAGCCACCGAACAGTGGCGGGCCGAAGCGCTCGCCGAACTCGCCGGCTGACCGCAGCCGACCCGCTCGAGGTCGGCCCTGTCAGCCTCAGCGTCCCTGGAGGGCGTCACGCATCGCCGTGAGATGCAAGAACGATCCAGTCACCACCACGGTCACCGGATCGAGCGCCTTTGCAGCTGCGGCTGCTGAGGCCGGATTGGGCGCCGGCCATGCCGGCACACCGACGCGTTCGAAGGCTGCGGCGACGCTCTCAGCTTCATGGCCCTGGGGGCCGGAACCACCCCCGAACGTCACCGCTACGACCCGATCCAAGGCCGGGGCGATCGCCGTCGCACATTCGTCGAGTGCCTTGGCCGCACCGATCGCCACGACACCAACCCGGGGACGCGGCTTGTCGGCGAGTGACGATGCCAGGGCCCGGAGTTTCATGGGGTTGTGCGCGCCATCGAAGATCCAGCTCGTCGATCCCTCACCATGGTGCTCGAAACG
Source organism: uncultured Acidimicrobiales bacterium (assembly GCA_905480195.1). Lineage (GTDB taxonomy): Bacteria > Actinomycetota > Acidimicrobiia > Acidimicrobiales > Aldehydirespiratoraceae > UBA11606. The sequence continues at coordinate 70,469 of CAJQPN010000015.1, forward strand.
ACCTGGTTGCTCGACAAAACGCACCGCAGGGGCATCGGGTACGAGCTCGGCGACAGCTGCCGTTGCGGTCGCTTCGGCGTCGCGCCTCCAGTCGTGCTCGGGTGCCACCTCGACGAGCCGCACCCCGGCGGCTGCCGCACACGTCCGCGCAACGGCCACCACGGCATCCGATGGCTGCGGACCCAGGACCGCGACGCATCGACCGGTCACCACGGCCATCTTCTCCGCGGCAATGGCCTCGACCGTGTCGCCGAGAACGTCGCAGTGATCGAGTCCGATTGCTGTGACAACCGTGACGACGTCGTCACGGTTGAAGGTGTTGGTCGCATCGACACGGCCGCCGATTCCGGCCTCCACGACAAGCCAGTCGGTTTCGGCACGACGGGCGAGTACGTAGGCCATCGCTGCGGTCACTGCGAAGAAGGTCGGCCGTTGGTCGAGATGTTCGGTCGCAATACGAACCTCGGCGGCTGCTTCGGCCACCGCCGCCCAGCCTGGGAGATCGTCGGCGACCGTGAACCGCTCTCGGATGTCGTGCACGTGAGGCGAGAGGTGGAGTCCGACCGTGTCGCCACTGCGTCGAAGCGTGTCGGCAACGAGGCGGGCAGCGGTTCCCTTGCCTGCGGTGCCTACCACGTGAACAGCTCGGACCCGATCCTGCGGCTCGCCCAGTGCGCTGAACAGCGAAGCTGCTGCGGTGCGCGCGACCTCACCACGGGGCGCGTCAGCCCGAACAAACGACGACAGCCATGTCTCGACCGCCTCTGACTCCGAGGCGCTCACCGGCTTTCTGCGCCCTTGCCGAGCGATACCATTTGTACCGACATACGGAACTGTTCCACCATACAGAACGCTGACCTGGGCTCGGACGGCCTGGGTCGAACACCGGGAGGAGTCAGCCATGAAGGTGCTACTCGCCGACGCGCTGCCTGACACAGCCGTCGAGCAGCTCGAGACCGCGGGTGACGAGGTCACCTGTCTCCCCGATCTCACTGCCGAGACCCTCCCCGACGCCATCGCCGGCTACGAGGTGCTCGTCGTCAGATCGACGATCGTCACCGCCACTGCCCTCCAGGCCGCGAACAAGCTCGGCCTCATCGTCCGCGCCGGTGCAGGTACCAACACCATCGACTGCGACCGCGCCGCCGAACTCGGCATCTTCGTCTGCAACGTGCCGGGCAAGAACGCACTCGCAGTCGCCGAACTCACGATGGGTCTCCTCATCGCCGTCGACCGCCACATCTCGGCCGCCACGGCCGACCTTCGAGCAGGCACCTGGAACAAAAAGGCGTACTCGAACGCCGATGGGCTGTTCGGTCGCCGGATGGGCATCATCGGTCTCGGCGACATCGGCATCGCCACCGCCGCTCGCGCCTCAGCGTTCGGGATCGACGTCGTCGCCGTCGCCAAACCCGGCCGCAACCACGCCGCGGTCGCTCGCGCCGAGGCGGCCGGTGTTCGCTGGCTCGACGATCTCGACGAACTGCTCGCCAGCTGTGACATCGTCTCGATCCACGTACCTGGTGCTCCCGACACCAAAGGCCTGGTGAACGCAGACTTTCTCGCCACGATGAAGGAGGGGGCAATCCTCCTCAACACCAGTCGCGGTGACGTCGTCGACGAAGCTGCTCTGATCGATGCACTGAACTCGCGAGGCATTCGCGCCGGTCTCGACGTCTTCGCCAACGAACCCGACAGCGGAACAGGCGATTTCGACAGCGCCCTCGCCAAGCACCCTTCTGTCGTCGCCACTCATCACGTGGGTGCGTCGACCGCTCAGGCCCAGAGCGCAATAACCGACGGGACACTCGAGGCGATCGACGCCTACCGGGCCGGCTCCCCGATCAACTGTGTAAACCTCAACCCGGTGCCCACCCGCGCCGCCACCCTCACGGTCCGCCACCACGACCGGGTCGGCGTCCTCGCAAACGTGCTGCAGGCACTTCGCAAAGAGCAACTCAACGTGTCCAACATGCAGAACCGAGTCTTCGCCGGCTCCAAGGCTGCAGTCGCCTCGATCGACGTCGGCCATCTCCCTTCCCAGGAACTCATCGACGAGGTCATGTCCCTCGACGATGTGATCTACGTATCGGTCACGCCCGCATGATCCGCGCGCCGCTGTTTGCCCCCTTCGCCGGGTGGCTGATCAAACCCGACTGGGCCGCTCGCGTGATCGCAGGTGCCTACGATGCCAAATCGCCCGCCGAGCGCCGCGCGATCGTCGAGGCCAATCCGTACTCATACCTCGGCGTCACCCGATCAGGCGAGGACCTCGCAGACGGCGACCCGGCAACTGACGAGGACCTGCTCGAGCGGGGGGCCAGCACGCTGAAAAACATCCTCGACAGCGGTGCCTTCGAGCCAACCGGCCGACCAACGCTGTACGCGTACCGCCTGACCTACGCAGGACACAGCCAGACCGGCATCGTCGGTGCGTTGCTCGTCGAAGGCTTCCACGACGGTCGGGTGCTCACCCACGAAAACGTTCGTCCGAACCGTGCCCGTCTCCTGGCCCGTCACCTCCAGTGGGTCGGTGCAACCTCGTCACCGATTGCGCTGACTCACCGTGCCGATCCCGAAATCACCACGGTCCTCGAAGCCGCCGCCGAACGCGAGCCCGACGTCCACCACGTGGTCGAGGAGGTACTGCACGAGGTCTGGCCGCTCGACGACGACGAGGCCGCCATCGTGGCGGCTGCGCTCGCCGACACGACGGTGTTCGTGACCGACGGTCACCACCGCTCCGCCGCTGCAATCGCCGGCAAGCAAGACCGCGACGAGCCACAGTTTGCGCGGACCCTCGCAGTGGTCTTTCCCGACGACGCCCTGCGGGTCGAGGCCTTCCATCGGCGGATTCCCGACCGGTACGGGCGTGGCCCCGACGAACTCGCCGCCGCCCTTGCGACGTTCAGCCCGGTGACCGAGGTCAGCACGCTGGAAGAGGCGCGGCCCCAACGTCCGCGCGAAGTCGGCATCTACCACCAGGGCCGCTGGTTCCGCTTCGACATTCCCGAGCCGGACACCGACAGCCCGGTCGGGCTTCTCGACGTCGAGTGTCTGCGAACCGATGTCGTGCTCGCAATCTTGGGCGTTGACGAGCTGCAACCGAATAGCGGGGCTGATTACGTCCCTGCACCGAACGGCATCGACGAAGTCGTGCGCCGCTGCGACGAGGACGGCCGTGTCGGCTTTCTGCTCCACGCGTCGACCGTCGAGGACATCATGGCCGTCGCCGAGGCCCGCGAACTCATGCCGCCGAAGTCGAGCTACGTGGCTCCCAAACCACGATCCGGCATCTTCCTTCGGATCTTGGGTACCGGTGCCACCAGCCACCTCGACCCGAGCTGATCGACTGCGTAGGAACCTTCGCCGCTGGTGCGATCAGTCGGGCAACGCACCGAGCATGCGGGCGGCGTTGAACGTGTTCTCCATCAGGCAGCCAATGGTCATCGGGCCGGTCCCGCCTGGCATCGGCGTGATGGCCCCGGCGATCGACTCGACCGCATCGAAGTCGACATCACCCTGAATGCCATCGGCAGTGCGGCTGATACCAACGTCGAGAACGGCGGCACCGGGCTTGACGAACTCGGCAGTGACAAGGCCGGCGACGCCGACAGCGGCCACGATGATGTCGGCGGTTCTGCAGATCGACGCGAGATCACCCGAACGGCTGTGAGCCAGCGTCGGCGTGGCGTCACAGCCCTTGCGGCCGAGGAGCAGAACCTGGGGCAGACCGACGAGCGTCGAGCGGCCGATCACGACCGCTTTTTTCCCGGTTGTCTCGACGCCGTAGCGCTCCATCAGGCGCATCACCCCGAGCGGCGTGCACGGCACGTGGCCGTCACGACCGCGCACGAGACGACCCATCGACCGCTCGGTGAGGCCGTCCACGTCCTTTGGTGGCGGGATCAGATCGAGGACCGGCTCGGCATCGAGCCCGTCGGGCAGCGGAAGCTGCACAAGGATGCCGTGCACGTCGGGGTCGCCGGCGAGAGCTCGGACGACTTCCTCGACCTCGGCTTGGGTGGCGTCGGTTCCGAGTTCGACATGCCGGGAGACCATGCCGGCTTCTTCGGCCTTCTTGCGCTTGTTGCGGATGTAGATCTGGCTCGGCTTGTCATCACCGACGAGCACAGTGGCGAGGCACACATGCGGGTTGCCGAGTTCGTTGATGCGCCGGTGCAGGTCCGCCACGAGTTCGTCGCGGAGCCGGTTGCCGTCCATGAGCACTGCCCCACCGGGAGTGCGCTCGAAGTCGAGATCAGCCATGGGCCAAATCTATCGGTCGCACATCCCAGCGATCGCTGTCAGGCGTCGCGAAGCGACACAAACAACATGTCGAAGAAATGATCGCTCGGATAGTGCGTGACGATGTCGACGTTGGGTTCGCCACCGATGAAACCCATGCGATCGATCTCGAGAACCCCCCGCTGGCCGCCATCACCAAACATCACGTTGACGTGCAGTCGGCTCACCTCACTCACAGACGGGTCGATCGCGTGTGCCATGGCGATCGGATCGGGCAGATCATCACCGTCCATGCCGTGCTCGTCGGCGAACCGCTTGACCGCCTTCGAGACGTCGATTGCAAAGCGCGACAGCGGAGTGTCGATCGCCTCGAGCGTGGCGTAGCGGTCCGGTGTCTTGATCGCCGACGAGATCGAGATGTCCCAGCCGACAAACTCGAGCGGCATCCCCGACTCGGTCACAAGACTGGCAGCTTCGGGGTCGGCCCAGAAGTTGTACTCGGCCATCGCCGACACATTGCCGGGTCCGTGGACACCCGTGCCGCCCATGATCACGACCCGCCCGACCGCATCGGCAATCTCCGGCGCCCGCAGCAATGCCGCTGCGATGTTCGACAACGGGCCGAGGCAGACCAAGGTGATCTCACCCGGCGACCCGAGGATGGTGTCGACGATTACGTCGACGGCTCGACCTTCGGCAGGCGTCCGCCCGCTGAGCGCAAGGCCGCAGTCACCCATGCCGTCCGCTCCGTGGATGTCGGCCGCGTTCTCGAGAGGCCGCATGATTGGCTTGTCGAGGCCGCGGTATACCGGTACCGACGCTCCGCAGACCTCGACCGTGTACAGCGCGTTCTGTACCGCTTGGTCAAGCGCCACATTTCCGGCCACGACCGTCAGAGCCTCGACCTTCACGTCTGGGGCTCGCAGAGCCATCACGATCGCAACGGCGTCGTCGCTCGCCGTGTCGGTATCGATGAGAAAGCGGCGCATCGCCAAGACGGTACTCGCCTGGGCAACCCCGTCCGAGCGATCGGGGGTCGCCGGTAGCCTTCACTGCCATGAGCAACGCCGAGCATTCGGGGCCCGACGCCCCTTACCCGCAGGTCGAGAGTCCGGATCTTCCGGGCATCGAGCGGCGAATTCTGGCGCGGTGGAGCGCCGACGAGACCTTCGACGCCAGTGTTTCGAACCGTCCACTGGACGACGAGTACGTCTTCTACGACGGTCCTCCCTTCGCCAACGGCCTGCCCCATCACGGGCACCTGCTCACCGGCTACGTGAAAGACGTCGTCCCGCGCTACCAGACGATGAAGGGCAAGCGGGTCGAACGCCGCTTCGGCTGGGACTGCCACGGGCTGCCTGCAGAGATGGAAGCCGAGAAGGATCTCCCCGTCAGTGGTCGTGCCTCAATCATCGACTACGGCATCGAACGCTTCAACGAGTACTGCCGCACGTCGGTACTCAAATACACCCAGGAGTGGGAGAAGACGGTCACCCGCCAGGCCCGCTGGGTCGATTTCGACAACGACTACAAGACCATGGACCTCGACTACATGGAGTCGGTCATGTGGGCGTTCAAGCAACTCTGGGACAAGGGGCTGATCTATCAGTCCAACCGTGTGCTGCCCTACAGCTGGGGGGCGGAGACACCGCTGTCGAACCACGAGATCCGCCTCGATGACGCCACCCGGCCGCGCCAAGACCCAGCGATCACCGTGGCCTTCGAACTCGACGACGCATCGGGCCTTCCGGGTGACCCATCGACACCGGTCAAGATCCTTGCCTGGACCACCACCCCGTGGACCTTGCCATCAAACCTCGCCCTCGCCGTCGGCCCCGACCTCGAGTACGCGATCATGGCCGATGCCGACGGGAGCAGGTACGTCCTGGGCCAGGCGGTGCTGGGCAAGTACGAAAAGCAACTAGAGAACGCCGAGCAGGTCGGCACCGTCGAGGGCTCCGACCTCGTCGGCCGCACCTACACGCCGGTGTTTCCGTACTTCGCCGATATGGCCGAGGTCGATCCGTCGAAGCCTCATCACGGCACCGAGCGAGCCTTCCAGGTGCTCGCCGGCGACTTCATCGACACGTCGGAGGGCACCGGGGTGGTGCACATGGCACCGGGCTTCGGCGAAGACGACCAGCGTGTCGTGGGCGATGCCGGCATTGGCATGGTCGTACCCGTCGACGACTCGGGCCGCTTTACCGACGACATCGTCGAGTGGGCCGGCGAAAACGTGCTCGAAGCCAACAGCGGAATCATCAAGCACTTACGCGAAACGGGCCAACTCGTTCGTCACGACAGCTACACCCACAACTACCCTCACTGCTGGCGGACCGACACGCCGATCATCTACAAGGCGATGCCGTCCTGGTACGTGAAGGTCACCGATATCCGCGACCGCATGCTCGAGACCAACCAGGAGATCAACTGGGTCCCCGGCCACATCCAGAACGGTCGCTTCGGCCAGTGGCTCGAAGGAGCCCGTGACTGGTCGATCAGCCGGAACCGCTTCTGGGGTTCGCCAATCCCCGTCTGGGTCAGTGACAACCCCGACTATCCCCGGATGGACTGCTACGGAAGCCTCGACGAACTCGAGGCCGACTTCGGGGTGCGCCCCGACAACCTGCATCGTCCCTTCATCGACGAATTGACTCGTCCGAACCCCGACGATCCCAGCGGCCAGTCGATGATGCGTCGGGTCCCCGAGGTTCTCGACTGTTGGTTCGAGTCGGGCTCGATGCCGTTCGCCCAGGTGCACTATCCGTTCGAGAACAAGGACTGGTTCGACGAGCACTTCCCCGCCGACTTCATCGTGGAGTACATCAACCAGTCGCGCGGCTGGTTCTACACACTCCACGTGCTCGCCACGGCGCTGTTCGACCGCCCTGCCTTCCAGAACGTCATCTGCCACGGCATCTTGCTCGCCGACGACGGGGCCAAGCTCTCCAAGAAACTCCGCAACTACACCGAGCCAGACCTGATCTTCGAACACCAGGGATCCGACGCGCTTCGGTGGTACTTCATGTCCACCAACATCGTGCGCGGCGGTGACACCCGGATCTCTGATCAGGCGATCGACGACGTCGTCCGCCAGGTGATCCTGCCGATTTGGAACGCGTACTCATTCTTCACGCTCTACGCGAACGTCGAAGGTCACCGGGCACGCTTCACCCCCGACCCAGGCCCCGATGCCGGCCTCCTCGATCGCTACATTCTCGCCAAGACCCGCGACCTCGTCGCTGCGGTTGAAGCCAGCATGAACGACTACGACCTCCCCGGTGCAGCCATGGAGATCCAGTCGTTCATCGACGCACTCAACAACTGGTACATCCGTCGCAGCCGTGACCGTTTCTGGGGGACCGGTGACGCGTCGGGCGCCGACCTCGCCGGCCTCGACACGCTCTACACCGTGCTCGTCACACTGGTGCAGGTAGCCGCCCCGTTCCTACCGATGATCACCGAAGAGATCTGGACCGGTCTCACCGGCGGCGACGACGGGCTCCCTTCCTCGGTGCATCTGTCCGACTGGCCGGACGCGGCCTCGTATCGCTGCGACGACTTCCTCGTCGGTGCGATGGACCGCCTGCGTGACGTTGCGTCGACCGGTCTGCGACTCCGCGAAGACCAGGGACTGCGGGTACGGCTGCCGTTGGCGTCGATCACGGTCGCAGGCCGCGATGCCGCAACGCTCGCGCCGTTCGCCGAACTGCTGCGCGATGAGCTCAACGTAAAGGACGTGCTCGTCACCGAGGAGATCGGCGATCTGGCGACGTTCATTCTCCGACCCGACGGCAAAGCGCTCGGTCCCCGTCTCGGCAAGGACGTCCAGGCCGTGTTCGGCGCAGCTCGAGACGGCGATTGGACGGCCAACGACGACGGCACTGTCGAGGTCGCAGGCCACCTGCTCCAACCCGACGAGTACGAGTTGGCGCTCGAGTCGCCCGAAGGCGTGGTTGCTGCGGCCCTCCGGTCCAACGACGCTGTCGTCACCCTCGACACCGTCGTCACCCCCGAACTCGAAGCCGAAGGCCTGGCCCGCGACATCGTGCGTGAGATCCAGAGCGCTCGTAGGGCCGAAGACCTCGTCGTCACCGACCGGATCGCCATTTCGATCGAGGTCGCTTCTGACGCAGCAGCGGCCGCGGTTGCTGCCCACGAGAGCTACATCGCAGAGCAGGTCCTCGCCACGTCGATCACCACGGGTGCAGGCGACGGCGCGCGCATCGCCCATGACATCACGGTCGGTGGGGAGCCATTCCGCTTCCGGATCGATCGGTGAGCGACGATCAGTTCCGCTTGGTCGGAAGGTTGGCGATCACGTAGTTGACGATGTCGTCGGGATTTCGCGACTGCATCATCAGTTCACCCGGGCCGGTGAACACGAACACGAGTCCCTCGCCGGATTTCATCGACTTCCATGCCGAGTCACTCGCCTTGCGCAGTTCCATCGAGACGCTCTCGGCGAAGGCGACCATGTGGTTGGTGTCGACCACGACCTGCTGGCCGGGCTCGAGGGTGAAACGGTCGAGCGCTCCGTAGGTCGACAGCACGACCTTGCCCTGACCGCTCGCACGGAGAAGGAAACCCCCCTCGCCGCCGATCAGGTTCTTCATGCCACCCCATTGGGTGTCAATCTCCACGCCTTGCTCGGCACACAGGAACGAGCCCTTCTGGATCATGAGCGGCTGATCGGGGCTGACGTCGAAGACGGTCACGTCGCCGGGAAGCGACGGTGCGAAGTCGATCCAGCCACCGTGCGGAGCAGCGGTTGCGGTGGTGATGAAGAGCGACTCGCCGCCGAGCACGCTGCGCTTGAGCCCCTTCATAAGACCGCCCTCGATCTTGGCGTCGAGGCTGGTATCGGCTGCCATCGCCATCATCGCTCCAGATTCGGCACGGATCGCTTCCGACGGGCCGAGGATCACTCGCGCGACCGAGAAGGATGGGTTGTGACGAAGTTCGATGTCCATCCGGTCAGGTTAGGTACAAGCACGCTGCCTGCGATCACATAGGGTCTTCGACCATGACCGAACAACGAGTTGCACTGGTCACGGGAGGGGCCCGAGGGATCGGGGCCGATGTGTGCCGCCGGCTGCACGCCCAGGGCCGTCGCATTGCGATTGCCGACCTCTTGGCCACTGACGCCGAGGCTCTTGCCGAGGAACTCGGCGGCAAGGGCTACGCCTGCGACGTCACCGACAGCGAGCGAGTCCGCGACGTCGCCACTGCGATCGAATCGGACTTGGGCCCGATCGACATCCTGGTGAACTGTGCGGGATTCGATCGGTTCATTCGCTTCGTGGACACCGACGAAGACTTCTGGGACACGATCATCGACATCAACTACAAGGGAACGCTGCGCACCTGCCACGCCGTGCTGCCCGGAATGATGGAACGGGGTTGGGGTCGCATCGTCAACTTCGCGAGCGATGCCGCACGGGTTGGCAGTTCGCTCGAGTCGGTCTACGCCGGTGCGAAGGCTGGGGTGATCGGCTTCACCAAAACGATCGCCCGGGAGTCGGTCAAGCGGGGTGTCACGTGCAACGTGGTCTGCCCCGGCCCGACCGACACGACCCTCATCCGCGAGATGGGCGAGCAGGGTGAGCTTCCGGCGAAGATCGTGGCGGGACTCGACCGCGCCATGCCGATCGGCCGTATGGCCCAACCCCACGAGATTGCCTACGGCGCCACGGTCTTCACCCACGATGACGCTGCGCTCATCACCGGCCAGACGCTGTCGGTGAGCGGCGGACTCACCATGGCCTAAAGGACAGCGGACCTCGTCCGCTACGGTCGGGGGATGGCTGACGACTGGTTCGACAAGTACGACGGGTTGCGTTTCGAGCGCCGCGAGCACGGCATCCTCTGGATGACGATCGACCGCCCCGAGTCGCTCAATGCGACCACGGCGTCGATGCACTATGCGCTCAGCCGAGTGTGGGACGACATCGACGACGACCCTGAAACCCGCGTCGTCGTCGTCACCGGCGAGGGCAAGGCCTTCTCCGCCGGCGGCGACATGGCGTGGATCGACAGCTTCCTCGGCGACGCCGCACAGGTGCACGATGTGCTGGACGAAGCCGGTGACGTCGTCTACCGCATCCTCCGTTGCCGAAAGATCATCATCTCGGCGATCAACGGTGTGGCGGTCGGTGCAGGTCTGGCAGTTGCACTCATGGCCGACATCAGCCTCATCGACGAAGACGCCCGATTCACCGACGGCCACCTCAGCATCGGTGTCGGGGCCGGCGACCACGCTGCCATCTGTTGGCCCTTGCTCTGCGGTCTGGCCAAGGCGAAGTACTACCTGTTGACCGCGGACTTCATCGACGGCAAGACGGCGGACCAGATCGGTCTCGTCAGCAAGTCCCTTCCGGGAGACGAGCTGCTCGCTGAAGCTGAACGGATCGCAACCAAGCTTGCCACGGGGCCTCAGCGGGCGCTCCGACTGACGAAGCGATCACTCAACCTCTGGATGCAGCAGGCATCACCGATCTTCGACTCGAGTCTTGCCTTCGAGATGCTCGGCTTCCTCGGCGAAGAAGCAGCCGAGGGGGTTGCGGCGATGAAGGAAGGTCGCAAACCGGATTTCGGTTGATCGACCGTCGACCTAACGTCTCGGACATGCGACGTCGAGTGCTGATCCCCTTCTTCACCGTTGCGTTTCTCCCTGCTTCGTGCGGCGGTGGCGTTGCCGAGGTGCCCGAAACAAATGCCACGGCGGCACTCACCACCGCGGCAACCACCGCTTCGACGACAACGACATCCACCACCACGACAACGATCGCTGCTGGTGGTGCCGACGATGGCGGTGACGACACCGTTGCAGTCGAAGAAGCTGACGACGAGCCGGAGACGCCACTCGCCGTGTCGACGCCGGTCCCAGAGATCTTCCTCGCCGACATCCCCGACCTCGTCGCAGCATGGGGCGCAGGAACCGGTGTTCCGCTCGATGTCGCCCGCCATATCATCGGTTTCCCACTCGAGATCACCGTTCCCGCCGGCAGCTCGCCCTACAGCGTGCGCGTCGAACTCGACGGTCGCGACGCAGGGGCCGACTGGCGATGGGACTGGAGCTACGGCGCAGTGGCTACCACCGGTGTTGGCCAGATCGACGCCGAACTTCCCGAGGGAGGCCCTGGGACGATCGAGGGACGGCTGCACTTCGATCCCCTCTTTGCCGGCTTTGGATGGAGCAACGTCGCACAGGTGATCAGCGATCCCAGCAGCGGCAGTGGTGGCCCCCAGTCGGTGAATTGGGCGTACCGAAAGGACGATCTCGTCTTCGCCATCGGCGAGGTCGCGGCCGAGGCCGTGAGCGCACGCGCCTGGGTCGACGAAGACATCGACTTCCGCGACGGCGATGACCGCGCCGGCTACGAAGTCGAGCTCGCGCTTCGGGTGGAGCCGGGCTTCGTTGCGGTGCCGCTGCTCGCAACGCTCCTCGGCGAGACGCCGAACCCTCCCGGTTCGCGTTTGGTCGAACTTGACTTGGTCTCGTACGACCGCACCGACGAGAGCTTCCTCGCCGACGAGGGCCTGCGTTATCTCGAACTCAGGTTCGTGTGGGAACTTGCTCCTGGCTCGGCAACGGCTGCAAAGGAGTCCTACTCCAACGGGCTCGATGGCACTGCGTTCCAGATGGGTGAGGAGAGTTTCTTCGACGAGGGTTTTGTCCGAGTGGTCGAGGCAACCATCGACAGCAACGGACTGTGGCGCCAGCCCGTGATCTTCTTGGACCGTTACCCCGGATTCATCAGCGTGTGGCAAGCCGATGACGGCACCGCTATGAGCAGCATCAACGTGACGCTCGAACCGAACCGTGAGATTCTCGAACCACTCCCCGGCTAAGTGCCCTCAGTCCGTCTCGTCGAGTCGGCGACCGGTCTCGGTCAGGTTGATCTCCCACAGCACCTTGTCGAGCGCGTCGCTTGCTGCAATCGATGAGTAGCGAAGCGGGTTGTCGACGGTGACCGTCGACGCAATTGGCGAGAGGATCGTCCACGGCGTCGGGTGCGCGAACTGGACGACGCTGTAGCGATCGCCTTGCTGACCCTCGCCTGAAACGACCCGGTGGATGCCCGACGGGATCATCCCGTTGCTGAGCCGCTCGAGCATCAGCCCGGTGTTGATGATCGCCGAGCCGTCTGGCGGTGCTGCGTCGATCCAACCCTCGCCGATCTTGACCTGTAATCCCGCAGCGGTCGCCCGCGGCAACGCGGTGATGAGGTTGATGTCGGCGTGCTCGCCCGCCCAGACATGCTGGGTACCGGGGGCTTGATCCATCGCCGGATAGTGGATCGCACGGGTGAGTGTTGCGCCGTCAGTCAACATCTCGTCGAAGAAGCTCTCGTGGGCACCGAGGCCTTCGGCGATGATCCGGAGCACCCGACGCTGCAGGTCAGACACGCATTGGTGGAATGCCATGAGCAGGTCACGGACGCCGGGTAGGTCGTCCTCGGGAAGGGTCGGGGGCCCGTACCGATGGGGGTACTTGGCGCGAAGCGGGTGGCCCTCACCGAGTGGAGCACCCCAGTTCAACATCTCTTTCCAGTCGGGCACATCAGCGATCGCTGCCGTCTCGACCAAAAGGCCGGTGTAGCCGGTCTGGCCGTTGCTCCCGGGAACCACGTAGGCGTCCTTGCGCTCCTGCGGCAACGTGAAAAACGCCTCGAGTTGGGCGTAGGCCTCGTCGATCAGTTCGATTGGAAGGTCGTGTTCGACGTAGACGAACCCGGTGACGAGGCTGCGAGCGACACCATCGACGACCGCACGGCGGGCAGCAGCCGAACCAGACTCGAAGGCCAGCAGATCGACATCGAGGATCTCCATCTCCAAACCCTATCCCGACGCCGTTTGCGCTCGTGTGGGGAGGAGCGTCAGGCTTGCCCCATGGCCGACCAACCGAAGCCTCGCGCCGCCGCCGACGACCGTCTTGCGAAAATGGTCACCACAGACTGGTTTCGGGCCGTCGCACCGAAGGTGATCCCGCGGATGCACCGTGCGATGCGGATACTGAGCCGAGGCAAGTTCGTGCCCGGCGCCGGACTGATCTTGACGACGGTTGGTGCCAAGAGTGGCAAACGCCGAGAGACCCCGCTCGAGGCGGTGCCGTGTCCCGACGGAACCTGGGTGATCGTCGGGAGCAACTTCGCCCAAGCCCACCACCCAGCCTGGACGACCAACCTGATCGCGAACCCCGACGCCGATGTGTTGATCCGCGGCCGCACGATGCGGGTGCGGGCTGACCTCCTCGCAGGCGACGAGCGTGCAGAAGCGTGGCAACTGGCGCTCGCCCACTTCGGTGGTTGGCAGGCCTACACCGAGATCACCGATCGAGCATTCCGGATCTTTCGCCTCACCCCCGCCTGAGGGTGAGCGTGGATCAGTGGTCGGCTTCAAGGGAGTCGGCAAGCCTCGGTAGCACGGCAGCGAGCAACTCGATCTCATCGGCGCTGAGTCGGTCGACGAACAAGCGCCGAACCTCCGCAACGTGGCCCACAGCCGCATCGCGGAGACATCGGAACCCGGCTTCGGTGAGCACCACCCACCAAACGCGAGCGTCTGCGTCGCATCGTTCTCGTTCGACGACGCCTGCCCGACTGAGGCGATCGATTCGCTGTGAGATCCGTGACGGTGAGTTGGTGACCGACTCCGCGAGGTCGGTCATGCGCATGCGCCAGCCGTCGGTCTCGCTGAGCCGAACCAGCACCTCGTAATCGTCGGTGGTGAGACCGCTGTCGGTCTTCAATTGACGATCGGACGCGGCCAGAATGCGGCGACTGGCGTCGATCCAGCCCCGCCAGGCCTGCTGTTCGCGCTCGCTCAGCCAGTTCGGTTCCGACATTGCGTCAGATTCTAGGCGGGCGGCTGCCCTTCCGAATCGCATGTTGTCCACAGCGAGCAGGTTGTTGAACGACAGCAATCTCGGTGCTCGGTGCAAATTACACACATCCTGTGGAAACACTGTTGAGCAATCTGTGGAGGTATGTCGTGGCAGCCGGTCGTCCAATAATCTAGGGTAATAAATCGTTGATTTTTCAGGCTTTCCAGAGAAAAGAAGGACTCCTCCTTGACGAAGGTGTAATTACGCGGCTGTACTTACATACCCTGCCTTTCTGCGGTAGGTGCGGGCGGGTGGTCTGACCGGGAGCCACCCACGAAGCTCGCTGGTGATTCCGGTGCGGGAAGAGAACGGGAAGAGGGGCGCCACATGGCGATGATCGAGGATCGGCTCTCAGCAGTCGGTGACGTAGCGACCACGGTCGAGACCAGCACCAGGATGCGGGTCAAGAAGCGAAACGGGACCCTCGAACCCGTCGATCTGAACAAGATTGTCAATGCGGTCGCTCGGGCCTCCGAGGGCCTCATCGGCGTCGACCCCATGGTGGTGTCCACTCGAACGATCTCGGCGCTCGCCGACGGCTCGACCACCCAAGAGCTTGACGAACTGTCGATCCGAACCGCTGCGGGCCTGATCGTCGAAGAGCCCAACTACTCCAAGCTCGCCGCCCGGATGCTGGCCACCTACGTCGACAAAGAGGTCCGCAACCAGAACGTTCCATGGTTCTCCGAGTCGGTTGCACTGGGCCACAAGCTCGGCCTGATCGGCGATACCGTCTTCGAGTTCGTCACCACACACGCCCCCGAACTCAACGCCGCCGTCAACACCCAGCGAGACAAGAACTTCGAGTTCTTCGGTCTGCGCACGGTATATGACCGCTACCTGCTGCGGCATCCCGAAACTCGCAACGTCATCGAGACCCCGCAGTACTTCTTTCTGCGTGTCGCCTGTGGCCTCGCCACCGACTCCGAAGAGGCGATCAAGTTCTACGACCTCATGTCGTCGCTTGCATACCTTGCCTCCTCCCCCACACTGTTCAACTCCGGGACCACCCACCCACAGATGTCGAGTTGCTATCTGCTCGACTCGCCCGAAGACTCCCTCGAAGGCATCTACAAGCGCTACACCGACATCGCCCGGCTCTCGAAGTTCGCCGGCGGCATCGGCGTCGCCTGGCACCGGATCCGCTCCAAGAACAGCCTGATCGTCGGCACCAACGGCCTCAGCAACGGCATCGTCCCGTGGCTCAAGACCCTCGACGCCTCTGTCTCGGCGGTCAACCAGGGTGGTCGGCGCAAGGGTGCTGCATGCGTGTACCTCGAGAGCTGGCATGCCGACATCGACCAGTTCCTCGAACTGCGCGACAACACCGGCGACCACGCCCGCCGCACCCACAACATCAACCTCGCCAACTGGATCCCTGACCTCTTCATGGAGCGTGTCGAAAAGGACTGGCAGTGGAGCCTCTTTGACCCCAAGAAGGTGCCCGAGCTCATCGACACCTACGGGGACGAGTTCCGCGCCATCTACGAGCAAGCCGAAGCCGACGCTCGCTTCGAAAAGCAGGTGCCGGCCCGGCAGCTCTACCAGCGCATGATGAAGACACTGGCCGAGACCGGCAACGGCTGGATGACCTTCAAGGATTCGAGCAACGAGAAGTGCAACCAGACCGGTCCCGGTGCCGGTGGTGGCGCCAACGCCCGAGACCGTGTCGTGCACCTCTCGAACCTCTGCACCGAGATCCTCGAGGTCACGTCCCAGTCCGAGACAGCCGTGTGCAACCTCGGCTCGATCAACCTCGGCGAGTTCGTCGTTGCGTCAGACGACGCCATCGGCATCGACTTCCAACGTCTCGGAGAAGTCGTGCGCCAAGTCGTGCCGTTCCTCGACCGAGTGATCGACATCAACTACTACCCGACCGACGAGTCCGGCGCGTCCAACGAGCGCTGGCGTCCCGTCGGCCTCGGCCTGATGGGCCTTCAGGACGTCTTCTTCAAGATGGGAGTGCCGTTCGACTCTCCGACCGCCCGAGAGGTGAGTCGCCGCATCTCCGAAGAGATCTACTTCAATGCGCTGTGGGCGTCGACCGAGCTCGCCGAGGCCAGCGGCCCGCATGCTGCCTTCAACGAAACTCGTGCAGCGGCCGGCGAACTGCAATTCGATCTGTGGGGGGTCGAACCCGCCGACCAAGAGCGCTGGGGCACGCTGCGCGAGCGCATCAAGCAGCATGGCCTGCGCAATTCGCTCATGATCGCCATCGCCCCGACCGCCACGATCGCATCGATCGCTGGTTGCTACGAGTGCATCGAGCCGCAGGTCTCCAACCTTTTCAAGCGCGAGACCCTCTCGGGCGAGTTCATGCAGATCAACCGCTATCTGGTGAAGGAACTTCAGGCGCTTGGTCTGTGGGACGCCCAGATGATCGCCGACGTGAAGAAGGCCGAAGGCTCGATCCAAGACATCGATCGCATCCCTGATGACCTGAAGGCGGTCTACCGCACTGCGTGGGAGATCCCGATGAAGAGTCTCATTGAGATGGCGGCCGAGCGCGGCGCGTTCATTGACCAGAGCCAATCACTCAACCTGTTCATAGAGTCGCCCACCATCGGCAAGCTCTCGTCGATGTACATGTACGCATGGAAGGCCGGTCTCAAGACCACCTACTACCTGCGTTCCCGTCCAGCGACCCGAATCAACAAGACCACCACCCCCGGTGGTGGTCCGAACGGCGGCGGCCAGCCGGTACCCGAAAAGACAATGTTCACCGACGAAGAGGCCATCGCCTGTTCGCTGGAGAACCCTGAGGCATGTGAGGCGTGTGACTGATGGCTCTTGCAGAAGATCCCACCTTTGGCGAGGTCGCTGCTACCCCTGCGTACGACGGATCGACACTCGGTCATTCCGCCAAGCGGGGCGCCCAGACCAACATCCTCGACCCCGGCTTCGACCTCACGTTGCGGCCGATGCGGTATCCGCAGTTCTTCGAGATGTACAAAGACGCGATCAAGAACACATGGACCGTCGAAGAGATCGACTTCTCCGACGATCTGACCGACCTCGATCGCAAGCTGATGCCGGCCGAGAAGCACCTGATCAGTCGTCTCGTGGCGTTCTTCGCCACCGGCGACTCGATCGTGGCCAACAACTTGGTGCTCAACCTCTACCAGCACATCAACTCGCCCGAAGCCCGGATGTACCTGAGCCGACAGCTCTACGAAGAGGCGTTGCACGTTCAGTTCTACTTGAACCTTCTCGATAACTACATCCCCGATCACGACGAACGGGCTGAAGCCTTCGCCGCCATCGAGAACATCCCCTCGATCCGGACCAAGGCCGAGTTCTGTTTCAAGTGGATGGGCAATGTTCCCGACGGAGCGCTGCAGACCGAAGAGGATCGCAAACGGTTCCTCATGAACCTGATCTGCTTCGCCACATGCATTGAGGGTCTGTTCTTCTTCGCCGCCTTCGCCTATGTGTACTTCCTGCGCAGCAAGGGGCTGCTCAACGGTCTCGCTGCAGGAACGAACTGGGTCTTCCGCGACGAGTCGATGCACATGAACTTCGCCCTCGAGGTAATCAATACGGTCCGGGCCGAGGAGCCCGAACTGTTCGACGACGATCTCGGTCAGCGCATCACGTTGATGATCGAAGAAGCGGTCGATGCCGAATTCCATTTCGCCGAGGATCTCCTCGGCGAAGGCGTACCTGGCATGTCAACTGTCGATACCCGCACCTATCTCGAGTTTGTCGCCGATCAGCGCCTTCAGCAGCTCGGCCTCCCGAAACGCTACGACGCATCGAACCCATTTTCCTTCATGGAACTGCAGGACGTGCAAGAGCTCTCGAACTTCTTTGAGCGCACGGTGTCGGCCTACCAGGTCGGGGTCGAAGGCGACGTCGCCTTCGACGAAGACTTCTAACCAAGGTCCGGCTTCCCCGAGCCACCACCACACCCGGTTTCACCGACCGGGCCACTACCCCTCGACGGCCGCCCTGCACACCACAGGGCGGCCGTCCCGCGTCCGACGACGCTGTGGCTGTGAACGAACGGTGCGGCTCGAGAGAACCGCCAGCTCAATACCCAGTGATCCCGTGATACGGGCGACCTGCCGCCCGCGCCTCTTCATAGAGCGCCATGAACTCTGGACCGAAGGGATCCTCTCCTTGGAGTGGCATTGCGGCCCGCCGGATCGTCCAGTCAAAGGGTGCCAGTTCGCCGGCGATCGCGTAGTTGCGAGCAGCCCCCGGCTGGTCGTCACGGTGGCGGAGTTCGTTGGCGATCCGGAAGTGCAAACGGGCTCCCTCCTCGTCGGGGGTGAGATCGCCGACCGACGCACGGATCTCGTCGTCGGTTAGTTCGGTCGTGTCATCACGGACCCAGGCCCGCACGCGGTCGTGCTGCTTGTCGGAGTCGATGCCCGTGAAGTCACGGAACGTGTCGGTGCCAAACGCGCTCCAGTTCGGGTGAACGATCCGGTCGTCCTCGTCGATCATCACGACAGTCGGGACGTTGGAGATTGCGTAGAGCTCGGTGAGGAGGTGGTCGGGATCCATCAAGACCGGGAAGGTGACACCCTTGGCAAAGCTGCGGATGGCATCGATGTTCTCATCGATTGCCACAGCGATCACCTCGAAGTCGGGGTGACCTGCAGTGTGGAGCTCAGTTCGCAGTGCCTGCCACCCGGGCAGATCGAATGCGCACCCTCACCAACTGGAAAAGGCGACGAGCAGCCGCTTCTTGCTGCGATGGTCGGATAACGCCGTGAGCCCGCCATCGAGATCGGGCAGCACGAAGTCAGGCGCAACGAGATCGACGAGTGCCGAACGCCGACGCCCTCGGTCAGCGCCGAGCGCTGCGAGACCCGATTCGGTATCGATGATGACCGGGCGGTCAAGGAGGTCGGCGAGCACAGCGAGGTCGATCCCGGCATTGCCGACCAGGGCACTGCGGTCCGAGACCACCACGCAGGTTTCGCCTTGGCAGAGTCCCTCGGACTTGAGTTCCCACCCGAGGTCGGCAAGCTGCGTTTCGGTGATCGTTCCTATCGATTCGACGATCGCCGTGTCGTTTGCCATCACGCAATCGTAGCCAGGTCGTCGTCGGGAGCCGGAGGAGCGGCGAGGATCCAGAAGACGACACCGAACGCTGCGGCGATACCCAAAATCGTAAAGCCGAGCTGGTAGTCGCCGGTTGAGTCGGCGAGCACACCGGCGAGAACCGGGCCGGCGATCGATCCCATCGTGACGATGATCTGCGACCAGCCCATGATCGACGCAAAGGCGGTGGAGCCGAAGTAATCGGCGCGGATCGCCTGCATCTGTGGCCCACGGACACCCCAGGCGATGCCGTGGAGCACCACGAACGCCCCCACTGCAGCAACATGATCGACCCACACCAGGATGATCAGTGCGGCGCCGTGCATGAGCATCGCGACGCCCGCGATGAGCCGTTTGTTCATGCGGTCGCCGAGGATGCCGCCAAGACCGGTACCCACGATCTGGAAGAGTGGGACGATGCCGGCCACGAGGGCGGCGCGCCCCGCTGAGTAGCCGCGGTCTTCGGTCAGATACAGCGCCAGGTGGGCCATGCTTGACGACACCACGAGCAGGGCAGCACCGTGCCCGAGGGAGATCATCCAGAAGCCCCGAGTGCGCATCGCCTCACTGGCGGTGTAGTGACGGTCGGTGACGCCTTCGGCCTTGGGCGCCACGACGGCCTCGGCTGCCTGCAGGCCATCCATCGGTTCGCCGTAATCCGCTGGCGTACGGTTTGCGATTGCAGCCGCCCACCAAGCAGAACACGACAGCAGCGACCCGGCGATGATGATGGTGGGCCGCCATCCGATGCGATCGAAGCCCAACACCAGGATCGGCGCGCAGAATCCACCGAAGGCGAATCCCATCGTAAGGATCGACATGGCCCGGGCCCGCCGGCGTTCGAACCAGCGGACCGTCGCCGACGTGATCGTGAGAAATCCGATGAGGCTCATCGCCAAGGCAAGGATCAGCATTGCGACAACGAACTCGGCTTGCGTGTCGGCCCAGGCGATGGCGAGAAAGCCAATCATCCCCATGACGGCACCCATCCGCATCACCTTCTTGATGCCTTGGGTCCCGATGGCTCGGCCCTGTATCGGTCCGAAGATCGCCGTCTCGGCTCGGGTGCCTGCATAGACGAACGACAGAAACGACTTCGACCAACCGAACTGATCGCGCAACTCCACGGCCATGTTTCCGTAGCCCTGCACCCAGATCATCGACTGCAGTGACCACACCACCGAATTGGCGCCGACGATTCTCCAGCCGGTGTAGACACGACGCTTCGGCTTGGTGTCGGTCAGGTCACTCACCGAGGCGACTCTACGGAGCCTGATCGAGATACCGGTGGAAGTCTCCGATCGTGCCCTCCCGGTCCTCGTCAGCGAGGGGACCGGCATAGGCCTGTGCACTCGGTGCACGAAGATTGCGTTGCAGGCGTTCGAGGACAGCCTGATCCTCGCCGTTGATTTCGCGCCAGAGAGCAATCGTGCCGTCGACGAGTTCGTCGGTGCACTCGCGAAAGGCTGACACGGTCCAACGGATCATGGTGCGATCGACTGCCAACGGCAAGACGAGGAAGGTGGCACAGAACGTGGCGTTCTGGCATGCGACCTGTGTCGGGAACCGCTGCCACAGAAACGAGCGGCCCCGCTGCTCATCGCTCAGCCCAGGCTCGCCTGGTGTGGTCGATCGCACACCTGGGGGAAAGGCAGAGTAGTAGCTCGTGAATTCGGGACTCGAAGGGCCTTTCGAGGCGAGCCGCGAGGGGGTGAGTGGGTGCAACGTGTTCTGATGAACGACCGAGAGATGCGAGCCCTCCATGAAGTTCTCGACCATCGCCTTCCAGTTGCACGCCCAGATCTCGGTCTCGGCGTGGCGGAAACGCATCGCCGCCGTGTTGAACGGTGCGAGCTCGTTGTCGAGTCCTGGAATGGACGGCAGCGGCGCGGGAGCGTCACAGACGGCGACGTGCAAGAAGCCGTGCTCATCAATCGTGAGCGGCCATGAGGGGAGCCGGCAACCGGTGATCGACTCTGGATCTGTGAAGGGTGCCACCCGCAGTTCCCCATCGGCTGCGTACGACCAGGCGTGGTATGGGCATGTGAAGGTGCTCGACGAACCCGTTCCTTCGGCGACCGGCATGCCCCGATGGCGGCAGATGTTCGACAGGGCCCGTAGCTCGCCATCGTCGCCGCGAACCACCAGCACCGGTTCGTCGAGGATCGTCATGGTCAAGAAGTCGCCTGGCCCGGCAAGTTCATCAGCACGACCGATGCAGTGCCACGCCGGGCGCAGAATGGATGTGATCTCGGCGTCGAGACGCGCCGGATCGGTGTAGGCCTGAGCCGGAAGTGTCCTCGGCCCCACGGCTTGCTCAGTCGTTGCGGGGGAACCCGAGGTCGACCGTCGAGGTCGAGGGGTCGGGCCAGCGGGTCGTGATGGCCTGGGGTTTGGTGTAGAACCGCACACCTTCGGGGCCGTACATGGCGGTGTCGCTGAAGATCGAATCCTTCCACCCTCCGAAGGAGTGGTACGCAACCGGTACAGGGATGGGCACGTTGACTCCCACCATGCCTACCGGTGCCTCCTCGCAGAACTGGCGAGCCGCTCCGCCGTCGCGCGTGAAGATGGCTGTGCCGTTGCCGTACGGGTTGTCGTCGAGGAGTTTCATGGCGTCGTCGAACGTCGGCACGCGCACCACGCCGAGGAGGGGACCGAAAACCTCGTCTCGGTACACGCTCATGTCGGGCGTGACGTCGTCGAGCAGCGAACAACCGAGAAAGTACCCGTCGCCGTCGAACTGTGCGTCGCGGCCGTCGAGTACCACAGTCGCCCCGGCATCTGCTCCGGCAGCGACGTAGGCGGCGACGCGGTCGCGGGCTTCCCGGGTGACGAGCGGTCCCATCTCCGACGACGGATCCATGCCGTCACCGATGGTGAGCGTGCGTGTTCGTTCGGCGATCGCCTCTACCAACGGATCAGCGGCGTCACCGACCGCCACGACTACCGAGATCGCCATGCACCGTTCCCCGGCGGAGCCGAAGGCAGCTGACACCGCAGCATCGGCTGCGAGGCCGATATCGGCATCGGGTAGCACCAGCATGTGGTTCTTGGCGCCGCCCAGCGCCTGGACCCGTTTGCCGTTCTCGCTCGCTGTGCGGTGGATGTACTGGGCGATCGGTGTCGACCCGACGAAGCTCACCGCCTTGATGTCGGGGTGATCGAGGATGCGATCGACCGCAGTCTTGTCGCCGTTGACCACGTTGAACACGCCATCGGGAAACCCTGCCTCGTGGATGAGTTCGGCGAGGAACAGTGCTGAGGTCGGGTCTTTTTCGCTCGGCTTGAGGATGAAGGTGTTCCCACACCCGAGTGCATTCGGGATCATCCAGAGCGGCACCATCGCCGGGAAGTTGAACGGCGTGATGCCGGCAACCACGCCAAGTGGGCGCCGAACTGTGGTGACGTCGACACCACTCGAGACCTGGTTCGAGTGCATGCCTTTGAGCATCTCGCCGATGTTGCACGCAAACTCGACGTTCTCGAGGCCGCGAGCGACCTCACCCATCGCGTCGCTGTGGACCTTGCCGTGCTCGGCCGTGATCTTGGCGGCCAACTCGCTGGCGTGTCGATCGACGAGGTTGCGAAGGTTGAACATCGCCTTGGTGCGGGCGGCGATCGACGAGTGGCGCCATTGCTGCCATGCCGCGTGCGCAGTGGCGACGGCGTGGTCGACCTCATCGACTGACGCCAGCGAAACTGCACCGGTCTGGACGCCGGTGGAGGGGTTGAAGACGGGTGCAGAGTCCCCTGATGTTCCTGGGACGCTTCGACCCCCGACGAAGTGTCCGAGTTCGATGATCTCGTGCATGACGATTCTCCTCAGTTCAGCGGCTGGCGTTGATGTCGTCGATAGCGGCGAGCATTGCGTGGACGCCCTCGTTCATCTCAGCCTCGGTGACGTTGAGCATCGGGGCGATCCGAATCACGTTGCCATACAGGCCGCCCTTGCCGACGAGCAGTCCGTGGGCTCGGCAACGTTCGAGGAATGCACCTGCGGTGCCGGCATCGGCTTCGTTCGATCCTTCATGGACGAACTCGATCGCCTGCATAAGGCCCTTGCCACGGAGTTCGGCCATCCATTCGTTGGCAGCGACCGCCGCTTCGAGACCAGTGGTGAGCTGTTGTCCGCGGGCCAAGGCGTTCGCCTGCATGCCTTCGTCCTCGAGCGCCTGGAGTGTCGCGTTCCCCGCTGCAGCCGAGAGTGGATTGCCACCGAAGGTCGAGAACGACGTGACCTTGATGGTGTCCATGATCTCTGCTCGAGCGACCACCCCCGCCAGCGCAGCACCGTTGCCGACGCCTTTGGCGAACGTGAGCATGTCAGGGACCGTGTCGTGAGCTTCGTAGCCCCAAAAGTGCTCACCGGTGCGTCCCCATCCGGTCTGGACCTCGTCGGAGATCAGCAGAATCCCTCGGGCGTCGAGTTCCTTTCTGAACGCCCCGAAAAAGCCGTCGGGCGGCGTGGCGAAACCGCCGACACCTTGGATGGGTTCGGCGATCAGACATGCAATGTCGCCGGCCGACATCATGTCGAGCACTTGGGCGAGGTCGTCGACGCACGCTGCGGTGAACGCGTCATCGTCGAGATTGCGGAACGGGCTGCGCAGCCGGTAGCCGCCCTGGACGAAGTGAACGTCGAGACCCGAGATCGAGGTGGAGGACCACGAGCTGTGCGAAGTGATCGCCTGCGCAGTGAAGGAGCGGCCGTGGTAACTGTTTCGCATCGCCAGGACCTGGTTGCTTTTGCGGAAGCTGGTAGCGAGAAGCAGCGCCGTGTCGTTGGCCTCGGTGCCCGAAGAGGTGAAGAAAACCCGGGCGTCGGGAATTCCTGAAAGTCGGGTGATCCGCTCAGCAAGCTCGATCATTGGCTCGTTGAGGTAGAGCGTCGACGTGTGCATGACCTTCGATGCCTGCTCGGCAACCGCCGCGCGTACCTTCGGGTGGTTGTGCCCGATCATCGTGGTGAGCACGCCTCCGAAGAAGTCGAGGTAGCGGTCGCCTCCAGCCGAGAAGACGTAGCTGCCCTCACCGCGATCGATCGAGATCGGCTGTTCGAACATCGGCTTGACGAACGACGGGAGGACGGCCCGATATCGCTCGAGCAGTTGCGCATCGACAGAAGAGTTCTCCATCAGCGAATCATCTCCCGAATTTTTGTTGCGCACAACCAAGGTTTTGTTCTATACAAAGATTGGTGACCTTGAACGCCCACACGATCGCCTCCCGAATCGACGGTCGGACGGCTGCGGAGATCGCAACATCGATCGCTCAGGCGATCCGCGCCGGAGAATTCGCGGCAGGCAGCACGCTCCCGACGATTCGCGGCCTCGCAAACGCCCTCCACACCAGCCCAAGCACCGTGTCCGACGCGTGGCGCACACTCCGCCACCACGGATTGATCGAAACCGATCGACGTCGAGGCACCACAGTGCGAGCCGACTGGCCGTTCGGCAGCGAGCGCTGGTGGCACGTCCCCGTCGCCTCGGGAACACTCGAACTCGACCTCAGTACCGGCACACCCGATCCGACCCTGCTCCCCGACCTCGGTGCAGCGCTCGCCCGAGTCCGACTCGATCACCAGGTGACGAGTTATCTCGATCGGCCGTTGCTCCCTGCGCTCGAGGAAGAACTCCGGAGTCGCTGGCCCTTCGATGCGGCGGCGATCACGATGCTCGACGGCGCCCAGGACGCCCTCGACCGCATCATCACCCTCACGATCGGGTTGGGTGACCGAGTCGTCGTCGAGACCCCGACCTTCCCCCCGCTGCTCGACATGCTCGAGTTGGCGGGGGCCGAGATCATCGGAGTCCCCGTCGACGCCCAAGGCCTCGATCCTGATGGCCTCGCCGCCGCCTTGGCCGAGCCGATCCGGGCGATCTTTCTGCAACCCCGGGCCCACAATCCGACCGGTGCAGCGATCACGACCGCCAGAGCCGCCACCATCGCCGAACTGCTTGAGCCGACCGCAACACTGATCGTCGAGGACGACCACTCCGGTGACGTCGCAGGTGTCCCGCTCGTGAGCCTCGGCCAATGGCTGCCGGATCGCACGATCCACATCCACAGTTTCTCGAAGAGCCACGGCCCTGATCTTCGCCTCGCAGCAGTCGGGGGTGCGGCCGGCCCGATCAGCGCCATCGTGCGACGCCGACAACTCGGACCGTCGTGGACCAGCCGCCTGCTCCAGCAGGTCCTCCTCGCCTTACTGACCGATCGGGACGCTCAGGTGGCCGTGGCGACGGCGGCCGAGCTCTACCTCGAGCGCCGCCGAGCGCTCGGGGCTGCACTGGAGCAGCGTGGACTGAGAATCAACCCACTCGGGACCGGACTCAACCTCTGGGTTCCGGTTGCCGACGAGCAGTCCACCGTCGTCGCCCTTGCTGCGCTCGGAGTCGGCGTCGCACCGGGCAGGCCCTTCGAAGTCACACCGTCGGTCATCGGCCATGTCCGGGTAACCGTCTCGACCCTCGATGAGCCGACCCAACTCGCCGATGCGATCGTCGCTGCGGCAAGCACCGATGCCGGGTATGCCTCCACGAGTGCTCGCTAGCGGCGGTCGAGGAACGCAGCCATCTGCGACCGGGCGACCGAGGGGCTTGTCGTCACCGACCAGTCGGCCCGTTCCGCAACGTGCTCGCTACCAGCTTGCCGCGATGTACTGGGTCTCGCAGAATTCGAAGATCCCCTCGTGTGCGCCCTCACGACCCAAACCCGACTGTTTCATCCCGCCGAACGGTGCCGCCGGATCAGACATCGCACCGCGGTTGATCCCAACCATGCCGGCATGGATCCGCTCCCCCACACCCATGGCTCGGGCGACATCACCGGAGTACACGTAGGCAGCAAGACCCATCTCGGTGTCATTCGCCCATTCGATCACCTGATCGGTGTCGGTGAACGGGATGACCGGAGCAACCGGACCGAAGATCTCCTCGCGGGTGATGGGCGAATCCATCGTGACATCGCCCAACACGGTTGGGGCATAGAAGAAACCCGGGCCGTCGATGGGGCCCCCACCGACGGCGGCGGTGGCGCCAGCAGCGAGGGCACCCTGGACCAGATCGTCGATCGTCTCGATCGCACCGGCGTTGATCATCGGGCCGCACGTGACGCCGTCGTCCATCCCGTTGCCGACCTTCACCGCACCCATGGCGGCGGCCAGTTTGTCGGTGAACTCGTCGGCGATGTCGGCGTGCGCGAACATCCGATTCGCTGCGGTGCACACCTCGGCAGAGTGCCGCATCTTGGCGACCATCGCACCGTCGACCGCTGCGTCAAGATCTGCGTCGTCAAACACGACGAAGGGCGCGTTGCCGCCCAACTCCATACCGACCTTCAGCACCCGGTCGGCGCACCGCTTGAGGAGAACCCGACCGACCTCAGTCGAACCGGTGAACGACACCATTCGAGTGGCGCGATGCTCGGTTGCGGCATCAAACCACGACCCCGACGACTGCGTTGGCACGACGTTGACCAGCCCGGCGGGTACTCCAGCTTCCTCGAGCAGTTCGGCGATCCGCAGCGCCGTCAGCGGGGTTTCCTTCGGTGGCTTGATGACGCATGCGTTGCCGGCCGCCAATGCAGGAGCGACTTTGCGGGTGATCATTGCGGCCGGGAAGTTCCACGGCGTCACCATGACCACAACACCGACCGGTGGGTGGTGGACGATGATCTTGTTGGCGCCACCAGGGGCCGTCTTGATGATGCCGTCGATCCGGACCGCCTCTTCGCTGTTCCAGCGGAAGAACTCGGCTGCGTACGCAATCTCTCCCTTTGCATCGGCCAGTGGCTTGCCGTGTTCGAGCGTGATCAAGGTGGCGAGCTCGTCGGTGTGATCGATGAGGGTCTGCCAACACGACCGCAGGACCTCGGCCCGAACGCGAGGCGCCGTCTGCGCCCACGATCGCTGCGCCTGGTCGGCCGCCTCGACCGCGGCTATGGCCTCTGCGGGGCCGCCAGCTGCGACAGTAGCAATCTCTTCGCCAGTGGCCGGGTTGGTCACCGACACGCGGTCAGGCCCATCGGACCACACACCACCGATCAACATCTGCGTCTGCATTGCAGAACGATGGCACGGGGCGGTCCGAATGCCAACCGTCGAAGAATGATCGATCAGCCGGGCCGGTGCTGAGCTGGCGCCCATCTTCTCTCGTCGCGTTGACGAACTCAGCCGTCGGTCGCCAGTGGGACGGGCGCTCGATCGAACCAGGGAAGCATCCACTGGACCGCCGGCCCGATTGCGAGCAGCGACCAGACTGTTCCCCAGCCGATCGTTCCGCCGAGCAGGAATCCGGCGGTGAATGCCGCTGCTTCGACCCCGAAGCGGCCAGCCCTGATCGACACACCACGCTCGTTGAGGCCAAGCATCAACCCGTCCCGTGGGCCTGGACCCCAGTGGACACCAAGATAAAGCGACGAGCCCAAGGCAACCACGAGTGGCCCCAACACGGTGAACGCAGCGCGACCCACCCAATGATCGGGAGACTCGATGAGCCAAAGCGTGAGATCGGTTGACGGGCCGATTATCAAGACGTTCATGATCGTTCCGCGACCGACCGTCACTCCCATGGCGAGCACGACAACGAACACGCACGCGCCCGTCACAACGGTGGCGCCCCCGATCGAGAGCGGCGTGTGATCGGAGATCCCTTCGTGGAAAACGGTCCAGGCGCCCTGCCCGAAGCCACCGATGACGGTGAACGCCAGTCCTGCGCCGAAGACGTAGAGCCCGACGACGATCTGGACGAGGCGCCGATGCGCTTCGTTCACCCGTTGCGTTCGACGTCGCCGCCGAAACCCTCGGTACCTGACGCACCCGCCGCCGAGCCAAGCCGCTCCATGGCGACTGTGTTCAACGATGGTGACGGCGTGAACGCGACGGGCAGCTTCTTCACGCCGCCGATGAAGTTTGAGCGAAGGTAGGAGATCTCACCGGCAAGACGGATATCGGGAAGCCGCTTCGCGATCTCACGGAACATGAGCTTGATCTCCATGCGAGCGAGATTCGCGCCGAGGCAGAAGTGCGGACCCCCGCCCCCGAAACCGACATGGTCGTTCGGTGTGCGTTCGATGTCGAAGTTCCACGGGTCCTTGAACGCTCGCGGATCCCGATTCGCCGCAACATGCCACATCACGACCTTGTCACCGGCCGCTATCTGCACGCCGTCGAGTTCGTAGTCCCGGATGCACTGACGCCGAAAGTGCATGACCGGAGAGGCCCAGCGAACGACTTCGTCGACCATCGTGTCCTCGTAGCGCGCCGGATCACTGACGTACTTGTCCCACTGATCCGGAAAGTCGAAGAACCCCATCATCCCGCGGGTGATCGAATTACGGGTCGTTTCGTTGCCAGCGACCGACAAGAGGAGGAAGAACATGTCGAATTCGTCTTCGGAGAGCATCTCTCCGTCAAGATCCGCCGAGAGCAGGGTCGTGATGATGTCGTCAGCTGGTTCGCCTCGGCGCTCGGTCTGCAACGCCCGGCTGTAGATGAACAATTCGGTGGCGGCACTCGTGGCGTCGTCGGGGTCCGCGGCGAAGTCGGGGTCGTTCCCCCCGACCATGCGGTTGGTCCAGTCGAAGATTTTGGTGCGGTCCTCGATGGGAATGCCGACCATCTCGGCGATCGCTTGCAGTGGGAGTTCGGCTGACAGCTCCTCAACAAACTCGGCCTCGCCGCGCTCCGAGACGCGATCGATGATGCTGTCGGTCCGATTCTGGAGATAGTTCTCGAGCAGCTGGATCATGCGCGGCGTGAAGCCGCGCGACACAATCCGTCGGAACCTCGTGTGCTTCGGCGCGTCGAGTTCGATCATCAACCCGTCGTTCATGGCCTGGGTCATCGGGTTTGAAAAGTCGGGCTCGGTCATCTGCGTTCCCGCCGCGTTCGACGAGAAGACATCGGCCTGCCGATTGACCTCTTTCAGATGGGCGAGACGGGTGATCGCCCAGTATCCCGGCCCCGTGTCGCCCTCGTCGATCCAATGGATACCAGGGTCGGTCTCGCGAAGACGGGCGAGGAGTTCGTGGTGTTCTTGACGCTGAAACGCATCGTGATCCCAGAGATCGATGTCGAGGTCCGTCATGAACACTCCGAAGGTTGGTTTGCGCGGAAGAAGATTTGCTTCCTGGCAAGGAGAACGTAGCGGGATCTGAGCCCGGGTGCCTGCCCAGGACTGGTCTTCGTGACCCTGAAGCTCAGTCGACCAGGTCGCGCATCAACCGGTCGACCGCGACCGATGGGGTGATGGTGCCCGCCGCAACCGCTGCCTCGGCCGCAGCACGAGCCGTCGCAAACGTCTCGTTGCGCTCGAAGTGAGCGAGCAGTCGCTCCTGAAGCATCGTGTGCAGCCAGTCGAGCTTCTGTGCTCGGCGACGGGTATCTCGCTCACCGTTCTCGATCGATTGTGCGCGGTGGCGTTCGACCTCCGCCCAAAGTTCAGTGAGTCCGGTGCCTTCGAGGGCTGAACAAGTCAGGACGGGAGGCTCCCACGCCTGCCCGGGCGGCTGAACGAGGTGGAGCGCTCGACGGTAATCGACCGCCGCTTGCTGCGCCTTCTCGACGTTGGTGCCGTCAGCCTTGTTGACAGCGAGGAGATCAGCGAGTTCGAGCACACCTTTCTTAATGCCCTGGAGCTCGTCGCCGGCACCGCTGAGCATGAGCACGATGAAGATGTCGACCATCGCGTGTACGACCGTCTCACTTTGGCCGACACCGACCGTCTCGACGAGCACGACGTCGTAGCCGGATGCCTCGAGCACCACCATTGCTTCGCGTGTCGCACGGGTGACCCCACCGAGCGTGCCAGCCGACGGTGACGGCCGAATGAAGGCGTTGGGGTCGACGGAAAGATTCTGCATTCGGGTCTTGTCGCCGAGGATCGAACCGCCTGAGCGCGAACTCGACGGGTCGACCGCCAAGACCGCAACCCGGCGACCCGCAGAGGTGAGCTGCAGACCGAGCGCCTCGATGAACGTCGACTTACCCACCCCGGGCACGCCGGTAATCCCTACTCGGTGGGCGTCGCCGCTGTGTGGCAGCAACTCGTCGAGCAGCGCCGCTGCATCGGCCCGATGAGCCGGCAGGGTCGACTCGACGAGCGTAATCGCCCGGCCGGTGGCGGTTCGATCGCCGGCCAAGACTGCGGCGGCGAGACCAGAAGCCGCTCCATCACCAGAAGCCATACGGCGACGCTACCTATGATGCGGCCCATGATCTGTCATCAGGTACTCATCACACTCAACGACGACGCAAAAGACATCGCCGACCAGATCGTCGCCGAGCTTGCCGCGTATGCGCCAACTTGTGCGACCGTGCGCGCGTACCGAGTTGGCCGCGATGTCGGTTTGGCCGACAACACGGCCGACGTCGCCGTCGTGGCCGAGTTTGACGACGTTGCGGGCTACCAGTTCTACGCGACCGACGAGGGCCACGTCGACATCATCCAACGCTTGATCCTTCCCAACGCAGCTGGTCTCGTTCGCGCCCAGACGGAGTTCTGAGATGGACCTCGCCCTTGAGGGCAAACGAGTCCTCGTTACCGGCGGCAGCCGGGGAATCGGCAAGGCCATCGTCGCCGGCTTTCTCGATGAGGGAGCGCGGGTTGCGACCTGTGCCCGTGGCGCCGAGTCGCTCCTCGCCATGGCCGGCGAACTCGGGGGGCGAGGTGAGCTCCACGACCGCGTCTGCGACATGGCCGACCCCGATGCGGTTGAGGCGCTCGTTGCCTGGGCTGCGGAGACGCTCAGTGGGCTCGACATCGTCGTGTCGAATGTCAGCGCGATGAACGCCCGCGACTTCCACGTGGGGTATGAGGTCGACATCCGCGGGATGCACACGCTGATCGAAGCAGCCACGCCGC
Organism: uncultured Acidimicrobiales bacterium; assembly: GCA_905480195.1. GTDB lineage: Bacteria > Actinomycetota > Acidimicrobiia > Acidimicrobiales > Aldehydirespiratoraceae > UBA11606. The sequence continues at coordinate 101,528 of CAJQPN010000015.1, forward strand.
ACTTCGCCCATCACGCCGGCTGCAACGTGATCACCATCGGTAGTCGTGCCGGATCTGTAGGCACGGTGCTCCCCGCCTACTCGGCCTACAAGGCTGCGACCGTCAGCTACATGAAGTCGCTCGGGATCCGCCACGCCAAACGCGGCATCCGATTCAACTGTGTGTCGCCGGGCGACATCCTCTTCGAAGGCGGTACCTGGGCAGATGCGCGCGACCACCAGCCCGAGTTCTTCGACGCCGTGCTTGCCCAGAACCCGACGGGCCGCATGGGAACACCCGAGGAGATCGCGAGCGTCGTCGTCTTTCTCGCCAGTGACCGTGCCAGCTTCGTCACCGGCGCCAACGTCCTCGTCGACGGTGCCGCCACCGACGGGATCCAACTCTGACCGAGCTCAGCGGAGAAGGTCGAGCAATTCGAGCGCAGCATCGGGGATCACCGTGCCCGGCGGGTAGACCGCCACCGCACCCATATCGAGCAGCGTGGCGACGTCGTCGGGTGGGATCACACCCCCGACGGTGATCTTGATATCGGGGCGACCGAGATCGGCGAGGGCGTCTCGCAATGCCGGCACCAAGGTCAAGTGCCCGGCAGCGAGCGACGACGCACCTACGACGTGAACATCGGCTTCGACCGCCTGGCGAGCCACTTCCTCAGGCGTCTGGAACAGCGGCCCGATGTCGACATCGAAGCCCAGATCGGCGAACGCCGTGGCGATGACTTTCTGCCCGCGATCGTGGCCATCCTGTCCCATCTTGGCGATCAGGATTCGCGGGCGCCGTCCGTTGGTCGCGGCGAATGCGTCGACGCGAGACCGGACGGCCATGACGGAATCGGCTTCTGCTCCCACTTCGGTTCGGTACACCCCTTCGATCGTGCGGATAGTGGCAACGTGACGACCGTAGACCTTCTCGAGCGCATCGCTGATCTCTCCCACCGTCGCTTGCGCACGGGCGGCGTCGATCGACAGGGCGAGCAGGTTGCCATCACCCCGGTCGGCAGCGTGGGTGAGCGCGTCGAGCGCGGCATCGACCGCAGCTTGAGAGCGTTCGGCGCGGAGCTGCTCGAGCTTCGCATATTGCGCGGCTCGAACTTCGGCGTTGTCGATCTTCAGGACCTCGACCGGGTCTTCTTCGCCGGGCTCGAGGCGGTACTTGTTGACCCCAAGAACCGCCTGTTGCCCGGAGTCGATGCGGGCTTGCGTCCGGGCTGCAGCCTCTTCGATGCGCAACTTCGGGATCCCGGCCTCGATCGCAGCCGCCATGCCGCCCATGTTCTCCACCTCGGCGATGTGGACCATCGCCCGACGCGCGAGTTCGTTGGTGAGCCATTCGACGTGATGTGACCCACCCCATGGATCGACGGATTTCGTGGTGCCGCTTTCTTGTTGCAGGAACAGCTGCGTGTTGCGGGCGATGCGCGCAGAGAAGTCGGTGGGAAGGGCGAGGGCCTCGTCGAGCGCATTGGTGTGCAGCGACTGGGTATGCCCCTGGGTCGCCGCCATCGCTTCGACACAGGTGCGGGTGACGTTGTTGAACACGTCCTGCGCGGTGAGTGACCAGCCCGATGTCTGGCTGTGAGTTCGCAGCGATGACGACTTGGGGTTCCGAGGCTCGAACTGGGTCATGAGGTTCGACCACAGCAGGCGGGCTGCTCGGAGCTTGGCAACCTCCATGAAGAAGTTCATCCCGATCGCCCAGAAGAAGCTCAACCGGGGGGCGAAGGCGTCCACGTCGAGCCCGGCCGCCATGCCGGCCCGCACGTACTCGACGCCGTCGGCCAAGGTGTACGCGAGTTCAAGGTCGGCGGTCGCCCCGGCCTCCTGCATGTGGTAGCCCGAGATCGAGATCGAGTTGAACCGCGGCATCTCCCGGCTGGTGAAGGCGAAGATGTCGGAGATGATCCGCATGCTCGGCGTCGGCGGGTAGATGTAGGTGTTGCGAACCATGAACTCCTTGAGGATGTCGTTCTGGATCGTGCCCGCGAGGTGGGCCGGGGCGACACCTTGCTCCTCGGCCGCCACGACGTACAGAGCGAGAATCGGCAACACGGCACCGTTCATGGTCATCGACACGGTCATCTGATCAAGCGGGATGCCGTTGAACAGTTGCCGCATGTCGAGG
>CAJQPN010000016.1 GCA_905480195.1 uncultured Acidimicrobiales bacterium
ATCGAGTCGGGCCAACAGCGGTCGGCGGAGGTCTCCCCGGAGCCGCAAGATGGGGGAAGTGCGGTGTACTCGGCGAGGAACTGGCCATCGAGGCCGGCGGTGGCATCGACGGGGAGGGATGCGGGGGAGTAGTCGGGAACCCTGGAGTCGATGATGTAGGTGAAGCCGCGGGCGGCGTCGGCCTCGGATTCCCGGGTCACGACGAGGGCGCCGGTTTCGACCTCGTATTCGAGCGCGACGCCCTGGGAGTCGACGAGGGCGGCGACCTCGTGGGCCGCCGGGAGGTAGATGCCGCCGAGCGAACGTGTTGTTATCTCCTGTCGAATCGTTCGGCGGGGAATTGACACGTCGATATTCGAGCCGACCGGGCCACGAACGTCATCGAAGTTGCTCGATCGACTCCACGAGCGCCCGTCAAATGTTGTGAGGGCCATCTGTCGCCAGTAGCTGCGGTCGGAAGGGTCCGACACCCTGACCGAGAACATCTCAAACTGGCTTTGTTCAACCAAGTTCGCATTGATCTCAACGAGGGGGCTGAGCACGCGACGGGGCTCGGGTCCGTTGTCCCATTCGCTCGGGTCGAGAAGTTGGTCGCCGGCATCGGGAACTTCGGGACCGGCGAAGATGCCGACGGCGATGGCGAGCGTCGCAGCAATCGCGCCGCTCCGTATCGTCGCGGACAAGCCGGCCGCTCTGCCGGAGGCAACCCATACGTCTTCGCGGGCTCGGCGTGCCAAGCGCGTGGTCAAAATGATCGCTCCGACCGCAGCTGCGAACAGCCCCCCGTGCAACACCGACCGGCTCCCATCGCCGAGCAGGGTGCTGAACACGAAGATGGTGGCGGCGGGAGCGATCGTCTCGAGTTGGCTCCGAAGCCGGAACGCGGCCCAATCGGCGAGAGCGGCTGCCCACCAAAGTGCGGCACCGGCGGTAGCGATGAACCCGCGGAGGGGGTCGACAGGCGCAGCTTCGCCCGAGAAGGTGGCCCAGGCGAGTGATAGGTCGTCGCCAAGTAGGTTGAATGTCTCTCGTGATGGGATGACCTGGTTCGCAGTCTCTGGGAAGAGAAGGACGTTCCCAACGACCAGCAGACCGACGGTGGAGACGATGGCTGATACGCCCATGCCGAAGCCAACACGGCGACACGCCACGGCGCTGAGATGCGATGCGCCCACGAGGATCAGGAGATCGCGAACGTAGATGTCGGTGGTGAAGAGTCGCTCGAGGCCGAGCGCCGCTACGACGGTGAGTGAAACGACGGCGAGTTCGTTCAGGCCCTCGGGCCAGCGGGGAACGCTCACCGCGTCACAATCCCGCGACGGCCGAGGTTCCAGTTGGCTGCCAGTTGCCCGGGCCCGGTCAGGTGGATCCAGTCGCCGCCGTTGTGCGGCGAGGCCGTTCCAGCGCCCCATGAAGCAGCGTCGACTGTGATGACGACGGCGGCTCGCAGGCGTGTTGCGAGTCGACGGCGGACTCCTGCATCGGTGGCGATGTCGGGATCGGCGCTAACTGCCACAACAGTGCCGCCACTGGCCGGAACGGCTGGGTGGAGATGCTCGGAACCGCCATCGAGTAGGGCGAGGAACTCGAGGAGACCGTCGAGAGATGCAGCGCCGGTGACAAGCGGCGTGGTGCGACCATCGGTCGTCTCAATGCGGGTTGCGTCGCCTGACTTGAGGACCGCAGCAGCGATCGAGCCTGCGATGGAGGCGGTGGCGTCGATCGCTGCGGCAGTGCCACCCGGGGGACGGGTGTCGATGACCAGAGACAGACGCCCGTGCCGAGGCGGACGGAACTGGCGTACCTGGAGCTCGCCGAGCCGCGCCGACGACGGCCAGTGGATCTTTCGAAGATCATCGCCCGGCACGTATTCGCGAAGACCGTCGAACTCCTCATCGCTCAACCCGAGGCTTTGGCGAAGGTCCTCGCCGATCAGGGGATCGTCGCCTGCTGGAATTCGAACGAGGGGCAGCGTCTCGATCGGCGGGTGGACCACGAGACGGACTTGCGTCTCAATGTGGTGAATGCGACGGGCAAGACCGAGCCCGTCGGTGTCTTCGATCTGGATCGGACCAAGCGTGAGGACACCTCGGCGGGTGGTGGGAAGCCGGTACGCGCCGTGCACCCGTCCGCCGTTGCCGGCAACCGGTGCCAGTGACAGAGACACACCGCGACTGCCGCTTACCGCATCGTGAAGGGTCATGACCGGCGTGCGGTATCGCGCGTGGTTGATGATCTCGAGATCGATGCGTGCTGGTTCGCCGGCCGGGATTTGTCGTGGTGTGAGCTGGCGTGCGATGGCCACGCGGCTTGGAACGAGGTGGCGCATCGTCACGGCGATCATCACGGCACCGGTGGCGGCGATCCCGGCCACGAGGAACTCGATCGCACCGAACAGACGACCGGCAACCACGAAGCCGATGCCACCGAGCAGGAGACCCCACCCGGCTCGGGTTGGCATGATCAGGATCCGCCCGGGCGGGGAACAGGAACACCATCAAGTATCTCAGTGGTGACGTCGGAGGGCCGGGTGCCACGCATGCGGGCCTCGGGGGTGACGAGAAGGCGATGCGGAATGACGAAGCCAGCGAGGCGCTTGACGTCGTCGGGGGTGGCGTAGGCGCGACCTTCGCTCGCAGCATGGGCTCGGACCACACGTTGCAACGCAAGCACCCCACGAGGTGAAAGGCCGAGCGACAATGCAGGGTGGCGGCGAGTCGCGTCGGCGAGATCGAGCAAATAGGACTGCAGCGCTGGCGCAAGGTACACCTGTTCGAGCGAGGCGGACATCTCGACCACTTGATCGGCGGTGACCACCGGTTCGAGGAGATCGGTTGGCTCTCGGCGATCACCGTGCGATTCGAGAATTTCGAGCTCAGCTTGGCGGTCGGGGTAGCCGATCTCAAGGCGCATCAGGAAGCGGTCAAGCTGGGCCTCAGGGAGCGCGTAGGTGCCTTCGTGTTCAATTGGGTTCTGGGTGGCGATCACCATAAACGGCGACACAAGGTGACGGGTTACCCCGTCGGCGGTGACCTGGCGCTCGGCCATTGCTTCGAGCAATGCCGACTGCGTCTTTGGCGATGCGCGGTTGATCTCGTCGGCGAGGAGGATGTTTGCGAACACGGGGCCGGGCCGGAACTCGAATGCTTCGGCACCGCGATTCCACACGCTGACGCCGGTGACATCGGTGGGAAGGAGGTCAGGGGTGAATTGCACCCGGCCGAATCGTCCGTCGACACTGCGAGCGAGTGCCTTGCCGAGGCTGGTCTTGCCCACGCCGGGAACGTCTTCGACCAAAACGTGGCCGTCGGCCACAAGGGCGAGTGTCATCAGGTGGATGACGGTGTCCTTGCCCCGGATCGCCTTGGCGATATTGCGAGTCAACGCTTGAAAGTTCTCGGCGAATCCTGGACTTGCTCCATGGTCGCGGCCCGTGAAATCAGGGTCCCCCGCCGTATGTTCGGTTGTCACCACGGAGCCTCCGCTCTCACTCGTGCCCGGAAACGATAGGCGACCGGCACCCCCTTTGGGACTCGGGCCGGTCATCGCGCCTGTTCGACACAGACCGTAGGATCGTGAAGATGAGCCGCGTCCTTGCGATCGACATCGGTGGCACGAAGATTGAGGCGGGCATCGTGACCGCCGATGGGACGGTTGTCTGCCGGGCTCGGGTTCCGTCGACCGATCCGGTCGACGCCGACGACCTGTTCGCTCGGGTTGCGAAGGTTGCGGCGGAGGTGCGCGATGACGATGAGTCTGAATTGGTATGCGGTGTTGGCTGCGGTGGCCCAATGCGCCTGGCAGGCACCGCCGTGTCGCCGCTCAACATTGCTGTCTGGCGTGATTTCCCGCTTCAAGAACGGCTTCGCGACGCTACTGGCCTCGACACATACATCGACAACGATGCCAAGGCGCTTGCGCTCGCTGAAGGGTGGCGCGGTGCGGCGGTAGGGGTCAGCGACTATCTCGCGATGGTGGTGTCGACCGGTGTGGGCGGCGGCATCGTGTTGGGCGGCCGCTTGCTCGACGGCGCTGATGGCAACGCCGGTCACATCGGCCATGTAATTGTCGAACCCGACGGCTTCGATCTGCCCGGGCACACTCGCGGAGTTCTCGAAGCGGAGGCCAGCGGTACGGCAATCGCAGCGCGCCTGGGCATCCCGGCGGCCCAAGCGCCCGACGCCGAACGGCGTCGGGTCGGCACGATGGTTGGCCGCGCCGTTGGGTCGGTGGCGAACCTGCTGGACCTGAAGTTGGCGGTGGTTGCTGGTTCCGTTGCGCTCGGGTTCGGCGAGGTCTTCTTTCGGGCTGCCCAGGTTGAGGTCGATCGTGTAGCGACGCTCCAACACTCAAGTGGTGCTCGGATCGTCCCTGCTGCGCTTGGTGCGGACGGGCCGTTGGTGGGTGCAGCAGCCGTGGGTTTGCGCGGTATCGGGCAGGATGTGGGCGTTTTATGAACCCGATCCGTACCTTGCTGGCCGCTATCGGCGTCCTGATCTTCAGACCGTCGCTTTGGCCGACAGCTGTCGTTCAGGCTCGCCGTCTCGTACCGGATGGGTGGTGGCGGCGACCTCCGTTCCTTCCGGTTCCCGACACTGACCTGCTCGCGTTCCGGGCCACCACGCAATACGGCGATCCGCAGCACCCGGTAGTACCCGACGATCTGATTTCCTGGCTGGAGTGGTGTCGGGCCGAGGCCCGGCGTTGACGTGACCCGGTGGTCCGTTGTTCGGCGGGTCGGTGACGCAGCAACGCTCCACGCATTCGACTCACCGCCGACCGGGGAAGCGACGCTGGTCGTCGCCGACCTCCAGAGCCCAGCCCTCGTACTCGGGAGCACGCAGGCGACTGATGTGGTCGACCAAGACCGTGCACACGAGCGTGCTCTTGACGTCGTGCGCCGGCGCAGTGGTGGGAGTTCGGTTGTGCTGGTGCCGGGTTGGCACATCTGGATTGATGTATGGATCCCGGTAGGCGATCCGCTCTGGATCGACGACGTCGTTGAGGCGGCAGTTCCCATCGGAGAGGCGTGGGTGAAGACCTTGACGAATCTGGGTTGGACCGACCTGCGGGTGCACGCTGGTGGTGCAGAGGTTGCGCCATGGTCCGACCTGATCTGTTTCGCCGGACGTGGCCCGGGTGAGGTGATCACCGGCGATGGCCGCAAGCTCGTCGGCCTGAGTCAACGCCGTACCCGCAACTGGATCCGTATGCAGTGCATGGTGCATCGCCGGTGGAGTGCCGTGGATGCACTTGCCGGTCTCTCCCTCAGCGCTGAGCAGCGGTCTGCAGCAGAGATCGCGCTGCGTGATGCGGTTGCGGTAGTTGGGTCGGTTGACGAGACAGCGCTGCTTGACGGGCTGCTCGACGCCCTGAGCTAGCCACCAGCGGCTCCTGCTCCAGCGAGACGATTGCCGATTGGCGTGCGCCTGCTGGGGCATATTGCCACCGAACGCGCGTTCGTTCGCGCGGAACGTGGGGTAATTCCTTGTCAAATGGAGGGAAGAGGAGTATTGTGGAGCGAAATGGAGAGCTAGGGAGGATCGTGAGTACCGGTCAGGTGCTCTGAGCCGACTTCTTCGTTGACAGCAGGTAAGCGCCAAAAACATGAGAGGGGGATGAAATGGCACGTTTCGTGGGCAATTTCGAGCACACGATCGATGACAAGGGTCGTCTCATCCTTCCCTCGTCGTTTCGGCCCAAACTCGCCGATGGGGCCTTCATCACACCCCTCGATCACTGTCTGGCCATCCTCCCGACCGAAGAGTTCGACCGGATGGCCGAACGACTCGAAGCGCAGGTCGCCGCTGGTGGCGTCGACGTGAACGCACTCCGGCACTTTGCGAGCCAGGCCGACGAAGTGACCCCCGACGCACAAGGCCGTGTTCGGCTGCTGCCCCATCTGCGAGAACTGGGTGGTCTCGACCGCAGCGTCATCGTCACAGGTGCCCTTCGTCGCATCGAGATCTGGGACGCCGAACGTTGGAACGACCTCGGAACCGACGGCGCCGAACAACTCGCCACCGCCATTGAGAAAGGCCACGGCTTCGGACCCTGAAACCGCGCCACTTCCGTCATCCCCCAACACGAGAGAGAAAGGACCACACCAGCCACCCGAGACCGATACCTCGATCATCTGCAGTCTTCCGATCAGCAAATGGAAGACCCGTACTCCGCCCGCTTGCCATTAGTTCGACCGGGGAGACATCCCGGCGAGCGCCGCCGATCGGGAGACTGTAGATGAGCGGGCGTTCGGTCGAACCCGGCTGATCCGTCATGACCACTGCAGACGAGAACTCTCAGGCGAATATGTCCGCCTCGACCTGCGAATTTGAGCATGTCTCGGTCATGGTCGATGAGGTCGTCTCCGTTCTCTCCGAAATCCCCCCCGGTGTGATCGTCGACGCCACGCTCGGCGGCGGCGGTCACGCCGAGGCGCTCCTGGCTGCCGGGAACGAGGTGGCGATCCTCGGACTCGACCGCGACGAGGCAGCTCTCGCTGCGGCGGGTACTCGCCTCGCATCCCACGGCGATCGTGTGACACTTCGCCACACCCGTTTCGACGGCATCACCGAAGCCGTACGGAGTATCGGTGTCGAACGAATCTCGGGTTGCTTGTTTGACCTCGGCGTCAGCTCTCCACAACTCGACCACGCCGATCGCGGTTTCAGCTTCCGCAACGACGGTCCGCTCGACATGCGAATGGATCAGAGCCGCGGCATAACGGCGGCCGACGTCGTGAACGGAGCAGACGTGCACGAGTTGATCTCGATCCTGCGTCGCAACGGTGACGAGCGCCACGCGCCTCGCATCGCCCGAGCCCTGGTGTCGGCCCGCCCGATCACGTCGACGGCGCAGCTCGCAGAGGTTGTCCGTGATGCCATTCCGGCTGCGGCCCGGCGGACCGGTGGTCATCCGGCGCGCAAGACGTTCCAGGCGATTCGCATCGAGGTAAACGGCGAGCTCGAGATCCTCGAAGATGCTCTTCGGCAGACGCTCGCTCTTCTTGCCCCTGCCGGACGCTGCGCCGTTCTCGCGTACCACTCTGGCGAGGATCGCATCGTCAAGCGGGTCTTTCGAGATGCCGCCGGCGAAGGCCCGCGGCCGCGCCCTGACCTTCCCGCTCCTCCCGGCAGTGAGGCCACGGTCTCACTTCTTTGGCGCGGAGCGCAGAAGCCATCGAAACTCGAGGTCGAACGCAATCCGCGGGCTCAGGCGGCGCGGTTCCGCGCTGTTCAGAAGCTCGGAGAGGCTGCCTGATGGCCGCAGCGACTTCAACCGCGCGTCGCTCTGCGACTGTTGCTGCTCGCCCCCAACCCGTAGCCAAATCCAGGCAGCGTCGCGCCCCACTCCAGGTCGTCTCTCCTCCCGCTCGGAGCGGAGCACTTCTCCGGATGAGCATGGTGATGGTCGGACTGTTCACTATTTTGTTCGCGGTCGCTGCGGTGCAGGCCGTACTCGTCCAGACACAGGCTCACCTCGATTCCCGGCAGGCCGAGAACCTTGCTGTTGCCGAGCAGATCGACGCGCTCGAGGCCGAACTTGCCTGGATCGAGTCGCCAGCCGGCATCGAGGCGTGGGCAAAGGCCACAGGCCTCGTGCGAGCTCCTGGCTACGTAATTCTCTCCCCGGTGACCGAAGGGGCACTTGCGGCCCCGGTTGTCGCAGACCCATTTGTCTCAAAACGCCTGGTCCCCGCAGGTGAGGAGGCGTCAGGGGGATGAGCGGACGCGGCCGGGCACGCACCAAGCGCGGAAACGTCACGGCAGTCCGCCCGGCCATCAGTGCCGGGCGGGTCCGCGTTCTCGGCCTGGTGTTCACGCTCGTCTTCGCTGCATTCGGCTACCGCCTTGTCGATCTCCAGGTCATGCGGGACCCAACACTGGCTCACGCTGTCGGACGCCACATCGAGCGAATCGAACTCCCGGCGACCCGGGGCTCGCTCATCGACCGCCACGGCCGCCCCTTGGCGGTCACCCGTCCGAGCACCACGGTCGTGGTGAACCCGCGCCTCGTGGCCGAACATCAGATACCGGGGGTGGTCGCTCAACTTTCCGAACACCTCGACGTTGATCCGGTCCGGCTGACCGAGGCCCTGTCGTCCGACAAAGCGTTTCGCTTTCTGCAGCGGCAAATCGATCCAGCGATCGGCGAAGCGATCATGGAACTCGGGCTTCCCGGGGTGTGGCTACAGGAAGAGCCTCGGCGCGAATATCCGAACGGTGAGTGTTCGGCTCGGGCGCTACTCGGCCGCGTCGACATCGATCATTTCGGCATCAGCGGTCTCGAGTATCTCCACGACCAGGCCCTCACCGGCACCGATGGCGTGTCACTGGCGGAGGTGAGTGCCGATGGTCGCCTCACCATCGTCGGCGGCGAGTCCGTGATTCACGCACCGGTACCGGGCGAGGACGTGCAGTTGAGCTTCGACCGCGATGTTCAGTTCAAGAGCGAGCAGTTGGTCGCCGAGGCGGTCGCTGCAAACGGTGCAGACTGGGGTGTTGCGATCGTGGCCATCCCGTCGACCGGTGAACTCGTCGCCCTCGCCGGGGCGACCCATGACGACGAAACCGGCCAGGCTTCCTGCACGACCGAGAACCTCAACTTCACCCGGGCTTACGAACCGGGCTCAACCCTGAAGGCCCTCAGCATCGCTGCCGTCCTCGATGCCGGCATGAGCAGCCCCTATGAACGAGTGTCACTCGAACCTTCGCTTCATTTTCCCCTGGACGAAGGTGTGACGTTCAGGATCTTCGATTGGTTCACCCACACCGAGGACACCTACAGCACAACGGAGATCCTTTCGAAGTCGTCGAACATCGGAGCAGCAACGCTCGCCGACCGGATCGGTGCCGAGGCGCTCTACGACTCGTACCTTGACTTCGGCTTCGGGTCGGTCACAGCAGTCGACTTCCCTGGCGAGACGGCGGGCATCATCCAGCCCTTCACCTCCGCAGTAGCGCTCCCGACAGCCAGCTACGGACAGGGTGTGGCCGTGAGCCCGATCCAGCTGGCCATGGCGTACAACGTCCTCGCTAATGGCGGCGGATACATTCCGCCAACGCTGCTTCGGGGCGGGTCAAGCAATGTCGAGCGACAGGTCATCGAGCCTGAGACGGCGGCGCAGATACTTGAGATGCTCGGCGCCGTGGTCGATGACGGCACCGGTAAGGCCGCAGCGATTCCGGGCTACAACGTCGCCGGCAAGACCGGTACGGCCTGGCAGCCCTGCGGACACGGCGGCTACAGCGACTGCGAGGACGGTCATCCCACCGAGGGCCGGCACTACACGGCGAGCTTCATCGGAATCGTAAGTAATGACCTCGGGCCGGCATTCACCGTGCTGGTGATCATCGACAATCCTCGCCGCGACGAGGTTGGTGGCGGTCACGTTGCCGCCCCCGTGTTCGCCGAGATTGCGTCCTACACCGCCCGTCAGCTGCGTGTTACCCCCGTTGCGGCGACGCAGGTCGACCTAGGTCCGGTTCGGGCACCTGTGAGCACCCTCCCTGCCGACGACGCCGACGAACCTGCCCAGGAACAGTGATGGTGCGGGTCGAGGAGATCGCTGAACGCCTTGATCTGCGTCTGGTAGCCGCAGTTGATTCCGTCACGGTTGATGAGGTCGAACATGACTCGCGCCGCGTCGGGCCCAGAACGCTCTTTGCATGTATCCCCGGCGCCGCGTCCGACGGCCACGACTTCGCCAGCGACGCGATCGCCGCGGGGGCGACTGCTCTCTTGGCCGAGCGGCCTCTCCCGTTCGATGTACCGCAACTGCTCGTGCCATCGGTACGAGAGGCGATCGGGCCGGTAGCTGCGTTCGTGCATGGAGATCCCTCCGCGGCGATCGATGTCGTAGGCGTCACCGGCACGAACGGCAAGACGACAACCGTTCGGATCGTCGTGGCGCTGCTCACAAGCCTCGGCTGGACCGTGACCGAGATCGGCACCTTGACCGGAGAGCGAACCACTCCCGAAGCACCCGAACTTCAACGCCAGCTCGCGGCTGCGAGGGCAGCCGGGCAGCAAGCCGTCGTGATGGAGGTCTCGAGTCATGCGCTTGATCAGCACCGCGTCGACGGAACCAGATTCAAAGTTGCTGCTTTCACGAACCTCGGAATCGACCACCTCGACCATCACGGGACCATGGAGGCCTACTTCGCTGCGAAAGCGCTCCTGTTTCGGCCCGAGCTGTGCGACCGAGCGATTGTCGATACGGCTACAGAGGCCGGGAAGCGTCTCGCCGACACAATCAAGGTTCCGGTCGTGGTCACCGGCCCTCGATCGGTGACGGATGTCGAACACGCTGCGGCTGGCAGTCGTTTCCGCTGGCGTGGCCACGACGTATTCGTTCCCCTTGCCGGCACGTTCAACGTGACCAATGCGGTGATTGCGGCAGAAATCGTGGTTTCTCTCGGCTTCGAGCCCACCGTTGTTGCTTCTGCCCTCTCCGAGGTCACCAGTGTTCCCGGGCGCTTCGAGACGGTCGACGTCGGCCAGGATTTTACGATCGTTGTCGACTACGCCCACACGCCCGATGGGCTCGAGGCCGTCCTCCGTGCCGCCCGACAGCTCACTGCCAGCACGCTCACCGTCGTGTTCGGCGCAGGCGGTGATCGCGACCGCGGCAAGCGGCCGCAGATGGGGGAAGTGGCTTGTCGGCTCGCCGACCGGGTGGTCGTGACGAACGACAATCCGCGTAGCGAATCCGCCGATGCGATCATTGCGGCAATCGTTTCTGGCATGACGGAGCCTCCCGAACTCATCGAACCCGACCGCCGATTGGCTATTCGCCACGCCCTTGCGGGTGCTCGCAGCGGTGACCTTGTGGTCATCGCCGGGAAGGGTCACGAGTCGACCCAGACCATCGGTGATGAAGTTCTCGACTTCGACGACCGCAAGGTGGCGCGACAAGAGGTCGCTCGCCTGCGAGGCTTCAGCGCATGATCCGATTGCTGCTTGCCGGTGCGATCTCGATGGTGGTGTCGCTCTTTGGCACGAAGGCGCTCATCACCTGGCTCACAAGCCGTCAGATCGGCCAGCCGATCCGCGACGACGGGCCCCAGGAACACAAGGTCAAAGCCGGCACGCCCACCATGGGTGGCCTCGCGATCGTCGCTGGTGCGGTGAGTGGTTACGTGATCTCCGATTTGATCGGTGGCATCTATACCCGAACCGGCATCTTGGTGATGCTCGCCATCATCGGTGGCGGCGGAGTCGGCCTCATGGACGACTGGATCAAGGTCGTCGCCCACCGCAACCTGGGTCTCAACAAGCGGGCCAAGATGCTCGGCCTTGTGATCGTTGCGGTCGGCTTCGCATTCTTGGTCACCGAATTCACGAACGTTCCGACGACGTTGTCGTTCACTCGGTGGGACAGTCCGGGATGGGAGCTGGGACGTATTGGTTGGATGGTTTGGGCACTGCTGCTCATCGCTGCGACCACCAATGCGGTGAACCTGACCGACGGGCTTGATGGTCTCGCCGCTGGCTCGGGCATCTTCGGCTTCTCGGCCTTCGGGGTCATCTGCTTCTGGCAGTTCCGTCACCTCGACTTCTACGACAACCCGCACGCGCTCGACCTCGCCGTTGTTGCCATTGCCATGGTTGGCGGGATTGTTGGGTTCTTGTGGTGGAATGCCGCCCCTGCGCAGATCTTCATGGGTGATACCGGATCGTTGGCGATCGGCAGTGGCCTCGCTGCGCTTGCGCTCACCACCAACACGCAACTACTCCTGCCGATCATCGGCGGTCTCTTCGTGATGGAGACAGTGTCGGTGATCTTGCAGGTCATCGTGTTCCGGCGGTGCGGAGGTCGCCGTCTCTTTCGAATGGCGCCGATCAATCACCACTTCGAGCTCTCAGGCTGGCCCGAGACCACGGTCATCGTGCGGCTGTGGATCATGTCGGGTCTGTGCACCGGTGTCGGGCTCGGCCTGTTCTACGCCGATGCGATCGCAGCGGGAATCACCGCGTGATGATGCTCGACAAATTGCTCGCGTCGCCGTGCTCGGCCCTGCTGGTGGGCTTCGGTGTGACCAATCGCGCCGTGGCAGCTGCGCTCGTTCAGCGGGGGCACACCGTCGTGGTGATCGACGATCGCAGTGGTGACGATGTCCATGCTGCAGCGGCTGATCTCGGTCTCGTCATCGCCGACGATCCAGATGCGATCACCGCGCACGTGTCCGCCGCCGACCTCGTGATCCCGACACCCGGGCTCCCGGAGCAGCATCGAGTGTTCGCTGCGGCTGAACGTTCGGGTGTACCCATCGTCTCAGAGCTCGACCTTGCGGCGGTCTGGGACGACCGACCGGTCGTGGCGATCACCGGGACGAACGGTAAGACCACCGTCGTTGAGTTGGCGGTGGCAGCACTGGCCGAAGACGGGCGCGTTGCGATCGCAGCGGGGAACACCGACATCCCGCTCGTGGCCGCCATCGAGGATCAGTCGGTTGAGGTCTTCGTCGTCGAGGCATCGTCGTTTCGCCTCACCCGCGCCGAACGTTTCCAGCCACTTGTCGGGGCGTGGCTCAACTTCGCTCCAGACCATCTCGACATCCATGCAGACCTTGGTGCGTACGAGGCGGCGAAGGCGCGGCTCTTCGAGCTTGTCCCCGTCACCGGGACGGTTGTAGCGAACGCCGGTGACCCCGTCGTGATGCGCAACGTTCCGAACGGCAGTCATCTCGTCACGTTCGGCACCGCTGACGCCGACTGGCGGATCGATGGAGACGATCTCGTTGGCCCACAGGGCCCGTTCACCCACACGACTAACCTTTGGCGATCGCTGCCCCACGACATCGACAACACGCTCGCCGTCGCTGCGTTGCTCGGCCCGATCGGTGTCGAACCGGCAGCGGTAGCGCGCGCTGCAGCCAGCTTCCCAACGATGCCGCACCGACTTGTTCCGGTCGGCCAACTCGACGGTCAGACCTATTTCGACGACTCCAAAGCGACTACACCTCACGCCACGCTCGCTGCGTTGCGCGGGTTCGCCGAGGTCGTCCTGATCGCCGGCGGCAAGAACAAAGGCATCGACCTTGGCGATCTGGCTGCCGGCGCATCTCATGTTCGAGCTGTCGTGGCGATCGGCGAGGCCATGTGTGATGTTGCGGCCGCCTTCGCCGACCATACGCGCGTCGAGAAGGCCGCCACCATGGAGGCTGCGGTCGATGTCGCTCGTGGCCTGAGTGGGGGGGAGGTGCCGGTTCTCTTGTCGCCCGGCTGTGCGTCGTTTGACTGGTACTCGAGTTACGGAGAACGGGGCGATGACTTCGCCCGGATCGTTCGCGAGCGGGGGGCCAAGTCATGACCGCCACGCAGCCGCGAGGTCGAAAGGTGCAGAAGGTGGCTTCGCGAGGACGGCATCCCGCCTCGAGTGTCGCCCAGAATGGTCGCGGGCCGCGGCGTTTCGTTGGAGCCACGACAAGGGTGTACGTCGTGCTGCTCCTGACCGTAATGGCCCTTGTGCTGCTCGGCACCGTGATGGTGCTGTCGGCGAGTGCACCGGAAAGCGTTGCAGACACGGACAGTGCGTGGAGCCTGTTTTGGCATCAGCTGAGATGGGTCGGCCTCGGTTTACTGGCCATGACGATTTCGAAGCAGATCGATTACCACCACCTGAGGGTCTTCTCGAAGCCGTTGATGATAGGGAGTGTCCTTCTGCTGATCGCTGTGTTGCTCCCCGGGGTCGGCGCAAGCGCAAATGGCGCGACGCGCTGGTTGGCCTTCGGTGGATTTCGGATGCAGCCCTCGGAACTCGCGAAGTTCGCCGTGGTGCTCTTTGCGGCGGAACTGCTGTCGAGATCGACGCGGCCTATGGACAACCCGGCGATCACTGTGCGACCGATTGTCGTCGTCACCTCACTTTTGTTTTTCCTGCTGTTTCTCCAGCCCCATCTCGGGGGGATCCTCGTCATCGGTGCAATTGTCATGACGATGTTGTTCCTCGCCGGTGCCCCGCTCGGTCACATGGCGGGTATGGCGAGCGGCGGCGTGCTCGTGGCCGGCCTGATGGTATGGCGCACGCCGTGGCGCCGCGACCGGTTGTTCGCCTTTCTCGACCCGACCTCTGATCCCAACGATGCCGGGTACCAGGCGTTGCAGGCACTCGGGGCCATAACCGAAGGCGGCTGGACTGGGCTCGGGCTCGGGGGAAGCTATGCGAAGTACGGCTTCCTGCCTGAGGCTCACACCGATTTCATCTTCGCAATCATTGCCGAGGAGCTCGGCTTGGTCTTTGCGCTCGGTGTCGTGCTCGGCTTCGTCGTGCTCGGCTTCACGGGAATGATGGCTGCTGTTCGCGCTCCTGACCGCTTCGGATTGCTTCTCGGAATCGGCATCACCTCCTGGATCACTGTTCAGGCCGTCTTGAACCTCGGCGCTGTTCTCTCGCTCCTCCCCGTCACCGGTGTGACGCTGCCCTTCCTGTCGTTCGGCGGTTCGTCCCTCGTTGTGACGTTGGCTGCGACGGGGGTCCTTTTGAACATCGCTCGCCAGGGGCAGTGATCATGCCGACCTACGCGATCATCGCCGGTGGCGGTACCGCCGGTCACGTTGTCCCGGGCCTTGCGATTGCTCACGAACTGGTGGCTCGGGGTGTGCCGATCGAATCGGTCCGTTACGTCGGCAGCTCGCGTGGCATCGAAACCCGCCTCGTCCCCGAGGCAGGCTTTCCACTTACCGTGCTGCCGGGTCGGGGTATCCAGCGCAAGCTGACACTCGCCAATGTAGGAGCGATCCTCGGGCTCATCGCAGCGGTCGTCCAAGGCATCGCCTTGGTCAGACGTACCCGACCAGCGGTCGTCGTCGGGCTTGGGGGCTACGCATCGGTTCCCTGTGTGATTGGTGCCGTGTTATGGCGGGTGCCGATCGTCATCGCCGAACAAAACGCGGTGCCCGGCGCTGCGAACCGGTTGGCAGGTCGGTTTGCGAAGGCCTGCGCCGTGTCGTTCGACGGCACCGATCTGCCGCGTTCGATCTGGACCGGGAACCCAGTCCGACGTGAAGTTCTCGCCATCGCAGGCTGCTCGGCCGCCGAGCGTGCTGACGCTCGTAAACGGCTCGGAGTCCACGCCGACTGCACGCTCGTAGCAGTGTTCGGCGGGTCTCTCGGTGCTCGCCGGATCAACCACAGCGTTGCGGATGCCGTTGCTGGGATGGGCCACCGTGCCTCAGTCGCCGTGCGTCATGTCAGCGGACGCCGCGACCATGCCGAGCTCGTGTCCCGCACTACGGGTTACGAATCGTTGGCCTTGCAGTACGACCTCGTCGAGTACGAAGACGACATGCCTTCGGTCTACGCCGCAGCGGATTTGGTGCTTTGCCGGGCCGGCGCCTCTTCGGTAGCAGAGCTGATCGTGGCCGGCGTACCGGCGATCCTCGTGCCCCTTCCCGGCGCACCCGGCGATCATCAGACTGCAAATGCTCGAGTACTCGTCGACGGTGGCGCGGCCCGGCTCGTGCCCGACGCCGAACTCGATGCCGATCGCGCCAGGTCCGAGATTGAATCCTTGCTCGATGACGAGCACCATCGCGCCGAGATGGCGATCGCCGCTCGAAGGCTCGCTCGGCCTGATGCAGCTGCTGCTGTTGTCGACCTCGTCACGACACACGCCCGGCTGCCTGTACCGAAGGAGGCCAGCTGATGGACCCTGATCTCAGTGCGCCCCGTCGCATCCACCTAGTGGGTGCAGGCGGTGCCGGTATGGGAGCGATTGCGGCGGTCCTTCACGCGATGGGACACACCGTGAGCGGATCCGACCTCAAGGGTGGACCGGTCCTCGAGCGGCTTCGGGTCGAGGGGATGGAGATGCATGTCGGGCACGACCCCGACCATGTCGGTGATGCTGAGCTGGTTGCGATCAGCACAGCGATCCCCGATCGGAATCCCGAGGTGGTGACGGCTCGCGAACGCAACCTCCCGGTGCTGCGGCGCAGCGACCTGCTTCCGGCGATCAGCGCGCAGCGCCGCACGATCGTGGTTGCCGGGACCCACGGCAAAACCACGACCTCGTCGATGCTCGCAATGGCCCTGGTCGAGGCCGGCATCGACCCCTCCTTCATTATCGGCGGCGATGTCAACGAAATCGGCTCCGGCGCAGTGTGGGACGACGGCGACTGGTTCGTGATCGAGGGCGATGAGTCCGACCGGACCTTCCTGTCGCTCGGCGCCGAGGTGGCGGTCGTGACCAATATCGAGCCCGACCATCTCGAGACCTACGGCAACGACCCTGCCGAACTCGAGGCTGCATTCATCGAGTTCGCTTCAGCGGCGACCACTCGCGTCTACTGCGTCGATGACGACGGAGCCCGCGCCTTAGCGGCTGCCGTTCCCGGCGTCACCTTCGGCACTGCCCATGATGCCGACTACCGCATGGTCGACGTCGAGCGGGGCCGAGCATCGGTCTCGTTCCGGATCGTCAACGGCAACGATGAGATCGCCCGTGTCGAGCTCCCGATACCCGGGATGCACAATGCCCGCAACGCAGCTGCTGCCATCGTGACCTCCGTGCTGATCGGAGCCGACGCAGCGGATGCCGCCCGAGCTCTCGGACGGTTCGGTGGGGTCGCCCGACGCTTCGAGTTCCGCGGCGTTGTCGGCGGGGTCACGTTCGTCGACGACTATGCGCACCTTCCGACCGAGGTCGAAGCCGCGATTCAGGCTGCTTCTGACGGAGAGTGGAACCGTGTCATATGCGTCTTCCAGCCGCACCGCTACAGCCGCACGGCAGCGCTGTGGCGCGACTTCGCGCGGTCGTTCAATCAGGCGGACACCATCGTCGTCACCGACATCTACGCCTCAGGCGAGACCCCCCGCCCGGGCATCACCGGCAAGCTGGTGGTCGACGCAGTGCTCGACGCAAACCCGTGGGCCTCGGTGGCCTGGATGCCGCGACTCGACGACGTTACGTCGTGGCTCGTCGACCGCCTCCGGCCCGGCGACCTCTGTCTCACCCTCGGCGCCGGTGACTTGACCGGCCTGCCCGACCAAGTGATCAGCCGACTCAGTGGTCAGGGGGCGGCATGACCGATGTTGATGGCGTGGTTGCGCGTCTGGTGGCCGAGCTGGGCGATCGAGTTCTCGTCGACGCACCGTTTGGAGAGCACACGACGTATCGCGTAGGAGGACGCGCCGCGGCGATGGTCGTTGTCGATGATCACGAGTCGCTGAGTCGAGTTGCGTCCACTCTCGCTGGCACCGGGGTGCCGGTCATGACGATCGGCCGCGGATCGAACCTTCTGATTGCGGACCGAGGTTTCCCGGGCGTCATCGTTCATCTGGCAGGCGATTACGCCGGTATCGCCGTCGTCGACGAGACCGTCGTTATCGCGGGTGCTGCGGCGAAGTTACCGGTAGTTGCGCGAACGACGGTTGGCTACGGACTTAGCGGCTTCGAGTGGGCGGTCGGCGTCCCTGGTTCGATCGGTGGTGCCGTTCGAATGAATGCCGGCGGGCACGGGGCCGAAATGGTCGACTCGTTGCTCGACGCCGACGTCGTCGATCTGCGATTGGGGGAGCGCACGATCGTTCCTGCCGCCGATCTTGATCTCCGCTACCGCCACAGCAATCTCACCGCCGATCACCTCGTGGTCGGGTGCCGGCTCGGACTGACCCCCGGTGACGAACGCAAGGGGCAGGAAGTGATGGCCGAGATCGTGCAATGGCGACGTGCCAACCAGCCTGGGGGGCAGAATGCAGGCTCGGTCTTCACCAACCCAGCCGACGCCAGCGCCGGTGAACTCATCGAAAGTGCTGGGGGGAAGGGGCTCCGTGTCGGCAGCGCCGAGGTCTCTGCGAAGCACGCCAACTTCATCCAGGCCGATGAGGGTGGAGTCGCAGCCGACGTCCTGCAGGTCATGATTGAGGTACGGATGCTGGTCGAGTACGCGCATGGCATTGTCCTCCAACCTGAAACCCATCTCGTCGGGTTTACCGACGATGAGATGCCATGGCGGTCGTGAGCGCTATCGACCCGCGTCTCCGACAGCGACGAATCGCAATTCGACGCGCCCAGGGTCGCCGCCGACTTCGGATCGTGCTGACCGTGCTCGGCATCAGCATTGCCGTCGCCGGTGGCTACGCGCTGACGCAGAGCCCACTCCTCGACCTGGATGAGATTGGCGTCGCCGGCGTGTTCGGGAGTGAGGCTGATGCGGTGCGCCGTGCCGCCGAACTGCAGACGGGCACGCCGATGATTGAACTCGATCTTCCCGCTGCGACCCATTCCGTCGAAGCGCTCCCGTGGGTTCGCTCGGCGAAGGTTGAGCGCAACTGGCCGGCCGGAGTCACAATCGAGGTGATTCGCAGGACTCCGATTGCAGCGCTTCCTGTTGGCGATGGCACGTCTGTTCTTGTCGACGCCGACGGTGTTGCGATCGAGCGGGTCGACGACGTTTCTGTTGGCCTCTTCACGATCGCGATTGCCGCGGTCGGCGAGCTAGGAGACGTCCAGACCCAGGCGCTGCCGTTGCTCGAACTCGTGCAGATCATTCCCGCTGACCTGGAACTGTGGATTGAGACGGTCGGTCTCCGGCCCGGTGACGGTGGGCTGGAGATCGACCTCGTCGGGTCGGCAGTCGTTGATCTCGGAGACACTCGATCCCTGCCTGAGAAACTCGAGGCGCTACGGGCGATGCTTGCGTCCGTCGATCTCGCTTGTGTGGCCGAATTCGACCTGCGGGTGGCCGACATTCCCCTGGCAAAGCGTGACGCAGCCTGCGAACAGGGAGTCTCCGGTGCACCATCACTGCCATGAAGTCGTCGGCTTGTCTGCGCAGTGTCCACACACTCGTTCGTGGACGGGTATACCGTCGCTCGTTACTCCGTACGTGTACCGTTTACCGGGCGGTGCCGCGCAAACTGATCGCTCCTCGTGAGGTGCCTAACGTGATGTCAGATCCGCAGAATTATCTCGCCGTCATCAAGGTGGTCGGTGTCGGTGGTGGCGGGGTCAATGCCGTCAACCGCATGATCGATGCTGGCTTGAAGGGCGTCGAGTTCATCGCGGCCAACACCGACGCACAGGCGCTCTTGATGAGCGATGCCGACGAAAAGCTCGACATCGGCCGAGATCTGACCCGTGGACTCGGTGCCGGCTCCGATCCCGAGATCGGCAAGCAAGCCGCCGAAGAGCACATTGATGAGATTCGTGAGTCGCTCGCCGGCGCCGACATGGTGTTCATCACTGCGGGCAAGGGTGGCGGTACTGGCACCGGGGCTGCGCCGGTCATCGCCGAGGTCGCCAAGAGTCAGGGTGCGCTGACGATCGGCGTCGTCACCCGCCCCTTTGCGTTCGAGGGGCGCCGCCGCTCGGTCCAAGCCGAGCAGGGCATCCAGAAGTTGAAGGAAAAGGTCGACACCCTCATCGTTATTCCGAATGACCGCCTGCTCTCGGTCGCAACAAACGACACGTCGGTACTCAACGCTTTCAAGCTCGCTGACGAGATCTTGTTGCAGGGCGTTCAGGGCATCACTGACCTCATCACCACGCCCGGGCTCATAAACACCGACTTCGCCGACGTCCGCACCATCATGACCGATGCCGGTTCAGCGCTCATGGGGATCGGGAACGGCCAAGGGGAGGGGCGTGCCGTCGCGGCCGCACGGGCTGCGATCTCCAGTCCGCTGCTTGAAGCATCCATCGAGAATGCTCGAGGCATCCTCCTCAACATCTCTGGAGGCCCTGACCTCGGCCTTCTTGAGGTGAACGAGGCGGCCGAGATCATCCACGGTGTCGCTCATCAGGATGCGAACATCATCTTCGGTGCGGTGATCGACGATGAGATGGGCGACGACGTGCGGGTAACGGTCATCGCTGCCGGCTTCGACCGCTGGGACGACACAAGCGGTCGTCCGATCGCCTCGTCGGCTCGGGCCGATCTCGACGAGGCGATCGGCGAGACCCGAATCGTCGATGTGTTCGCGACCGACGAAGACGACGTTCTCGACCTGGGCGATGACGACTTCGATGTCCCATCGTTCCTGAAGTAGAGGGAACAGTGCGGTTCCGGCGTGTTCCCGCCGGCGCCCACGCCGTGGCAGAGATCGCGTTCACCAACCGCGCTGATGGTGACTTCCACATCGATCGTGCTGACGATGATCTGAGACAACACGTGTTCGACGGCCCGTGGACGTGGCTCCGCCAGGTCCACGGGGCCAGAGTTGCCGTCGTCGACAGCTTCGGGGCCAAGGCCGGCGACGAGGGTGACGCAGCGGTCACCGGTCTGCTTGATGCCGTGCTGTGTGTTCAGACAGCGGACTGTGTGCCGGTGGTGCTCGTCGGTGACGGCGTCGTTGGCGTGGCGCACGCCGGGTGGCGAGGGCTCGTCGAAGGGGTCATCCCCAACGCAGTAGAAGCACTAGCCGCGCTCGGAGGCGGGTTCCCGATCGCCATGATCGGCCCGTGTATCCGTGCAGCGTCGTACGAGTTCGGTGAGGCCGATCTGGCGTTGGTCGAGGCGGCAGTGGGTGGCCCAGTGCGGGCAACGACTGCATCCGGGATGCCGGCGCTTGACATGGCCAGAGCGACGGCCCATGCGTTGACCACTGCTGGTGTCGTTGCGATCGACGACCTCGGTATCGACACTGCTGACGAGGTGTACTTCTCGCATCGGGTGCGCGCCGATGAGGGCCGCCAGGTCACTGCGGTGCGGCTGGTGGCTTCGTGACGCCGGTCGATCCGGACGAGGTCTCGGCTCGTGCTGCTGCCCTACGGGCTCGAATCGCTGATGCAGGAGGCGATGAGGTAACGGTCGTTGCCGTCACCAAGACCTTCGATGCCGGAGCGATCGATGCCGCGATCGCTGCAGGATTCACCGATGTCGGTGAGAGCTACGCTCAGGAAACGCTGGCCAAACTCCCCGACGTCGTCGGCACGCCCACACTTCACTTCATCGGGCAACTTCAACGAAACAAAGTGCGCCGCTTGGCACCCTACGTCGACGTGTGGCAGTCGGTCGATCGACCGGAAGTTGCCTCTGAGATCGCCAACCGAGCGCCGGGTGCACGCATCATGGTCCAGGTAGACATCTCGGGCGAGGAGACGAAGGCGGGCGTCGAAGCGAAAGGCCTCGGGATGCTTCTCGATCATTCACGCGAACTAGGCCTCGAGGTCGTCGGTCTCATGGGAGTGGCGGTCCTCGCTGAGCCAGAGGCAGCGCGCCCCGGCTTCCGGCGGTTGAGATCGCTGGTCGATGCTCATGGGCTCAGGCACTGCTGTATGGGCATGACCGCCGATCTCGAGGTCGCAATCGAAGAGGGGTCCACAATGATCCGGGTTGGGACCCAACTGTTTGGTAAACGGGTCCGGCACTAGTGCCACCGACCATGCGGATGCGGGGACTACTGTTTCGACGAGGAGGAAAACGGTGTCCATGTTGAAGAAAACGCTGATCTATCTGGGCCTCGGTCCCGACGAGGAGTACGACGCGTTCGACGCCTACGCACCGAATGCGGCTGACGATCCCGCAACACCTTCGGGGGGTCGGGTCGTCTCCGATTCCCGCCCTGTGGTGCAGTCGAGGACCGTCCGGCCGATCGATCCGGGGCGGTCTGGGTCTGTCCGAGTGGTGGAGCCGACACAGCAAGAGCAGGCTGCGCCAACCGCACCCGAACGCGGCGTGTCGGCCGTCGACCCGTCTTTGTCTGCAAAGCGCGCCGTTCGACTCGTCGAGAACCGGACGGCAACTCCACACACGCTCGCACCGACGACCTTCAACGATGCCCAAGGGGTCGGCGACCGATTCAAGAGCGGTCAGCCGGTAATCGTGAATCTGCAAGGTGCAGATCGCGATCTGCGCCGGCGCCTGATCGACTTCGCCAGTGGCCTCTGCTATGCACTCGACGGCAAAATGGACCGTATTACGGAACAGGTGTATCTCCTCTCACCCGCTGACGTCGACATCGCCGATGCCGACCGCCGCGGCTTCGAGTGACGATCATGGTTATCGGCTCGATTCTCTGCGCACTTGTCTGGGTCTACTTCCTGATGCTGATCGGGCGGATCGTTTTGTCGTGGTTCCCTATTGACTCCAACGGGTCGATGGCGACCGTGGCAGGCTTCCTCTATTTGGTGACCGATCCGATCTTGCAACCGCTGCGGCGTGCGATCCCGCCGTTGCGGATCGGCAACGTGGCGCTCGATCTCTCGGTGCTGATCGTTATCTTTGCGATCAATCTTGTGATCCTTCCGCTCGTCTGCAGTCTTTGACGGTTGCTGTGATATCGGCCATGGAGAGTGGTCCATCACGATGCTCTGCGCGTCCCGTACCATTGGAACATGGACGAACTGTCTCCCCTCTTTCAAGACATTGAGTTCCGCGAACGGCTCAGGGGCTATGACGTCGCCGAGGTCGATGCCTACGTCGGTCGCGTCGCTCGGGCTGTTGCGGCCGCTCAGGGCCGAATCACCGAACTGCAGCAGCGCGTTGCGGCTGCCGAGGCCCGGGAGTTGCAGCGTCTGGCAGCCATCGACAGCGAGGAGACAGCGTCGACAGAGACGGTGTCGACAGAGGCAGTGTCGCGCGTGTTGGTGCTGGCCCAGCGCACAGCTGATGCAGCCGTAGCGGAAGCACAGGAGGAAGCATCGGAGCTTCTCGAGCGCGCCCGTGCCGACGCAGCAGCGGCCCGCTCCGAAGCAGACGAATACGCCTCCCGCGTGCTCGCAGAGGCCGAAACCGATCGCCGACGTGCCATCGCTGATGCTGAGGTCGCAGCGGCCGAGGCCATAGCGCACGAACGTGATCGAGCGACCGAAGCGATCGCTGAACTTGACCAGTACCGCGCGTTTCTCGCCGAAGATATCGAAATCTTGGAGCGGCATCTGGCCGAGTGCAGGTCGGTCCTCGCCACCTCACTGTCGGGCCTGGCCGATTTGCTCGATTCTCCCGAGGCGTTCCGGGCGCCTGCGGTACCTGCCTTGAGCGGAGCTGTTGCTCCGGCAACGCTCGACGCGCC
The DNA here is from genome assembly GCA_905480195.1 of uncultured Acidimicrobiales bacterium. Taxonomy (GTDB): domain Bacteria; phylum Actinomycetota; class Acidimicrobiia; order Acidimicrobiales; family Aldehydirespiratoraceae; genus UBA11606. The sequence goes on from CAJQPN010000016.1 coordinate 22,961, forward strand.
AGCGAGGCGACCCGGAATCACTGAGCAAACGGCCGAGTTCGAGCCGATCACCGAAGTGACAGTGGCGTCGGATGGAGCGGCAGAAGTCGAGGACGCGCCCCTGCTCGACATGAGCGAACCGGTCGACGCTGCAGATGAGGAGATGGTCGACTCCGAAGTGCCAGGGGTAACCGCCTCGGTCGACACCGACGCTCCTCCGCCGCCCGTCGATGCAGCGGTGCCACTGGGGCTTGTCGATGACGACGTCTCTTCGGTGCCGCTGGCGAAGGAGGAGTGTGCGCCTCCGCTCCTCTTCACCGTGGCCGATCTCGCCGCCGACGAGGTCTCTCACGAATGGAGTCGAGAACCTCGCGGTGGAAGTGATCCCAGTAGTGAGTCCGTTGCCGTGGTCGCCGATCCTGCGCTGTTCGAGGAGTCGGTCGGTGTTGCGTCCAACACTGCAGCCGATCCATTCCTCGAGCAATTGCGAGATGCGGTTGCCCGCGGGGACTCCGAGGAGTTCGATGAGGAGGCGTTGGCGGCCTTCTTCGATGGCGATGGTGACGAAGAGAGCCGGTCATGGTTCCCAAATCGGCGCTGAATAGATCAATCACGCGAATATCCGCCTAGATCGCGCTATTGACCTCTACACTTTGCGCCTCGCGCGGCCAGTTATTGACTGGATGCGGGACCGAAGGGACCTACCGATGGCCAGTGTGAAGAAGACGGCAGCCGAGAAGGCCGTGAAGAAGGCGGCAGCCAAGAAGGCCGTGAAGAAGGCGGCAGCCAAGAAGGCCGTGAAGAAGGCGGCAGCCAAGAAGGCCGTGAAGAAGGCGGCAGCCGAGAAGGCCGTGAAGAAGGCGGCAGCCGAGAAGGCCGTGAAGAAGGCGGCAGCCAAGAAGGCCGTGAAGAAGCCGGCCGTGAAGAAGGCCGTGAAGAAGCCGGCCGTGAAGAAGGCCGTGCAGAAGCCGGCCGCGAAGAAGACGGCAGCCAGGTCGCCGTTCGGCAAAAAGTTCGTCAGTCAGATGGAGAAGCGACTTCTCGAGGAGCGCGCCAAGTACCTCCACTCCGAAGAAAACTACCGAGCTGAGGCCGACGCCTTGATCGAGGGCCGTGAGCCCGGTGACGTCCAGTTCGACGAGGAGTCAGGTGAAGGCGACACGCTTGCCGTTGAGCGCGAGCGCGATCTTGCCCTGTCAGCCCAGGCTCGCCAGGCGGTCGAACAGATCGATGCCGCTCTCGACCGGATCAAGGCCGGAACCTACGGCATCTGTACTGCTTCGGGTCTTGCGATTCCGCAAGAGCGCCTCAAGGCAATTCCGTGGGCGGCCGAGCGGGTTGAGTACAAGGTCGGTGGACTCGGTCGGCTGTGATCTCAACACGCGAAGCTCGCCCATGAACGAGAGGATCGAAGAGACGGTTCCGGCAGCGTTCGAGGGTGACCGCATCGATCGTTTTGTCGCAGCCGTGACAGGCGAGAGCCGTTCTACCGTCAAAGCCCTCATTGCCGAGGGCCGGGTCACACACAACGGCCGGACGGTCACATCAGCCTCCACCCGGGTCGATTTCGACGATCGGATCGTGGCTGAGCTTCGCTCATCGGTCGACGAGGGTCTGGCGCCTGACGCTGACGTCCCGTTCTCTGTGGTCTACGAGGATGCCGATGTGATCGTGATCAACAAGCCGGCTGGAGTGGTCGTTTACCCTGGAGCAGGGCAGCGAACCGGCACCCTCGTCAACGGCCTTCTCAGCCGCTACCCCGAACTCGCCGAGATCGGCGAGCGGCATCGTCCAGGGATCGTCCACCGTCTCGACCGAGGAACCTCCGGGGTGTTGATGGTCGCCCGCACCCACGACGCCTACGACGCGCTCGTCAGCCAACTCGCCGCGCACGAACCGGAGCGGGTGTATGAGGCGCTGGTCTGGGGTCAACCCGAGCGAGACTCCGGCACGATCGACGCTCCGATCGGCCGCTCCACTCGCCACCCCACAAGAATGACCGTTACACCTGATGGCCGTCCTGCCGTCACCCACTACTCGGTCCTCCGCCGCCACAACGTCCCCGTCACGACCGCACTGCTTGAGTGCCGGCTCGAAACCGGACGCACACACCAGATCCGGGTCCACCTCCGAGCGATCGGGCATCCGATCGTCGGCGATCGCGACTACGACGGTGGGCGCCCAGGCCTCGACCCCGGTCGACCGTTCCTCCATGCTTGCGTTCTGCGTTTCGCTCACCCTCGCTCGGGTGTGGTCGTCGAAGTCGAGGCGCCGCTGCCGCCTGACCTAGAGGATGTTCTTGCCGGATGTCGGTGACAAATCAGGACGGCCAGGGCGACTCGCCGTTGGCCATCTCGGCAATATCGGCGAGCGAGAACGAATCGAGAAACTCGCGCATGTGTGCTCCCGCTGCACCCCAGATGGTGAGCAAGACACACTGCCCTTCGTGGTTGCACGCCTCGTCGGTGTGAGGTTCACCGAAATCTCCAGCGGTGATGGGGCCGTCGACGGCCCGGACGATCTCGGAGAGTTGGATGTCGCCGGCATCTCGGGCCAGGACATAGCCCCCGCCGACACCACGCTTCGAGCGGACGAGGCCGGCACCCTTGAGCGCGAGGAGAATTTGTTCAAGGTACGGCTGTGGGAGCACTGTCCGTTCTGCGATCTCGCGAACCGACGTCGGCGAGGACTCGGGATGTAACGCAAGTGACAAGAGCGCCCTTGCCGCATAGTCACCACGAGTCGAGACGCGCATCGGGTGGACTCTAGGGCCTGGGCCCGGCGCGCGGTGGGCCCGGAGGCCTCGGTAGCATCGGTCCATGGTCACCGACGAACCTGTTCTGCCCGACTGGGCCGACCGGTGCGTGACGAGGCTCGTGCCGGCTTTGGTCGGCTTGGAAGACCTCCCATCTGTGGCGCCTGACTCGCTGGGCGACGCTTCGGCGGTTGTGCTCGTCGTGATCGATGGCTTGGGCTGGCATCAACTGCAGCAGTTCGCTTCGGTTGCACCGACACTTTCGATGCTCGACGGTGGCCCGATCACCACGGTTGCCCCATCGACCACCAGCGCAGCACTCACCTCGATCACGACCGGTACCGCTCCCGGCGAGCACGGCATCGTCGGCTATCGGATCGATGTTGACGGAGAGAACCTCAACTGCCTGTCATGGCGAACGCCGTCAGGAGACGCCCGCGAGCGAATCCCACCGGAGTCTTTCCAGGCGATCGAACCGTTCTGCGGCGAACGACCGGTTGTGGTCCAGAACGCACCCTTCCAGAAGACAGGCTTCACTCGTGCCCACCTCCGGGGCACGCGCCAGCAGAACTGGCGGACATTGCCGACACTTCCCGTGGAGGTGCGCCGAGCCGTGGCAGCGGGAGAGCCGTTCGTCTACGCCTACTACGACGGCATCGACAAGATCGCTCATGAGTTCGGCTTCGGTGAGCACTACGAGGCCGAACTCGCAACCGTCGATCGCATGATCGGCGATCTCATGATGATGCTCCCTCGTGGAGTGGCCGTGGTAGTGACCGCCGATCATGGGCTGGTCGATTGCACCGACGGTCGCACCGAGCTGCATGGGGATGTCTGGGCGCTCACGAATCGCTCGTCCGGTGAGGCCAGGTTCCGTTGGCTGCACGCGGAGCCAGGTCGTGCGCGAGATCTTCTTGATGCCGCCCGACACCACCACGCCGACCGCGCATGGGTCGTGTCGGCGGAGCAAGCGATCGACGAACGATGGTTCGGTCGGGTGGTGTCTGAGGCGGCGCGAGCGCGGCTGGGTGATGTCGCAGTGGCTGCTCGTGATCACTGGTTCTTCACCGATCGAGCCGACGCGACGCCAGACTGGTTAATCGGCCGCCACGGTTCGCTCAGCGAGGCTGAAATGCGTGTCCCGATGCTCTGTCACTGGTCCTGACCACCAACCCGATGAGGAATGATCCCCGTGAGCTCTCCCGTTGAACCATCCGATCTGCAACCGCCACGATCAGAGATCGAACGCCCCGAAGTGGAGGTGGTCGATCCAGCCGAGACCGAGGCGGAGATCGACGAGACGGTCGATCACCCCGCAAAGGTGATGCGAATCGGTGCGATGATGAGGCAGCTCCTCGAAGAACTCCGGTCGGCGGACCTCGACGTCCCGAGTCGAGACCGTCTCCGCGAGATCTACGGTCGTTCCGTGGGTGAGCTCAGCTCGGCTCTTTCTCCGGATCTAGCCGACGAACTCGGGCGGTTGGCATTGCCTTTCAGCGGAGATGAGACACCCACGGCAGCAGAACTCCAGATTGCAAAGGCGCAGCTCGTCGGCTGGCTCGAGGGGCTGGTTCAGGGGATGCAGGCGATGCTGTTCGCACAACAGATGGCGGCCCAGCAACAGCTCCAGTCGATGCGGGCCGAGATCGGTGCGGGTGAAGCCACAGCTGGCGATCCTCGGCCCGGTACGTACCTCTAAAGGTCGGCGACCGACTTCGCGACGCGACTCGACCCGGCCCGGGTCAAACGGTCGTCGATCGCGCGGCCGAGCCCGGATTCACCCGTGAGCTCAGCGATGATTCTGACCGGCGCCCCGGTATCAGCGGCTCGCAGCGCATCGTAGAGGCTATGCGCGATGGCGGTGAGATCAAGGCGGGAACCGAGTGACGCGAACCTCCAGCCTTCGGGTAGCACTGGTTCCTCACCCTCGTACCCGAGATAGAGAACCGGACCTGCTGGAGCTCGCGATGGATCGAAGCCTGCGATGACGGTGGTGGTTGGGGTGCCGGGGGAGTAGTGGCGTTCGTCGTGTCCGGGTGAGGCCCTCGCCACATCGGTGGTGGTGTCGACCGAACGGACGGTGACGTGGTGAGCGATCGACTCAAGCGGGATCGCTCCATGGCGCAGGACCAGAGCCATGTCGCCATCGAAGGACACAACCGTCGACTCGAGACCTTTCTCGCAGGGGCCTGAATCGATGATGAGGTCAATCCGGCCGCCGAGCTCGGCTGCGACGTGGGCCGCTCGAGTCGGACTGACCCGCCCGAAACGGTTTGCGCTCGGTGCTGCGATTGGCACACCCGCTGCAGAGATGATCGCCTTCGCCGTGGGGTGAGATGGGCAACGAACGCCGACATGGGGCAATCCGCTCGAGACCGCAGCCGGGACAGAAGCATGGCGGGGGAGTACCAACGTGAGTGGTCCCGGCCAAAACGCCTCAGCCAAGGCGTTCGCCGGCGCCGGGAATGGTCCGTCGACGACGCAGGCTGTCATCGCCAGATCGTCGACGTGGACGATCAAAGGGTCGGTTGACGGCCGCCCCTTGGCTGCGAAGATCGACGCAACGGCGCGGGGGTCAAGCGCGTTCGCACCGAGACCGTAGACCGTCTCAGTCGGGATCGCGACCAATCCACCGTCGCGCAGAACCCTTCCAGCCCGTTTGATTACGGATGGATCGGGGGTGTCGGTAGGGCAGAGGAGGATGGGGGTGGACATCGGAACGAGCGGAGTTTACGGGCCACTGGTCACGGAGCGTTGTGACCGCTATGGTCGAAATCACAACTATGTGATTTGTCCACATGGTATCCACAGCCGTGTCCACAAGCAGCCGGGAGCAGCGCGTGGCGGACTCGTTCGCTCATCTTCACGTCCACACTGAGTATTCGATGCTCGACGGCGCCTCGCGTCTCGACGAGGCGATCGCCGCCGCAGTGGCCGACGGTCAGCCCGCTATGGCGATCACGGATCATGGCAACATGTACGGCGTTCTCGACTTCTACCGGGGCTGTAAAGACGCAGGGATCAACCCGGTCATCGGCACCGAGATGTACCTCGCGCACGAGAGTCGCCACGAGCGGCCGAGCCGACGCGGGAAGTCCGACGACTCGGGTGGCGATGTCGGTGGCGGCAAGAAGCTCTACTACCACGCGATCATGCTGGCCGAGAACAACACCGGGTATCAGAACCTCATCCACCTCTCCTCGAAGGCGTATCTCGACGGCTTTCACTACAAGCCCCGCGCCGATTGGGAGACCATGGCCGAGCACGCCGAAGGCATCATCGCAACCTCAGGTTGTCTCGGCGGTCACGTTCTGCAATCGCTCATGAACGGAAACCAGGACGCAGCGCTCGAGCATGCCGCTCGTTTCCAGGACATCTATGGGCGGGACAACTTCTTCATCGAACTCCAGGATCAAGGCATCCCCGAGCAGCGCACCACGAATCCACAGCTTCTCGAGATCGCGAAGAAGATCAAGGCACCGATCTTGGCCACAAACGACTCGCACTACACCCACCAGCACGATGCGGAGGCCCACGACGCCCTGCTGTGTGTGCAGACCGGATCGCTTCTCTCGGACACCGACCGCTTCAAGTTTCACGGTGACGGCCACTACATCAAATCGGCCGGAGAGATGCGGCGCCTCTTCGCCGAGGTTCCCGAGTCGTGCGACAACACCCTCTGGATCGCAGAGCGCTGTGACGTCGAGATCGACTTCGGCAAGCCCAAGTTGCCCGAGTTTCCGCTCGCCGAGGGCTTCGCCACCGACACCGAGTATCTCCGCCATCTCACCTATGAAGGCGCGCACAAGCGTTGGGGCGGTGAGCTCGATGCTGAGATCACCGAACGGCTCGACTACGAGCTCAGTGTCATCGACAGCATGGGTTTCTCGGCGTACTTCCTTATCACCTGGGACCTCATCAAGTTCGCCCGAGACAATGACATCCGGGTTGGCCCGGGGCGTGGTTCCGCCGCCGGATGTGCAGTGGCCTACACGCTCTGGATCACTGATCTCGACCCGATCAAATACGACCTGCTGTTCGAGCGCTTCTTGAACCCGTCCCGAGTCTCGATGCCCGATATCGACATGGACTTCGACACCCGCTACCGAGACAACATGATCCGATATGCGGCCGACAGATACGGTCGTGACTGCGTCGCCCAGATCGTCACGTTCAGCCAGATCAAGGCACGCGCCGCAGTGCGCGACGCAGCGCGTGTGCTCGGCTATCCCTATTCTCTCGGCGATAAGGTCGCCAAGGCCATGCCCCCGCTCATCATGGGACGTGACACACCGCTCAAGTACTGCTTCGAGGAGCACCCGAAATATATCGACGGCTTCAAGTCGGCTGGCGAGCTTCGCGACATGGTCGACGCCGACGCCGACGTCGCTCGTGTCGTTGACGTCGCCAAGGGGCTCGAAGGTCTGCGTCGTCAGGATGGCATCCATGCGGCCGCGGTGGTGATCACCAAGGATCCGCTGACCCAATATCTGCCGATCCAGCGAAAACCCGAAGCTGGCAAGCCGATCGAGGAAGCACCTGTCGTCACCCAGTACGAGATGCACGGCGTGGAGGACCTTGGCCTGCTGAAGATGGATTTCCTGGGGCTTCGAAACCTTGATGTCATCTCCGATTGCCTCGAACTCGTCAAGGACATGAAAGGGTTCGATCTCGATATCGACGCCGTCGATCTCGACGACCAGCCCACATTCGAGTTGCTCAAACGGGGCGACACCATCGGCGTATTTCAGCTCGAATCGGCACCGATGCGGGCGCTGATCCGGTCCTTGGCGCCGACCAGCTTCGACGACGTGGCGGCACTTGTTGCGCTCTATCGGCCTGGCCCGATGGCGGCGAACATGCACAACGATTACGCCGACCGAAAAAATGGCCGGAAGCCGATCGAGTTCATTCACCCCGACGCCGAGGAACTCCTCGGCGACACCTACGGGCTGATGATCTATCAGGAGAGCGTCATGCGAATGGCGCAGAAGTTCGCTGGTTACTCGCTCGCCGAAGCGGACTCTCTTCGAAAGGCGATGGGCAAGAAAATCCGCGAGGCGATGGAAAAGGAACGGCAGAAGTTCACCGACGGTGTTGTCGCTAACGGATATGAGCACTCACTGGCCGTGAAGATGTTCGACATCATCGCTCAGTTCGCTGACTATGCCTTCAACAAGTCTCACTCGTACGGCTACGGCTATGTGGCGTATCAGATCGCCTATCTGAAGGCCAACCATCCAGTCGAGTACCTCTCGGCGCTGCTTACGTCGGTCAAGAGCAAACTCGAATCTGCCGCCGTCTATCTGAACGAATGTCGTCTCATGGGCATCACGGTCGAGGTCCCCGATATCAACCGCTCCGACTCCGACTTCACGCCGGTGCCGAATCCCGATTGGGACGGTGGTCCGTACGCACCGGGGAGCGACCCGAATGGTGGTGTCTCGCCGGGCAACATCGTCTTCGGTCTCGCCGCGATACGAAATGTCGGGGAGGGAGTAGTCGAAAAAATCATTGCGGCACGTGAAGTGGGTGGTCCGTTTGAGTCGTTCGTGGATTTCGTCGAGCGGGTCGAGATCGAGGCGTTGAACAAGAGGACGATCGAGTCGCTCATTAAGGGTGGCGCGTTCGACTCCCTCGGTCATCCTCGCAAGGGTCTGCTTCAGGTCTACGAGCAGATCATCGATCTCACCGTGCAGCGCCGCAAGGAGCACGACATGGGTGTGATGTCGCTGTTTGGCGATCTCGACGACGGGCCTGCGTTCGATGAGCGCCCGACGGTGCCTGACATCGAATTCGACAAGATGCCTCGACTGGCCAACGAAAAAGAGATGCTCGGTCTCTACATCTCCGATCATCCATTGCTCGGATTCGAGGCCCAGGTCCGTCGCAAGGCAGACACCAGCATCGCCGGCTTGACCGAGTTACCCGACGGCGCAATCGTCAAGGTCGGCGGTGTCATTACGAATCTCCAGCGCAAGTGGACTCGGAAGGGTGATCTCATGGCTGTGCTCGAGCTCGAAGATCTCGAGGGCGCTGTTGAAGTGATGATTTTCCCCCGGACGATGCAGGAGCACGGTCCGAAACTCCAAGACGACGCAATCGTGATGATTCGCGGTCGGGTCGAGAACGGTGACGATCTCCCCAAACTCTTCGCTCAAGACATCGAGATTGTCGAAGATCTGTCCGACAACCAGCCGGTCCGCTTGCGCCTCACGCCGGAGAACCAGAGACCCGACAGGATTGACGAACTGAAGTCGATCCTGTCGGCTCACCCCGGCGATGCCCCAGTCGAGGTTCATCTGAGCGAAAGACAAGTCTTGCGGCTGCCTGACGAGTTTGCCGTCGACAGCTCCAACGGGGTGGTCGCCGAGCTCCGGATCGTTTTCGGTCCTGACGCGATTCTCGTGTAGTCGTGGGAAGGCCCTGACCTGACGACCTCAGGTGGCTCGCAACGGCTCTTGCACACAGCGGTTCGAATCTGGCGCAGATCCTGGATAGCCAGGTTGCGAAATTTGTCCACAGGCCTGAAACTGGTGCGAGGCATTTTCGCAAGTGAGTGGGGACGGAACGAATGGCTATCGAGGTCGAGACCAAGGACTGCACGGCGCTGAGCGACGCGGAACTGGCCGAGATGGCCGACCTCTGCGCCGACTCTCCGAATGCCTTCGAGATCGGTCAACTGTCAAAGCAGGCTGAGGCGTGGGTTCTTTGCACGGTCGCCACCGAAGGCGGCAAGGTTCGCGGCTTCTCGTTCTGCACGCTGGAACGCATCGGTGGCACTCCCTCGGTCCTCGTCGGAGCCGGCCATATCTGTCGCAACACCAAACGCGACACCGTCCTGCGAGCAGTCATGATCGACCAGATGCGGCGGGCTGTGCTCGCTTTCCCTGACGAAGACGTCCTCATCGGTGTACAGATGAACGATCCGGGAGCGTTTGAGGCGTTCAAGAGTCTCGACGACATCGTTCCCCGCCCCGACCACAAGGCTTCAGGTGAAGAGCGCGCGTGGGGGCGTCGACTCGCCAAACGGTTCGGTATCGGGGCATCGGTCTACGAGGACCGCGCCTTTACCGCACGCGGTGATGGGAGCCAGGCGCCGGTGCTCGACCACGAGTCGTCGAAACCCGAGAAGATCGATCCTGCCGTTGCCGACCAGTTTGCCGATCTCGACATCGACAATGGCGACACGCTGATCGCCTTCGGCTGGGCGATGGCTGAAGATCTCGACAAACTTCTCTGATCCGACGCTGGCCGCGATCGTGAATCCGGAGTTTCAACGCCTCGTGAGACGGCGTCGGATGACTCGGGCGTTCACCGCCGAACCTGTTGATACCGAGGTGGTCGATTGGATCGTCGATCTTGCGCGGCGTGGCCCATCAGCTGGCAAGACAGCCTCACTTGATTTTCTCATACTTGAGGGGCTGCAGACGGCACGCTATTGGGACACGACCCTTCCTTCTGCGATGCGCCCGAGTTTCCCGTGGCCCCACCTTCTCAGCGCGCCGGTGCTGATCATCCCGTGGGTCGAACCCAATGCCTATGTCCGCCGCTACCGCGAGCCCGACAAGGTCTCGACCGGCCTCGGCGCCGGCGAAGACGCATGGGACGTGCCGTACTGGTGGGTGGACGGGGGAGCTGCAGCCATGACGCTCTTGTTGGCAGTCGAAGCTGTTGGACTCGGGGCGTTGCTCTTTGGGTTGTTCGAACACGAAGACGCAGTTCGCCATGAGTTCGGCGTTCCGGACGGTATGCGGGCCATCGGGGCGATTGCGATCGGTCATGCCGCACCAGACCGGCCCTCGACGTCGGCCAGCAGGGAGCGAAGCGTTTTCGACCAGGTCGTCCATCGCGGTGCCTGGTGAGCGAGGTGTCGCTCGATGGGAGCGCCGTTCGGGCCGCCTATCGAGCTCTGTGCGGAGATCGCGACCCGGCGACACCATGGCTCGCTTCAGGGATGCCTGATGCGCGTTTCGGTTCGGTCGTCAACCCAGGGGAGATCGTTCGCGGCCAACGCGACTTGATCGAATTACACAGTCTTGTCGACGTCCTGTTCGGCACTGACGCGCTTCCACGTCCGCCGATCGCCTGCGGCAAGACTCGCCAGAATCACTTCGCGATCGCCCGACCCGCGGCAGTGGTACCACTCCTCGAAGCGCTCCGGCCACACCTCGAACATCGAGGGCCGGGGTTCTGGACGTGGAAGAGCGCACGAGAGGCGTTGGCTTGGCGTCTCACCGACATCGACGGACTCACTGTGGAGGCGGTCCGGGTCGCGCCGTAACCGTTCGCCGTCTCTCCGCCTGTCTCATCTCGTTCTTGCGCCTGTGGTGAGTGCAACCAGCCCCGGCTCAGAGCCACCCCGCGACGACCGCATTTCGCCCTGCTGACTTTGCCTCGTACAGCGCAGTATCGGCCCTGACCAGTAGCTCCGAGCCGTCACTGTCTTCGCGGTCGATGAGACTCAGACCGATACTGGCAGTAACTTCGATGGCCGTCCCCTCGAAGTCTGTTGGGCGTTCCTCGAACCCGGCTCGTATCCGCTCTGCGATTGAGATCGCACCTTCGGGCGTCGTGTCGGGGAGGAGCACGAGGAACTCTTCTCCACCAGACCTGGCAACGGCGTCGCTTGCGCGGACGCTCTCAGTAATCACGTCAGCCGCGTGGACGAGTACTGCATCGCCGGCAGCGTGGCCGTATGTATCGTTGACCACCTTGAAGTGATCGAGATCGATGGCCAGCAGGGCAGAGCAGCGATCGTCGCCGAGCGTCAGACGCTCGACTTCAGCCGAGAGCCGAGCCATGAAGCTTCGCCGATTGAGAAGCTGGGTGAGGAAGTCCGTTTCGGCCTCCTGTCGCATCTTTTGCGTCAATTCGACACCATCAGTGACATCTTCCAGGGTGGAAACGACACGATCGATCGCTCCGTCCCTCACGATCGGCGTTGCGTTCACCCGCAGCCAGACCCGCTGCTTCTTGCCAAGCCCGACTGATGCTCCGAGGACCTTGCTCTCTGAGCGTTGACCCGTCCGCAGTGTGATCAGGCCCGGATGCTCGTCGGCGTCAATTACCGACCCGTTGGTCCCGATCGCGTCGAAGAGAGGATGCATCGCCGGCTGGGTGAGCAAATCGGTCAGCGACGTCTCGAGGAGCCGGAGAGCTGCAGGATTGGCGTCGACCACCTTGCCAAGGCGATCTCGCAGAACGATGCCCTGGGGGGCGGCCTCAAAAACAGCGCGGAACCGGAGTTCACTGGAGGCCAAAGCTTCCTCTGTCTGCTTCCGTCTGGTGATGTCGAGCATGATTCCCGACCACGCGACCGTCCCGTCGTCGAGGTGTCGAGGTACTGCTCGGACACCAATCCAACGAAACTCGCCAACCCGGGTCTTGATCCGGTACTCGTAGTCGAGAACCGACAGGCTCTCGAAGGCCACAATGTTTGCTTGGGCGTAGCCAGGCAGATCCTCTTCGAGCATGCAGCGGTTCAGGACCATCGGATCAGCGAGCACCTCAGCAGCGCTGAATCCATAGAGCTCTTCGATCCCGTTGCTCAGGAAAGAAAATGACCACTCCCCATATCCTGAGGAGTCGATGCGATAAAGCGCTCCGGGCACTGCGTCAGCAAGATCAGCGATCAACTCGGTATCTGCACTCATTGCTACATCGGTTCCTCGTCGAGCAACTGGGGTCGTGACCACTGCAGAATAGCTGCCGCGAAGATGCTCCAGCCCGCTGCCGAACCTTGTGGCCCGGAACGCGACCCCTCGTTACGGGTTTCGAACGGGCGTTGACGGGGCTGATCCCCGTCTCGTTGTTGTCAGCCTCGCCGGGTTTGCTCCAATGCATTGCGAATACGCTTGACGCTGACCGGTCGGGCCGCTCCGATCGGCTGCGCGAACACGCTCATCCGAAGCTCTTGGAGATCCCAGGCGAGCTCTTCGAGTTCTGGTGTTGTGCCGCGTTCGTCGATCAGGGCCGCATGTTCTGCCTCGACGAGGCGAACCGATCGCATCCGATCGCGGTCCTTCGCAATGGTGTCGGGTAGTCGCTCGACGCGATAGAGCAACCCTCGCAGGTAACGCTCGACGTCGGTGAGCCGCTCGAACCCGATCGTTGCGATGAAGCCGTCGTAGACGAGTTGGCTTTGTTGGTCTGCGATGTCGGCCACGGCAGCAGCGAGGAGGTCGTTGTCGAGGGCCGCTACGCGTTGGGTGAGTTCGGCGGATATTTCGAGAAGATTGGCCGCAGTTCGCGCAATCGTGCTCACGTGGTCGCAGAGAACGCGATTCATTTGATCGACGAGTTCGGCATAACGCTTGCCGTTCCACGCTGGGCCGCCGCACTCGACCATGACCTGGTCGAGGGCAGCGACGAGGCAGTCTTCGAACCACGCCTGCGGCCCGTCGTAAGGGCTGCGCACAATGGCGTCCTTGACTTCAGCGGTGAGCAGCGGGCGGAGCACCCGACCCAGAGCGGGGCGAGCCAGCGAGAGTAAGCGGCGGGTACCGAGCCACATCTGATCGGCTTGTTCCTCAGTGGTGGCAAAGAGACGCACCCCGACTGTCTCGCCCTCATCGACCAGGGCCGGGTAGCTCGTGACGATCTGACCGAGACCCTCAGTAGAGATCGTGCGAGGAATGCGGTCGAATACCCAGGTGATGGCGCCGGTGGCCTCCAACTCGTGACCACCCCTGTCGAGCAGCTTCCGTGCTTCTTCGACAAAATGGCGCTTGAGCACTTCGAGGTCGTCGTCCTCGGCCAAGGCCCCACCACCATTGTCAACAACCCGAAAGTGAGGTCGAAGGTGCGGGGCCAAGGCAGATGAATCGAAGTCCCGAGCGGTGACCCCAATTCCTCGCCGTTGTACAGCTGTCACCAGCTGATCGAGGAGGGGAGGTTCGGTGGGGAGCAGCTCGGCAAGGATCTCTGAAGCTGCCTCGGGGATCGGCATGAGCAGCCTGCGGGCTTGCCTCGGCAGCGTGCGAAGCAACTCGAGGACAAGCTCGCGGCGAAAGGACGGGATCAGCCAGGCGAATGGTGCCGGATCGACGCGGGACACGACCTGGAGAGGGATCTCGATCGTGATCCCGTCGTCAGGGGCAGCAGGATCGAATCGGTAGTCGACACGAAATGATCGATCGTCCCAGGGCCATTGCTCGGGACAGGCATCGAGGCCATCAATGTCGAATCCTTTCAGGAGCTCGTCGATGGAAAGATCGAGTGCGTCAGGCTGGCTTTGTCGATACCTCGTCCACCATCTGTCGAAGTGACGAGCCGACACCACGTTGGAAGGGAGCCGGTGATCAAATGCCGTCTCGAGGACGTGTTCGTCGATTGCGATGTCTCGGCGGAGACGCGCACCGAGCCCTTCGATCTCGGCGAGTACGTGCTCGTTGCGCGCGGCGAATCTGTAGCGGTGCTCCCACTCGCCGAGTACGAGCGCGTGGCGGATGAAGAGGGTACGGGCCAGATCTGGGTCGACGCGCTGAAGGTTGATCTGACGGTTCGGAACCACAGGAAGGCCGTAGAGCGAGGCTCGCTCATCGCACACTGCTGCGCCACGCTCAGCGTTCCACCAGGGGTCGGAATGTTCCCAGCGAAGAAGGTGCGATGCGCTTCGCTCAAGCCACTGCGGGTTGATTGGGGCGACTGTCCGAGCTCGGAGCTGGTTGGTTTCGACCAACTCGGCTGCCATCACCCACGCCGGCGTGCGCTGCTTGAGTGCCGAGCCGCCGGCCAGGACGAAGCGGGCGCCACGCGTGCCGCGATACTGCTTCGCTTCGCTGTCGAAGAAGCCGACGTGCGCAAGCAGTCCGGAAAGGAGCGCCTGATGCACGGCATCGGGTCGCAGGATTGTCGTTGAATCGCAGTCCCAGAGCTTTCGCGATCTGGCGGAGTTGGCGATGCACTTCCTCCCACTCTCGAATTCGAAGGAAATGCAGATACTCGTCACGGCACATCTTTTTGAAACCGTTTCCGGAACGTTCGTTTCGTTCGACCTTGACGTGAGCCCACAGCAGAAGCCACGACAAAAAATCGGAAGAATCATCGGTGTACCGGGCGTGAAGTTGAGCGGCTCGCTCCGAAGCCGCTCCGCTACCGACTCCTGTTGGCCGGATTCGCGGGTCCTGGATCGACAGTCCCGCCACAATGATTGCAACTTCCGTGCAGCAGCCGTGGTCGTCGGCCTCGAGGAGCATTCGTCCTAGCTTCGGATCGATCGGGATCGAAGCAAGCTGCAGTCCCAGCGGCGTGAGCCAGCCGTCGGTACCCGCCTGGCCCGGATCGACCGCATCGAGTTCCTCGAGCAACGTGATGCCGTCGCGGATCGCCCGAGCGTCGGGAGGATCGATGAACGGGAACGACTCCGCATCACCGAGACCAAGTGAAGCCATTCGCAAGACGACGGAGGCCAAGTTCGTCCGCTGAACCTCCGGCTCGGTGAACTCGGGGCGGTCAGAGAAGTCGGACTCGTCGAAGAGCCGGATGCAGACACCGGGACCGAGACGGCCGCATCGACCCGCTCGCTGGTCGGCCGAGGCTTGTGAGATGTCTTCGATTGGCAGGCGCTGGACCTTGGTACGTCGGTTGAAGCGGGAGATCCGGGCAGTGCCAGTATCGATGACTGCGTGGATTCCTGGCACCGTTAGCGATGTTTCGGCAACGTTCGTCGAAAGGATGATTCGGCGTCTGTCATGGCGCTGAAAAATGCGCTGCTGTTCGGCCGGGGAGAGTTGTCCGAACAGCGGAAGGATTTCGACGTCGCCCATCGTCTTCGAGAGATGATCCTGCGTCTCGCGGATCTCTCGTTCGCCCGGGAGGAAGCAGAGGATGTCCCCCGGGGTCTCGCGCAACAAGATGCGGGCAGCGCGCTCGATCCCCTCGGCCACGTCGAGCGTCGGCGTCTCCGGCTTGTCGGGGTCGCCAAGCGGTTGGTAGCGAACGTCGACCGGGTAGGTCCGGCCTGAGACTTCGATGACCGGCGCGCCGCCGAAGTGATTGGAGAACTTCTCGGTGTCGATCGTTGCCGAGGTGATGATCACCTTCAGGTCTTTACGCCGATCGACAAGACGAAGGAGATAGCCCAGCAGAAAATCGATGTTGAGCGTCCGTTCATGGGCCTCGTCGATGATGATCGTGTCGTACCGACGGAGGTCCGGGTCACGTTGCAACTCGGCCAGAAGGATGCCGTCAGTCATGGTCTTCACGAGCGTGCGAGCGCCTACCTCGTCGGTGAAACGGACGGTGTAACCGACGAGTTCGCCAATGCTGGTGCCGACTTCCTCGGCGACGCGTGCAGCGATCGAACGTGCCGCTAGGCGGCGAGGCTGGGTGTGGCCGATCATGGCCTCGACACCGCGTCCCAGTTCGAGGCAGAACTTTGGGATCTGGGTGGACTTACCCGATCCGGTCTCGCCTGCGATCACCACCACCTGATGGCTACGGATCGTGTCGAGTATCTCCTGGCGACGACCGGTGATCGGCAGGTCGGGCGGGTAGGTGATCTTCGGCACACTCAAGCGACGCTGCTCGACGAGATCACGATGCATTCCAACCACGGTAGGCAAGAAAGTACCCGGCCGGTCGTGATCTCCGCAGCCTCGAATCCGACGCAGGGACAGCCATGAGAGCGGCTCGTGGGTGCAACATGGGAAAGCCTCTGATTGCCGCACGCGCGTGGATCCATCGGTCTAGGTTCCAACCAATGACCGTGCGCATCGATGTCACCGCCCCCGATGACCCGCGAGGCGCCCATGTGGTGGCGAACGCCCCGCTGGTAGGGGTTACTGCGCTGACCGGGTGTCGGGTCACGCGAGTGCACCATGTGGACGGTGATGTGAGCGCCGAACAGATCGCCGCGCTGTGTGAACAGGTGCTCGTCGATCCGGTCGTCGACTCGAGCGTGGTTGGCGGTGTCACGCCCGCCGAAGGTCGAGTCGTCGAGGTTGCGTTGATGCCCGGGGCTACCGATCCAGACGCTCGAGAGCTCGAGCGGGCCGCTCGAAACCTGGGCCTCCCCGACATTCGGGTGGTCACCGCCCGGCGTTACGATCTTCTCGGAGAACTCTCCGATGCCGATGTTGCGACCGTCACTCATCGCTTGCTCGCCAACGACACCATCGAGATTTGGACTGAAGGCGAACTACCGGCAGAGTTTGCGGGTGCGGCTGAAGCCGATGTCCGGGTCGATCTCGTCCCACTTGAGGATCTGTCGGACGACGAATTGCTGCGCCTCAGCCACGATCGGGTCTTGTCGCTCGACCTGACCGAGATGCGGGCGATCCAGGCCCATTTCGCAGCTGAGCGTCGGCACCCACGTGATGCCGAACTCGAAACGCTCGCCCAGACGTGGTCTGAGCACTGCGTACACAAGACGTTTCGGGCCAAAATCGATCTCACCCACACGGCAGCCGACGGAACGGTCACCTACTCCCACCATGACGGCCTGCTGCAAGCTCTCAGAGCGGTCACCGACGAGCTCGATCCTCCCTGGCTTCGATCAGCATTCGTTGACGATGCAGGAATCGTGGCCTTTGACGACGAGTTTGATATCGCTTTCAAGGTGGAGACGCACAACCATCCGTCGGCGCTTGAACCCTTTGGTGGTGCCAACACTGGAGTGGGTGGCGTGGTTCGCGATGTCATCGGAGTTTCGGCTCGGCCGATCGCGTGCACCGACGTACTTTGTTTCGGGCCGGCAGATCTGCCCGACGCTCGACTACCGGCGGGCGTGTTACATCCTCGTCGGATCCGAGACGGTGTCGTTGGTGGCATCGGCGACTACGGGAACAAGCTCGGACTTCCTACGGTAAACGGAGCGGTGCTCTACGACGACGGCTATACGGCCAATCCCCTCGTGTACTGCGGGGCGCTGGGAATTCTGCCGCATGGTTCGCACCCGACCGAACCACAAGTCGGCGACCGAGTGGTCTCCCTCGGCGGTCGCGTGGGACGCGATGGCATCCATGGTGCGACGTTTTCCTCGGCAGGAATGGACGCGTCCACGGTCGACCATGTTGGGTCCGCCGTGCAGATCGGTGACCCGATCACGGAGAAAGGCCTGATCGAAGTCATCGAGCGGGCCCGAGATGCCCGGCTCTACCACGCCATCACCGATTGTGGTGCCGGTGGCTTCTCGTCGTCGATCGGCGAGATGGGGGAGGACCTCGGGGTCGAGGTCGACCTGTCGGTCGTGCCACTGAAGTACCCCGGTTTGCAGCCGTGGGAGATCTGGCTGAGCGAGGCTCAGGAGCGCATCGTGATCGCAGTGCCCTCGGCGAAGCTCGGCGAGCTCGAAGCGTTGTGCGATGCCTGGGACGTCGAGGTCACCGACCTCGGTACCTTCACCGACACGAAACGACTGGTGGTTCGCTACGGCGCCACCCCCGTGGTCGACCTTCCGATGGGCTTTCTGCACGAGGGGATCCCTCGACGTGAGATGCAGGCGGTGTGGGTGGATTCGCCACCCAAAGAAATCGTGCCGCCTGCGATCGATGCGTCTCACATCCTCCGCCTCCTCGCCCATCCGAACGTGGCGTCGAAGGAGGACATCGTTCGGCGCTACGACCACGAGGTGCGGGGCGGCACGGTGGTGCGTCCATATGTAGGGCCCGAAGCGGACGGGCCGGCTGATGCCGCCGTCCTGAAGCCACTGGGAACCAGCGGGACGAAGGCGGTCGTCCTCAGCAACGGCATCTGCCCGGCTGTCGGACGCCACGATCCGTTCGCAATGGCGCTGCTTGCGATGGACGAGGCCGTTCGCAATTTGGTTGCGGTTGGAGGCGACCCCGACCAGGTCGCGGTACTCGACAACTTCTGCTGGGGCGACCCCACGAAATCTGATCGGCTCGGTTCGCTGGTCCGGGCCGTTCAGGGGTGCACCGAAGGCGCCCGTCGCTATGGGATGCCCTTCATTTCTGGCAAGGACAGCCTGTTCAACGAATTCGACGGCGAAGCGATACCAGGCACCCTGCTCATCTCGGCGCTCGGCCTCGTACCGGATCTTCATTGTGCGATCGATTCAGCAGGCATGGCGGTCGGTGACGACATCTGGTTCGTGGGGCGGCACCAGGCGGCACTGGGTGGCTCGTTGGCATCCGAAGAGTTCGGCCTGGGGGCCACGGACGTCCCCGAACCGCTCGTCGATCCGCTACCGCGGTATCGGGCGGTCCACGCAGCGATCGCATCGGACCTCGTTACAGCCGCCCACGACTGCTCCGACGGTGGCCTTGCGGTGGCGTTGAGCGAGATGGCGATCGCCGCGCGACAGGGAGTCGCTATCGAGGTGCCAACCGACGGGGTCGACGCAGCGACGGCGCTGATCAACGAAGCGCCTGGCCGCTTACTGCTCTCGGCGAGGGCAGCAGATCGCGAGGCGGTGTCGGCGATTCTTGGTGAGCACGGTCGCCGGATTGGTGCGGTGACCGGCGATGGGTTCGTCAGCCTCGGAGCGGTCGTCGTGCTACTCGACGATGCAGTTCTTGCCTTCACCAAGGGCGTTGTCTCATGAGTCGGCCGCCTGTTCTGATTCCGCACGCCTCTGGCACGAACCGTGACGACGAGGCCGCCCAAGCGATCCGTCTCGCAGGGGGTGAGCCGACTATCGCCCACGTCAACGAGTTGCGAAGTGGCACAGTGCGGATCGCCGACTACGCCGCCATCCTTTTACCGGGGGGCTTCAGTTATGGCGATGCACTGGGTGCCGGTGGACGTCTCGCGCTCGAACTACGCACCTGGTTTGCCGAGGAACTTGCCACTGCAGCCTCAGCCGGCAAGCCGATGCTCGGTATCTGCAACGGCTTTCAGGTGCTGGTGAAGGCAGGGCTGCTTCCTGGCCCGATGGGAGAAACACGTTCGGTCACACTTACCGAGAACGCCGAGGGGCGCTTTGAGTGCCGGTGGGTCACGCTGAGCGTCGAACCAGCGTGCCGGAGTGGCTGGCTCGGTGCGATCGCCGGCACAACGATGCGGTGTCCAATAGCGCACGGTGAGGGCCGCCTTGCTGTGGCTGATGGAGCGAGTGCCGAGCGGCTCGAGAATGGTCTGGTGGCGTTCCGGTATTTGGCCGACGGAGCTCGACCAACCTCGCGCAAACCGGTCGCTGCTGCCGGTGCCTACCCAGCCAACCCAAACGGTTCGGTCAACGACATCGCCGGGATCTGCGACGAGGGAGGCACGATCGTCGGATTGATGCCCCACCCCGAGGACCATGTCCTCGACTGGCAGCGACCCTCCGGTCCCGAGGGAGGATTGGGGCTACCCCTGTTTGAGGCCTTCGTCGCAGGCGCCCGATGAGTCTCGATCTGGGTCCGGCTCTGACTCACCCGTTCACCGGGATCGATGCCGCGGCTGTTGCGACGCTCGGCCCGCTCACGACCGGGAAGGTGCGAGACATCGTCGATCTTGGTGACACGATCGCTTTGATTGCGACCGACCGGCTGTCTGCCTTCGATCATGTCCTCGGTACCGTGCCGTATCGAGGACAGGTTCTCAACGAGTTGGCAGTGTGGTGGTTCGACCAGATTGCCGACCTCGTGCCATCGCACGTGCTCGGCATGCCTGACGAGAATGTGACGATCGGCAAAAAGTGCACGACGCTGCCGGTGGAGGTCGTCGTTCGTGGCCAGTTGTCCGGTTCCACATCAACGTCACTTTGGACGTCGTATGCGGCGGGGGAGCGGACGATCTACGGGATCGACTTCCCAGAGGGCATGTCGAAGAATGATCCACTCCCTGAGGCCATCATCACGCCCACCACCAAGGCCGAGCGCGGCGGTCATGACGAACCGATCACCGAGTCGGACATCGTGGCCAACGCGCTCGTCGACGGAGATCTTTGGGAGCAGGTACGTTCGGTGGCGCTGGCTGTTTTTGAACGAGGTCGTCGGGTTGCAGCGGAGGCTGGCCTCGTACTCGTCGACACCAAATACGAGTTCGGCCTCGATGCAGACGGCGTGCTCACGATCATCGACGAAGTGCACACTCCAGACTCCTCGCGCTTTTGGCGGGCATCGACCGTCGACGATCGGCGTGCTGTCGGTGAAGAGCCCGAGAACCTCGACAAGGAGTATGTGAGGCTCGCGTACGTGCGTGCCGGCTTCGATCCTGAGTCAGGGGCTGACCCGTGGCCGCTGCCCGAGCAACTGGCACGAGAGGCTGCTGGGGTCTACCAGGAGACGTTCGCAGCGCTGACCGGTCATCTGTTCGAGCCCGGTGCGTACCCTGCTGCCGAGCGGGTGATCGCAGCGCTCCATTCGTTTACTCATTGAGCTCAAAATCGGCGCAACTTTGTATCCAACGCGCGCCTCCCCGGCTGCGCGAGGATGCAAACTGGATCGGGCTTTCGGGGAGGAACGGGTTCTGTGGCAGACGATCCGCGCGTAGGCGTGATCATGGGCAGTGACTCGGACTGGGCCACAATGTCTTGTGCTGCCGACGTTCTCGACCAGTTTGGGATCGCGCACGAGGCCTTGGTCGTCTCGGCCCATCGAACGCCTGACTGGATGGTCGAATACGCACAAACAGCGGAGGACAGAGGGCTTGAGGCGATCATTGCGGGAGCTGGAGGCGCCGCTCACTTACCGGGCATGGTCGCTGGCCACACGATCGTTCCCGTCGTCGGCGTTCCCATCAAGAGCCGGTCACTCAACGGGATTGACTCGTTGCTTTCCATCGTCCAGATGCCAGCTGGTGTGCCGGTAGCCACGATGGCGATCGGCGATGCCGGTGCCACCAACGCTGGTTTTTTCGTGGTCGCAATGTTGGCTCGGCACGACAGCTCCATGGCCCAGGCCCTTCGAGACTTCCGGGCACAACGGGCATCACAGGTCCGATCGATCGAGCTCGAACGCTGATCTGATGTCCTCTGCGCCCCTCGGACCCGGAACCACCATTGGAATCGTCGGAGGTGGACAACTCGGTCGGATGCTTGCGCAGACCGCCCGCCAACATGGTTACGGCGTGGCTGTGTTCACCGGAGGTGGCTCCGGCTCGCCGGCCGGTGTACTTGCGGATCGCGAGTTCTCTGGATCCTTCGATGACCCCGACGAGGTCGCCGGATTCCTCGCCATGGTCGATGCGTTGACGTGGGAGTTCGAGAATGTCGACACTGCACTAGCTGATGCCGCCGAAGCGATGGGCGTTGTGGTGCGTCCGTCCGGTTCGATCATCGCAGTTGCTCAGGATCGCGAGCTGGAAAAACAGGCCCTCACCGCTGCCGGCGTGGGTGTCTCTCCCTGGCGCTCGGTCGAAACACTCGCCGACCTCGAGGTGGCGGTAGATGCGTTGGGGGTGCCAGTGATCGCAAAAACAGCGCGATTCGGCTACGACGGCAAGGGCCAGGTTCGCATCAACAACCCAGACGAGATCGCTGCAGCCTGGGATTTGCTGGGCGGTGCCCGCCTCGTCGTCGAGTCGCTGATCTCGTTCGATCGTGAGCTCAGCGTGGTGGTTGCGCGCGGCATCGACGGCGAGATTGTCGACCATGGCGTAATGGAGAACACGCACGTCAACCACATCATTGACACCACGGTGGTGCCTGCGATGGTCGACGCGGCCACCGCAGAGGCTGCTCGCAAGACGGCCCACATGGTTGCCGAGGGACTTGAGCTCGTCGGTGTTTTGTGCGTCGAATTGTTTGATACCGCCGAGGGGCTTCTCGTCAACGAGATTGCCCCGAGACCGCACAACAGCGGTCATTGCACGATCGAAGCGGCGGCTGCTGGGCAATTCGAACAGCAACTCCGAGCCGTCACCGGAATGCCGCTCGGAGACGGCTCGTGCCGTCCGGCGGCGATGGCACAGCTCCTTGGTGATCTCTGGGAGTCCGGCGAACCCGATTGGTCTGCCGTCCTGGGTCAGCCCGGTGTGCATCTGCATCTGTACGGCAAAAGCGAGGCCCGGCCGGGCCGGAAGATGGGGCACCTCACCTGTGTGAGTGATGACCCCGCTCGTGCATTGCGACAAGTACTCGAGGCGCGGGAAGCGCTGGCTGGACGGTGATCTATGTATCCGAGCGATGATCGACCCAAAGAGGAGTGTGGTGTAATCGGCATTCACGCTCCTGGACGTGACGCCGCCCGGCTCGGGTTCTTTGCGCTGTACACGCTGCAGCATCGCGGTCAGGAAGCGGCCGGTATTGCCTCGATCGAAGATGGAGTCGCACATATCCACAAGGGCCAAGGACTCGTCTCGGCGGTGTTCAACGAGGACAACCTGTCGACTTTGCAGGGTGACTTCGCGATCGGACACACCCGGTACAGCACCACTGGTGGTTCGGGTCTGCGGAATGCCCAGCCCTACATGATCGAGACGATCGACGGGCCACTAGGCATTGCCCACAATGGCAACCTCGTCAACGCGCACGTCCTTCGGCGCCAACTCCTCGAGCGGGGTGTGGGTCTCCAGACGTCATCCGACACCGAAGTGATGGTTCACTTGTTGACCGCAGCTGGTGGCGGGGACTGGTCCAGCCGGATCAAGATGCTCATGACCCAGGCCGAAGGTGCGTTCGCGCTCACGATTCTCACCCGCGACGCCGTCTACGGCGTGCGCGACCCCTGGGGATTCCGCCCTTTGGTTGTCGGTCGATTCGATGGTGGTCATCTGCTTGCCTCCGAGACGTGCGCGTTCTCTGCGATCGGAGCCGAACTCGTGCACGAGGTTCAGCCCGGTGAGATCGTCCGACTCGACGCAGCCGGTTACCACGTCGAGCAAGGTGCAGTTCCGAAGAAGCGGGCGTTCTGCACGTTCGAAGAGATCTACTTCTCCCGACCGGATTCCGTCCACCACGGCAAGTTGGTGCACAGCACTCGCCAGAAACTTGGCCGCGAACTCGCACGAGAGGCACCGGTCGAGGCCGATCTCGTCGTGCCGGTTCCCGATTCGGGAACACCGCATGCAGTGGGGTTTGCCCAAGAAGCCGAGATTCCTTACACCGAGGGCCTCATCAAGAACCGATACGTCGGTCGTACCTTCATCGAGCCGACGCAACGGCTTCGCGAGACCGGGGTGCGAATGAAGTTCAACCCACTCGGTGACAACCTTCTCGGCAAACGGGTCGTCATGGTGGACGATTCGATCGTTCGCGGTACCACGTCGGGCCCTCTGGTGCAGATGCTGCGCGATGCAGGAGCGACGGAGGTGCATGTTCGGGTGGCGTGCCCGGCGATTACCGATCCCTGCTACATGGGTGTCGACATGGCGAGCCGTGAAGAACTCATCGCCGGCAACCAGAGTGTGGCCCAGATCTGTGAGCACATCGGTGCCGACTCGCTTGCGTTTTTGTCGATCGAGGCGATGATGCGCGCCCTTGACGCCGACGAAGGATTTTGTAATGCCTGTTTCACCGGGGTGTACCCGTTTGAGTCCGAGCGGTTTGTGCAACTGACGCTCAACCCCAAAGAGCAGTTCGCGAACGTGTGGGGCGATTGATGGGCGAACGCGTTCTGGTCGTCGGGGGTGGGGGGCGCGAGCATGCGCTCGTATGGGGTCTGCTGCGCTCCCCCCGAGTCGACCAAGTAATCGCAGCCCCCGGTAACCCGGGGATGGCGGCAGAATCCGGGTGTCTTTGTGTTCCGGGTACGTCGGCAACCGACGTCGACGCTGTTGTTGCCTTGGCGGAGCGCGAGAAGGTCTCGCTCGTCGTCGTTGGGCCCGAGGATCCGCTCGTCGCAGGTCTGGTCGACCGGCTGACCGAGGCCGGTATCGCCGCATTCGGACCCTCGGAGGCAGCGGCCCGGCTCGAAGGGTCGAAGTCGCACTGCAAGGAATTCCTGCTCGCCCACGACATCCCTACGGGTGCTGCGGTCTCGTTCGCCGATGCCGACCAGGCGCTCGAGTATCTCGACACTCTCGACGCCGTGCCGGTCGTGAAGGCCGATGGACTCGCCGCAGGGAAGGGTGTGATCGTGGCAGAGACCCGAACGGAGGCGGCGGATGCCATTCGCGAGATCCTGGTCGATGGTCGGTTCGGCCGGGCAGGTAGCGAAGTTCTGCTCGAGGAACGGCTCAGCGGTACCGAAGTGTCTGTGCTTGCGTTCTGCGACGGCGCAGATTACGTCGTGATGCCGGCCGCCCAAGACCACAAACGTCTGTTGGTCGGCGATCGGGGCCCGAACACAGGCGGTATGGGTGCGTTTCACCCGTCGCCGATCGCCGACGAGACCCTTGTCGAAACGGTCGCTCGTCGCGTGATCGAGCCAACGCTCGCCGGGTTGGCAGCGGAGGGACGGCCGTACCGGGGCGTCCTCTACGCGGGGATGATGCTCACCGAAGCAGGGCCAAAAGTGATCGAGTTCAACTGCCGGTTCGGTGATCCTGAGAGCCAGGTCGTCATTCCACTCCTCGTGACCGATCTGTACGAGGTGCTGGCTGCGTGCGTCGATGGCGACCTCGCGTCGCTCGACGTTGTGTGGGCCGATCAGGCAGCGGTCACCGTCGTATTGGCTTCTGGTGGATATCCAGTTTCGAGTTCTCCTCCGGCCGCTGTCAGCGGCCTAGAGGACGTCCCTGATGATTGCGTCGTCTTCCACGCCGGTACCGAGATCATTGACGGCGCCATCCACGCGATCGGCGGGCGCGTGCTCGCAGTGACTGCAGTGAAAGCGACGCTCGCCGAGGCCGCCAACGCCGCGCATGCGGGCGTCGCCGCGATCGAATTCAGTGGTGCGCAGCACCGCGCCGACATTGCCCGCGAGACAGCTCAGGTTCGAACATGACCAACTATGCAGATGCTGGCGTCGACATCGATGCCGGTAACCGAGCCGTGAAGCTGATGGGTGAGGCGGTCCGATCGACAAATACCCCTGCAGTCCTGTCGGAGCTCGGCGCGTTCGGAGGCCTCTTCTCAACCGATGGCCTCGGCGAAGGCTCGGTACTCGTCGCCTCGACAGACGGTGTCGGCACCAAGGTCGAACTCGCAGCTCGCTACAAACGATGGAAGGGTGTTGGACAGGACCTCGTAAACCACTGCGTTGACGACATCCTCGTGCAAGGAGCTCGGCCGCTCTTCTTCCTTGACTACATCGCCACTTCCAAACTCGTTCCTGAGATCGTGGCGGAGATCGTCACGGGAATGGCAGAAGCGTGTCGGGCAGTCGACTGCGCACTCTTGGGTGGGGAGACGGCCGAGATGCCAGGGGTCTACACCCCCGGATCCGTCGATGTCGCTGGCACGATCGTCGGGGCGGTCCACCGCGACGGACTCTGGCCCCGTACGGAGGCGATCAAGCCGGGCGACGTATTGCTCGGGATGGCGAGTGACAGCCCCCACACAAATGGCTATTCCCTCATCCGGCTCCTTCTCGACCGTCACTGTGACGACCCTTCGGACGAACTCATCGAGTGGCTACTGACGCCTCACAGGAGCTACCTGGGCGACGTCGACGAACTCCGAGCGCTCGGAGTCGAACCCAAGGCGCTTGCGCACATCACCGGCGGTGGTTTCTACGAGAACATCCCGCGCGTCCTTCCAGAAGGTGTCGCAGCCGAAATCGAACTTGGAACCTGGGCTGTTCCGACTGGCTTTCGTCAGCTGGCCGAGTGGGGTGATGTTCCCGACGCCGAATCATTCCGGACCTGGAACATGGGTATCGGCTTGGTCGTTGCCATCGACGCTCACGAT
This sequence comes from uncultured Acidimicrobiales bacterium, assembly GCA_905480195.1. Lineage (GTDB taxonomy): Bacteria > Actinomycetota > Acidimicrobiia > Acidimicrobiales > Aldehydirespiratoraceae > UBA11606. The sequence goes on from CAJQPN010000016.1 coordinate 49,318, forward strand.
GCCGATGTGGCTGCAGCTGCAGGGCACCCTGTGATCGGTCGTCTCGTGGCGTCTGACACCGGCGACGTGGAGTTGGTTGGGGACTGGCGGTGAACGCCCGGCTGGTCGTCTTGGCGTCTGGCTCGGGCTCGAATCTCCAAGCGATTCTTGATGCGTGCGCTGAAGGGCGGCTGCAGGCGGACGTTGTGTTCGTCGTGGTGAACCGTCGTTCTGCGCTCGCAGCAACCCGTGCAGAGGCAGCCGGGGTGCCAGCGGTCTACCGGCCGTTGGGACCGTATCGAAACGCGTTCCCCGCCGACGCCCGCAGCGCTCGTGAGGCCTATGACGCAGCGCTCGCAACCGAGGTCGCCGAGGTGAAGCCTGATCTGGTCGTCCAGGCCGGATGGATGCACCTCTTCACCGCAGCGTTCCTGGACCGGTTCCCCGGCAAGGTCATCAATCTCCATCCTGCGATGCCGGGGGCGTTTCCCGGGGCCCATGCCATCGATGACGCGTGGGTTGCCCACGAGCGGGCGGGTCTCGACCACACTGGGGTCATGGTGCATCTCGTTCCCGACGAAGGAATCGACGACGGGCCGGTTCTGGCGGCTCAGCGGATCGAAATCGGCCCGGACGACTCGCGTGAATCGCTGGAGGCGAAGTTGCACGAGGCCGAGCACGAATTGCTCGTCAGGGCCATCGGGGAGTATCTCCGACGATGATGAGTGAGAACCCGCCGACCGGCATACCTCTCTGGGTCGCAGGCGCCCGACCGCGCACCCTTCCGGCGGCGGTCGTACCTGTTGCTGTCGGTGCGGCTGCTGCGGTAGGCCATGAGACCGGTGGCGCCTGGTGGCGAGGTGCGCTGGCGCTCGTGGTTTCGCTTGCGCTCCAGATCGGGGTCAACTACGCCAACGACTATTCCGACGGTGTCCGTGGCACCGACGACGAGCGGCGGGTGGGGCCGCTGCGCCTCGTGGGGTCAGGCCTTGTCGAACCGGCACTGGTAAAGCGGGCAGCAACCGTCGCCTTCGGTGTCGCAGGCGGCGCCGGCGCCGGGTTGGCGTTGGTCGTTGGTCCTGAGCTTTTTGCGGTTGGGGCGGCTTGCCTGCTCGCCGGCTGGACCTACACCGGTGGACCGCGGCCCTACGGGTATCTGGGCCTCGGCGAGGTGTTCGTGTTCGTCTTCTTCGGGCTGGTCGCAACGGTCGGCACGACATACGTGCTGGTCGAGGAGATCACTGCGCTGTCGGTGCTTGCCAGCCTCAGTGTTGGTCTGTGGGCGACTGCGCTCTTGGTGATCAACAATCTTCGCGACATCTCTGGTGACAGGCAGGCCGGCAAGAACACCCTGGCGGTGCGTATCGGTGCTCCTGCAACACGGGTGGTTTTCATTTTGATCCACCTTGTAGCGCTCGCCCTCGCCATCACGACGAGCATTGTGCACGATCGCCTGGCTGGGTTGATGGTGGTCTTCGGGCTGGCGTTCATGATCCAGGCCTGCGTCGACGTCGCCAAGGGCACTACTGGTCCGGCGCTCATCAAGGTCCTCGGACTCACCGGTCAAGTCCAACTGGTCTCTGGGCTTGCCTTCGCCTGTGGTCTTGCCCTCAGCGGCTGAGTCAAACGCGCTTCCGAGGCCTCGCCGTGAGTTCAGAGAGGCTGGTTGAGTTCGACCTCGTTGCCGGAGGGGTCCTTGAGGAAGGCCTGACGGCAGATCCCATCGATCTCGCCGATGCGGGTCGGCGAGATGCCTTTTGTGGCAAGTTCGGCCAACGCCTCTTGAAGGTCATCGACCTGCAGGGCGAAGTGTTGCCCCACCGCCTCGGGTGCCGGGAAATTGAGCAGGTGGAGTTCGCCCGTCCCGTCGAGTGTCATCCATGCACCGTCGAATCCGAGGTCGGGTCGTTGGAACTCGCGAAAGCCGAGTGCCTCATAGAAGTCGATGGCCGGCGAGACCTCATTGACGTTCAGCGAGACGTGATGGAGGGCCTTGGCGACCATCAGTGCGCTGCTCTGGTGGCGGTAAACAGGTGTGCACCTGAGAACACGGCCCGCTCGACGTCGACAAAGCCAGCAGCCTCGAGCTGGGCTTTCAGTTCGGGCCACGGCGGAAGATAGGCAACCGACTTTGGCAGATAGCGGTAGGCACGACCCTCGCTGAGCAGGCCTCCGATCAGCGGCACAACTCGGTTGAAATAGATGCTGTGACCGAATCGAAGCAGCGTGTTCTCGGGCGGCGATGCATCGAGGAACGCGATCCGCCCGTCAGGGCGCACGACACGGGCCACCTCGTCGAAGAAGCCGGGAAGCTCAATGAGGTTTCGTAACGCAAAGCCGCAGGTAGCGCCGTCCACCGCAGTCTCAGCCAGAGGCATTTGGAGGATGTCGGCGTGAACCAGAGGTGCATCGGTTCGTGCCTCGGCGAGCATCCCCATCGACAGGTCGAGACCGATCGCGACCATGCCTTTGCGCTCGATTTCGCGACAGAAGTCGCCGGTGCCGCATGCGAGATCGATGACCACTGAGCCGGCTGGCAAGCCGAGTTGTTTCATCGAGGCCTTCCGCCAACGAACATCGAGCCCGAACGACATGATTCGGTTCACGAGGTCATAGCGGGGTGCGATCGTGTCGAACAAGGAGCGCACCTGACGACGCTTTTGTTCGCCAGATGGCAGCGCGTCGGGGTCGAGGGTCACGCCCTCGTCGAGGATCGGCGAGTCGGAGCTCATTCGAACCACTGCTTTTGGTATGCCCGGCTCTCGGGGTGCAGGAGAGCAGCGATGATGGCGACATCGAAGAGCAGGCCGATCGGGTTCCAGCGGAGCATCTCGACGATGTCGAGTCTGCGAATGATTTCGAGTCGGATGATGAAGGGCGCGATCGCAGCGGCAATACCGAGTAGGTAGCCCCACCTCCGGGCGTTTGCGATGCCGTACGCACCGGCGCCGGCACCGACTGTCATGAGGAAGACCACCAGATATCGCAGCGGCAGTGCCTCGACCCAGCCTTCACCGACTGAGCGGAACAGCACTGCCCCGACGGCGGTGATGTAGAGCAATATCTGTGAGATATAGAGCGTCTGAGGCTGGCGGGGGTTGACGAACGTTCGATCGGACACCAACCCATTATGCGCCCGGCTGGGCGCTCAGCGTCGCCGCGGTGGGTCGACCAGACGACGGCTCGCACGGAGCTGGCCGCAGGCGGCGTCGATCTCGGTGCCTCGGGTGCGGCGCACCGTTGCATTCGCCCCTCGTTCTTCGAGCGCAGCGCGAAATGCGTACACCCGATCGAGCGGGGTCCCTTGGGTCAGATATCCCGGCGTCGGGTTGAGGGGGATGAGGTTGATGTGCGCCCGCAGGGAGCGGGCGTAGTTGGCGAGTTCGTCGACATCGGAAGGCCGGTCGTTGACGCCGTCGATCAACGCCCATTCGAACGACAGGCGCCGGTTTTTCGCTGCGATGTACCGAGCACACGCCTGGGCGAGATCGGTAAGGGGGTAGCGCTTGTTGAGCGGGACGAGGGCATCGCGGTCGGCGTCGTTTGCGGAGTGGAGTGAGACAGCAAGATTCACCGGGAGCGACTCATCAGCGAGGCGTTCGATGCCGGGTATGACACCAACGGTTGAGATCGTGATGTGTCGGGCGCCAATACCGAGATCGTGGTTGAGTCGTTCGACCGCACTCCAGGTTCGGTCGTAGTTGGCGAACGGCTCTCCCATGCCCATGAAAACAATGTTTGACACGCGGCGTGGGGCCGATTGTCGGCGAGCACGAACCACCTGCTCAACGATTTCACCCACCGAGAGGTGTCGATCGAAACCCGACTGGCCGGTAGCGCAGAAACCGCATGCCATTGCGCAACCAGCCTGCGACGACACGCAAACGGTAGTGCGGTCGTCGTAGTGCATCAGAACGGTCTCGATGTGGTGCCCGTCGTGGAGACGCCAGAGCCATTTCACGGTCTCGCCGTCATCGCTGACCGACTCGTGTTCCGGTGTGAGACCGAGCGGCAACTCCTCGGCAAGTCGGGCTCGAAGCGCCTTCGGAACATTGCTCAGGTCCTCGATCTCGGCGCCATGCTTGTGGATGCCCGCCCACACTTGATCGACGCGGTAACTCGGCTCGTCGGCGAGGAGTTGGGCGAGCTCGGCACGGGTCGGGTCGTAGCGGAGAGTCGGGGCTTCGCGATGCGATCGTCCGAGGATGACAGGGCTACTCACGATCTCTCGAGTTCGTAGGCTCGGTCGGTGTGGTGTCGGGAGAAACCGATGGCGGCGTAGGTGGCGTTTGCGGGGTGATTGTCCGACTCGACGTAGAGCATCCCATGTTCGAGGCCCTGAGCGGCGAGCCACTCGAGCCCGGCCAGGGTCATCGGTCGCCCAAGGCCCTGGCCATGGCGCGAGGGATCGATGGCGATGACGTAGACCTCGCCGAGATCCGGCTCGAGGTCGCGGTGAATCTTGGTCCAACAGAAGCCGACTAGCACGTCGTCTTCATGAAAGAGCCGGAAGCCGTCGGGGTCGAACCAGGGCTCGTTCATCGTTGCTTCGACCGCTTCGCGTGTGAGCCCACCCTGCTCGGGGTGCCAGTGGAAGGCACGGTTGTTGACTCCGATGAACTCCTCGAGATCGTCGGGTGTGTATCCGCGGGTGGTGAGGCCGCTCGACTCGCTGGGAAGGCTGCAACGTAGCTGCCAGAGGTCTCGATGGCGCCGGAATCCCATTGCGGTGGCGACAGCATCGGCCTCATCGTCTACCTCGCGAATCCAGAGCTGTACGGGGCCACCGTCAGTAGCGGCAAGTGTGGCCGCGATCTCGACGTGGAGATCGAGCGTGTTGCGGTCCTCTGGAACCACGATGCTCCAGCGATGAGGGCCAAGTGAAGGGCCGGAGAGGTCGAGAGGCACATCGTCAGGGTATCGACCAGCAGCGGTACCAAAAGTACTTCCTTCACCGTGACCGGCTCGAGATGCGCCCGAACGGCAAGGACAGTGCGCAGCAAGGACAGTGCTCAAGGCGCCGGTGAACTCTTCGGATTCCGTCGGCGAACGGGCCGTCGTCGAAATGTGTCGAGCGACTCATCGCGTGTATCGTGCGGCCTTGACCGAGCGCTCGCCGCTCGGTCAGAGAGGCGACATGAGGGATCCGCCGCCCTGTGTCGCCGGCGGCCACCCCTTTGGGGGTGGCCGTTCTTTGTTTTCCGGCAGACTCCATGGCGTGCGAAGACTGACGGTTGTTTTGGTAGTGGGTCTGCTTGCAGGTTTCGCGGTGATGCTCAACGCAGCGGTCACAGCCAGCGATGTGGAGGAGTTCCTGCTCGGGCGGGGTTGGCTCGGTCCGATCGTCTTCGTGCTGGCGATGTGGATCCTCCAACCGATGCTCCTGCCTGGGCCGGTCTTCATGGTCCCTGCCTCGCTGGTCTGGTCCGCGCCGGTGGCGATCGCGCTCTCGTGGATCGGCAACATGGGGGCGAGCTTCCTCGCTTTCGCGTTTGCTCGTTGGGTTGCACGTGACTGGGCCCAGGAAAGGCTCACTGATCGCATCCGGGCGTGGGACGGCCGTCTGGAGCGCGGCGGCATCCGGGAGGTCACGTTGTTTCGGGTGTTCACTGGCCAGATCACGCCGGCTGATTGGCTGCTCGGTGTCAGTTCCGTTCGACTCACGCCATTTTTCGTCGGTACTGCCGTCGGAATCATCCCGAGCGTTGTGCTCGTCGTGCTCGTGGGAGCGTCGGTCGGTGAGTGGCTGTTCGCCGAGCCCGAGCGGTGGGGAAGCGTCGTCGTGGCGATCGCTTGCGTAAGCGCGCTCAGTCGAGTGCGCGCCCGACGTCGCGCAGCCGCCGTTGCACGGTCGTGAGCTGCCGCTCGATCTCATGCAGCCGACCGACCACCGGGTCGTCGGGGTCCGACCTCCGGTGCTCGGCGAGGCTGCCGATCCGCTGGGCGGCATCGGCGATGACAGTGGTGAGTGAGGAGATCTCGGCGGCGTCGGAGTCCATGCCGCAGTGTGCCGGAAACCAGCCGGTGAGCGACAGTCGCGCCGGTAGCGTGTAGTGGTGCTCCGCCGAATAGACCTGCGCACGTTCGGTGCGGAACTCGACGAGGTGCTACCCCGACCGACGACGCCCTCAGGTGGCCCGATCGATGTCGTACGAGAGATTCTTGCTGGCGTGCGCGCCAACGGCGATGACGCGGTCCGTGCGTACACCGAGCGGTTCGACGGCGTGACGCTCGACGGCCTTGTAGTCGATCCGGCAACGATCGACGCCGCTCTCGATCGAATCGATCCACACGTTCGAAAAGCGCTCGAGCAGGCTGCCGAACGAATCCGGGCCTATCACGAGGCGCAGATGCCGGCGTCCATCGCTGTTGACCATCCGGGGCTTTCGATTCAAGGTATGCATCGCCCGGTCGAACGGGCAGCGTGTTACGTGCCCGGCGGACGTGCGGTGTACCCGTCAACGGTTCTGATGACTGCCGTTCCCGCGTCGGTGGCAGGTGTCGATGAGATTGTGCTGTGTGTGCCTCCGGGCCCTGATGGGGCCGTGCCTGACGTTGTGCTGGCAGCCGCGGCCGTCGCCGGAGTGCGCGAGGTCATTTCCGTCGGAGGGGCACAGGCGATCGGCGCAGTCGCGTTCGGCACCGAGTCGATTCGGCCAGTCGACGTCATTGTCGGTCCCGGCAACGTGTACGTCGCGTTGGCGAAGCAGGAAGTTGCCGGTTTGGTCGGCGTCCCCTCATCGTTTGCGGGACCGTCCGAGGTCGTCGTCGTCGCCGATGGTTCGGCACCCGCTGCTTACGCAGCAATCGACGTGATCGTGCAGGCCGAACATGGACCCGATGGGTTGGCGTGGTTTGTGACCTGGGACGAAGCATTCGCCGACGAGGTGCTGAGCGCTATCGAGCGGCTCGTTGCCACAGCACCACGACAGGCCGAGATTGAAGCAACCCTTGAGGCTTCAGGTATCGCAGTGCTTTGTGCGTCGGCCGAGCAAGCGATGGCGGTTGCGAACTTCATTGCGCCTGAACATCTCGAGCTTCAGACTGCCGACGACGATGCGCTGTTGCCACTCGTGCGCAATGCTGGTGCGATCTTCTGCGGTGCGAATGCTCCCGCATCTCTTGGCGACTACGCCGCCGGACCGAGCCATGTGTTGCCCACCAACGGCACCGCAAGATTCGCCAGTGCACTCACCGTGCGTGACTTCATGAAGGATCTCCATGTCGTCCGTGTCGAGCGGGAAGGCTTCGAAGCCCTGGCCGACACGGTCGAAGTACTCGCCGGTGCCGAAGGTCTCGACGCACACGCTGCCTCGATCCGTATTCGTCGAGGAGCGAGCCGATGACCCGTCCGACGCCGCGCGAGTCGATCACGTTGATGACCGGTTATCACTCGCCCCAGATCGACGTCGACGTTCGGCTGAACACCAACGAGAGCCCCGAGCCACCCCCGGGTGGATTTGCCGAGGCGGTCGCTGAACAGGTTTTGGCGATCGACTGGAACCGCTATCCGGACCGATCCGCGACCAAGCTCCGTGCTCGCATCGGCGCGAACTACGGCCTGCCGGGAGAACAGGTCTTCGTCGCGAACGGCTCCAACGAGGTACTGCAGACGCTGCTCTTGACGTTCGCAGGCCCCGGTCGCACCAGTGCGGTGTTTGAGCCCACCTATGCGCTCCACAGCCACCTGAGTCGGGTGACGGGAACCACCCTGGTCGAGGGCGAACGGGCCAACGATTTCTCGATCGACCTGGCCGAGGTGGAGCGGGTCATGATCGAGCACCGACCCGACGTGCTGTTCTTGTGTTCACCCAACAACCCCACCGGAATCGTCGATGCGCCAGACACGATTCGTGCTGTCCTCGACATGGTGAGGGCCACGGGCGGACTGCTCTGTGTCGACGAGGCCTACGGTCAGTTCTCCGACTTCTCCGCCGTCGACTTGCTGGGCGACGACACCCCACTCGTCGTGAGTCGCACCTACTCAAAAACGTGGGCGATGGCCGCCGTTCGACTCGGCTATCTCCTCGCACCCGACTGGATCGTGACCGAACTCGAAAAGGTCGTGTTGCCGTACCACCTCGACGCAATGACCCAGGTTGCCGGCACGGTGGCGCTGGACCATCAAGACGCCATGACCGCTCGGGTCGCCCGGCTTGTCGAGGAGCGAGGCCGTCTCATGGCCCGACTGGCGGATCTGCCGCTCGACGTCTGGCCGTCGGGCGCCAACTTCATCCTGATCCGTCCCACGTGTCGCGACGGGAACGCCGTGTGGCAGGGTCTGGTCGACCGTTCCGTGCTGGTCCGAAACTGTGCGACCTGGCCCCGTCTCGACGGTTGCTTGCGGATCACGATCGGAACTCCAGAAGAAGACGACCGCCTACTCGATGCTCTCACGGAGGTTCTGACGTGAGCTCTGCCCCTTCCACCCGACGCACTGCGGCCTATGAACGATCGACGAAAGAGACTGAGATCGTCATAGCGCTCGATCTTGACGGCTCTGGTGCGACCGATATCGAGACCGGTGTGCCGTTCTTCGGGCACATGCTCGACCAGCTCGGACGTCATGGCGGTTTCGATCTCAAGGTCCATGCTGACGGCGACCTCGAGATCGATGCCCACCACACCATCGAGGACGTCGGCATCGCGCTAGGGGAGACGTTCCGGAGGGCGTGGGGCGACAAGAAGGGGGTCCGTCGCTTTGCGTCGAACACCGTTCCGCTCGACGAGGCTGCCGTCGAGATCGTGCTTGACCTTTCCGGTCGCCCGTATCTTCACTACGAGGTCGACTTTCCTGGTGAAAAAATCCTCAGCGATCCGCCCTTCGATCCCCAGTTGGTCGAGGAGTTCTGGCGTGCCTTCGTGATGGCATCGGGCATAACGCTCCACATCGTGATGCACCGAGGACGCAACACCCACCACATCGTCGAGGCGACGTTCAAGGGTGTCGCCCGTGCGCTTCGAGATGCAGTTCGGATTGAATCCGACACCCTGCCATCCACCAAGGGCACGCTCTGACGTGACCCGGCCCCGTCTCGCGATCCTCGACTACGGGATCGGGAATCTTCATTCCGCACTGAAGGGCTTCGATCGCGCAGGGGCAGACGTTCGCCTGACTGCTGATCGTGCCGATATCGAGGCGGCTGACGGCATTGTGCTCCCCGGAGTCGGGGCGTTCGGTCCGTGCGTGGAGGCCCTGCGCATGCGGGGACTCGACAAGGTAGCGCTCGAGCGGGTGGGGTCCGGCGTCCCCTTCTTCGGGATCTGCATCGGCATGCAGCTGCTCTTTGCCAGCTCCGAGGAGGCCGAGGGTCAGCGCGGACTTGGCGTGTTCGAGCGTCGGGTTGTGCAGATACCCGCTGGTGTGAAGCGGCCACAGATGCAGTGGAACATCCTGCAGTACTGCGATGGCGACCACCCGATGTTCGCCGGCTTGGGCGATGAGGCATGGGTGTACTTCGTTCACTCGTTCAGCGCCGAACCTGGCGAGGATGTGCTCGCCACCTGCGCATACGGCGGTGATCTCGTAGCCGCAGTTGCTCGAGACAACGTCTGGGCATGTCAGTTCCACCCCGAGAAATCTGGTCGCAACGGCATCCGTATTCTCGAGAACTTCGTCGCAACCGTCAGGGAGGCGTGATGTTTCTGTTTCCGGCCATCGATGTCCGCGACGGCAAGTGTGTTCGGCTCCGCCAGGGTGACTACGGCCAAGAGACCGTGTACGGCGATGACCCGGTCGCCCAAGCGGTCGCCTTCGCCGAAGCTGGTGCGGGCTGGATCCATGTGGTCGACCTCGACGCAGCCCGGACGGGCGTGCCCGTAAATCGGGCCGTCGTTGCAGCGATCGCTGATGCCGTGGACGTGCCGGTACAGACCGGCGGAGGCGTGCGCGACCCCGCTGCTGCCGATGCACTCTTCGTGGCGGGTGTCGAACGGGTGGTGGTCGGCACGGCAGCACTATCGAATCCAGATTTCGTTCGTGTTCTGGCACGCGATCACCGCGTTGCGGTCGGACTCGATGCGAAGTCCGGTGAAATCGCTATCGATGGCTGGCTGGTCGGATCTGGGCGCAGCGTCCTCGATGTTGCCCGTTCCTTTGCCGACGCAGGCGTCGACGCGTTTGTCGTCACCGACATCAGCCGTGACGGAACACTGGAAGGCCCCGATCTCGACGGTCTGCGAGCGGTGGTGGCGGCAACTCAGGTCGATGTGGTCGCGAGTGGCGGGGTAGGGACTCTCGACGACCTCCGGGCGTTGGCGGCGATTGAAGCCTCAGGGAAGCGGCTTGCCGGGGCGATCGTCGGTAAAGCGATGTACGAAGGCCATTTCACCGTCGAAGAGGGAGCCGCTGCGCTTGAGGAGCTGATGTGACCGTTCGTGCCGTCCGGGTGATCCCGTGTCTCGATGTCGACGGTGGTCGTGTGGTGAAAGGTGTCAACTTCGTCGACATTCGCGACGCAGGCGATCCGGTGGAACTGGCCGCTCGATATGACGAACAAGGGGCTGATGAGCTGGTGTTCCTTGACATCACCGCCTCGTCGGCTGAACGAAACACGACGGTCGAGATGGCTCGGTCGGTCGCTGAGCAGGTGTTCATCCCGTTCACGATCGGAGGCGGGATCCGTACTGTTGACGACGCGCGCCAGTTGCTCATGGCCGGTGCTGACAAGGTCTCGATCAACACCGCTGCGGTCCGGCGCCCTGAGCTCATCAGGGAGATCTCTCGTGAATTCGGCGCTCAGTGCTGCGTCGTCGCAATCGACGCTCGCTCAAGCGACGACACGACGTCTGGCTTTGAGGTCTTCACTCACGGCGGCCGGATACGTACCGGTGTTGACGCAGTCGAGTGGGCGCAACAGGTCGTCCGGTTGGGAGCGGGTGAGATTCTGTTGACGTCAATGAACCGTGACGGCACCAAGGACGGCTTTGACATTGCGCTGACGTCGGCGATTAGCGGAGCTGTAGACGTGCCGGTCATCGCCAGTGGTGGCGTCGGCGTACTCGACCACTTGGTCGAGGGCGTGATCGACGGCGGCGCCGATGCCGTGTTGGCTGCCAGCATCTTCCACTTCGGGGAGTGCACCGTCGCCGATGCGAAGGGCGCGTTGCGCGACGCCGGCGTGACCGTCCGGCCGCCTGAGCGCTAGGCGCCAGGTTCTCCGGCATTTGGACTGAGATCTTGAGGCGGGATCCGGCGAAGAAGCGTTTCGCAGCGCCAATCCGGACCGTTTGGAAGGCAGGTTCGATGTCGGCGCGGTCGCGGTAGCGTTGTGCTCCGTGCCCGCCGAGAAACGCCCGCTCCACGATGACGACCGCCTGCCGGTCAAGATGCTCAACGACCGGATCTTGGTGAAGCTTGGGGAGGCTGACGGGGAACGCCGAAGCAGTGGCGGCATCCTGATCCCCGCAACTGCGCAGGTCGGAAAGCGCCTTACCTGGGCCGAGATCGTCGCCGTCGGACCGAACGTTCGCAACATCGAAGCTGGGGACCAGGTGTTGTTCAACCCCGACGATCGCTACGAGGTCGAGGTTCACGGCACCGACTACATCGTCTTGCGCGAGCGCGACATCCATGCAGTCGCCGCCGAACGTCTCGACGAGGGCTCTACCGGCCTCTACCTCTGAGGCACGTCGTCTCGTAGACCCGGTTCACGACCTGCTGGGGTAGTTCGCGTCTTCAGCGCTGGCGATGCGATCTCGGGTGCGAGGGACTCAGGGATGGAGAGGGGAGCGGCGGTCGGCCCAGCGATATTCGGACTCGAGTTGCGTCGCCAGCTGCAAAAGGAGATCCTCCCGGCCGTAGGCAGCCACGAACTGCATCCCGATCGGCAGCCCTTGCGATGATCGGCTCAAAGGAAGCGAAATCGCTGGCTGACCCGTGATGTTGAACGGCTGTGTGAGCTGGCTGTAGTGCAGTGTCGTGTTTTGAACGGCTACGAGATCGTCACTGTCGGGTGCCATCTCACCGAGGCGCGGGGCGGGTCGGAGACAGGTTGGGGTCAAGAGGATGTCGAAACCATCAGCCCACCACTGTGCCGTGTCCCGGCGAAACGACATCATCTCCCGCTGGGCCTCGATCACTGCCGCCGGGTTGAAGCTCGCCGCTCGATCAGCAATGAAGCGGGTCCATGGTTCGACGTCACCGTCGCTGATGCGCCGCCCGATTTCTTTCTCGATCGAGGCGATGCTTGCAGCCGTACTGGCAGCGAAGGCAGGACTCCACGCAGAGACACGTGCTTCTTCCAGTAACGGCGCAGGGACGCTCGCTTCGACCGTGTGACCGAGCGACTCAAGCCGTCTGGCCGCGGACCGGACGGCGTCCGCGACCTCTGGGTCGACCTTGGTGTTGCTTCGGATCGCATGGTCGAGGAAGCCGATACGGAGGGAAGCGACCTCTTGTCTTGCAAGCACCCGGTACGGTGCCCGAGGCGGGGGTGCAATGACGCCGTCACCTGTGTGTGCACCGGTCGTGGCGTCGAGGATCGCAGCGGTGTCGCGAACGGTGTGGGAGACCACGTGCTGGACGCTGTTGCCCCATTCGTCCAGCTGCGGACCCATCGACATGCGCCCTCTGCTGGGCTTGAGCCCGACCAGGCCACACATCGCAGCCGGAATCCGGATAGAGCCACCCCCATCGCTCGCGTTTGCAGCGGGGAGCACACCCGCAGCGACCGCTGCGGCAGCTCCACCCGAAGAGCCTCCTGTGCCGTGGTCGAGGTTCCATGGGTTACGACTAGGCCCGTACGCAAGTGGTTCGGTCGTCGCACCGGCGCCGAGTTCGGGGGTGTTGGTACGGCCAAGTGAGACGAAGCCAGCGGCTCGATATGACTCAACGAGGTGGGAATCGCGCGCCGCGAGTGCGCCGAGGTCCTTGAGCACCTGCACCCCTCGATGGTGGGGTCGGCCTGCTTCGCACGCCCAAAGATCCTTCATCAGCATCGGCACCCCGGTGAAGGGCCCGTGCGGCAATCCTGCGCTCACCTCGGCACGTGCAGCGGCGTCGTGGCGATGGATCACGGCATTGATCGCGCCGTTGATCGAATCGAGGCGCCTGATCGTCGACTCGAGAACCTCGGCAGGCGTCACGTCGCCCCGACGAACGGCGGCGGCGAGTGCCACGGCGTCGAGACGGGCGAGTTCGTCACGCATCTGGGCAAATCTACGCACTCGCTGCAAGGCCAACCCAATACGCTGCAAACCATGTCCGAAGTGAACGCGCTCGAAGAAGGACTCGCAGTCCAGCTCGATTTCGACAAGGTCGGAAAGATCGGCCGGGCCGGCCATCAGGTTGTGCCGGTCGTGTTGCAGGATGCCGACTCCGGGGACGTACTCTTCGTTGGTTACGCGAACGAAGAGGCCTACCGCCAGACCCTCGCACGCGGCTCGGCCGTGCTCTTCAGCACATCTCGAGCAGAGATTTGGCACAAGGGCGCCACCTCTGGCGATGTACTTGACCTTGTCGAGGTAGCAGTTAACTGCGAGCAGAACAGCCTGATCTACAAGGTCCGCAAGGCCGGTTCTGGGGTGTGTCACACCACGGATACCGACGGAACAACGCGCCAGACCTGTTATTACCGAGCCGTCGACAGCCCCGAGACCCTTCGCTTCAGCTGATCGATGCAGATCCGTCCGACGTTCGACGAGTTCAAGGCACTGGCTGCCAGCCATCGAGTCGTTCCCGTGTGGTCCGAAGTCCTCGCAGATCTCACTACGCCGGTTGCGGCCTTCGCCCGTGTGGTCGGCGACGGTCAAGGCTTTCTGCTCGAGTCGGTCGAGAATGGCGACACCTGGAGCCGCTGGTCGTTCATCGGCCGCAATCCACAAGCCACAATCGTCTCCAGGGGCGGCGAACTCGACATCACCGGGGAGATCGGGATCGAGTTACCGACCGACCAGGGCATGCTGATCGCGCTCGAGTCGCTGCTCGATCACTATCGATCGCCGGATATCGATGGTCTTCCGCCATTGCACGGAGGGCTGGTGGGCTATCTCGGCTACGACGTCGTGCGTGAGGTTGAGCACCTACCCGAGGCTCCCATGGACGACCTCGGCTATCCCGACGCCGTTGTGTCAATGATCGGGGAACTCGCCGTCTATGACCATTGGAAGAAGCGCGTCACGCTGATTGCGAATGTGTTCGTTGCCGACGACGCCAACCTCGAGGCTGCGTACGACGACGCTGTCGACCGCATCCGTCTTCTCGCTACCGACGGTGCCAAGCCACTAGACGAACCACTCATGGCACTACCCGAACCGGGTGATCCCCTTCCTGAGGTCACATCAAGCATGGGCGAGCGCGAGTATTGCGCGGCGGTGGAAGCGGCACGCGAGCTCATCTTCTCGGGAGACATCTTCCAAGTGGTGTTGTCACAGCGCTTCGACCTCGCCGTCGATGCAGACGCCTTCGACGTGTATCGAGCCCTCCGACAGGTCAATCCAAGTCCATACATGTATTTCCTCCGCCACAGCGACCTCGAGGTGGTTGGCGGGTCACCCGAACCGATGGTCCAACTCCTCGGGAACCGGGTGATCAGTAGGCCCATCGCCGGTACCCGAAAGCGCGGCGCTACCGAGGAGCAGGATCGAAAGATGGCAGCCGAACTCATCGAACACCCCAAGGAGGTTGCTGAGCACGTCATGCTCGTCGACCTTGCTCGCAACGATGTCGGCCGGGTCGTTGAATTTGGGTCTTTACAAATTGATGAGATGATGACGCTCGAGAAGTACAGCCACGTAATGCACCTCACGTCGCAGGTGTCAGGCGAGCTGCGGTCAGGCAAAACCGCAATCGACGTGCTGCGAGCGACGTTGCCTGCCGGCACACTGTCAGGGGCGCCGAAGGTCCGAGCGATGCAGATCATCGACGAACTCGAGCCGGTGAAACGTGGCCCCTACGGTGGGGTCGTCGGTTACCTCGACTTCTCCGGGAACATCGACACGGCCATCACGATTCGCACGATGCTCATCAGCGGAAATCGGGGATCGGTGCAAGCGGGGGCGGGTATCGTCGCCGATTCGGTGCCTGAGGATGAGCACCTCGAATGTCAGAACAAGTCCAAGGCGCTGTTGGCCGCGATCCCTGCGGCGCGCAAGATGACCGCTGCACGCCAGGAGGCGAAAGAATGACCGCACGCGACACCGTCAGAATCCACGGCTCTGATGCGGCCGCCTACCTCCAGGGGCAGATTTCCCAAGATGTCGATTCTCTCGCCACGGGCGATACGGCGTGGTCGCTCATCCTTGAGCCCAACGGCAAGGTCTCGTCATGGTTCCGGATCCACCGGCTCGACCGCAACGACTTCCTGCTCGACATCGACGCTGGTCACGCCGACTC
Source organism: uncultured Acidimicrobiales bacterium (assembly GCA_905480195.1). Taxonomy (GTDB): domain Bacteria; phylum Actinomycetota; class Acidimicrobiia; order Acidimicrobiales; family Aldehydirespiratoraceae; genus UBA11606. The sequence continues at coordinate 64,631 of CAJQPN010000016.1, forward strand.
GCTCGTCGCCCGTCTCGAACGCTTCAAGCTTCGCACCGATGCCGTGATCGAGTTCGTCGACACGCCGATTCCTGCTCCTGTCACTTGGCCGGGTACCGATGATCCCTTCGACGAAAAGCAGCGCATCCGAGCCGGCATGCCCCGGATGGGAGCCGAACTCACGCCGGACACGATTCCCGGCGAGGCTGGTCAGCGTCTCCTCGATGTCAGTGTCAGTTTCACGAAGGGCTGCTACACCGGCCAGGAACTCGTGGCCCGTATCGACAGTCGTGGTGGCAACGTGCCCCGCCCGATTCGAGTCCTCGTCGCAGACGGGCCGCTCGAAGTAGGAGCGGTGGTTACAGCGGACGGGGACGACGTCGGCCAGGTCACGTCTGCGTGCGGTGAGGTTGCGCTCGCACCGCTCATGCGAAAGGTCGAGATCGGCGACGCCGTCTCGGTCAGCGGTGTCCCGGCAATAGTCAGCGAGCCAGCTGGAAGCTGATCACGAACTCGGCGCCACCCATTGCTGAGCGACGAGCAGCGACCGATCCTCCCATCCGTTCTGTCAGATCCCGCACGATCGCAAGGCCGAGTCCGGCTCCCGACTCCTTGATCGCCGGATTTGCAGCCGCGGTGTAGAGCCGCTCGAAGACGTGCGGGAGGTCTTCGTCCTCGATCCCAACCCCGTCATCGCCGATGGCGAGATGGGCATGGCCCGCTCCGCTCCACAAGGTGAGAGACACCGTTCGTGACGCATAGCGGAGTGCGTTACTTACGAGGTTGGTGACGATCTGCGCGAATCGATCGGGGTCCACATCGATCGCGATGGTGTGGTCGGGTAACCGGGCGATGAGCTCGAGCCCACGGTTCAACGCGTCGGGCTGGAGCGCGTCGGTGACCGATTGGATCGTCGATCGTGGGTCGATGACGTCGTGGTGCAGGGGAAATTCTGTGCTCTCCAGCCGGGCGAGGAGCAGCAGATCGCCCACGAGTCGCTCCAGGCGGTTCGCTTCGTGCTCGATGATCTCGCCGACGCGTGCGGGATGGTCGACGGTGCCGTCGGTCAGCGCCTCGGCATAGCCTCTGATTGAGGTCAGGGGTGTGCGCAGATCATGACTGACCGACATGAGGAACTGTCGTTCGAGCGCATTGGCTCGCTGCAGGCTGTCGGCCATCTGATTGATTGACGTCATCAGCTCTCCGACCTCGTCCCCCACGTCGGCGGCCTCTGCAGGGATTCGGGCGGTCAACGCACCTTGCGCAAGTTGTCTGGTGACATCGCGGGCGTGGCGGATCGGTTCGGTCAGACGGCGGGAGAGGCGGACCGTAACCAGAACTGCGATACCGATTGTCGTGACCGACGCGATGAGAAACCATCGAAATGCAGGAGGCAGGGTCGGGTTTGCATCAGCGGTCATGACGAGTAGCTGTGGGACCCCCTGGCGGTTCATGCTGCTCCGAGCCGCCCAGATCAGCTCGCCCTCATTACCGCTGATCGTCTCGCCGACCCGGAGCGACGCCAGATTGAGATCTTCTGGCGTCAGCCCCTCGGGGAGTACGCCAATCGGATCACCAGTAGGGGGCAGGACGAGCAAACCGATGCCCTCGACCGCTATCGACGACGCCATCCTCCGGAGTCGCTCTCGGAGTGTCTCTTGGTTGTCGCTGGCGGTCCGCGGGATGGTCAACTCGCTGAGCAGTTCGCCGATGGCCTCGACCTGCTCTCGCAGATCTTGTTCAGCGTCCTTACGACTGGCGACGCTTGTCAGCACGATCGTCCCTACCCCGGCGAGGAACAGAGCGGCTACGACGAGACCGACGATGGCGATGGCGAGTCGACGGCGCATATCAGTCGAGCCGGTACCCGACGCCCCACACGGTCTCGAGCACGAGGCCGTCGCCGAGCTTCTTGCGGAGCTGGCGAACGTGGACGTCGACGGTGCGATCGTCACCGATCCAGCCGTCGCCCCACACGCCATCGAGCAGCTGACGTCGGGAGAGCGCAAGCCCACGGTTTCTGCTCAGATGAAGGAGTAAGTCGAACTCGCGGGCGGCAAGCGCAACCGCTGCACCCCCGACCGTTACCTCCCGCCGTGCCGAGTCGACGATGATTTCGGCGCCGAGCTCGATCGGCGCGGGGCGCTGGTTACCCGCCCTCGTTGCGGAAGCGTCGGCGCGCCGCAGGATTGCCTTCACCCGAGCGACGAGCTCGCGAGGACTGAACGGCTTCGTGACGTAGTCGTCAGCGCCGAGCTCGAGCCCAAGGACACGATCGACCTCGTCATCGCGGGCGGTGAGAAGGATAATCGGGACGTCTGATTCGGCACGGATGCTGCGACAGACGTCCAGCCCATCGAGCTCGCCGGGAAGGCCGATGTCGAGCAGAATGAGCTTCGGTCGCCGGAGGGCGACGATCTCCAGCGCTTGCTCGCCGGTCGAGGCCTGATAGGGCCGATAGCCGTCACGCCGGAGATAGAGCTCAACCAGGTCGGCGATGTTTGGATCGTCCTCGACGATCACGATGACGGCTTCTTCGCTCACACCGACATCTTCGCTCACAGGTGTTAGAGAACCGTGAACAAGTACGGTTCGATCCGTGAACGGCCAAGGCTCCAAGCACTACCAGGTTCTCGGCGTTGCGCCGGAGGCATCGATGGCGGAGATCAAGCGGGCCTATCTCTCCGCTGCCCGAAGCGCGCATCCTGACCTCCACAACGAATCGGAGTCATCTCGTCGCCTTGCCGAGGACCGCATGCGCCGGATCAACGAGGCGTGGGCAGTTCTCGGCGATCCCGACGAACGGTCTGCGTACGACCGGCAGCGTCTTAGAGATCTGCCGCCACAACCTGGTCCTCGACACCATCGGCGTCACCACAGCCGAGAGACGTTTCGCCCCTTTGACGACGGCCCCGCCGAAGAGTTCGATGAGGCTGATGATCGGCCGATCACCGACAGCGCGCTTCCGAGGTGGCTTGCGGTTGCGCCGGCCGTGCTGTTGATCGGCGGTTTCTCCTCGATCGTCTTTGGAGCGATCCTCGGCGCCGGTCGTGTGATCAGCCTCGGTGTCGTATCGATCGTTGTTGCAGGCTTGCTCCTTTTGGTCGCAGCGCCGATCGTTGCGCTCGGCCGAGCGGTTCGGGGCGAGCGACGGATTGGGGCCTGATTCGCGCGAGCGGTACAGCGAGCCCTAGCCTTCGGGCCATGTCGAAAACTGCGATGATTGCGAAACTTCCTCTGAAAGAAGGCGCTCGTGAAGCCTTCCTCGCCGCCTTCGAGGCGATGAATTCCCAGGTCGCACAGGAGGCGGGAACCGAGATCTATATCCTCCACTTCGACCGCAAAGACGACAACGTCGCCTACATCTACGAGCTCTACCGTGACGTCGACTCGCTTAGGCACCATGGCGGTACCGACGCCATGAAGGATTTCCAGGGCGAGATCGGTGACTTGCTCGGTGGCCTGCCGGAGCTGATCAGCCTCACCCCGGCCACCGGAAAAGGACTCTGAATCCTGCCCGAGACGTACCTCGATCGCATCCTCGAGACACACCGAACGGCGGCCAGAGCCGACGCTCGGTCCCTCGACATCCTCCTCGAGGAGGTTGCGGGACTCGAACCGACTCGCGGCTTTCGGACGTCGCTCATGGGCGCGACCGGTGGGGTCGCAGTCATCGGTGAGGTCAAGCGGCGCTCACCGTCGAAGGGAGACCTGCTCGCCGATCTCGACCCGGAAGCGCTCGCCCGCGAGTATGAAGTTGGGGGAGCAAGTTGTCTTTCCGTGCTGACCGATGAGGCCTGGTTCGGTGGATCGATCGCTGACCTGCAGTCGGCACGCAGGGCCACCCTGCTGCCAGTCATTCGCAAAGACTTCACCGTCGATCCTCGCGATGTGGTCGATGCCCGCATCATGGGGGCGGATTGTGTGCTGCTGATCGCTGCAGCGCTCGATGATGCGGAGCTCCGCGATTTCCATACCCTCGCCGAGGAGGTCGGCCTCGATGCGCTTATCGAAATCCACGATGAAGCTGAACTCGGGCGGGCACTTGCGGTCAACGGTGATCTCATCGGCGTCAACCAGCGCGACCTCGTGACGTTTCAGGTCGATCAGCAGCGGGCGCTGCGATTGGCGCCGCAGATACCATCGGGCGTCGTGCGGGTCGCAGAGTCGGGTGTGCGAGATGCGGGCGACGCTGCACGGCTCGCTGGCGCCGGCTATCACGCCTTGCTGGTCGGCGAGACGCTTGTGACCAGCAACGACCCTGCTCGAGAGATCCGCCGCCTTCGCGGGCTGGAATGACAACTGCCCTTGCATCGCAAACCTGAGCCCAAGGCAGCTGACTCCGGGTAGCGTCATCGACGTGTTCGTGAAGATCTGTGGCTTGACTACTGAGGAGGATGCTCTTCTTGCGGTAGCCCTCGGCGCCGATGCGCTGGGATTCAACTTCGTCAACGGATCTCCGCGTCAGATTGCCCCCGATAAGGCGCGTGAAATCGCTCGTCGACTCCCTCCCGAGACGCTGACCGTCGGGATCTTTCGCGACGAAGTGCCGGGCCGAGTCGTCGAACTGACGCAACGAGCCGGGCTCCGTGCCGCCCAACTCCACGGCAACGAGTCTGCCGAACAGACCCGTCACGTGCGGTCGCTCGTGCCCATCGTGATCAAGGCCTTCCCTGCCGGACACCCGGGACTCGCCACCATCGATGACTACGGCGCCGACATCGTAATGATCGATGGAGCTGAACCCGGTAGCGGCGAGGTCTTCGACTGGAGCCTCGCCGAAGGTGCGCCGACCGCAGGCCACCGGGTGGTGCTGGCCGGTGGACTTCATGTCGGCAATGTCGACGATGCAATCGAGCGGGTACAACCCTGGGGTGTTGACGTTGCTACCGGAGTGGAATCGGCACCGGGACAGAAAGATGCGGTGAAGATGCGGGAGTTCATTGCGAAGGCAAAGGCGGCGGGCGATCGGCTGCCTCCAGCCGATGCCGATACGTCGTATCCATCTCGCGGTCCCTACAACTGGGAAGAAGATTTCTTGACATGACCATGGCCGATCCAACCACACAAGGTCGTTTCGGCGATTTCGGCGGGATGTACGTCCCCGAGACCCTCGTACCTGCGTGTATTGAGCTCGACAAGGCGTTTCGCTCGGCATGGGCAGATCCGTCATTTCGCTCTGAGCTCGATCACCTTCTGAAAACCTACGCGGGCCGACCCTCCCCGGTGACCGAGTGCGTCAACCTCAGCGAGAAGCTCGGATGCCGGATCTTGCTGAAGCGAGAAGACCTCAACCACACGGGTAGTCACAAGATCAACAACGTCCTCGGCCAGGCGCTCCTCGCAAAGCGAATGGGAAAGACGCGCCTCGTCGCCGAGACCGGCGCTGGCCAGCACGGCGTTGCCACGGCAACCGCAGCCGCACTGTTCGACATGGAGTGCGTCGTCTACATGGGCACCGTCGATATCGAGCGTCAGAAGCTCAACGTCTTCCGGATGAAGCTGCTCGGTTCTGAAGTCGTTGCGGCCGAAAGCGGATCACAGACGCTCAAGGATGCCGTCAACGAGGCCATGCGGTACTGGGTATCGGCGGTGGAAGACACCCACTACTGCCTGGGCTCTGTGATGGGGCCGCACCCGTATCCCTGGATGGTGCGCGAGTTCCATCGGGTCATCGGTGACGAAGCCCGCGAGCAGTGCCAGGAACTCCTCGGTGGTGCCCCTGACGTCGTGGTGGCTTGTGTGGGTGGCGGGTCGAACGCCGCTGGCATTTTCGCTGGTTTTGCTGACACTGACGCAGTCCTCGTCGGGGCCGAGCCGGCTGGCGGCGCAGCAGTCGGCCGAGCCGTTCCCGGGATCGTTCACGGCTCCAAGAGCTATCTGATGCAGGACGAATGGGGGCAGGTGCTCGAGGCGGAGTCGATCTCTGCCGGACTCGACTACCCGGGTATCGGCCCGGAACACGCGCACCTCGCAGCGACCGGTCGCGCACGCTATGAACCAGTCACCGACGCTGAGGTCATCGATGCATTCCAACTCCTGTCGCGCACGGAGGGCATCATTCCGGCGCTTGAGTCAGCGCACGCGATTGCGTGGATTGCGAACGCGCGCGACGAATTCCAGGGCAAGTCCGTGCTCATCAACCTCAGTGGTCGTGGTGACAAGGATGTGAATCAGATGATGGACATCCTGCAGTGACAGGTGCCATCGAGACGGCGCTCCGTGCCCGTCGCAACGATGGCGGCAAGTGCCTCGTGCCCTACCTGACGGGTGGTCTGGGTGATGACTGGCTTGAGACCGTCATGGCTGTTGCCGACGCAGGCGCCGACGCAATCGAGATTGGTGTGCCGTTCAGCGACCCGGTCATGGACGGCCCGACAATCCAAGAGGCCAATGACCGGTCGCTGGGGGCGGGCACGACCCCGCAGATGATTCTCGATGCGCTCCGAGACGCCGACATCGGCGTTCCGACTGCGGTCATGACGTATGCGAACGTGGTGTATCGCATGGGCTGGGAACGGTTCATGAACGAACTCAGCGCCACGGGAGTGAGCGGTTGCATCCTCCCTGACATCCCACTCGAGGAGGCCGACGACTGGACACGTGCAGCCGACCACGCGGGGGTCGAGACCGTAATGTTCGCAGCGCCAACTTCTCCTGATGAACGTTTGCCGCGCATCGCTGAACGGGCTGGCGGCTTCGTCTACGCCGTTGGACTCCTTGGTATCACCGGCGTGCGGGCCAACCTCGCGTCGTCTGCGCTCGAGATCGCCGGTCGAGTGAAAGCCATCACCGACAAGCCGGTCTTGGTTGGTGTCGGCGTTGGTACACCTGCGCAGGCGGTCGAGGTCAGCGCAGTCGCGGATGGCGTAGTCGTCGGTTCGGCAATCGTCCAGCGCATGCTCGATGGGGCTGGTCCGGAAGGTGTCGCCGAACTGGTGAATGAGTTCCGCGTCGCGCTCGATGCCTGACACGCAGCACACCCCTCGGTCTGCCAGCATGGAGACATGGAGAGGCCGAACGTGATCGCTGTGCTGTGGATCACGATCTGATCATCATCGGCGGCGGCGCGGCTGGGCTGGGCGCTGCGAGGGCCGGGCAGTGGAGCAAGGCCGACACATTGCTGGTCACCGATGGGCCCCCAGGTGGCGATTGCACCTTCACCGGGTGTGTTCCGTCGAAGACCTTGCTCAGTGCAGCCCGCGATGGTCTCGCCTTCCCAGAAGCGATGGCTCGAGTGCGTTCAACGGTCGAGCGTATTGCGGCAACCGAGACCAGCGACGTACTCCGCGAACTCGGTACCCACGTCATCGAAGACCGGGCCTACCTCGCCAACCATGACACGGTTGTGGTGGGGGAGCGACGGATCACCGCCCCGCGTATCTTGATCGCAACTGGCGGCCGTCCCAGTCTCCCTCCGATCCCCGGGCTCGATGATGTCGACGTGCAGACGAACGAAACGCTGTTCGACCTCAAGCACCAGCCTGCGACACTTGGGATAGTCGGCGGCGGCCCGATCGGGTGTGAGATGGCCGAAGCGTTTACACGCCTCGGAACATCAGTGACGCTGTTCGAGACGGCGACCCGCCTCCTTCCGCGTGAGGAGTTCGAGGCATCATCCATCGTCGAGGCTGCGCTTCGTTCGCTCGGGGTCGACGTTCAAACGAAGGCGTCGATCCAACGGGTCGACGGAGCGATCCGGCTGCACTCCGAATTCGGCTCAGTCGAGGTCGAGGCGCTTTTGGTGGCCACTGGGCGGGTTCCGAATACCGGCGGACTCGCACTCGACCAACTCGGGCTCAAGGTCAATGATCGCGGGTTCATCGAGACCGATGCCCGGCTCGAGACCTCGATACGAGGTGTGTATGCAGCTGGAGACGTCACCGGCAAGCTCCCCTTCACCCATGCAGCCGATGAGATGGGTCGCGTGGCGGCGAGTAATGCTCTTGGCAAGGGCTATGGGGGTCGCTATCGAACCGATCACACACCGTGGGTCACGTTCACGATGCCAGAGGTCGCTCGTATCGGGGTCACGGAGTCTGAAGCAGCGACAATGGGTGGCCGCGTCGCGTACCTTCCGCTGAGCGAGATGGATCGGGCGATCACCGACGGCGCCGAAGAGGGTTTCATCAAGTTGATCGCTGCTCCGAAGCGCCTCACCCGCCGCCTCTTCGGCGGGCGGATCATCGGCGCAACGATCGTGGCGCCCCGAGCTGGCGAGATGATCAACGAGGTTGCCCTTCTGATGCGGTCGGGTTCGTTCACTGGTCGTCTTGCGCAAACGGTTCACGCCTATCCGACGTGGGGCTTCGGCATCCAGAAGGCAGCCGGTCAGTTTTTCGGCTCTGTCGAGGGTCGCGAGGCACGGCCAGCACGAGCATCGTGACGCACGTCGCGTGTGTGCCTTTTGACGACCGTTCATGAGCGAGTCCGATCCCGCCGGGTGACCGAGAACGCTTCACTGTTGTCGTGCAGGGGGGAGGGTTCCGCCGGCAGTGCTGACGTACCCGCATCATTTGGTGGCTTCCGTCGTCGAGGCCTACCGTCCAGGCATGCCAGATCTTCTCGTCGAGAAGCGCGATCACGTACTGATTGCCACCATGAATCGACCGCAGCGGAAGAACGCCATGACACTGCAAATGTTCGGCCGGATGCGCGATGCATGGAAGGACGCAAGTAGCGACGACGAGATCCGGTGCATCGTGTTAACCGGCGCAGGGGGAGACTTCAGCGCCGGTATGGATCTTCGCAGTCTCGCAGGTGACGTCGCTGAAGAAGACGACTGGGATGTCAAGAAGGCGATGGCCGAGCACGGTACGGCGTGGATCTATGAGGGATTGACCAAGACCTACCGCCCGACGAAGCCAATCGTCGCGGCCGTTGAAGGGGTTGCGATCGCTGGCGGTACCGAGATTCTCCAAGGTACCGACATCCGGATTGCGGCCGAGTCGGCGACATTCGGGGTCTCAGAAGTTCGGTGGTCGCTCTACCCAGGTGGCGGCTCACCGGTCCGGCTGCCTCGCCAAATTGGCTATGCAGAAGCGGCCGACATGCTTCTTACGGGCAAGCACATCACCGCCGCCGAGGCGAAGGCGATGGGCCTGATCAGTCGAGTCGTGCCCGATGGGGCTGCGTTCGACCATGCGATGGAGGTCGCTGAACTCGTTGCCGCAAATGGTCCACTCGCCGTTGAAGCGGTCCTTCGCACCATGCACGAGACATCTGGCATGACCGAAACAGAGGCTTGGGAGCATGAGGCGCAGTACGCCAACGAGGTCATGCGTTCCGACGATGCCAAAGAAGGGCCCCGAGCATTTGCCGAGAAGCGAACGCCGAACTTTCAGCGGAAATAGCGTGCTCAGCCGGTGTTGCGGAGTCCCGCCGCCACACCGTTGATCGTCAAGAGTAGGGCCCGTTGCAGGCGCGCTTGCTCGGTCTGGTCGGCAGTTCCTGCGCGACTTCGGGCCAAGAGATCGACCTGCAAGACGTTGATCGGGTCGAGGTAGATGTCGCGAACGGCAAGGGTGCGACGCAGGATGGGCAGATCATCGAGCAAAACGCCGCCGGTGAGCCGGCTCAGTTGCTCGACTGTGACCGTGTGTTCGGCGATGACATCGTCGAAAATCCCATGGACCGATGGATCGACGAGGTTTGTCACGTAGTGCCGCGCGATCGCCAAATCGGTCTTCGCCAACGTCATCTCGACATTAGAGATGAACGTCCGGAAGAACTGCCACTGCTCGTACATCTCGGTGAGCTCATCGGCATGCCCGCCATCGACTGCAGTAAGGAGGGCGGTGCCGACTCCGAACCAACCAGGGATGATCTGGCGCGACTGGGTCCAGCCGAATACCCACGGGATGGCCCGAAGATCTGAGAGATCGCTGTTGCCCTTGCGCCGCGACGGACGCGAGCCGATGTTCATCGCCCCGAGTTCCTCGACCGGGGTCGACGTGTTGAAATACTCCACCAGGCCGTCTTGTTCGACAAAGGACCGGTAGCGGGCGAAGGCCGCCTCCGACATCGTCTCCATAACCTGGTTCCATCGATTCACGTCGGTAGGGGCACTGCGCGGCCTCTGATGAGCGATCGACGCTTCGACCACAGCCGAGAATGCGAGATCAAGGTTGCGGTTAGCGATCTCCGGAAGCCCGTACTTGTCGGCGATGACCTCACCCTGCTCAGTGATCTTCATCACCCCGCGAACGGCGCCCGCGGGCTGTGAGAGGATCGCGGCGTGGGTCGGCCCACCACCGCGACCGACGGTCCCTCCACGCCCGTGGAAGACGGTGATGGCGATGCCGTACTCGTCTGCGACCTCTGCGATCGTGCGAAGTGCCTTGTGGATCTCCCACTGTGACGTGGTGATACCTCCGTCTTTGTTGGAGTCGCTGTAGCCGACCATCACCTCCTGAACGTCGCCCCGCAACGCAACGAGCCTGCGGTAGGACGGGAGGGTGAACAACTCGCGAAGCACCGGGCCAAGGGCGCGAAGGTCGCCGATCGTCTCGAAGAGAGGTACAAACCCCAGACGCGCCACGCCGGCCGATAGATCGACGAGGCCGACGTCTCGGGCCAGGACAGCCGGCGCGAGAATGTCGTCAACGCCTTGGGTCATCGAAACGATGTAGCTCTCGACGATCTCGTCGCCGAACAGGTCCATGCGGTCGCGTAGTACCTGAAAGAGCAGTTGGGTCTCATCGGTGTCGCCCGTTTGCGGTGCTGCGAGCGGACGAGGTGACGCCAGTTCCTCAGCGAGGAGGGCAGTTCGACTGGAGTTGTCGAGCGACGCATAGTCGATGCCAATCGCGGCGAACAGTCGGGACAGCGTTGCGTGATGCTTCCCAGCATGCTGACGGATGTCGAGCGTTGCCAGGTGGAAGCCGACGAGACCGACAAGGTGGCGGACCCGGGCCAGTCGCCCTCTGGCGATTAGATCACCGCCTTCGGCCTCGAGTGAGCGTGCGATCACGGCAAGGTCATCGGCGAGTTCACCGGGTCGGCTGTAGGACCCGGGACCAGGCGGGTCCGTGGCAGCTTCACGCAGACGATGGTGAATCACCGAGAGGCGCTGGCGGTACGGCTCGCCGGCAGAGAGCGCCCGAAACCGTTCCCGTACTTGCGGGAAATCCTCGTCATCGGCATCAAGTTGCACCTGGAGTTCTTCCGAGATGGGGCGGACTGCGGTCGAAATGCTGATCTCGGCAGACAGCCTCTCGATCTCACCAATCAAAAGCCGCAGCGCTCTCGCTCGTTGGAACTCGAGCACGTCACACGTTGTTTCCGCAGTCACATTCGGGTTGCCATCGCGATCACCCCCGACCCAGGAGCCAAATCGCAAAGGCTGACTTCCGGGCTCGAGCTTGTGGCCGTGGTCCTTGAGCGCCGCATCAATGTCGTCAAGGAGTTCCGGCACGCCCGCCTCGAGCATCTCGCCGAGGAAGTAGAGGATGGATCGGGCCTCGTCGACCGGATCGGGTTTCTCTCGCCGTAGCTCGTCGGTCTGCCAGATCGTGTCGAGGAGTTCGTCGACCCGACGGTCGAGACGGGCGATCACAGACGCTTCCTGTTCGGTCTCGCGCTGCTCGATGAGCGTTGCGATCTCTGCAAGCTTGTCGAGAATGCTCCGGCGCGAAGCCTCCGTCGGATGCGCCGTGAAGACCGGGTAGAGCTGGACGCGATTGGTTACCTCGGCGATCTCGTCGGGCGTAAACCCGTCCGTGATGAGACGGTTGACGGTCTCGGCAAAGCGTTGTGAGCGTGCCGTGCGGTTCTCGGCGAGACCGTCGATGCGGTGGACCTGTTCGGCGGTGTTTGCGAGATGGAAGTAAGTCGTGAACGCCCTGACCAATTCGATCGCTCGGACCACCGGTGTGTTGCGCAGCGTGTCGGTGAGTTCACTACCGACACCATCGTCACCGTGTCGCAAGGCGCGAGCCAAGGTCCGGACGTCTTCAACTTGTTCGAGGAGATCTGATCCGACCTGCCGAACCAAGGCCTCACCGAGTTGGTTACCCAAGCGGCGGATGTCGCGTCTGATGGCGGAGTCGAGTTTCGCCAGGTCATCGGCCACCCGATGACCCTACCCTTCGGCGGCCGGTCGCCGTCCGAACAATCGTCCACCTTCGGCAACCCCGGGAAGGGTGGGTTGCACACCGTGGACTCCTGACCATTTCGTGAAGCGGTCGAGCACGATGTCTTCGATCTGATTCCATGTCGAGGCCCGTGGAGCGTCCATCGCTTGGTTGTAGGGCTGATCGAATACGATGACCTCGTTGCCAGCGCGCCGGAGCGCCGAGACGTTTCCGGGCGAGTCGTCGATGTAGAGGTCGGCTTCTACTTGGGGTTTCGCGCCAAGAAAGCAAAGGTCGCGATAGGGAATGCGGGCGGCGTCAAGCCACTCGACCGTGTCGCTGACTGCCGCTTGGTGCCCCCAGTTGACATAAAGCCTGTGGGTAATGATCCGGATCCACACTCCAGCATCGCTCAGGCGCCACAGGACTTCAGCAGCGCCCTCGATCACATCGAGGTCGCGGAACATCCTTCGCTCTACGACGGCGTATCGGTGGTGATCCTCGAAGTCGCCAGGACCAAAGCCCCACTCGGCGAAGTCCCATCCCCGCTCGAGAGGTAACGAGTCCGGACTGACCCCGAGGCGATCGGCCACGATGCCTCGGAAACCGAGCGTGTGTTCGGCACAGACCCCGTCGAGATCGACGCCGAGAACGAACGCGTCGAGCTCCGTCATGTCACGCTGCGGTCAATCCACCATCGGCACTGAGAATGCTGCCGTGAATGTTGGCGGCCTCGTCGCTCGCGAGGAAGGCAAAGAACGCTGCGATCTGATCGGGCGAACTTGGGTTCCGGTAGCCGATGTGGTTCTGCATCAAGCTGAAGTCGATGTCGTCGGCGAGTTCGAAGTTGTGAACGAGTGGCGTGTCGATACCACCGGGAGCGATGGCGTTCACCCGCACGCCGGTCTTCACGAACTCCATAGCAAGAGCTCTCGTGAGGTTGACGATTCCACCTTTCGTGGCGCAGTACGGCACGGTGTAGGCCTGTCCCATAAGGCCTGCGTTGGAAGCGATATTGATGAGTACGCCGGCGCGTTCGATCAGGAGCGGCATCGTTGCTTGAGCGATGAAGAACGGACCCTTGAGGTTGATTGCGTTCATGAGGTCCCACTCGGCCTCGGTCACGTCGGCAAGGTGGTGTTGCTTGGCGATGCCGGCGATATTGCCGACGATGTCAATGCCGCCGAGTTCGGCAATGCACGCAGCGACGGCACCCTTGATTTGGTCGACGTCGGCGACGTCGACGACACGGGTCACCATTGAGCCGCTCACCTCTCCGAGAGTCGCAAGCGTCTCGGCCATCCCTGCCTCGTTGACGTCGATGCCGAAGACCGATGCCCCTTCGGCGGCGAGACGTCGTGCGGTCGATCGACCGACGCCGCTGGCGACGCCGGTGAGAAATGCGACCTTGTCGTTGAAGCGGGTCATCGAGCCGGATCGTACCCGTGCCGATCGATGGCTGCGATTCGGACGGCAGGCGCAGGCGTTCGCAGCGTCCTCGCTTGTTGCAGCGCCGACTGGGCTGATCGCAACGTTGTGGCGGACCATCCATGTTTCTCGTGTGGCCGGTGCCTCTCAGATCCCGAAAGGCGACCTGGCGGTAGGCGTCGTCGTGTTGTTTGTGTTCGCAGATCCAGTTGGCCGTGCTCGTCCGATGGAGATCGGTCTCAAGGTCTTCTCTCGACCAGCCCGAACAGCGGATTGCGAGAAACGGTCGTACCCCGGCGAACGCTTCGCGCCGTGACCGGTGAGCTGAGGTCGAGGGCAGCGACTGCGGCGTCTACAACTGCATCGAGTGGCGCCGCCGCGTCGACCGACACCAGGTCGGTCTCTGCTGCACTCGGAAGTTTGCGGGTGGCCAACTGGTCGTCGGCCGGCACGGTCAGTCGTAGATGCTGAGCGCAGGGTCCCAGTTGGCGAGGTCAGGTTCGACTCCTAGACCGGATCCACTCGGAATTGGGATCGTTCCGTTGCTCGGTTGCACCGGAGGAGTGAGACAGCTGTAGGCCTGTTCCTGGTAGGGATAGGAGATCCAGGTCCCCTCGTAAAACGGATCGGGAACCGTCGCTCCCATGTGCACGGTGGCTGCAGCGGTGATGTCGCCACCCCATGTGTCGTCGATCGTCAACGGGATGCCGTGAGCGACACACAGATCACGAACCGTCCGCAGCGGCGTGAGGCCGCCGACGCGAGACAGCTTCATGCCGAAGCCTTGCGCAACGCCATCAATGATGGCCCGGGTGATGAGGTTGAGATCGGTGGTGCACTCGTCGAGGAAGAGCGGATGGTTGAGTTTGTCGGCGATGGCGCGATGCTCGTCGTAGGTTCGGCAGGGATTCTCGATCGAGAGCCGGATATCGCGACATGCGAGGCTGAACTCGATGGTGTCGCGCATCGTCCAACCCCGGTTGGCATCGACGAGCAGTTTGGTCGCGGGAGAGATCGAGTCGGCGACCGCTTGGGTTGCCTCAATGTCCTCGGCCAGGGGTCGCCCACCGACCTTGACTTGGAGCCGGAGGTATCCCTCGGTCTCACGCTGTCGCGCCGCTTCGGCAGTGCGTGGGGCCGTGTCTGGCATCACGCCGTAGTAGGAGCTGACCGTGTCGCGATCAGTTCCACCGAGCAGATCGCAGACGCGTTCTCCGCGGACCTTGCCGAGCAGGTCCCAACAGGCGACGTCAAGAGCCGATTTCGCGTAGTTGTGCCCGGTGAGTGCATTGTCCATTGCTCTTCGAACTAGCTCGGTACGCAGGGGATTGAGGCCGATGAGCGCCGGCGCCATTTCAGCGATGGCGGCTCGTGCACCGAGCGCATGCTGGGGCTGGTAGGTGGGGCCGAGCGGTGTGGTTTCGCCGAAACCCGATAGGCCCTCGTCGCTGACCAACTCGACGACGGTGCTGTCGAGGGTTGCAACCGCAGAGATCGCCATCTCGTAGCGGCCACCGGCAACCTTGATGTCGTGGCTATAGACGCGGATCTCGGTGATCTTCATCGGCGTACTCTGCCCCATCGACAGCGTCGCTGCTACCCGCGCAAGTCGGGGTTTGACGTCTCGATTGCGTTGGACCACCACGCGCCGTCTGGGCTGTCGTGGACGTGGCGGTAGGTCAGGCTCATCCGCGGCGGAGCCTGACGCATCTTGGGAACGGAGTGCTCCCACGCGTGCTGGCACGCGCCACCCATGACGAGCAGGTCACCGGAGTGGAGCATCAGGCGATAGCTGGAACCACCCGCCATGGGACGGAGCCCGAACCGGCGAGGTCCGCCGAGGCTGATGATGGCGACGATTGGGTCGACCTGGTGGACCCCAATTCGGTCGGCGTGCCAGGCCACGCTGTCGGAGCCGTCGCGGTAGTAGTTGACGAAACCAGGCAGCAAGCCGGTCCCGTAGCGGGCTTCGAGCGCGTCGGAAATGTGGCTGAGGACAGGACGGGTGGCGACAACGCCGGGGTGGATGTGTGCGTGAAGACGGGGTTCGTCGACGAGACGGCCGTACATCGGGCGGCGACCAGCGCGCCAGGGGAGTGTGGTCGCCAAATCTGCGAGAAGCATGTCAGCTCCGCCAAGCCACCCACGGGCGTGATCGATCCAACTGAACTCGTCGAGGTAGTCACGTTCGATTGGCACAGCTTCGGACACCTCCGGGATACCGACCCCGAACAACGAGCCCTGATACGCAAACATGCCCGATTGTATCGAACGTCTGTTCGCCGGTCTTGGCAACTGCACCTCGGCTCGGGAGCGGCTCGAACGCGGCGGCAACCCGTAGGGCTAGTTGAGCCAGGGTTCTTCCGGGTAGTGCTGCAGCAGTGTGATCGGCCCGTGCTGACGTCCGACGACCTCCCACCAGAGTTTGTCGGGTTCTGGATGCAGGATGTCGTGGGCGCTGGCTTCGACGACGAGCCATGCGTCGTCGTGCAGTTCAGCCTCGAGTTGGCCCGACGACCAGCCGGCATAGCCCCCGAACGCGCGTATGCCTTGCAGGCCGAGAATGTCGGCCGGCTCTGCGTCGAGGTCGATCGTCCCGATTCGACCGGTAACGGGACTGAATGCTGTCGGCGTCGCCGTGCCGTTTGCCACGGCAAGCGAGATGACCGACGACGGTGACACCGGTCCGCCGCGATGAACGACGGCTGGGGCGGCAGCGTGCTGGCTCCATTGGTCGAACAATTCGACCATCGGAAGCTCCGACGGGCGTGTCAACACGACCCCGAGTGCGCCTTCCTGATCGTGCTCGAGCATGAAGATGACCGTGAAGGCGAAGTTCGGATCGGTCATCGTCGGACTCGCGACCAGGAGGCTTCCACGGGTGGTCATCGTGCCATCTTCGCGTGTGGGAGCATCGTTTCCATGGCTACTGACCCGCCTGTCGCCCTGACCATCTCTGCTCATGACCCGCTCGGAGGGGCAGGGCTCGCAGCCGATCTCGCAACGTTCGCTGTGCTCGGGGTGCACGGCACCGTTGCGATCACTGCCTTGACGGCACAGCGATTCGGGTCAGTCGACCGGGTGGAGCCGACTGCGCTCGATCTCCTTGAGGCGCAGCTCGACGGCGTCGTTGCGAGTCTGCCTCTCGCAGCGGTCAAAGTCGGTCTGCTTGGCTCGGCGCAGGCCGTGGCCTTGGTCGCCGACCGCATTGCGTCGGGGCAGTTGCCAGCACCTGTTGTCGACCCAGTGCTGGTCGACGGCCGAGGTGATCGCCTGGTGGGTCCTGACATTGAGCATGCGTTGCGTGAACGCCTCTTTCCGCTTGCGGCCGTGATTACGCCGAATCTCCGAGAGGTTGCTGTGCTGACCGGATCCGATGTGCGATCTCCTGAAGATGTGGAGGATGCAGCCGATGGGTTGGCAGCCCTCGGGGCACGCCTCGTGGTCGTGACCGGCGGGGCCGTGCCCGGTGATCTCGCGGTCGACGTCGCCGTCGCGGCCGATGGGGTGGTTCGTCGCGTTGAGGCGCCGTGGATCAACAGCCCGCACGTGCGAGGTTCCGGCTGCACGTTCGCGGCGGCGGTCACGGCCGGTCTCGCTCTTGGTGACGAGCCGTTGCAGGCGGTTGCTCGCGCAAAGGAGTTCGTTTCGGAGCGGCTCGCTGCCTCGAGGTGGACCGGTATCGATGGCGTCGGACCTGTTGCCCATTGGATCGAACCTCAGTCGACGTCTGCCCACGCTTCGCCGTAGTGGAACGTGAGTTCCTCGTCCGGTTCGATGTCACGGAGTGCGAAGAGCTGCGGCCCGTCGAACTCTACGTTTGGATCGGTGCTGTGGTTGAGCCAGCGGAGCACTCCGTCGCCGTCGATGCCGGAGAACTCGCCGTCGTCGCCCTCGACCCACAGTACGTAGGTGCCATCGTCGGTTGTCAGTTGCCCGGTGTACTCGCCGATACATTCCCCGGCTGCGATGGGGATGGTCGCAAAACATCCTTTGCCGTGAATTGTCGAGGCTCTCGCCTCGATGGGTGTTGCTTCATTGGTCATGGTGATGAAGTTGGTGAAGCGTGGCAGGCTTGATGGGTTCGATGCGCTTCCGCCCGTCGGAGATCAGGGAACGAGCTACGGCAGCGTTACCCAGTTCTTCCAATTCAGCGCGTGCCGGATCACGAAGGAAGCTGTCGATGGCCAGTGCGTTGGGAAAACTCATGACGAGTACTGCGTCGGGATCACTGGAACGCCCGTCGAGCGGATCGATGCGACGGGCCAGATGCGAGCGGTGACGGGGGAGTAGCGCTACAAGTTCGGCAAGGTACTCCTCGAAGCGATCCGAAGATGTGGCCCAGAGGTACAGCGTGAGTTCGATGCGTGGATCGCCGGACATTGCGTCACCGTAGCGTCGTCTACGCGGGGACTCGGACTGGCCTTCAGGCGTCGACGCGTGCGAACACGGCCTTCAGATAGGCACCTTCGGGAAAGCCGACTGGGTGATCGATGTCATGGCCTGGGCGAGCCACGACGTCGAGACGTCGTCCTGCTCGCTCTGCAGCTGCCTCGATTGTGGCGTCGAAGCGGTTGCGATCGATCCGACTGGAGCAGCTGGATTGCATCAGCAAGCCTCCAGATTCGACCAGGTCGAGTGCGAGGTGGGTGAGGCGTGTGTAGGCCCGCAGCGCGCCGGGCACGGCACTGTGTCGAGAAGCGAACGATGGTGGGTCGACGACGACAATGTCGTATCGCTGCCGGTGCGCCACCAGCGCCTCCATCACCTCGAATGCATCGCCGGTGGAAGTCTCGTGGTCGACGGACGCATTGGCAGCTACGTGTCGCTTCGCAGCCTCCGTCGCGTGCGGTGAAAGGTCGATGGAATGAACGTGGCGGGCCCCACCGATCGCGGCCTGCACGCTGAAGCCACCATGGCAACAAAAGACGTCGAGCACCCGAGCGTTGGCCGCATGTGCGGCGACTCGCACGCGGTTTGCTCGCTGATCGAGGAAGTATCCCGTCTTCTGGCCATCGATTGGATCTGCAGTCATCGCCGCACCGGCCTCGAGGAACGGCGCAGGCATCGGGGGCGCCTCGCCGGCGATCACCGAACCGTCATGGAAGTGTTCGGGCGCCGAATCCTCCAGACTCCGGGCGAGGCGTAAGACGATGCTTGCCGGCTGCCAACAGGCTTTGACTGCGTCGACGACAGGCCACAGGTGCGAAAACCAGGCCTCGCTGTAGAGCTTCACCACGACCGTATCGCCGTACCTGTCGATCACGATCCCCGGGAGCCCGTCATTCTCTCCATGGACAAGCCGGTAGCCCGTGACGCTGTCATCGTCGAGTAGTGGCTGCCGGATAGTACTGGCTGCGCGAAACCGATCGTTCCAGAAGGCGTCGTCGATAGCGGCCGGCCGGCCCTGATGAAGGATGCGGATCCGAATTGGCGACGTCGGATCCCAGAGGCCGATGGCCACGAATTTCCGCTTCTCGTCGAAGATGACCGCAAGATCCCCGGGTGCACCGTCATGGGAAACCGACACGATCGACGCGTCGAAGACCCAGGGGTGGCCGCGCCGTACGTGTTTGAGCGCGTCCTTCGTCACACGAACGGCCAGCCGCTTCTCGCTCGGTGGACGGAGTCGTTCGATCACGGGATGAGGATACGGCGAGAACACGGTGTGATCCGCGAGTGAGCATGCTCGGGGAGCGACAGCGCTGGTCGCCCGTCGTCGTCATTCCGGGTACGACTTTACATAACGAAGATTTCCGGCGGTTTCTGGCCTTGGAATCCTGCCAATGTTGGGCTGAGATGCCACCAGACGGCTAGACCACTGGGATGACCATTCAGATGCCCCCGACCGCTGCTGACATCACAGCCGCCGTGGAACGCTGTCAGCCGTTGATTCGGCGCACCCCGGTCGTCGATACCGCCGCCGGTGATCTCGGCATGGGGGTCGGTGCTGCGATCAAACTCGAGTCGCTGCAGTATGCGGGCTCGTTCAAGGCTCGTGGGAGTCTCAACAATGCCTTGGCGTCCGACATCCCTGCCTCGGGCCTCATCGCTGCATCAGGCGGCAACCACGGCATCGCCGTCGCCAGAACCGCCCGGGTACTCGGGGTTCCCGCCGAAATCTTTGTTCCAAGCGTCTCGGCCAAGGCAAAGGTGCAACGAATTCGGGCGCAGGGCGCCACGGTGCACGTCACCGGAGCCCTCTACGACGATGCACAAGCGGCGTGCGATGCCCGGGCGGCTGAGTCCGGTGCCCTCAACATTCACCCGTACGACTCGACACACACCGTTGCAGGTCAGGCCACGCTAGGCGTCGAACTTGGGGAGCAAGTTCCTGACGTTGACACGGTCGTGGTCGCAGTTGGTGGGGGTGGATTGATTGCCGGGATACGTCTTGCGCTCCCCCGCGTTCGGATCGTGGCTGTAGAGACGCCGACCTGTAACGCGCTCCATGCCGCACTTGCAGCAGGCGACCGTGTGAGCGTGTCGCCCGCCGGCGTTGCTGCCGACGCTCTTGGCGCCAAGCAGATCGGTGCCTTGCCGTGGGCTGTGCTCGCCGGAAGGGTAGAGAGCGTCCTCGTGACCGACGCAGAGGCACTGAGTGCTCGACAGGCGCTCTGGGACGAACTGCAGCTCGCAGTCGAACCAGCTGCGGCAGTTGCACTGGCTGCGATCCGCTCTGGCGCGTACATGCCGGTTTCCGGGGAACGGGTGGCTGTCGTCGTCTGCGGCGGCAATGTCGACCCGAGCGACCTTGTCGCCGATTGAGGATCCAGTCGCCTGACGTCGGTGTGCAGGTCCCTGGGCGATACTGTTTTCGCCGTGGCACGACGGCTCGACATCGAACTCACCTCCGACCGCGGCGACGGGCACTGGACCTGGCGAGCGGTAGGCGCAAAGCTGCCCAAGGGCGTGGTTGAGGCAGAGTTGCTTCCGAGCGAGGCGGCCGTAGGTGATGTACTGAAGGTCGAGGCCGAAGCCGACCTTGACGGTCTTGTGATCAGTGCGGTGTTCTCCCCCAAAGGTCCCCGCAAAGAAACCGCGCGGCTCGAATTGCTCGGTAGCGGTCGCGACGAACCGCTGGTCACTCAGGTACTCGCCCCCAAGGGTCGCGGCCGAGGTCGCGACCGAAGCACTGAAGATCGGGGTCGTGGCCGTGGTCGTGGTCGAGACCGCGATGATCAGGCCCGTGGACGTGATCGCGACGATGGCGGTCGCAGTCGCGGACGCAACGGTCGCGACGGCGAGCGACGAGGCAGCTCCGATCGTCCCCGACGCGAGCGACCGAAGCCGCCCGCTCGTCCGAAGACACCGCGTCTTCGTCCGGCCCGTAGCCACCGCAACGCTGCACTCAAAGCGTTGCCCAAGGCGCAACAGCAGCTTGCCGAGGACGTTCTTCGTGGTGGTGTTCCCGGTGTTCGTCAAACCATCGACCGAATGAACGAGATGGCTGCGGCGGAGGGTATGCCGAAGATCAAACGCGAGCCACTGGTTGCGCTCGCCGAGAAGCTCGCCCCCACCCTCAAAGCCGCAGAGTGGCGAGACCGCGCCGAGGCTGCGGTAGTCGGGATCGAGACAATCGACCTTCGCGATATTCGAAGTGTGGTCGCCGCTGCCGATGGCGCTGCTCGCGACGAGGAGACTCGCAAGCTTGCCGAGCAGCTGCGTGCCGGTCTCAATGTCCGGACCGAGGCTGACCATCAGGCCTGGCGTGACGAGCTTGCACAGAACCTCGCTGAGGGTCGCACAGTCCGGGCCCTTCGCCTGAGTTCGCGCCCACCAAAGGCCGGCGCGCCTCTTCCGCTCGACATGGCCGAGCGGCTCGCTTCTGCGGCGTCCGAATCTCTCACGAACGAGGTCACCTCAGATCGCTGGGCTCTCGTCGTGGAGGCCGTGGCGTTCTCTCCGGTCCGGTCACAGGTTACGGCCCAGGGAATCCCGGCGTCTCCGAGCGACGAGCTGTTGAAGTTGATGAAGAAGCTGGCTGGTCGTGTGCCGCAGCTCGCCACTCTGTTCGGGATTGAGGCTCCCACCCCCCGGTCCCGTGGTCGGAAACGGCCCACTCCCCCGCCGCCGCCTGCGTCGC